>CAXSBL010000019.1:3823-15677 GCA_964235515.1 uncultured Bryocella sp.
ACCGGGTGCACAGCCTCGTCTTCAAAATGTCTCAGGAGTTCCTGGCAGATATGGTAGGGAACACCCGCACCAGCGTCTCGCGTGCCGCTGTCGCGCTCAAGGATGAAGGTCTCATCGACTACAGCCGAGGCGTCAGCCGCACCCTGGATCTCCCCGGTCTGCAACAGAGATCCTGCGAGTGCTACGCCATTGTGAAAGAACACCTCGACAACTTTGCAGAGTTCGAGGATGACCGCTCAAAGTGGGTAGTTGTCGTCGCTATGCGCTTAACCGCACATAGATTGTGGCCCCGATTCAGTACGCTGAGGAGGCAGAGCCAATGCCGATCTGACCAGAGTCCGCTCTGAGCAGGGCAGAATCCGGTCCTTTGCCGCAAAGGACGTACATGTCTGCCCCCAGGACGAACCTGCTTCTAGAATGCCTTTCCGCCGAAAATCGTAACGTTATTCTTGCTCTCGCGAAAGAGATGCCTTTACCCATCCGCCACTCCCTTCAGTCACAGGAAGAATCCCACGTTATGCCTATTTCCTGACCTCTGGCGGGCGAGCGTGGTAATTAACCTTCTCGACGGCGATGCAGGGGAGACGGCAATTATCGGCAGGGAAGGCATGGTAAACATCTACTCCCTACTGGGCTCCTCTGCGGCGCCCAGCGAAAGCTTTATCCAGGTGCCTGCGACGGGGTATCGCGTCCCGTTCGGACCGATGAAGGGTATTTTCCTGCAATCTGAAGAGATTCGCACCCGCATCCTGGAGTGCGTTCAGCAACTGGCCATGACCACCAGCCAGATCGCAGCTTGCAACAACGCCCACGAATCGGAACCGCGACCGGCTCGATGGTTGCTCATGGTGCAGGATCGCACACAGGAAGACACCTTCCAACTCACCCAAGAGTTCCTTGCCGAAATGCTGGGAACCCGTCGCACGACCGTGGCGCCGGCCGCAGGTGCCTTGCAGCGCAGCGGCTTTATCGAGTACAGCCGGGGCAAGGTGACGATCATATCTCGAGAACACCTGGAGACCGTCGCCTGCGACTGCTATGGCGTAACACAACGGCTTCTTTTGGCGCTGTATCGCTGAGGCGACAACGGCCTGTAAACGACATGCCGATGTCATAAAGCTGCCGTTGGCGTCAGTGATTCCACTTCGGCCACGGAAGGGAGCCATCTTCCGCAAAACCGGCAGATGGTGTCACATCATGCGCGGCATCGTTGCGCGCCTTTTCAGAATTGAAGGCCTGCTCGCTTCTCAGCTTTCCGTTTCGTCCCACGCCCGCCATGACGCGAGGAGTTGTTTCGAAGACCGTGACGAGAACGCCGGCCACTGTTCCTGCGTCGTTCCGCACGGGGCTGTAGCAGAGGGTAAAGTAGGCGTCCTCCAGGAAGCCGTACCGGGTGATCGGGAAGAGTTGATCTTCAAAGGTCAATGTTTCGCCCCGAAGCACCTTTTCGTAGACCGGTTTGTTGAATTGCCAGACCTCCGGCCAACAGCCCCGCGTAGGTTGACCGAGGCCGGCCGGATGCTTGACGCCCATGATGTCCCGATAAGCATCGTTGTAGAACTGCAGCAACTCGGTGTCCCACAAAATGATCATTGGAAAGTTGCAGGCGAGCAGCATATCGACGTAGTTCCGAAGACTCGATGGCCACCGTTCGACAGGGCCAAAAGCAGAAGCAGACCAGTCGCATGCGCGCATAAGAGCGGCGAGTTCTCCTTTGCCGGCGGGCCACAACGATCCCGCTCCGGCCACCGGGAGAACCGGCGACGGAATTCAGGTTTGCCGAATCGCCAGGATTTGTAAATGTCGGCTATCAAGAGCTTTTCAGCCATGCGTCCATGAGGGCTTAGGGGTACGCTCGACACCGCCTGGACGACCGCTGAGTGAAGGATGATCTGCTCCGGCCCATGCGGACTCGGCGTCATCCATTGCTCAACGAGGGCTCCGCGGGTCTTCTCCATCAGGCAACAAAAACCGAACACCCGGGCGCAGATCGAGTCGCTGCGGGGATCGCCGGTGTAATGAGTCCAAGCAAGCAGAAGGCCTTGTACAGTGACGTCTGAAGCAACTCAACTTCACTGGCATCATGTCCGCCTTCAAGCGGGCCGAAAGATAACGTAAGGAACAGACGCTCGCCGTTCTCCCGATCAACGGTGTCCGCTTCATCGTTCGGCTCCGCCGGGGACTGGAGTCCTCCGTTGGCGTAGTTCACAAAGAGAGTCATCGCGAAGCCGATCTCATCGCTAGCTACAGGTTCAAGGGTCCTCACAGAACGTCACGTCCCTCATTGTTCGCTGAAGTGCCTCTGAAGCAACTCTGTACCCGAGTTGGCTACAGGCCCATGGCAAGTTCACGATCCGCATGGAGCACGGTGCCACCAAGCCTTTTAGTTCGGGCGTACCTCTATGCATTGCAGGGCGCTAGATGTTTCTGCCTTTCACCATCAGCGAGATGGCTACGAAACAAAATACGTGTCGAACAGCAACTGTGATGTGCCGCTGAAAGTGACGGACACAGATGAGCGGAGCGTTTCCGTAACTCTGTATCCTGCAAAACACCTGCCTTGACGCATGAAACGCCTCACCGAAGGAACTTCATGTCAACCGCTTCGCGTGGTTCACCACGCCAGCGCCGGTTGTTGGGGCCACGTAGTGCGGCCTTTATGGTCACTTCGAGGGTCTGCTTGCCTTCGGTCTGGAGGTTGATCAGCCTGCCCTGGGCGTTTTCTTTCGGGCCACGATTCGTACCCTGGCGCGCTCACGGTGGTAAGCATGTCCTCGTTGGGTGGGAGGAGGATCTTGCTGCCCGGGCGTGCTTCATGTGAGTACCGGAGTAATCGCCGAAGCGAATGGCGAGCTCTGTATTTATGTGCTCGATGGGTTGGTGCAAGGTTTCGTCTGAATATGCCAATCTGATTAGCTCGACATCAACAGCAATTGGCATCAGGCCGACGAGGTGGAGTGAGTTTGGGTTTTTCGTCCTTTGAAGCATGAGCGCCCGCGATGCCCTCCCTCGACCCCTAGGCTGGTACGGCAATCCTCAATTTTGAGAGTTTGCTGAGAACCGGTCCCGGTGCATGAGACTTCATGAGGACTCCTGTGATCCGTTTCGGGTCACAACCTTCCCCAATGGCACCATGCCGAGAGCAGATTCCGGCAAAGATTGCCGGGTTTTCTGGCACGCCGATTGCATAAAGAAAGCCCAGAGGACGTTATGGACAGCGGAACCTATGCGGCATGTGCGGGTCTGATGGCGCGCACCACCTCGCTCGATACCATCGCCAGCAACCTGGCCAACTCCAGCAGTGCCGGCTTTCGCGGCCAGCGCAACGTGTTCGGTACCGTGCTGGCCGAAACCGCGCACCACCGCCCGTTCAACACGTTGAACCAGGCAACCAACAGCTACGGCGTGCTCACCGGCACCCAAATGGATGCCACGCAGGGCACCATGACACACACCGGTAACGATCTGGATGTGGCACTCGAAGGCCCGGGATTTTTCAAGGTGCAAACGGCCAACGGCACGGCCTACACGCGCAATGGCAGTTTTCAGGTTTCGTCCACGGGCCTGCTGACCACAGCCTCAGGTGACCCCGTGCTGAGCGAAGGCGGCGGCACCCTGACCTTAGCGCGCGGACCGGTCACGATCAGCACAGATGGAACGGTGTCCTCAGGCGGCGCCATCACGGGCCGGCTCAAGGTGGTGGACTTCACCTCAAGTAACGCTCTGACCAGCCGAGGCAGCGGATATTACAGTGCACCAGCAGACCAGGAAAAAGCGGCGGCTGCCACCGGTGTCCGGCAGGGTGCGATCGAAAGCTCCAATGTCAGTCCGGTGGATGGGGTCGTGGATCTGATCACCGCCCAGCGTTCCGCTGAAAACATGCGCCATGTGCTTTCCATGCTGGACGGCGACATGGATAAGACCGCCGCGCAGGATCTGGCACGCGTAAATGCAAGTTAAGTCCCAACCATTCTTAGGAGTTTCAAGATGATCCGAGCCCTGTACACCGCTGCCAGCGGCATGAACGCCCAGCAGCTCAACCTGGACAACATTGCCAATAATCTGGCCAACGCTTCTACCTCAGGCTTTCAACAGCGCCGCATGAACTTCAGCGATTTGCTCTACCAGAGCGACGTGATGCCGGGTGCCGCGGCCACGCAACAGACCACCGTGGCGAGCGGCATGCAGATCGGTCTCGGCGTGCGCGCCGGGTCCACCTCCATTCTGCAAACACAAGGCAATCTGCAGGCCACAGGCAACCCGCTCGATGTGGCGATTGAAGGCGCAGGTTTTTTCCAGGTGCTTCTACCCAGCGGACAAACCGGGTACACGCGTGCCGGCTCGTTTCAGCTAGACAGCCAAGGCAACGTGGTCACGCCCGACGGCAATCCCCTGCAGCCCGGCATCACCATTCCCGGCAACGCCACAGCAGTCACCATCGGTAGTGACGGCACCGTGACCGCCAACCTTCCCGGCCAGACGCAGGCCTCCAAGGTCGGTCAGATTCAGCTCGCCATCTTCGCCAACCCGGGTGGACTGAACAGCGTGGGCAATAACATCTACCTGCCCACTACGGGATCAGGCGAGGCCATTGTCGGCAACCCCGGCGGCTCGGATGGCTTGGGCACGCTGCAGCAAAGCTCGGTAGAGCAAAGCAACGTCAGCGTCGTCGAGCAGTTCGTGGAGATGATTGTCGCGCAGCGCTCGTACGAATCGAACTCGCGCGTAGTCAAAGCCGCTGACGAAATGCTGCAACAACTGAATCAGCTGGCGCAATAGGAACGTATGTCTCGTGTTTTGATCCAACTCGCGGGATTCCTCCCCTTGCTTGCTGCCATAGCAGCAAGCCCGCCGCTCACTGCGCAAACGGTCGAGCGGGTGCCCTTAACGGGCGCGGTCGTCGCCGCCGCGCTCACCGGGGCCGGCCTGCATGTCGAGGGCAGCCAGATTGAGCTACCGGGAGCGCTCGCCACGACGAATACTGATCCGCAATTGCGGGTCACGGGAGCTGAACTACTGCCGGATGGCCACCTTCGCGTGCGCCTGGCCTGCCGCCAAGCTGGGGAGTGCCAACCTTTCATGGCCACCCTGCGATCCTCTTCCGCACCCGAGGCGATGGCGGGTTTGCTCGCCCTGCGCCAGGGCCTTCAGCCCCCATCCGCAGCGCACTCCAGCGGCTACACCGACCGCCTCATCGCGGGCCAGCACGCAACCCTGCATCTCGAAAGCACACACATGCTCATCACGGTGCCGGTTGTTGCGATCGACAGCGGTGCGCCCGGCACGGAGGTGCGCGTCAGCAGCCTGGATCGTAAACAGCTCTACCGCGCCGTGGTCACCGATGCCAGCACGGTTCGAGGAGCCCTGCCATGACGACGGCCTGTACTCCTGCAAGATGCGCAACCGCCCTGCTGCTCCTGCTCTCACTGGCGCTGCCCGCAGGCGCTTCGAAGAAACCGAAAAAGACGGCTGACGACCTGCGGCAGGACTACCTCACCAAGGTAGCCCAAGCCTACGTCGCGCCCACCCCCGACCGCTCAGCCGGCAGTCTGTGGTCGCCCACCGGACTGCTCACCGATCCCTCGGCGGATTACAAGGCTCACACGCTCAACGACACGCTCACCGTGCTGGTAGCGGTACAGACCACCGCCGCGCAAAGCGGTTCGGTGAACAACTCCCGCGATTTCTCGACAAACTCCGCCGTTACCGGCCTCTTTGGGGGGCTGCCCACCAGCGGCACCAATCCATTGCTGGCCGCGAACTCCTCCAACGCACTGAAGGGCTCAGGCCAGACCGCCTCCAACACTACCTTCAGCACAGGCCTCACGGGCCAGATCATCGCCGTGCTGCCCAACGGCAATTTGGTTGTCGAGGCACATCGCCAAATTGAGATGAACAACCAGCACGAGGAGGTCATCGTGCGCGGCATCGCGCGACCGGGCGATATTTCGCCGGGCAACACCGTGCCCTCCACATCGCTCTCCAGTTTGGAAATTGAACTCAAAGGCAAAGGCATCATCTCCGACAGCGTCCGCCCACCCAATCCCGTCACCCGCGCCGTTCTCCGGCTGTTCGGCTTCTAGAAGGCAACACCAAAACTATGCCCCTTTTGATCACAGAAATCCGACCCCGACAACGGCAAAAATCAGCCAGCGCCCCTTACCGGTCTACCCCCTGCCGTTCTGCCCTCGCTGCGCTTTGCCTGCTCGTCACCTCCGCGACGGCTTTGGCTGCCACTTCGCGCCCCGTGCGCATTCGTGACATCACCGAGATCCAGGGCGTGCGCGAAAACCAGCTGATCGGCTACGGTCTGGTCGTCGGCCTGCAGGGCACCGGCGACCGCCAGCAGACCTACTTCACGATTCAAACGCTCGCCAACCAGCTGCAACGGCTGGGCGTGCAGATCCCGACTGGCACGGCAGTAGTGAAGAATATCGCCGCGGTCATGGTCACCGCGCGGCTGCCCGCTTTTTCTGAGTCGGGCATGAAAATGGACATCACCGTTTCGTCCGTCGGAGATGCGAAAAGTCTAGAAGGGGGCGTGCTTCTGCTGACCGCGCTGCATGGCGTCGATGGGCAGGTTTATGCGGAAGCACAGGGGCCGCTGGTGACTGGCGGCTATACCGAAGGTGCGCCCGGCCAATTGCGTGCCGTGAATTTTTCCACCGTTGGCCGCGTGCCCGAGGGCGCCATCGTCGAACGCGATGTGAAGGTAGACCTGCACAACCTGCACCGGCTTACTTTCCTTCTGCGCGATGCGGACTTTTCCGCCGCGCGAGACGTTGCCGAGGCCATCAATAAGAGCTTCGGTGCAAATGTGGCCGCGGCCACCGACAGTCGTCACATCGACGTCAACGCAGACCTCGCCGACATGCCATCCGTTCCGCTGCTGATCTCGCGCATCCAGAACCTCTCCGTGAACGTGCAGCCGCCGGCGAAGGTGGTGCTGAACGAGCGTACCGGCACCGTGGTACTGGGTGGAGATGTGCTGTTGTCACCCGTTTCCGTCATGCATGGCGGCCTGCAGATTCAGGTCGACACGGTGCTTGAAACTTCGCAGCCTGCGCCTTTCTCCAACGGCACCACAACCACCACGCCGGATGTGCGGCTCAATGTACAAGACAAGGAAGCGCGCTCCATCCGGCTGGGCAACGGTGCCGATGTGGAAGAGCTGATCAGGGGCCTTCACGCCATCGGGGCCACGGCGCATGACATTGTGTCGATTCTGCAGGCCGTCAAGGCTGCTGGCGGCTTGCAAGCCGATCTTGAGGTGATCTGATGATTGATTTCCCCGGCAACTCGTCCGCGCTGGCGACAGCGGCAATATCTCAAACGACTGTCCCAATCCGCGACAGTAGTTCAGCCAAAAGCGTGCGACACGCAGCGGGTGAATTTGAGTCCATTCTGCTCAATCAGTGGCTGGAGGGTGCGGAGTCCACCTTCGGGAGCGTGCCCGGAGGGGACGAAGACGAAGATGCAGGCGATGCCCAGATGAAGAGTTTCGCGGTACAGGCCCTGGCAAAAGGCATCACTGCGGCCGGCGGCATCGGTTTGGCCGGTCTGGTTTCTGACGCCCTGGCAAAACATACGGCGGAAACCCAGCCCCCGACGGTGCAGCCTCCAACGAAGTAACGAAACGTGACTTAGTGGGCATTACTCAAACTATAGTCATGGCTCCTTTGGTGAATGGATGAAAGTTTCAGCACGGCATACAAAGGATTGCATAGCGGCAGACAAGGCAGGGTTGCTTAACCGTCAGGCTGCAAGTTATGGCCTGAAGTCTGGAAAGGCCGCTCGATGAACGCGCAGGAACAAAACCCGGGAGGAGAGCTGTATGTACACCGGATCGACGAACTTCGCGAGGAGGTGCGCCACGCCATGGCGGCGATCTCCGGTAACCGTCTGCAAGCCTTTGAAGAAAGCCTTTGGCGGCAGGAGGTGTTATGCACCGGCCTAAAGCACTTACTGCTCACCGCCCAGGCAGTTACTCCGAGCACCACCTCTGGCAGCCCCGTGAACACGCGTCTACAGGCCTCGCTGGAAGCGCTGCACCAGGTCAACCGCAGCTATGCCGAGCTGATTCGGCAAGCGCGAAGCTCCAATCATTTGCTGTATGCGCTCAGCCAGAACTACGCCGCGCCTGCACGCGAGATGACCGATCCCACAATGCAGCGATATTCGCTTAAGGCCTGAGCCATGATTGGATTAAACGGCACCCTCACCCTCGCCTCACAGGCCCTGTCCGCAGAAAGCGGTGCCTTGGCCGTAACGAACAACAACATCACCAATGTCAACACGCCCGGCTACTCCCGCGAGGTTGTGAACCTAAGTGCGAATGCGCTTACCAACAGCGACGGCACCTTCCAAAGCAACGGTGTTTCCTACAACGGCTTTACCTCTGTTCGTGACGAAGTTCTTCAGATCGGCATCCAGGGGAAAACTGCTGACGCTGGCAGCCTAAGCGCGCAAAGCACTTCATGGAACCAGATCCAAAGCGGATTCTCCAGCACCACGAGCGGCATAGGCGCTTCGTTGTCGAGCCTTTTCTCATCGCTCTCCAGTCTGTCAACGACGCCTTCTGATGCCGGCGTACGGCAATCCGCTCTGTCGGCCGCCGGCAACCTTGTCAATGCCTTTCACCAAGCAGCAGCGACCTTGGGCAACGCGCAAAGCCAGGCAAACAGCAACATCACGGGCATCGTGGCAACCGTCAATCACCTGACTTCACAGATCGCTTCCCTTGATCAGCAGTTGGCGTCAAGTCAGGGTTCCGGGGAAGATGGCGGATCGATTGCGGATCAGCGTGACCAACTGACCACACAACTGGCTGCTCTCACTGGCATCATCTCCACTACCACTCAATCCACACCCAGCCTGAGCGTTGCTGGCGGCTCACCGCTCGTGGTCAACGGCACCGCTTACGATCTGCGGGTAGCGCAAGGGAGCGACGGCACAACACACATTCTGGACGCAGGAGGCAAAGACATTACGGCCTCTCTAAGCGGCGGCTCCCTGGGAGGCGCGCTTACGATGCGCGACACCAGCATTCCCCAGATCAGCAAAAGTCTGGACACCCTGGCCACACAGTTTGCCACGGCGATGAATGCAGCCCAGGCCCAGGGCTACGATGCGAAAGGAAACCAGGGTACGGCCATGTTTTCTTTGCCCACGAATGGCGGGGGTGCTGCCGCCGGCATCACACTCGCCCTGACCAGCGCTTCGGGGCTGGCCTTAAGCTCCGATGGCAGTTCCGGCAGTAGTGGCAACGTGTCCAACCTGCTGGCCGTGCAAACCAGCGAACTGGCGGGCGGTCAAACGCCTTCTGACAGCTATGCCAGCCTAGTCGAAACTATCGGCACCGCCAGCGCGACGGTCAATAGCCAAGGAGCCGCCACCGACGCAGCTTTATCTCAGATGAGCACGCAACGGGCCTCTGAGTCAGGCGTGTCCATCGATGAAGAAACCACAAATCTTCTGCGTTTTCAGCAGGCCTACACGGCTGCGGCCAAAGTAGTCAGCGTCGTGAACAATCTTTACTCCACCCTGATGAACATGGGGGTTGTTACCGGATAATGCGTGTTGATCCTAACTTGTACACGGGCGTAAATGCGTCCATTCAGCAGAGTGAAGCTTCACTGCAAACGGCAGTGAACCAACTGTCGTCGGGCAAACGCGTGGCCACTCCGTCGGACGATCCCCTCGCTTTTGCAAATGATCTTCGAAGCGTAGCTTCTTCGGTCACCGTTGATACCTACACGAAGAATACGCAATCTGTGATGGCGCAGGCACAAATTGCGGACTCCGCCCTGAGCAGCGTGGTGACCTCGCTTACCCAGGCGATAAGCCTGGGTACGGAGGGCGGTAACGGAACGCTCACCAGCACCCAGCGCGCCTCTCTCGCACAGCAGGTCCAGGGTTTGCTGGCTCAGGTTGCTAGCCAGGCAAATACCACCAGCAATGGCAGGGCAATTTTCGCGGGGACTGCCGGCACGGCAACGGCCTTCGTAGCCGATCCAGCTTCGGCCAACGGCTATACCTACCAGGGCAACAGCGACAGCAATCAGGCGCAGGTGGGTCAATCCTTCTCTGTCGCCGTCAACATCCCCGGCGATCAGATCTTTACGAGCTCTTCCGGCAACGTGCTTGGGGCTTTACAGTCGATGGTCACGGCTTTGGGCTCCGGCACGACTGCGGATATTGCAAGCGCGACTTCTGCAGTGAGTTCCGCCATCGCGCATGTCGACGGGATTCGCGCGATGTATGGCAACACCGTGAACCAGCTCACGACAGAAAATGATTATCTCTCGCAGGAAACGGTGTCCCTTACCTCGCAGCAGGACTCGCTCGTTGACATCGATACAGCGACCGCCGCGACCAACTTGACGCAGGCCCAAACCGCACAGAGCGCCGTGCTGGCCATGGCCGCCAAAATTTTACCAACCTCACTGCTGAACTACCTCCAGAACTAGGCTGCCCTAAAGGTTGCAGACGTTTCGGCTAAGCTTTTTCGCCAGTTTGCCGATAACAACAATGTAATGAGTTTTCGTCCTCAACCCTAACCTAACCCAACCCAAGGAGCTTCTACGTGCTTTCTATTCTGAACAATCTCTCGGCGATGAGCGCTGAGAACTCACTTTCCTCGACGCAGATGAATTTGCAGAATACCCTTACTCAACTTTCCACCGGCCTCCGGATTAACTCCGGTTCTGATGACGCCGCCGGACTTTCTATTGCGAACGGCCTGCGGGCAAACGTGGCCGCTTTGACGCAGTCGGCCCAGAACGCAACCGATGGCGTAGGCATGCTGCAAACAGCAGATGGTGCTCTATCGCAGGTAACAGCATTGCTGAATCGCGCAGTGACCCTGTCAACCGAAGCCGCGAACGGAACAGTTTCAAAAAGCCAGTCCGGTGCGCTGGACACAGAGTTTCAATCCATTCTGAACGAGATTGGCCAGATTGGTCAGACGACCGACTACAACGGCGAGAACGTCTTTTCGCCCAATTCGGCAGCGTCCTTCACTGGCACTGCTACGGGGCTCTCGAGCTCTTCAGCACTCACAGCTGGCAAGACCTTCACCATTCAGGACCAAGGCACAGGGAAGACCTTCAACTACACAGCCCAGTCAGGCGATACCATCGCCACTCTCACCACTGCGGTTTCCACTGCGGTTACGGCGGGAACCCTAAGCTCAGGGACCACTCTGAGCGCGAGCTCCGGAAGCCTGGTAGTCACCGCTGCAGCGGGCGACACGGTCGAGGCGTCCACCAACGACAGCTCGTTCGGAACGCTGACGGCTGATTCCGCAACGGCTGTGAACACAACCACGACCTTCATCAGCGATGGAACGCAGACTGGTGTAGCGAACACCACCATCAAGACGAACATTCAAGCTCTTTCAGCAACAACATTGGGGCTTAATGGTAGCTCTCTGCTAACAAAGGATGGAGCCGCGGCCGCTTTGACGCTCATCAACAACGCCATTGGTACCGTAGCTGCGCAGCGTGGTGACATTGGAGCCTCGGTGAATCGCCTCACCGCGTCCTCTAACGTCATGACCAGCCAAGTGCAGAACCTTACGAGCGCTGAAAACTCGATCATGAATGCAGACGTGGGTAAGACTGTGGCGAACATGACACAGTACAACATTCTGCAATCCACCGGCATGGCTGCCCTGCAGCAGGCCAACCAATCGCAACAGGCTGTACTCAAGCTTCTGCAGTAAACGTTGAGTGCAGGGAGCGCGGATATCCTTTGCTCCCTGCACTGCTTTCTTTTGCAAAAAAATTCAGAGGTTGCCTAGATGAGCTCCACCTCCGCCTTAAACTCCCTGCTCTCTTCAAGTTCATCCTCC
>CAXSBL010000019.1:15777-30898 GCA_964235515.1 uncultured Bryocella sp.
TCCTCCGTCAATCTCAGCTCCTTGCTGACGGCAGCTACGGGAGCGACCTCCACAGGTATCGATGTGACCTCTGCCGTCGACGCAGCCGTTTACGCCGCACAGGCGCCGGAGCGCCAATGGCAGGCGGAACAGGCGACGGTTCAGTCGCAGATCACCGCGCTGACCTCGATCCAGACCACGGCATCGAGTCTGTCCTCTGATCTTCAGAACCTTACAGATCCTCTAGGTGTGCTGGCCGCGCGAGCGGTCTCTTCCAGCAACAGTTCAGCTGTTACCGCCACTGCCTCCTCCGGCACCTCCGTAGGGACCCACAGTATCACCGTTTCACAACTCGCCACTGCAGCTTCCTGGTATTCCCCAGCCGTCGCGAGCGCGAACTCGTCGTTGGGTTCGTCTTCTCTCACCATTACGCAGGCCAACGGACAACAGACCAGCTTCGCGTTGAGTTCCTCCGGAAGCAACACCTTGTCCTCACTCGTGGAATCGATCAATGCCGCAGATTCAGGTGTGACCGCCAGCGTGGTCCAGGATGCTTCGGGAGCTAGGTTGGCACTGGTCGGTACGACTACAGGAGCCGCGGCAGGTTTTAGCGTAACCGACGGCATAGGCTCGGGGAGCACGTGGACTTCTGCGGATCTCGCAAGCGCCTCATCGATTCTGCCAACTGGGAGTTTTCAGCTCGGCGACGGTAGCTCTTCGGCCACCATTACGGTAAGCAGCGGCACCACCCTGTCCGCGTTGGCCAACCAAATCAACGCTTCGGGATTGAATGTGTCGGCCAGCGTCGTTTCTGACAGCACGGGTTCCCACCTGGCGGTTAGCTCCAGCGACGGACAGCAAGTCACGTTGAGTTCCGACCCGGCCTTGACGTTGACACAGGCCAGCCAGGCGCAAAACGCTTCCCTGACCGTAGACGGCGTTCCCGTCAGCAGCGCTTCGAACACGGTAACGGGAGCGCTGAACGGCATCAGTCTCACTCTCACGGGAACTACCAGCAGCAGTAATCCCACAATCTTGAGCGTGTCCGCCGACGCGGACCAAATCAATCTTGCGGTATCGCAGTTCGTCACTGATTACAATTCGGCTATCTCACAGCTCTCCGCACAGTTTACCTACAGCACAGCAAGCGGATCGCAGGGAGTACTTGGAAGCGACTCGGCCGTGCGTTCTCTGCAAAGCACACTGCTAGGGAGCATTGGGTATACCGTTGCCGGGGCATCCTCAAGCAGTAGTCTTTCCACGTTGGCGGACTTGGGCATCTCCATGCAAAACGACGGTACTTTGCAGCTCAACAGTACCAAGTTGAACCAGGCTGTCGCCAGCAATCCAAGCAGCGTGCAGAACTTCTTCCAAGGCACCTCTTCCAACGGCTTCGCGAACAGCATGGAAACGCAACTACATTCCTTCACACAAGCTTCCAGCGGGACGCTCTCCGTCGATATCAGCAACTTGACGCAGCAGTACAACGACCTGCAATCCGATGTGAACAACTTCGAATCCGGATACATTGCTTCACAAAAGACCCTTTTGACTGCCATGTACAGCAACGCAGAGATCGCGCTGCAATCCCTGCCAACGACCTTGAAGCAAATTCAGGCAGAACTGAACAATAATTCAGGAAATTAATTGATGCTATATCAGCAAAGCAGATCGGCATACCATTTCGCGGCCGGGGCTGGCGCTACACAAGCCGGCTTAACCCAGCTTGTTTACACTCATCTAGCCCAGGATCTTCTGCATGCTGCCGATGCCATCAGGAATGGCAATATTCAGGCGCGGTGTGCGGCGTCCAACCACGCCCTAATGCTACTCGGGCATGTTGAGAGCTGGAGTGCCGAATTGGAAGACCCAGGTCTGGCACAAAGTCTCCGTGCGTTCTACACGATGCTGCGCACCTGCGTGTTGCAATCGCAGGCAGCTTCGGATCCTTTGCTGCTTGAGGAGAGTGCGCAACGTGTCCTTGAGATGCGCGCCGTTTGGCAGGCCAAGGAGGAAAGCATGCGTTCTGCGATGTGCAGCACGGTTGCGGTTCCACCTCTGGAACCAGGAACGATGAGCGTGGTTGCTTAGATCCGTGGGTTACCGCTCGTAGATCGTCTGTGCTGGCGGGTGTTCCCCTGCCCGGGCGCAGCACCGAGCAGGGTAGATTAAGTCAGACAACCAGTCGCCAGGACCTGTCCTACCCTTTCCTGCAGCGTTTCAAGGGACGGCGGCGGCCTGCACCGTAGATTTCGGTCTGTCGTGCTGGTCTCCGCAGGAGTGTGGCTTAGACGCGCTAGAAACAGTTAGGGACTTTGCCTCTTACTAGAGTCTTTGCTCGACGTGTTTGTTTGCCGAGCATGGAAGGGTGTCGAAAGCGAGGTTGCGGGTATCTGTCGGACGTGACGGAGGAGAAATGGGAGTTTGTGTTGCCGTATCTGGTGCTGTGTCGTGAGGACAGCCCGCATTGCAGGCACGATCTGCGGCCGGGTGTCCAAAAGAGTTTGCGCTATGCGACGCGGACCGAGGCCGTGGCTTATCTGTCGCGTGAATACGGGCCGTGGTGGGCGGTGCACCCGCAGAGGCGGCGATGGCTGGAGGCGGGAGTGTTCGAGGCGCTGCGAAACGATATGCAGTTGATCGTGCGCGAGTGGGCTGGGCGCCAAGGCCAGCCGACGCCGGAAAGCGATGCCCCGCGCTGGCTACCATGGAGCCAGGCGGCGGGAGAGATCAAAGGTTCACATCGCGGTGGACACCCTGGGTCATCTGCTCGCGCTCAAACTGACGGCTGTCGATGGGGCGATCGCGAGCAGGTGCCTGCGCTCACCGCAGAGACGCAGAGGTCACCGACTCCAGCGTGGAACTGGCTTACGTCGACCAGGGCTATACCGGACCAACGCCGCCGAAGCAGCCAGCGAGCATGGTGTCCGGCTTGAAGTCGTCAAGCACGAAGCTTCGTGCTGCTGCCGCGCCGCTGGGTCGTGGAAAGAAGCTTCGCCTGGGCCGCCCGCTTTCGACGCCTCGCGCGCGACTACGAACGGCTCGACTCTAGCCTCAAAGGACTTCACTACATCGCCTTCGCCTGCCTTGTGCTCACACGTATGTTCCACGCTCTAAGGCAACGTCATAACGGGCTCTAGCGTATGAAGTACAACGAAACGCGGCGCTCGGCTACCGCACCCCGACGAGTTCCGACGCACGCTCTCTCTTGGAAAACCTCAACCATCAGCACAATTGAGGAGCTGCAGTTATGAAAACCTGAGAAAGCGGGGGCAGGTCAAACGCGGACCAGGTACTTGGCTCGCAGAGATGCACGAGGATAGTTGTCTTGGGCGGCCGGCAAGTGGGCTGACGCTTACATCTTCAACAAGCTCATGAGAAGGTTATCGTCAACGATCTCGGCTGTTTGGCATTCACTCCCGCCTCGAAAATAAGTGCGATGTCAGCGTGCCGCCTTGAATACACTCGCAAGTTTCGCGTGTCCGGCAGTATTTGGGTGCAGGATGTCGGCAAAGTCGGTACCTGCGTCCAAAGCTTCTCGAGCCAACACAACCGTCACGTTGAGTCCGTCTGCTTGAAGGGCTTGCAAGAGACTCTCGACGGCAAGGCTGTACCGGTAACTGATATAAGACTGGTTGCCCGAGGGAGAATCAGGAACATTTCCTACCAGCACCCGAGGGGACCCATCGACTTCGATCATTTGTTCCTGCGCTACGCCCGCCCATGTAATCTCTGCCTGCGCGCCTGGCGGCAAAGACGTTTGCAGGGTGACGGTGTGGTCCCCCACCTCACCCAGAGTGATCGCCTGCGCGGTATAGGACTCTGTTGTGCCATTCTGGGTCGGTAATAGTGAGCTTGAGGTTAGGTAGGAACCCTGTAATTGTCCATCCACTGAGATCATGACGGATCCGCTGCTGGCGGAGGGGAGGCTGTACGAATGGAAGACCACGTAGCCACTGCGGCCCGCCTTTGTCTGGTGTAAAGTGAAGCTCAGTTTGGCACCGTCAGTGGTCGTAAATCTCTGCCGGCCATCAGCGGACCATGCACCTGCTTGTACGCTCATGGCGGAGGCAAAAACTTTCTCGCTGTCTGGAAGCGCCAGCCATGTGATTGCGGCGCGTTGAGTATCGGTGTACTCCTGGAGTTCTACGTCACCAACACCGTGCAGATAACCGTCGTTAGTCCCGATCATCACTGTGTAGACTTGGTGTCCTCCGATTTCGGGTATCGCGTGAGCAGCCACTCCGATGTGAACCATGTCCGGTGACATGTCGCCGGCGCGGCAGAAGTTTTGTGCTGGAACGCCCAGACTTGTGTCGAAAAGACCAGCGTATCCGCTATTGGAGTAGACATAGCCAGTGCCGTCGTTCGGCTGTGCATAGTAGCCGCAGGTGATTGAATCACCGAAATTCATGACAGAGTCTACTTCCGCCGTGGACGATCCAGTGAGCGTAACTGTCTGCTGACTGCCGGCCTGATTGGCCGCATTGTCCGTGAATACCAGAGTGGCGGTATCCGCCTTGTTCGCCAGCTTCGGCGTATAAGCCACGCTCTCGACACAGGAAGCTCCGGCGGCCAATGTCGAGCCGCAGGTACCACCCGCTTGCAATGTAAAGTTTGCCGCATTAGCACCGCCTAGGGTCACGCTGGACAATAGAAGAGGATCATTCCCGCTGTTCTTCAGGGTCACGGCCTGTGCCACAGTGGCGGCGTTGGTCACGGTCTGAGCAAACGCTAAAGCGTCGGTGGAGACGGAAGCGGATGGCACGCGGGCCAGTCCGGTTCCCTGTAGGGAAACTGTAGCGGCGGACCCTTGCACGCCCCCGCTGTCGGTGGCGAGCGAGAAGGCGGATGTCAGATCGCCTGCAGTCTGTGGCGAAAACGTGACCTGGTAGATGCAGGTAGAGCCAGCTGCCAACACCATCCCGCAAGTTGTAGACGCCAGAAAATTTGTGCCGTTGGTGAAGATCGAGGCACCGAGGTGAAGATCCCCCTGTCCGTTGTTGGTTAAGGTGATGCTCTTCGCAGTCGCTGCGGAACCTTCATATGTCGCCGGGAAAATCAGGCTGACAGGATTGAGGACCGCGATTCCAGTGGGCGGGGCGGTACCAGTTCCGGTGATGCCTACCATAGCTTGCGAACCGGCCACACCGCCGCTATCAGTGGTGATCACGAGTGAGGTACTCAGATTGCCCACTGCCTGAGGTGTGAAAGCTATCGTAAGAGTGCAAGAAGCACTGCTCGGCAAGGTGGCGCCGCAGGTGGAATTTAGACTGAAATTCTTCGTGTCACTGATGGCGGTGCCCGTCAAGTGAAGATCACCGTTGCCGCTGTTCGTCAGCGAAACGGTTTTGGCCATAGAACTGATTCCCTGAGTTAAGCTGCCAAAATTGAGACTTTGAGGGTTAAGGGTGACGGTTCCAGTTGGCACCGCCGTGCCGGTTCCGCTGATCATCACCGCGGCTTGCGTACCGGTCACACCGCCGCTGTCGGAGGTAATCACCAAAGAGGTGCCGAAACTGCCCGTCGCCTGGGGCGCAAAGTCAATCGTGAACGTACAAGAGGCGCCGCTCGGCAAGGTGGTCCCGCAGGTAGACCCGAGAGTGAAGTTCTTTGTGTCACCGATGGCGGCGCCCGCCAAGTGAAGATCGCCGCTTCCGCTGTTTGTTAGCGTCACAGCTTTAATGGCAGGCTTTAGTCCCTGCATCAAGTTGCCAAAACCCAGACTCTGAGGGCTGAGAAGCGCGGTTCCCGTGGGTGCTGCGGCACCGGTTCCGCTAACTATCACCCCAGCCTGTGTGCCCGTGATGCCGCCGCTGTCGGAGGTAATCACGAATGAGGTGCTTAAGCTGCCCGTTATCTGGGGAGTAAAGGTTACGGTATAGACGCATGAAGCACCGGTAGTAAGCGTCGAACCACATGTAGAGATACTCTGAAACGCCGCAGAATTCACAAATGCAGCACTACCGAGGTGTAGATCTGCCGTCCCCGTATTTGTCAACCTCAGCGTCTGGGCCGAAGAAGTGGTGCCTACAACAATTGTGCCAAAGCTGAGGTTGGATGCACTCAGGGTGGCGACGCCGCTTGCGGACTGGCTGGAGCCCTTGCCGCCGCAGCCCATCTCTAGAAAACACGCAAATGATGTCAAAAGGGCGAGTGGCAGCCTAAACTGCCGGACAAGCTTGAAAACTTTCATTGCATTCACTTCAGTTGGGTAGTCGAACTCATTCTAGCTCACGACGTCCTGTGCGTTGGGGAGGTATTTGGGTTGTGAATAGTTGATCTTACTTCGAAAGGAAGCCTCGGCCATTCCTGCGTTATCTTCGACAACTCCGGTTGACGAAGACTGAAATTGACATTTCAGAAGCGCCAAAGGGGCTTCTTTCATTGAGGCCTATGGCACGTCGCTTGAGCTCAAGGCAGGTGGACTTCTGCGGTCAGCAACCGCCAGCCGTTCCGGTTCCTTGCTCTCAGAACCGTAAGCTGCTTCGCTCTTTATCGATCATCCGGACCGTCCAGCGCTCAATACGGCTTCCGATCCGTTGAAGCAGATGAATTGCAGCCTGATCTCCGGCTCTGCAAGCCGTACGCCTCTGTTAATGCGCGGCGAGCTGGAATTGGTTGTAATGACGGGATGCCTCCTTTTCGCGCTCTGATTCGATTCTTTGCTGTAGCTGCTTCCTTCACGATGTATGCGGGAGTGGCGCTGGCGCAAGGCGCACCGAAGCAGGTGATTCTGCCCAACGGACGGTTGATTACCCCTGCAGGGGATTGGTTGAAGACGGCTCCGTATCCGTTCAGCATCGCGGTTCGGCCGGATGGATTGCAGCTGGCGGTTCCGTCGATCGGCTTTCCCTTTACGTTGAATGTGGCGGGCCGGAATGAGGTGACCGGCGCTTTTGAGCCAGCACGTCAGTTGCCCGCGCCAGGGAAGGGGAGCGAAGCGAAGAGGGTGTTCGTGGGCGTGGTCTTTTCGCCGGACGGTTTAAAGCTCTATGACACGACCGGCGACACGGGAGCGGTGGAGATACGCGAGGCGCGCAGCCTGGCCAAGCTGGGCGAAATCTCCCTCAATCAGGGAAAGGTTCGCGAGAGCTTCTCTGCGGCGGCCGTTCTGTCAGGAGACGGACGCCTGCTTTATGTGCTGGATCAGGCGAACTGGCGAGTGGCTGTCATAGACCTTGCCTCTCGGCAGGTTGTGGCGTCTCTGCCCACGGGGGTGAATCCCATCGCGCTCTCGCTTTCGCCGGACGAGCGCCGGCTGTACCTCGTGAACTCCGGGCTTTTCGAATACAGCGTTGTGCCCGGGGTGTCAAAGGCCGACGTTCTGGCGACGGGTTTGCACTTTCCGCCGTTCGGGTACCCTTCGTCATCGGCTAGAAATGGAGTTGTTGCCGAGGCGAAAAAGGTTCCCGGTCTGGGCAGGGAAACCAGTGAGCGGGGAAGCTCGATCTGGACGTACCCGGTGGGGGATCTCCCTGCGCCAATCACCCCCACAAAGCTTCGTCTGGGGCAGGCCATTGGGCATGGACAGGCCATCGGCGGGGCTGCACCCTCGGCGGTGGTGGCGGGAGAGGATCACGTCTATGTTGCCCTTGCGCATGAGGACGCCGTAGCTGTTGTGTCGCCCGATGGAGCCGTCCTGCAAGGCAACATCGCACTCAGTCCGTTTGCGGACGCGTCGTTTCCAGGCAAGCGGCAGCAGCCGTTACGGGGTGTCATGCCCAGTGGACTGGCTTTGGCGCAGAACCGCTTATATGTGACGGAAGCGGGCATCAACGCCGTGGCTGTCATCGATGTGGCGACGCGGCAGGTGACCGGGCACATTCCCGTTGGCTGGAATCCCTCCGCCGTGTCCCTCTCTCCTGATGGCAAGCAGCTCTTTGTTGTGAACACCAAAGGGGAAGGCAGCGGACCGAATGCCGGCGCACACGCCAAGCCCGGCCCCACCTACGTCGGCCAGATCGAGTACGGCAGCATTTCGGTAATTTCGACCGATACGGCTCCCGACACCGCCATGGTTCTGCGCGACAACGAAGCCGGCATGTTGAAGAGCGAACCGTTGCCGCACCTGCGCCATGTGTTTCTTGTGATCCGCGAGAACCGCACCTTCGATGAGATCCTGGGCGATCTGCCCGGAGCCGATGGTGACAAGAGCCTGGCGCGCTTCGGGCTCCATGGGAGCTTCCCGGACAAGCAGGAACTGAATGGCGCACCGGTGACTCCCAATGCGCACTCCATTGCGCAGCAGTTCGCGACCAGCGACTCCTTTTTTGCCGATAGCGATGTATCTGCCGACGGTCATCGCTGGGTGCTCGGGATACAGCCTACGCCCTGGCTGAACCTTGCCTGGACCTCTCATTATGGGGGCGGGCGCAGCGAGGATTCGTTCAGCGACACACCCGGGCGACGCGCTCTGGGAGGCGGTGATGACAGCCCCATGCCGGAGGATGAGCCGCAGTACGGCTCACTTTGGGAGCATGTGGCCGGTGCTCACCTGCCCATACTGAATTACGGGGAAGGTCTGGAACTCGAAGGCAGCGATGAAGCGGAAGGATCGGAGCCGGAGGGTCAGCGTCTGGCGCTTAATGCGCCGCTGCCGGAGCCGGTGTTTGAATCCACGGATCGTCACTACCCTACCTTCAATCTCGGCATCCCCGATCAGTTTCGCTTCGCCGAGTTCAAACGCGATTTCTCCAACAGGTTGCGCTCCGGGCGCCTGCCTCGATTGATTGTGATCCGACTACCGAATGACCATACGGCGGCCCCGCGAGCCGCGGACGGCTATCCCACGAAGGCCTCCTACGTCGCCGATAACGACCTGGCTTTAGGCAAGCTTTTGGATTTCCTCTCGCATGCTTCCATCTGGAAAAGCAGCGCCGTTTTTGTCACGGAGGACGATGCGCAGGACGGCCTGGATCACGTTGATGCCCACCGCAGTGTGTTGCTGGTGGCAAGCCCCTACGTGAAGCCGGGGTATATCTCGCATCAGCATAGCGACATGGGGAGCATCGAAAAAACCATTTACGAGATGCTCGGATTGGGGCCGCTCAACCTGGAAGATGCGCTTGCTGCTGACCTGGGCGATATGTTCTCTTCTCAGCCGCACCTGGCGCCTTACGCGGCGCTGCCCTCCGATCCGCGGGTCTTCAACCCACGCCTTGCCCGCTTTGCACGGCCAAAGAATGCCGCGGAGGCTGCGGCTCTTCGCGATTGCGATGACTCCCGTGAGATTGCCCGTGAGTTTCACACGGCCGCTGCCGCAACGGCACGGGGCAGTGCGGATGGCAGACGGTGAACTCAAAGCCTGTTGTTATATTCTGACGAATCCTTGCCTATCGGCGTCTCGGATCGCGGCCCTGCAATTCTCTATTCATCTGGACGTGGTTCACTCTTTCCAAACAGACGAATCATCGAGGCAAGATAGGCACCGCCGCGTGGGCGCTTGTCTCGGTAAGGGGATGCATGAAAAAGATCAGCCGAAAAGCTGTATGGGGAGCGCTCGTCCTGACCACAGGCAGCCACCTGCCGGCTCAGTCCATTCAGGGCTCCATTCTTGGCTCGGTGCGCGACAGCAGTGGAGCGGCCGTCCCCGGTGCAACGGTCGTGATCACGGATGTGGATACGTCCGTGCATGTCACGGTAGTTACGGATGCCGCGGGCAACTACCAGGTGCTGGATCTCACCGCCGACCATTACAGCGTGGCCGTGACCGCGGCCGGCTTCGAAGCCAAGCGGGTCAAAGGTCTTCTTCTTACCGCCCGTCAACAGCTGCGTGAGGACGTGACTCTCACTGTTGGCAGTGTCGGTCAGGAGGTAACCGTCAACTCCGGTGATGCGGGCGTCATTGCCACGGATACGCCCTCGATCGATGCCTCGTTGCCCGCCGTTGAAGTGCGCGATCTGCCGGCAAACTATCGCGCCAGCGTCAACGGCACAAGTCCGTTGAGCATCATTCAGGTGCTGCCCGGCGTGCAGGCCGACAACAGCGGAAACTTCTCCGTGCAGGGCGGCTTACCGTTCCAGACCGAGGTCTCCGTCGACGGCGTTACGGTGCAGAGCACCACCTCAAATACGCCTTTGCCGGATGCCTTTCCCTCCGGAGATTCAATCGCGGAGATCCGCGTCGATGGCGTGCTGAACAATGCAGAGTTTGGTCAGCCCGGTGAGGTAACGACCATCACTAAGAGCGGTACCAACGATCTCCACGGCGCAGTTTTTTATTACCACCAGGACTCCGGCGAGCAGGCCAAGCCCTTTGGTGCGCTTCTCAAGCCCAAGCTGGTCACCAATGATTTCGGCGGCAGCGTGGGCGGTCCCATCTTTATTCCCAAGCTGTACAACGGACGCAATCGCACCTTCTTCTTCGGCACCTATGAGGGCTACCGCAGCCCACGAACGGGTGTGGTGCAGTACTCCGTGCCGACCGTGGCGATGAAGCAAGGAAACTTCAGCGGCGTGCAGGGAATAAAGCCGTTGAAGAACCCATTTACCGGCGGAACCTACGCGAACTACACGGTTCCCGTAAGCGCCACGGCGACGAGTTTTCTTTCGCTGTTCCCCGACCCGAACTTCGGCGGAAATCTCAACACCTATGTGCCGGGGGAGATCAACTACGTTGCCAATGAAAACACCTCGTTGTTTTCCAACCAATACGATGTACGCGGAGACGAGTACCTGGGAAAGAAGGCTCTGCTGTTCGGCCGGTTTACCTGGAAGAACATCAATCATTCGGCGCCGACCACCTTGCTCGTGCCGCCCGATACGGATATCAGCCAGAACCGTGTGATTGTCGCTGCCTTTAATTACAACTTCACGCCTCGCCTGCTCAATGAAGTACGTTTTGGTGCGACGTTGAACACGGAAGGGACGACCAATCCCTTTAACGGCCCGGGCTTTGTCGCCGGAACCGCTTTGCAGGGTCTGCAAAACCTCTTCTACAACGGCGTTCCCGAGCTGGACTTCACCTTCCTGCAGAGTGAAAACGCGGACCGGCTCTCTTCCACAACCAAGTCGCGAACCTACGAGTACAACGACGCCCTGAGCTGGGTGAAGGGTCAGCATAACCTGAAGTTCGGCGGCGACATCCGCCACATCGAGGCCGTGACGCCGCTTGGCTTCAACGGCGCGGACAACTACGGCACCTTTGACTACACCAGCGCGCAGTTTACCGGCCAGGAGTTTGCCGACTTCCTGATCGGCACGCCGAATCAGACCTTTTACGACGTGGTGCAGTCCGACAACGACGGCAAGACTCTGCACTACGCCTTCTACGCCCAGGATCAATGGAAGGCAACGCAGAACCTGACCCTCACCTTTGGTGGACGGTATGAGTTCCATCCCGCCTATCACGACCCTTCGGGCAACATCGGCAACTTTGATCCGTCAGTCGCGAAGTCAGGACGGGTTGTGTATCCAACAGGGTCGGCGAATCTTCTATCCTTGCCGTTTCTCGCCAGTTTCAACTCCTGTGGCGTCGGTCTCAGCACGGGCGTAGGGGCGCAAAACGGCGCTCCCTGTACACCTACCGTTACGAACGCCCAAGCCGGCCTGCCCAGCGGACTTCGTACCGCGGTGAAGGATCGTTTTATGCCGCGGGTCGGTTTTGCCTACCGTGTCGGAGGCAACAACAAGACCGTGGTTCGCGGCGGCTTCGGGATGTTCAACATCACCCTGCTTGGCGCGAACTTTTACTCACTCACCGGCACGCTGCAGGCGGACACCGTGGAGTACACCAACCAGGAGACCGCCACCGGGCCGGCCTATAGCTGGCCGAAGATCTTCGTCGGCTCCGCCACTGCGGCGGCGGCGCCCACCTTCGGTCAGGCGTACTTCGGCACGGCCAACGACGTCAACTGGCGTGATCCCTACTCCGAGCAGACCTCGCTTTCGCTGGACCGCGATCTCGGCAACGGCTTCGGCGCACGCATCTCGTACATCGGCCTCATCACGCATCATCTGGTCTGGGCGCCGGACCTCAATGATCTGCCGTATTCCACCACGGTGTCGGCTTACAATCAGCCACTTTCGGCACGTCCGTTTCCAAACTGGGGACGCATCAACACGCGTTCCACCGGCGCGGACGCGAACTACCAGTCGCTGCAGATCAACATCGCGCACCATCAGTCCAAAGGACTCGCTTTCGATTCCACATACACGTTCGCCAAAAACGTCTCGGACAACCAGGGACCCGGCAGCACTGCGTTTGCGGCAGAGAATGGCGGCAGCCGCGCCTCCTACGCCGGGACGCCTCGCATCGATTTCGGGCAGGTGTACGGCACACGCCGGAACCGTTGGAATTCAACTGTGGTCTACCAGCTACCAGTTGGCCGCGGACGGCAGTTTGGTGGAAACATGCCCAGAGCGCTTGATCTGCTGGTTGGTGGCTGGCAAACAAGCAACATTTTTCTATGGCAGAGTGGACCTTTTCTCACGCCGTATTTTCCCTCCGGCCAGGGCGACCCTTCGGGCACCGGGTCCGGCTTGAACGGCGGACTCTTCGGGGACTTGGGCCATCGCTCCCAGAATCCGGACCGCGTCGGCAACCCCGTCCCGCGGAGCCGCACCCGGAATGGCTGGATCAGCAGCACGGCCTACGTCTGCCCCGGTGAACCCAACTGGACGCCTGGCTCCGCGTGCATCACCGGAAATGGACAGCCCGGGGCTCCGCTGCCGATCGGCCGGTTCGGCGACGCGCAGGACGGTTCTGTGACGGGCGCTGGCACCGTTGGACTCTCCTCCGGCTTGAGCAAGAGCTTTGCGATTACGGAACGCGTCTCCCTGCGGGCTGAAGGAACGTTTACCAATGTGCTCAATCACACGAACCTCGGCAATCCGATCCTGAACCTCTCAAGCCCACAGTTTGGGGTAATTACTACAACACAAACCGGAGACTTCGGCGGCCCGCGCACGGGCCAGATCTCGGCACGGCTGCAATTCTAAGCGTTGCAGCCGTTCGTGAACGAGGGAATGAGAAAGCAGAGTGGACGGCGCAATGAGGAGCCACTCCGACACCGCGCTGTTAGGTTTCCATCACCACGGAGCCACGAGGATGTTTTGAAGGGGAGGCCGATTAACAACGGTTGAGATCGAATCTAGACCATTGAGGTGGGTGAGCTCTGCAGGTATTCGCGTATTGCCGCGGCGACCACCATCGGTGCGCCTCCCCTGTCAGCGTTCCAGGGAGCCGCATGATCGAGGCCGGGCAAGGTGCGGCGAGTGGCATGCGGAAGTGTGCCTGCAAGTTCCTGTAAAGCGAGCTTCAGGTATTTCGGGATGTTTGTTCCACCCAGCAATAGCACTTCCTTATTGAGTCGTTCGAATGCCTTCGTCTGCTGGCTCATTTCACCCACGATTTCAAAATCAAAGCGCATCGCTGGCAAGAGCTCTTCCAGAGGCGCATACCCTCCTCCACCGCCAAGTTGCTCCATGAACTTCGCGGTGAACCGCTTCCGTAACCATCGTGGGAGCAAGCGAATAGGAAGCGGTGCCAGCTTGACGATCTCCCCTGCCGTCGTCATGGCCGCCACCCATTGCTGGTTGTTGACCTCCCGATGGAATTGCTCGACCCGCTTCCGGTCGATGCCGTGCTGGAAGTAGAACGGCGGCTCATAGATCACTGCCCTCTGGATGCTGGCGATACGCAAGGTGCATGTGAGGGCGATGACTGCGCCGGAGCTGAGGCCGAAGATTGATGTTGCACCGGAGTGACGGCTCAGTGCCTCGATGTCCTCCACATCGCGCTGGATCTTGTGTTCGGGCGTGAAGGGTTTTGGGCTCATGCCGCGTCCGCGACGATCCGGCGTGTACACCGTAAAAGCCGATGAGAGGGCTTGAGCGAGGTCACGGTAGTTGTGAGCTGTTCCCATGGCTCCCTGGATCAGGATGAGTCCAGGGCCTTGGCCGATCACGGTGTACCCGATGTTCGTACCGTCTTTCGAAACAACGGTGTTCATTTCCTCTCCTCGCGCGACCCTGGTCTGGATTCACGACCTCACGGCAATGGCTTATCTGGCGGTGGGAACCATCTTTGCCATCTGCCCGAATGGGAGTCCCGGTGCAAGACGGCTCAGGATATAGAGAACATTGCTCAAACCAGGCCGAATCTCGGCTTTCCCCGCTTCGATCCCGGCTATAGCCTGATCTACCAGTGTCTTCACCGGCATTGCCTTTTGCCCCTTCATCTCCACTTGGAATTCGTCACGAAAGAGCTTGGTTTCCGTCCCCGGAGGAGCCAATTCGACGACAGCCACCTTCGATCCTTTGAGCTGCACGCGGAGACACCGTGTGTAGGCGTGGAGACCAGCTTTCGCCGCGCTGTACGCCGGCGACAGCGGAAAGGGTATGAACGCCAGCCCAGAAGAGACGTTCACAATGAGCGCTTCGGGGCGTTGCTTAAGAAGCGGCAGAAAGGCCTGGACCATTTGTATAGGCCCCCTGAGCGCAACGTCGATCTCCTGGGTCACGTCCGTCAGCCCATGCTGTGCGTTCACATTCAAGTTGCGCATGATGCCGGCGTTGTTGATCAGCACGTCACACGTTGGGAACTCGGCAGCAACACGCTGCCCAAGTGCCGCGATGTCTTGCGGGTTCGTGGCGTCGCTCTGGAAGGTATGCACACCCGGTAGTTCGGCTTTGGCTCGTCTGAGCTTCTCCAAATTGCGGCCAGTAATCAGAACCGTGTTGTCGCGTGCGACAAGCTGTTTCGCGAGTTCCAGGCCGATGCCGCTCGTTGCTCCCGTGATGAGGATTGTTCTTTGCTTGAGTTTCATCGTTTCTTCCTTGGTTAGATTGGGATTTGGACTTAGGAGGTGAACGCCACCCCTAGCAAAAGGGCCACAAAGACAAGCACTGTTGCACGTGGTTGCGGGTACTCCAGGAACCGGAAGCAGAGTGCCAGCCAGGCAGCGGCAGCGATCAATCCGAGCAAGACCCCGGGCCATCTGCCTAATGCAAGCAACCCTTGCTGGATAGCAAAAAGAGCGAGTACGGCAAAGAGAACCTGGCTGAGCGCATAGGCGGTGTTCAAGCCGTAGTACAGAGTTGTCTCAGGACCGGGAACGCGTTTGCCACGGACTGCCTGCGAGACCACATCGATGCCGAACTGCAGAAGCCCGCTCAAGAGCAACCAGCCATAGGCGCT
>CAXSBL010000019.1:30998-35204 GCA_964235515.1 uncultured Bryocella sp.
CGCGTCGAGGCACTTGTGACCGAGTTGATTGGCCGTGTTGCCGACAAGTGGACGATGCTCGTGATCGAGGCGCTTACGGAGAAGGGGGAGCTTCGCTTCACTCGTCTACGGGAGTGTGTCCCCGCTGTCAGCTACAAAATGTTGACCCAAACCCTGCGCTCCATGGAGCGCGAAGGACTCGTCGCGAGAACAGTGCACCCGGTCATCCCGCCCAAGGTGGAATACCGGTTGACTACACTCGGCCTGAGTCTTAGCGCTGCCTTCTGTGGCGTTTGGATGTGGGCGGAAAAGCACATCGGGGAAGTAGAAGAAGCCCGTGTCGCCTTTGAGAAGAACCGTAATCAGGCCTGCTGACTCGACAAATACTGGTAAAAAGTTTGGGCGAGATCGCAATTCATCGCGACGGTCATACACTCGCATTCAAGGTCGCGCTAGTGGAGCGGCTTATCGATCAGTGTGGTTCAACGCCGTCTTGCATTCGACCGGCATCGACTTGGGAGAGACGACCTTTTATCTTGTGGCGCTGGGCGCGGCCGGGAATGTGCTGGTGAACTTCTGGGCGAAGCGTTTGGAAGAACGCCTCGGTGGCGCGCTTCTTATCAGGCGGTACGGCGGCACACACCTGATGCCCGCGTGCGAGCTGCTGCAGCAGGCACGATCGGAGTCGTGACTTTTGAGGGATTCGCGGATAGCACCTCCGCCAGCAAACCCGACCACCTCACCTGCATCTCGGCTATGCGCACGCTTATGTTCCTCGTGAGCCCGTCTTGGCATAAGGGCACCCGTTCGGCGTCCTTTAGAGAGATGAAGTATTCGTCAGGAACAATGCCCTGATACGTTGTCAGCCAGCTTTGGACAGGCGCGTGAGCAATTGCCGCAGCATCTTGCAACTTTGCACTGATGATTAAAGCCATGTGGCACCCGCTCAAAGCGGTTGTAGAGCGGTTCAGCATAGTATCTATCTGATCGTTGCAAGTCGCACAGTGTTGACCAACTCTACGCGACGCTTTCTGTACTCAAGACAAAAACAATTTGCTGCGCAATAAGATGGGCCCATTCACGGTATAACCCTTCGCCGGGGTGGAAGCGATCTGTCGCCAATCTCGTTTTGTCTGCAGCCCATCTCAACGAAAGATAGGAAGCATCGGGGTTGCTGAGTATCCATCGGCGTAGTGCTTTGTCCAGCTTGTGGGCGTACATGCCGAAGAACCATCGGAGGGGCTGTGGAATTGCGGGCGTGATATCCAGAGGGGGGTAGACCGCTGATGATGGCACGCCGACGACGATCTGAAGGCAACAAGCTGGCAATCAGCCTCGCATAGGATTCCACGAACTTGCGCGGTCTGGTTTGGGCAAGCCTCAGCCGCAATGTGATCTGCAGAGTGCGCATAGCGTTTGCCGAAAACGGCAGACCGAAGGTGCTGGGGTGTTCCTCTGGTGATCTGGCTACGCCAGAGTCTCAACAGACTTCGGGAGATTGGCTGCAGACGTGGAGCGATTAGATAAGAGCGGCATCACCTCCATCTCCTCAAGGGAAAGTTCGACAGGGGTACGGCCGCCCGCCGGCTGGTCTGCCATTTCTTCGCGGCTCTGACGATCGCAAGGCTTTTGGGTCTGCTCTCCTCTACTCATTCCGAATCAATCTTGTGCAAGGCGCAGGCGGTGAGCTTGCCCTTCTTCCAGAGGACCTGGTTCGACTAGGGGGCTTTGCGAAAAAATCCCCGAACCCCTTGCGGAGTCCGGGTTGGGAAAAGCCTTGGGATGGTTTGAAACAAGAGTTAGAAGTTGAGGCGGCCGCCGAGCTGGAGGTAGCGGGGGAGGTTGACCTGGGAGGTGACGGAGCCGAAGGAGCTGCTGCCTACCTTCAGGTTGGGGGCGCCGAACTGGGGGGTGTTGAAGACGTTGAGGGCCTCGGCGCGGAACTGGAGGGTGACGCGTTCGAGTTTTTTCTCCTTGAAGATGGAGAGGTCCCATGTGTCCAGGCCGGGGCTGAGGATAGGGACCGTGCGCTCGACGTTGCCGAAGTTGAGGTAGGGGCTACCGGTATTGGGAGAGATAAAGCCGGCGGTCTGGAAGTAGGCGGGTTTGCCGGTGGTGCCACCGAGGCGGTTTTCCGTACGTCCGGTGCCGCCGATGTTGCTGTTCGTGAACCCGGGGGCGTAGTTGGGGCGCTGGACGGCGGCGTTGATGGAGGAAAGGCCGTTGGAGTTCATGGAGATGGCCAGGGGAGAGCCGCTCTGCTTGATCCCGACGGTGTTGATGTTCCAGCCGCCGACGGCGAGATCGAGCCACTTGTTGTTGCCGAAGGTGCGTCCGCGGCCGAAGGGAAGGGCGTAGGAGATGGCCGTCGTGAAGCGGAGCGGAATGTTCGTGGTGGAACGGGCGTACTCGCCGTTGTTGATGTTGTAGGCGTCCTGGGCGGCTGTGTTGCCGGCGTCGATGGTGCTGGCGGTGCCGAAGACGGAGTCCCAGGCCGAGGCCCAGGTGAAGTCGGTGAGGAAGCTGAAGCCATGGCTGGTGGCTTTTTCAAGGCGCACGATCATGGAGTTGTAGTTGGAACGTGCGGGGCTGCCGATATCGGTAACGGTGTTGAAGGCCTGGAAGGGACGAAGGGCGCGACCGAGAGTGACTGCCGGGATGCCGGCGCACTGGGTGGGAGCGTTGGTGCCGAGGGAGGCGCAGGTGCCGGCGAGTTGTGCGGCGGTGTACTGCGTGAGGTATTGATCGGGAACCTGGTTGATGTTGTAGCCGGCCGTGCCGCTGGTGGTGCTGGCCTGCAGGTTTTTGCCGTGCGAGCCGACGTAGCCGATTTTGAAGACGAAGCCCAAGGCAAACTCCTGCTGAATGTCGAAGCTGTACTGCTGCAGCTGGGCGTAACGGCGGTATTGGTCGAGCTCGCTGACGCTGGAACCGACGCCGGTGGCGTAGCCGAGCGAGTTGCCGGTGGGCTGTTGCAGGCCATTGGGGAAGAGGTTGCTGAGGGGGGCGGATGCGCCCGCGGCGGAGGTGGGCGTGATGTAGTTGAAGGTGTTGGTGGCGGTGTAGCCGATGGCGAGCGAGGAGCTGCCAGAGAAATAGGGTGGCGGGAAGAAGATGCCGTAGCCGCCACGGATCACGGTGCCAGGGCTGGGCTGGTAGGCGAAGCCGGCGCGCGGCGCGACCTTTTTACTCGAGAAGCTGCAGCAGTTGGAGGGATAGCCGTTGGTGCCGGCGTACTCGACGCCGCCGACGTTGCCGGGGTAGTTCGCCGTGGGGTTAGCGACGGTGCGGTTGAAGCCGACCACGAACTGATTGCTGCGTTCATAGATGCCGGGCTCGTATTCATAGCGGACGCCGTAGTTGAAGGTTAGTTTTGGCGCGATACGCCAACTGTCCTGCACGTAGCCGGCGTTGTAGTGCAGGTTGAGGCGTAGGCGTGTGGGAACGGTGAAGAAGGTGGAGTTAGTGGAGTTGGTGGTGGGGTACCCGAGGAGGAGATTGGCGAGATCCAGGCCGGTGTAACTGGTGTCGAAGTAAAGCTGGCCGTTGGAGTAGCTGATATCAGTGAAGTCGACGGAGACGGTGCGGAAGTCATAACCGGCTTTGAGCGAATGGGTGCCGAGGCTTTTGGATACCGAGGCGAGGGCGCTGCGGGAATAGTAGACCGCCGGGCCGGAGTTGGTGGTGCCGTTCTGCGCGGCGTTGAGCGGAAGCACCTCGGGGAGAGCCTTCTTGGGCAGGGCGTTGGCGAAGGCACTGGAGAAGCCGAGCTGGGTGATGTCGTAGCCGTTGGAGAGGTCAACCGTGTTGTTGGGGAAGCGGTTGAAGCCGAAGCCGATGGTGAGGACCGTGGTGGGGTTGAGGGTGAAGGTGTTGTTCTGGTTGACGGCGTCGACCTTGCGGTAGAGGAGATAGCTGGAGGAGGCGCCGGCGGCGGAGTGGAGAGGGTTGCCGCCGGGCTCCTTGGAGCCGTAGTGGAGGTAGGAGGCGTTGGCGTACCACCAGGAGAAGAACTGGTGATCGACCTTGGCAACGAATTCGTCGGCACGGTCGCCAAGGAGGTCGGTGCCGGAGGTGTTATAGGCCTCGTTGGTGGTGGGGGTGTAGCTTAGGCCGCTGACGATGGCAGAGGTGTCGACGACGGGGTACTGGTTGATGAGGGCCTGGCCGATGGGATTGATCCGATTGGCAGGGAGGATGTTGCCTTTGAAGTAGCGGGTGCTGCCG
>CAXSBL010000019.1:35304-58569 GCA_964235515.1 uncultured Bryocella sp.
GAACGCTGGCGGTAGCCTTCTTCAGTGACCCAGAAGTGGGTGGAGTCCTTTTTGAGGATTTTGGGGAGGATGATCGGGCCGCCGACCGCGCCGGCGTAGCTATAAAAGGTGGCCGAGTAGGGAGCGCCGGCTGTGTAGAAGTAGGGGTGGGCGGCCCAGTTGGTCTGGCGGGTTTCGCCGTAGAGCGTGCCGTGGAAGGTGCCGGAGCCGCTTTTGAGTACGGTATTGAAGACGCCGCCGCCGGTGCGGGCGATCTCGGCGTCGTAGGTGTTGACCTGCAGTTTCATCTCCTGCGTGGCTTCGATGGAGGGGATGATGACGGCGCGGTTGTTGAGATCGGTGACGGGTACGCCGTCGATGAGGTAGTTGTTGGTGCGGACGGGGCCGCCGGCGATCGAGATGGCGCTGGAGCCGGACTGGTCTTGAAAGCGGTTGAAGCGCGGGTCGCCGGAGGGGGCGACGTTGGTGCTGAGCTTGGCGAAGAGATAGGGATTGCGGCCGAGGTTGGGGAGATCTTCGAGCTTCTGGGTATCGATGTTCTGGCCGTTGGAGGCGGTGGTGCTGTCGAGGAGCGGCGTGGTGGCCTGAACCTCGACGGTTTCGGAGGAGGCGCCGATCGAGAGCTTAACGTCGACGGTTTCAAACTGCTGGGCGGCGACGATGAGATTTTTCTGTTCATAGCCGGTGAAGCCGGTTTGCATGACGCTGAGGGTGTAAGTAGCGGGCTCAACGGCGGTGAAGACGTATTCGCCGTCGCCGTTGGTTTCGGCGATGCGGGCGACTTTTGTGGCCTGGTCGGTGAGCTTCATGGAGACGTGTGGAAGCGCGGCGCCTTCGGAGTCGGTCAGCAAGCCGCGGACACCGCCCTGATACGACTGCGCGCCGGCGGAGAGGCCGGCCAGGGCGGCGAGCAGGACGGGTGCGGTGCGGAACAGGGCGAGGTGGTGAAGCAGGGGCCTGGGGTGCTTCTGGTGCATAGGTGCGATCCTCCGGAAGGGCTTGGCGGTGGTGACGGGCAAAGATGCTGGGACAGCAAGGGCAGGCGCACGGCCGCGGCGCTGCGCGGAAGGGCTCGCAGAGAGAGCGGCAGCAAGAACGGCGATTCGCGCTGGCCATCAAGACCAGCCTGCTTCGCTTCAGCCGTGCGGCGTGGGGCGGCTGGAGACAAGGGTGCTTTTGCGCTCCCGACGTTTTCATCGGAAGCGCACGGTACGGCCTGATGCAATGGATCGCGAGTGGGAGCGTTAGGCTACCGATCGCGAGGGTATTCGGGTGATTTCGCTCACATTACCGTTCGGCTGGCCGGGAGTCAACAAAATTGTCATCGGGTTGTAACTTTCGGGCCGTTCTGCGGTAGAGTCGGCTTACGCATCGCAACCTGATTCGAAAAGGAAGATCTGCTTCCCCCTGCACCGTTTCTTTCTCTACGCCGTTTTTCTCTAATTGCGCAGAAGTGAGGCGCCCCGTGCGCTTGAAACAAATTCCCTCTCAGGAGCCATTTATGCCGACCGTCGCCACTGATTTTGAGAAGAAGTCCCGTCGCAGTTTCTTGCGCTATGCCGCGCTGGCGGCCTCCGCGCCGATTTTGACCGAGGCGCACTTTGCGCTGGGAGCGCAGACGACGGCGCAGGCTTCGAAAGAAGCCTCGCCAACGCGTCACATGCGCCAGGCGCCACCCCCGGATGCGGTGCTGATCAACGCGAATGAAAACCCGCTGGGGCCGTGCAAGGCGGCCTGCGAAGCGATTGCGTCGATTGCGCCGTATGGCGGACGCTATGACCTCTACGGCGAAACCGACAAGCTGGTGAAGACGTTTTCGCAGCAGAGCGGGCTGAAGGAGAACTACATTTCGGTGTATGCGGGGTCGTCGGAGCCGCTGCACTACACGGTGTTGGCCTTTACGTCGCCGAGCCGGGGATTTGTGTCGGCCGATCCATCGTATGAGGCGCCGGTGCGGGCAGCGAAAGTCACGGGCGCGAAGATCACGATGGTTCCCCTGACGCCGACCTATGCGCACGATGTGAAGGCGATGGTGGCGGCCGATCCGAGTGCGGGCGTGATTTATATCTGCAACCCCAATAACCCGACAGGCACGCTGACAAGCAAGCAGGACATCGTGTATGCGCTAGAAAACAAGCCGAAGGGCTCGATTCTGCTGGTGGATGAGGCTTACATTCACCTGTCGGATTCGCCGAGCGTGTTGGACATGGTGGCGGCGGACAAGGACCTGATTGTGCTGCGGACGTTTTCGAAGATCTACGGGATGGCGGGAATCCGTTGCGGTTTTGCGCTGGGGCGGCCGGATCTGCTGGCGAAGCTGCAGCCCTATGGGCAGAATGCGATGCCGGTGACGGGGTCGACGGCAGCGAACGTGTCGCTGCTGCAGGCGGACCTGATTCCGGAGCGGAAGAAGATTATCGGAGACAACCGGCGGGATACGTTTGCCTGGCTGAAGGAAAACAACTACAAGCTGATCGGGGACTCGCAGTCCAATTGCTTCATGATCGATACGGGGCGGCCGGGCAAGCAGGTGATTGCGGCCATGGCGGCGAAGAACGTGTTTATCGGGCGGACGTGGCCGGTGTGGCCGAACGCGGTGAGGGTCTCGGTGGGAACGGCGGCGGAGATGGCGGCGTTCAAGGTGGCGTACAAGCAGGTGATGGACAGCCCGGTCAGCGCCTAGGCGTCGATTGATCTGTGTTGTGTCAGAGACGGACGGACCTGCGGTGGGCTGAGCCCCTGCGGGTCCGTTTTTTGCCTTGGTTCTGCAATCTGTGCAGGCGGTGGTTCCGACGTGCGAGACCTTACATCCCGGCCTACCCTGTCGCTCAAGAACGTGAGATCGCATTGGGCTCAGAACTCCCAAATGGACCTTTCTGACCTACAAGGAGAGGGGTATCGTGACTTGAGGTACAGAAGAAGTTTTAGTTAGTTGGTCGGGACGACTAGATTCGAACTAGCGACCTCACCCACCCCAAGGGTGCGCTCTACCAGGCTGAGCCACGTCCCGACTTGCTGCGGAGCGCCGGCCCGAAGGCCCGCGCGGGGTAACGTCAGTGTACACCAGGGAGGCTGACTGCTGGGGCGAAACCCCGGCTGCCGGCTAGTGCGCCGGTGCGACGAACTCCTTGGGCAGCTCACCGCCGGTGCCGAAGAAGAACTCGTTCATCTGTTCCACCAGGAACTCCTGTGCTTCGCGGGTCCAGGGTTGCAGACGGTACTCATTCAGGAGCATTTTTTGGCGCTCCAGCCACTCGCCCCAGGCTTTTTGCGAGACATTCTTGTAGATTTTCTGCCCGAAGTCGGAGTCGAACGGTGGCTCGTCCAGCCCTTCCATTTCGGCCTTGTACTTCGTGCAAAACACGGTGTGCGCCATCTCGTCGGATCTCCTGAACTCGGTCTTGGATTCCAGTGTATCGCGCTGCCTATAATCACGATCGATGCCTTCCCACACCCACTTAACGCCGGAGCAGGGGATCGAAGCCCTGCGCGAAGAGCTGCGCCACCATGAGCACCTCTACTACGTCCTTGACGCGCCGGAGTGGACCGATGCGCAGTACGACGCGCGGATGAATGAACTGAAGCGGCTGGAAGCCGAGCACCCGGAGTTGGTCACCGCCGACTCGCCCACCCAGCGGGTTGGCGGCAAGGTGAAGGACGGCTTCCGCAAGGTGCCGCACTCGCGCCAGATGCTCTCGCTCGACAACGCCTACAACGAGGTTGAGTTACGTGCCTGGGCGGATCGGGTGGTAAGTACGCTGGGTGAAGGCGAGACGGTGAGGTACGTCTGCGAGTTAAAGCTCGACGGGCTTTCGCTGGCGCTGCAATACGTTCCGGGAGCGCGTGGCGAAGCCGTCCTGCACACGGGGCTTACGCGCGGCGACGGCAGCGTCGGCGAAGACGTTACGGCGAATGTGCGGACGATTCGGACGGTGCCGCTGCATATCTCGGCGGCGCGCCTTGCCGACGCCGGACTGCCGCAGGCCTTTGAGGTGCGGGGTGAGGTGGTTCTGCCGGCGAAGGCCTTCGAGCGCATGAACGCGGAACGTGAGGCCGCCGGCCAGGCTCCGGCCGCCAACCCGCGCAATGCCGCGGCCGGCACGCTGCGGACCGTGGATCCGAACATCGTTGCCACAAGGCGACTGGAGCTGTTTGCCTACTTTTTGCTGCGCGATGGAGAGATGCTGCTCGCCGAGCAGTCCGGTGCTCTTGAGGCGCTGCGCCGGGCAGGCTTTCTGGTCAATAAGAATGCTTTCACGGCTGTGTTGATCGACGAAGCGCTTGAATTTATCGCCAGGATGGAAGCTCTGCGGGACTCGCTGCCGTATGAGATCGATGGCGTGGTGCTGAAGGTGGATGCAGTGACGCAGCAGCGCAAGCTGGGCTTCACGGGCAAGGCGCCGCGCTGGGCGATTGCGTACAAGTTTGCCGCGCGCGGCGGCGTGACGAAGCTGGAAGATGTGCTGTTCAACGTGGGGCGCACGGGCAAGGTGACGCCTGTTGCTTCGCTTGCGCCGGTGGCCATCGGCGGCATCACCGTTACCCGCGCGACGCTGCACAACCCGGACGAGATCGCGCGGCTGGGTGTGCGGATCGGTGATTTTGTCGCGGTGGAGCGCGGCGGCGATGTGATTCCCAAGATTACGGAGGTGGTCGACGACCCAGAGCATCCGCGTGGTGAACGGGAGATCATCTTTCCCACGCACTGTCCGGTGTGCGCGAGTGAGCTCGTGAGAATGCCGGAGGAGGTGGACTTCCGGTGCGTCAATGCGCAGTGCCCGGCGCGGGTGCGTGAGGAGCTGCTGCACTGGGCGGCGCGCGGCGTGATGAATATCGAAGGTCTGGGCGAGGCGATGGTGACGCAGCTGCTCGGCCAGACGCCTGATGAGGCGACCGAGGACGACGGACAGCCGGTGCAGAGCCGCGATCCGATGGTGCGTTCCCTGGGGGACTTGTACCGGCTAACGCGGGAGCAGCTGACTTCGCTGGAGCGTGTGGGGGCGAAGACGGCGGACGCGTTGCTGGCGCAGATCGCGCGTTCAAAGGAGGCGACTTTAGCGCGTGTGTTGTTTGGGTTGGGGATACGGTTTGTCGGCGAACGAACGGCAGGTTTGCTGGCGACGCAGTTTGGGTCTGTGGATGCGTTGATGGTTGCCACTGCGGAGCAGTTGGAGGCGGTGAACGAGGTGGGGCCGCGTGTGGCCGAGGCGATCGTCGAATTCTTTTCGCTGGAGAAGAACCGGGCATTGATCGCCGATCTGCAGGGATTGGGCTTCACGATGCCGGCGCCGCAGCGCGTGGCCGGTGGTGTGATGGAGGGCAAGGTGGTGGTGCTGACGGGCAGCTTCCCTACGCTGTCGCGCGAGCAGGCCAAGGAGCGCATCGAAGCGGCGGGCGGCAAGGTGGGTGGTTCAGTGTCAAAGAAGACCAGCTTTGTGGTGGCCGGAGAGGATGCCGGCTCGAAGCTGGACAAGGCGAAGGATCTGGGGGTGGAGGTCATTGACGAGGCAGAGATGCTGCGGCGACTTGAGGCGACTTGAATAGACGCTGTCATTGAAGCGAGCCCAAGCTTGCCAAGTCTGCCGCCCTCACGATATACGTGCGGAGGCCCCATGCAGTAGACAAAGCTTTGATCTCAGGCCGGAGCGCCCATGAATCGCAGTTTGATCGTAGTTGCCCTGTCCCTAGCCGCCGTTCTGGTGAACCCGTCTGTGAAGAGCCGGGCACAGGGGCCGAGCCGTACCGCACAGGCCGGTGCCAGGCAAAAGTTTCCGTGGTCGGATGTGACGATGTCGCCGGACCAGCGGGCGGATTTGGTGATCAAGCAGTTGACGCTGGAGGAGAAGATTCAGCTGGTGCACGGCATCGGCTGGGGGCCGCTGCGGCCCGGAGCGCCGACGCCGCCGGACAACAACGGCGGTGCGGGTGAGGTGCTGGGGATCCCGCGGCTGGAGATTCCTTCGCTGCAGCAGGCGGATTCCGCGGTAGGTGTGCGTGGAACGGCAAAGGAGAGCCGCTATTCGACGCTTTTGCCCAGCGTGCTGGGAGCGGCGGCGAGTTGGGACCCGGACGCGGCACATCTGTACGGCGACGTGATTGGCCGTGAACTGCGCGCGGAGGGATTTAACCAGTCGATTGGTGGCGGGGTGGACCTGGCACGCGATCCCCGCAACGGGCGGCTATTTGAATATCCCGGTGAAGATCCGGTGCTGGCGGGTGTCACCGTGGGGCACCTGATCATGGGCGTTGAGCAGAACCAGGTTATGGGCGACATCAAGCACTATGCGATGAACGACCAGGAGACCGGCCGCACCGTGGTGGACGCGCAGATCGGCCACAAGGCGATGCATGAGAGCGATCTGCTGGCCTTTGAGATCGGCATTCGTATCGGCCATCCGTCGTCGGTGATGTGCTCCTACAACAAGGTGAATGGTGATTGGGCCTGCGAAAACGACTACCTACTGAACAAGGTGTTGAAGGGCGAGTGGCATTATCCCGGCTTCATCGTTTCTGACTGGGAGGCGACGCACACCACGGTAAAGGCAGCGCTTGCGGGGCTCGATCAGCAGCAGCCGGGCGAAGAGTATTTCGGCAAGCCGCTGATGGATGCCGTGCAGGGCGGGCAGGTGCCGATGAGCCGGCTGGATGACATGGTGCACCGTTTGTTACGGTCCATGTTTGCGGCGGGTGCCATCGATCATCCGCCGACGCCGCGGTTTGTTGTCGATCCGTTCAAGGGTAAGGATGATGCGCAGCATATCGCGGAGGAAAGCATTGTGCTGTTGCGGAATCAGAACAACACGTTGCCGCTGACTGCCAGTTCGCTGCATACGATTGCCGTGATCGGTGCTCATGCGGACAAGGGCGTGATGTCCGGCGGCGGCTCCGCGCAGGTGGATGCGCCGGGTGGGGATGCGATTGCTCCGGGAACGCCGACAAAATGGGGGCAGGCGGTGTACTTTCCGTCGGCGCCGCTGCGCTACATCCGCGAACATGCGCCGAACGCGCAGGTGAGCTATGACGCGGGTACAGATGTACATTCTGCGGCGGCGCTGGCGGCGAAGAGCGATGTCGCTGTGGTGTTTGCGGATCAGTACATGAGCGAAGGTGGCGATGCACCCACGCTCGCTTTGCCGGATAACCAGGATGCATTGATTGCCGCCGTAGCCAAGGCGAATCCACACACGGTTGTGGTGTTGATCACGGGTAACCCCGTGAGTATGCCGTGGGTGAATGACGTCGCCGGTGTGATGGAGGCGTGGTATCCCGGGACCGCGGGTGGTGAAGCGATTGCGAACCTGCTGTTCGGCACCGTGAATCCCTCGGCCAAGCTGCCGATCACGTTTGCAAAGACAGAGGCCGACCTGCCGCACCCGCGCATCTTCGGCATGACCTACAACACGCCGGCCAACGGCGGTTTGCCGGAGCATTGGATCGCTGAAGAGAAGAAGAGCACCTTTCCTGCTGACTACAGCGAAGGCGTTCGCTTCGGGTATAAGTGGTTTGAATCAGAGGGCAAGCAGCCGCTTTTTCCGTTTGGCTTTGGGCTTTCGTATACGAGCTACAAATACAGCGATCTGCATGTGGATGAGGCCGCGAAGACCGCGACGGTGACCGTGGAGAACACGGGGCAGCGTGCGGGGACCGAGATCGCGGAGGTGTATGTGCAGCTACCCAAGAGTGCGGGTGAACACTTCAAACGGTTGGCCGGGTGGCAGCGCGTGGAACTTGCGCCGGGCGAGCACAAGAGTGTGACCGTGGCGATGGAGCCGCTGGCCTCGGCGGTGTGGAACGACAAGAACGAGAGCTGGGAGTGGCCGAAGGGCGAGTACACGGTTTCGGCGGGAGGGTCATCCGAGGAGTTGCCGCTGACGGTGAAGGCAAGCATGCCGAAATAGCAAACATGCTCTCTTATCTGTGTGATCGAAATACCTGTGGCGTGGCCGGGATCGGGGCAGCGGTGGTCAAAAGACTCAGCCCGGGGCGGTTCATCTCTCGCTGGTTCGAACGGGAGGCATCGGGCCGGCCAACTACTCCAAGGAGGTGCCCGTAACGTGCCTTTGGTTCATCCAGCTGTCGTCGGCGTATTCGCAGACATGTCGCTGGTTCTAAACGGAATATTTTGGTGGACCTGATCGGGATCGAACCGATGACCTCTTCCATGCCATGGAAGCGCGCTCCCAGCTGCGCCACAGGCCCACGCTGTTGGGACTCCATCATTGTCGCGAACATTCCCCTGCAAGTCAAACGGGGGCGGGGAACAAAGACTGCCAGATCGGTGTCTAAGTTCCTAGAGTGAGCGAGCACTCGGCCGCCGGCGGCGCAGTTTTTTCTCAAACATCGTTGATTCGGTTTTACCTCATGGACAGTCGTATCGTTTGTGCCCTAATGTAGTGATCCCATCCCTCCGCGACCACGGTGGGCACATTTTCAATCTTCCAAACGGGAGCGAGCATGAGCGATCTGGCAAGCGTACTGGCAATAGGGGGCGAGGAGCAAAGCCTGATCCTCGAGCTGCAGTCGGGCTCGGAGGCCGCGTTTGCCTCGCTGATCGCCCAATACAGCCGCCCTGTGTACTCGCTGATCGCCCGAAGCCTGCGGGATCCGGCCGACGCCGCTGACGTGACCCAGGACGTTTTCGTTAAAGTGTTTCGCAATATCCATAGCTTTCAGGGCGGCGCCAGCCTGCGCACCTGGATCTACCGGATTGCCATTCATGAAGCCTCCAACCAGAGGCGCTGGTGGAGCCGGCACAAGAAGCAGGAGTTGACGCTCGACGAGACCCAGGAGAATGCCGAGGGCGAGACATTTTGTTTGGCTGATATCCTGCCGGCCGCAGACGCCTCTCCCTATGACAACGTTGCACGTGCTCAGGTCCGGCAGCGTGTCGAGGCCGCTCTCCATCAGATTCCTGAGATCTTCCGGACAACGGTTGTTCTGCGCGAGATTGAAGGGTTTGCGTACGAGGAGATCGCGGAGATCCTGCAGACGAATGTGGGTACAGTGAAGAGCCGGCTGATGCGAGGCCGCGCTGCTCTGCGCGAGGCGCTGCGTGTGTCCGCCACGGAATCCAGCCTTGCAACGCAGCCGAAAACAAAGGCGAACCCAGCCCGCAGCCAAGGCATCACACCCGGGAGAGGATTGGTGGCAAAGTGAGCGGCTGGCACGGAGACGAGTTCGAGCTTGAACCCTTGCCTGAGATTTGCGGGAGGGCGCGAAGTAGCTTTTCAGACTATCTGGATGGCGCGCTTGACGGCCGCACCATGGGCGAGCTTGCCTCTCATCTGGAGGGGTGCACCACGTGTTCGCGGGAGTTTGGTGCATGGCGCTCGGTGCAGTCCGCTTTGGGGGAGCTCGGCCCCTCGCAGCCGCCGCCGGCGTTGCAGGCGCAGCTTCGGGATGCCCTGGCCAGTGAGCTCCGAAGCGGCAGCTATCTTTCGCCTTTTGCACAACTTAGATCGTTCACCCGAAACACATTTGCGCCGCTCTGTCTGCGGCTCACTGCGGGCTTTGGTGCCGCTCTGGTCCTGGTGGGAACCACCACCTGGTTTATCGGCTCGGCAGCTCCCGTCCAGGCGAATGATGACCGCCTGGTGGATTTACATCCGCCGCGGTTTCTGTACTCGGGTGTCCCCTTTGAGCCGATTGCGACGTCGCCCCGTTTCGTCGCCGTTATGGTCGAAGCCCAGGTCGACGCACGAGGACGCGTCTACGACTACACCATCCTTGAAGGCCCACATGACTCCGAGACACGTGCCCGGATCGAGACGAACCTGCTGGCCAGCGTCTTCAAGCCGGCCACGGTGTTTGGCGATCCGGTTCCGGGGCACGCCATGATCACCTACACCGCCATTTCGGTGCATGGGTAGGGAACTACGGCGCTGCACTTGCCGTGGGTGCCTGGTCTTCCCTAGACTCTCCCGGTGCGTCGAATTCCTAGAATGACCTCTCGGGCCTCCATCCTCTCCGTATCCTTCACCCTCGGGCTGTCCCTTTTGGGTGCCGCTGCGCTGCTTCCTGTGGCAATGGCGCAGGATTCGTCTTCGTCAGGCTCGTCGTCCAGTTCGCCCGACCCTTCAAATGCGGCGGCAAAGCGTGCGGACGCGAACGAGAACCCGGCAAATCGCCCCCGCGCCGCCCGCATTGAGCCGGGAGGAGCAGCCGTTACGCTGGAGTACAACGAACCTTTGTTCGACATAGCAAGCGCTTTGAACGCTTGCGGTTACGACTCAGACCTAGAGCATTCCGCTAAGGTCCGGCTCGAGGTCCGGAGCGAGATGAACGCCGCCTTCGCCGAAAGTGAGCCGGCGCGTGCCAGCCGCGACGCCCTGTGCGGGTACCTGGCGCAGCACCGGCTGGGGGACCCTGCGACCAACGTCGGGCAATATGTATCGCTCGCGCTGTATTTGTCACCTCCGCCGGAGCTCACGCCCAACGTCGACGAGACCGAGCTTCCTCCGCAGGCGGCGCAGGTGGTGAACGTCCTTCCGCTGTTGAGGCAGTTCACCACGGACGTGCAACTGCATCTGCTCTGGGTTCGACATCGTGCGGAGTATGAGTCATTGGCGGAGCGCGTCCATGCACCGCTGGAAGACATGCTGCTGCACACCAATTTGTATCTGCATCAGCCCGTATCCAGCTACGATGGACGGCGCTTTCTTGTGCTGCTGGAGCCGATGCTTTCGCCGGCGGTGACCAATGCGCGCATCTATGGGACGGATTACATTGTGGTGACCTCGCCGGACAACCAGGCGGTCGGCGATCCGGTGCGGATGGATGAGATCCGCCATATTTACCTGCACTATGTGGTTGAACCGCTGGTTTACAGCCGCGGCTCGGCGATGGAGCGCATTCAGCCGCTGCTGCGTGGCGTCGCCGATGCGCCGATCGATTTCGCGTACAAGAGCGATGTCGAGGCCTTGCTGACCGAGTGCCTGATCAAGGCGATCGAAGCCCATCTGTACGCCTTGCCGGAGCCAGCGCCGAAGAAGCCCTCAGGAACCAAGGCCCGGACGGAGCTGGCGGCCTACGATGAGGAAAAAGCCGCTTATGACCGGGAGACGGTCGCATCCCAGGTCATCCTTGCAACCAAGGATGACCGTGCCGGCTGGGTGCTGACGGGTTACTTCTACCGGGCGCTGACAGGCATGGAGAAGAATGGGGACGGCCTGCGCGATGAGATCGCTCCCATGATTTACGGCATGGATGTCGGCACCGAGCGCCAAAGGGCAGAGCGGACCATCTTTATCAAGGACGCGTCCTCCGATCCGATGGGTGGCCGGGTTGCCCTGCCGCCGGCGGCCCAGCGGCCGATCGACATCGCCGAGGCTGACCTGATGCGAGGCAACATTGCCGATGCGGAGGATCTGGCGAGTAAAGAGATGGCTAATCCCACGGGAGATCACGGCCGGGCGCAGTACGTTCTTGCGCGCATCGACCTGATGCAGGGCCATCCCACTGAGGCCATGGAGGGGTTCGAGCAGACGCTGAAGCTGAGCCAGGATCCGCGGACGATCGCCTGGAGCCATATCTACCTGGGCCGGCTGTACGACGTCAATCAGCCACCGGACAGGGCGCATGCCGTTGCAGAATACAAGGCCGCGCTGGCGGCTCGCGACGCCCGCCCGGACACACGGCAGGCCGCCGAGAGCGGAATGAAGCAGGCGTTTGCCCTGCCGCAGCGAAGCGCGCCCAAACCGTCAAGCGACGCTGATGATGCCACCCTAGATCCGACGGGAAAGGCCCAAAAAGAGGCGTACAAGCCTGGCGCACCGCAGTAGCGATGGCCCGCTGACGTCGTTTTGAGAGAGCGGCGGCAAGCACCCTACGTAGACTTGCATGATGAAGCGGATTGCAGGATGAAACGCAGAGTTGGCAGCACAACAGAGACGCCGAAGCCGGTGCAAAGCACGCGCAAGCGGGCCGCCGTGGCGGCTAGGGCGGTGATCCCAGCGCAGGACGCCGAGCCACGGAAGCTCAAGGCAGAGGCTAAACCACGCCCGGAGCCCAGCGAGCTCCAAGGCAAGCTCGGGTATGAGTTCCAGCAACCCGAACTGCTGCATTTGGCGCTGACGCACAGCTCTTACATCTACGAAGCGCGGCTTGGACGGGCCAAGACCAACGCCGATGAACCCAATCAGCCCGGCACGGATAACGAACAGCTGGAGTTTCTAGGGGATGCGGTGCTTGGGCTGGCCGTGACGGAGATTTTGCTGGGGGAGTTTCCGGGTCGCAGTGAGGGGGAGTTGACCCGGATCCGGTCCAGTTTGGTCAGCCGCAAACGCATGGCGGAGTGGGGCGAATCGCTGGCGCTTGGCGAACAGCTGCGCATGGGCAAGAGCGCCGAGACCGGGGATGGTCGCCGCAAGGCGGCGGTGCTGGCGAACTCCGCGGAGGCTTTGCTCGGCGCTGTTTACCTCGATGTGTCGAGGAGCGTGGATGCGCGGGCGCGGAGCGCGGAACGTGCGTTGCGGGTGGTGCGGGAGATCCTTCGCCGGATGGTTGTCGCGCCGGACCTGCCCGCGATTCATGCAGAGCTGGCAGCGGCGCCCGGCCGTGGCGCGATGCGCGATGCCAAGAGCCGTTTGCAGGAGCGGGTGCAGGCTGAACGCGCGGGACGTCTGCTGTATGCGGATGTGGACGAGTCCGGACCGGCGCATGCGCGTTTGTTCACCGTTGAGGCTCGGCTGGAGCTGGCGGAGGGCGCCGTGTTGGCCCTGGCGCGCGCGGAAGCCGGCAGCAAAAAGGAGGCGCAGCAGATCGCCGCTGAACAGGCGATGGGCCTGCGCGAGCTGCAAAGAGCTCCCGTTGCCCCAGGACGGGCACAGGCCGACAGGGAATCTGGCCCGGCCGCCGAGCAAAGGATCGGACAAAGGACTGTTTGACGCAAGACCGCGTTCACCCCAAAAAGCAGCGGCGGACGCTTGCTGCGCCGGCGCGGTCAGGGCTGTTCCCGGCGATCACGGCGTTGTGCGTAGTGCTGGTCATCGGCCTGTTTCTGCAGACTTTTGTGCTGCAGACCTACAGAATCCCCTCAGCCTCCATGGAAAACACGCTGCAGATCGGGGATTTCGTGCTGGTGAGCAAAACCGGCGTGGGAGTGGACGCGGGCAGGTCGCTTTGGGGACGGCTGCAGAGCCGGCTGCTGCCACCGGCCAAGCTGCGGCGCGGGGATCTTGCCGTGTTCCATTTTCCACCCGATCCTGCGCGCCTGCTGGTGAAGCGCGTGGTGGCCTTGCCTGGGGAGCACCTGCGGTTGCATGAGGGCAGGGTCTATGTGGATGGCAAGCCGCTCGCCGAGCCCTACGCGCTGTATACGCCCTCGCAGCCGGAGGTGTTTCGTGACGAGTTTCCCAATCTGCGCGAGGCGGATCCCGGGGTGGACCCGCGCTGGTGGCGTACCCTGCGGCGACTGCAGGTGAATGGTGAGATCACCGTGCCGCCGGGGCAGTACTTTGTGCTCGGCGACAACCGGAACAACAGCGAAGACAGCCGCTACTGGGGATTTGTGCCGCAGGTTCTGGTGATCGGGCGGCCGGTGCTGGTGTATTTCTCCGTTCCAAACGTCGCCAATGTTCCGGGAAAGGGTCCGCTCGAACGGCTTCGCTGGCTCTTTGGCTGGATCGGGCAAAGGGCCGGAATCCTGCACTGAAGCGGGACAGGCGAAACGGACGGTTCAGGCTGCTTTTCCGTTGGGGTGGAGCTTGGGACTCGAGTACACTGGGCATGCTGGCCGCCCTACCGGAGCGGCAACGAGGATTGATTGAGCCAGAGCATCACGGAAGAGGGCAGCGCCAAGGGCGGGGCGAGCACGCTGACCGCGCAGCCCGGCGCCGCAGCGCAGGACAGCAGCCGGCGAAGCTTGGGGAGCCGGGTCGAGCCTGAAGAGACGCCGCTTGAAGGTCTCGCCTCGATCTGTGTCGTGTTGGTCATCCTGCTGTTTATCTTCGGTTTTGTCTTCCAAAACTTCGAGATTCCCTCCGCTTCGATGGAGAACACGCTGCTGATCGGCGACCACGTGGTGGTCGACCGAATTACACTTTCGCCTCCGACGCACTGGGCGCCCTTTGTGCACTACAGGCCCGTGCAGCGCGGCGACGTGATCGTGTTTCTGAAGCCGAATCCGGAGTCGCCGGACCTTATTCTCGTCAAGCGTGCCGTGGCCGTGGCGGGAGATCACCTCCATCTGCAGCACGGCGTGGTTTACCTCAACGGCGTAGCTCAAAATGAGCCCCATGCCCTGCAGCCCAAAGACGACGGCGATCCGCAAGACGCTTACGAGCCATACCGGGACGATTTTCCCACAATCGCCCCGGCGCCTGATGCACAGCTCACAGAGGTCTGGCGCGAGAGCCTGCCGACCCATATTCAAAACGGCGATCTGGTTGTTCCGCCGGGCAAGGTGTTTGCCATGGGCGACAACCGGACGAAGAGCCTCGACAGCCGGTATTGGGGATTTGTTCCCGTTGAGAACATTGAAGGACGTCCGCTGTTTGTGTACTGGTCCTTTAAGACTCCGGCCGATCAGGAGTACAAGACGACCATGGGCGATCGTATAGGCTTCATGCTGCACGAAGCTACCCATATCTTTAGCGATACGCGCTGGGCTCGTACCCTGCACATCGTGCGATAGGCTGTGTGAACGGCCCGGATTTAGGGCGCCTTTTCCTGATGCAGCTTTCCTCTCAACAGCATAGTGACCAGAGCGGCGGGCTCGACGATTCGTTGAGCCCGGCGTCTGACCTGAATAACCAGACCCCGTTGCTCCGCTGGCGCCGCCACCTGCGTTGGTGGCTGGTAGCCGGGATTACGGTGGTGCTTCTCGCGCTTCTTCCGCCGTTGCTGAACGCTAACCGCTACCAGCGCCAGATCGCCCGTTCCATGAGTCTGAGCCTGGGCCGGCCGGTGCACCTGGACAATGTTTCGCTCCATCTGCTGCCGATGCCGGGATTAACCCTGAGCAACCTTGTGGTGAGTGAGGATCCTGCCTTTGGCGCGGAACCGACGATCCGTGCCAATACGGTGGAAGCGTCCCTGCGCCTGAGCTCGCTGTGGCGCGGCCGCGTGGAGATCTCCACAGTTCGCTTCGTGGAGCCCAGCGTGAATCTTGTGCGCAATACGGCGGGGCGATGGAACCTGGCTGACGTGTTGCTGCACGCCGCCCATGTGAATACCGCACCCACATCCCAGCGCCGCGCGGGCCCGGCGCCGCGCTTTCCTTATATTGAAGCGACCGGTGGAAGGGTGAATGTAAAGCTGGAAGAGGAGAAGCTACCACTTTCGTTGGTCGCCGCCGATTTCGCCCTATGGCAGCCCTCTCCACACCAGTGGAGGGTGCGTCTGCGCGGGCAACCGAGCCGCACAGATGCGAATACGACCGATCCGGGATCGCTACGCATTGAAGGTGACCTCTTGCAGGCAACCGCCGCTGAGGATGTGAGGGTAGACCTGCACGCTAACTGGTACGACGCTCCGCTCGGGGAGGCGACCCTGTTGATCACCGGCAACGATCTGGGCTGGCGGGGCCATCTGAACGTTGACGCGCAGCTCACCGGTACCCTGAGCGCGGCGCAAATCAGCAGCAAGCTCACGCTGGGCGGGCTGCGACGCGCGGAGTTCGCGCCCGCTCACCCTTTGGATCTGCAGCTGACGTGCTCCGCCGGTATTTCGATCCAAACAGTGCTGCTGAAACAGCTCGCCTGCAGCCTTCCGGACAGCGCGGCGGCGCCGATGACGCTCACATCGCCGGAGTTGAACCTTCAACACCCGGAGCAGACAGAGGCTACCGTGACGGCGACCTCTGTTCCGAACCGCTGGGCGCTGCTCTGGGCAGGCCTGTTTTCACCGCGAATCCTGACGGACTCGTCGCCCCCTGGAACGTTTGACCTGCGATTCGCGCGATCGGGCGACCTTTTCCCTGGTGCAACTCCTGCGCCGCAGGTCCATGCTGGAAGATCTCTCGCCAGGAATGGGCCCGCGGCTCCGCACAGCGCATGGAGCGGCAGCATCACGGAAACTTTGCCGGCGGCCTCGGAAGCGAAGGTGTCTACGACCACAGACGCTTCGGGCGCTCCGGACGCTTCGAGCGCACCGGTCGTACTGGTTTTCCGGAGCGCCTTCGATGAGGCATTCCCCGAGGTGTTGCCGGAGTCCTCGTTGGAGGCATCGCCGGTCACCCATCCCGACGTCCGGCTCTTGTTTCGGCTGGAGCCGACCACTATCCACACAGAGGCCGCAGCGTCTATGCGGATTGAAGGATTGATCTCGACGGTGGGGTATTCGTTCAACGTCGCCGGAACCGCTGACCGGGCAGTGTTGACCCTTCCGGCGCAGTTTCTTCCGCAGTTGGGGGAGGGCCTGGACGCTGTTCTGCCGTCGGCGGCGCCTCTGCCACAGGCGGCTGCTTTGCCTCCGGCGAGTGAAGCCCAGGGTGCAGCGAAGGTGGAGTTTGCCTGCAATGCGGCCTGGGGCACGGCGCAGGTCTGCGCGGCTACGCCCGGCCCAGGCAAGAGCAGGACCGGTTCAGCTTCGCCTGCTTCCACGCCCCGCTCGCGCTGACCCAGGCCGGTGCGGGATCTACTGCGTCCGCACGTGTACGTCGCTGGTGTGCGTGGAGATGCGTTCCTCCGGCGTACTGCCGTCGTTGAGGATTACCAAGGTGGGTGCACCTTCGACAAGAACGCGCTCGGTATGGCTGGATTGGCCGGCAATGCGCACGCGCCGCGAGTTGCTGAGGAGGCCCGAGCGCACGACCAGCGGAACGTCGGCGATGGCGCCACCCTCATTACGAATGGTCACCGCCACGAGCCAGCCAGCGGGATGCCCGGGACCGGTAGGCTCTTCCACGACGGCGACATCGCCGATGGTGAGATCGGGTAAACCCTTGTCCTGCAGCACCCAATCGTTGAAGAACCAGCCCAGATCCTGATTGCTGACCTTTTCGAGCAGATGTTCAAAACCGAGCGCCTGGGCCACAGGCGGTTCGGTGGATACCGGTTGCGTGCACCAGGCACTGAGTGCGGCATGCAAATTGCCATCGCCGACGATACCCCGCAACATCCACCAGACCGCCGCGGCTTTGCGACGGTAGATCAGGTCGCTGGAGGCGGTGATGAGCGGTTCTGCTTTGGCAGCAGGAGGTTGGGATGGACCGGGAGAGGTTGGGGACCCGGTGGGCTTTGCGGTTGGATCGGGCTCTGTAAGCGCGACCGGTTTCATCAGCTCATCTAGCTGGGCAATCGCCGTTTCGCGACCGGACTGGCTTTCCTCGACGAGCAGAGCGAAGAACTGGGGGAGGCCGTCGTCCATCCAGGGCTGGCCCGTTTGCACCCACGCGTGGGTGAGACTTTGCACCAGCGCAGAAGATTCGTCCGCCTGGGAAAGCACAGGCAGCGGCGCGATCAACAGGGGACCGTCCTGAAAGGGCTGACCGTCGTGATCGACGGCCGTGAGCGTAGACAGGGGTTGGGGCCCCAGCCACTGGCGCAGGATGGCCGAAGAGCGATAGGAAGCTGCGGAGAACTGTCGAATGGTGCCGGGGTCTGCGCCTTCCAGCGCCAGAAAGGGTCTTGCCTCCGGGGCGAGACCACCCTCACGTCGCAGCAGCGGTGGCGGCGCCGTGTCCATATCCGTTTGGTTCTGCAGGCTGGAGCTGCTGCTGGAGGAGTCGGCGCCCGGGGGCGCCTGTGGCGCTGGCATGACCTGCGGCGCGGAGCTTTCTACCCTGGCGGACGTGGACGCGATGGCCTCCGCGCTTGCGTCGGTGCCGGGGGGATCGGCATATACCTCGGGCTGCTGCAACAGAAACAGGTTGAGCACCCGGAAGCCAAGGGCTTCGGCGCCAAAGGTCGCGGTCGCGACGCCTGATCCGGACTCTGTGGGCGAGTTCGGGCTGTCGGTGACGGCGGTGAGCGTCTGCCGGTGCCCGCAGAAGTAGGCGGCGACCGGGGCTTCGCCGCTGTACTCCACCCCAAGCCGCAGGCGCACGGAGGCGTCCTGCTCGCGCAACCTGGTGCGGCCCACGGCTTGAAACAGCGTGTTGCCCTCGGCCAGGAACAGCTGCGGCGTGGCTACCGGGTACCAGAGCACATTGCCGAAGCCGCGGAGACCGGTCCAGGCGGGGCTGATGGCGTCCCAGTCGGTGCTCCTTTGCTGCGCGGCCGAGGCGCCCATGCGCTGCAGCCGTGCGGCGCTGGCGGGGACCCCTCCGCTATAGAAAAGGTCCAGTTTGGCCGAGGCTCCCGGTGCCAGGGGCTCCGGCAGATTGAGGATGAGCTCTGTCTCCGCACCGGTGTGATCGGCGTCGGTGTCCAGCCGGTGTTGTGCGACGGGCAGGTTCAGGCGCTGGTTCGGCGTCAGCAGCGCGGCACTCTCCCAGCGCAGGCTGGAAGAGATCTGCAGGGCAAGCTGCTTTAGTGGGGTGCTTCCGGTGTTTCGGACGGTCAGCTGCGCGCGTGCGGACAAACTGGCGTCGGCCGGCCGAAGACGAACGTCGAGATCGTAGCTGGTGATCAGGGGTGCGGACCGATCAGCGTCGGTGAGATCCGCCTTGACACTCTGGTCGGCGATGGGCTGAGCGGGTGCGGGCGCTTGCGTCGTGTTTGCCTCGGTCCCGTTGCCGACCCCGGTGCCGGTGTCCGGCAAGGAGGGAGGCGTGCCGTGACTTTGAATGATCACCTGTCCCTGTGGAGGCGGCAAAGCCTCCTGTGCCGGAGCCGCAGGTGATGTGTCAGGGGGTTGAGGGGTCTGTGACGTCTGCGCGGCGACGGCGTGGCATGCCCCGGCCAGCAGCAAAAACGAAAGACACAACTGTCGCGTGCAACCTGCTTCCTTTAACAGCCGCTTCCTCACGATCCGAGACCCTTTTGCGGCCTGTCTTTCTTGGACGCAGGCCCGGCGGCGATGCGAGCGTTGTCGACTGGGCCGCGGCGTTGGCGCACCGCCTCAAACATCACCACCGCGCCCGCAACGGAGACGTTCAGCGACGAAACCTGGCCGGCCATGGGGATGCGCAGCAGGTAGTCACAGGTCCGTTTCACAAGATCGTGCAGGCCCGTGCCTTCGGAGCCGAGCACAAGGCAGCAGTCTCCGCGAAAGTCGTGCTCGGTGTAATCGGGCGTACCGCGTTCGTCGAGTCCGATGATCCAGACACCTGCCGTCTTCATGGTTTCAAGCGCCCGGGTCATGTTCGTGACCTTGGCGAGGCGAACATGCTCGCTGGCTCCGGCGGAGGTTTTGGCGACGGTGCCGGTCAGGGGAGCGGACCGGCGCTCTGGAATCAGAACACCATCCACCCCGGCGCCGTCGGCGGAGCGAAGCAGTGCCCCAAGATTATGTGGGTCTTCGACGCCGTCCAGGGCGAGGAAAAAACGGCTGCCTTTCGGGCCCGATCCCCTACCGCCCGCGGAGTCGCCGGCATTGCTGCCGGGCAGATTTAGAAGATCCTCCAGGGACAGAAACTGGCGCTCCCGCACAAAGGCAACCACGCCCTGATGGGTATCGGTGCGGGCGTAGCGGGCCAGCTGTTCGCGCGGCTCCACGTCGACGCGCACGCCCGCCGCGCGGCAGGCCTCGATCAGGGCTTGCAGCCGGGCATCGCGTCGCGCGTCGCGTTCCCGCGCCACGCTGACGTGATCCAGTTCCTCAGGGCGGGCGCGCACGGCTTCAGAAACCGGGTTGACGCCGTACAAAACGTCCATCCTTCCAGTGTACGGCGATCGCTGCGGTGACGGGCGCGGTGACGGGCCTCGTGTCGCGATTCGAGACATCGCTGCTGCCCGGCAGGCTCCGAGCCGTTAAACCCTGTGAAGAGCTTGTATTCTGAGGCGGAAGTCAGCCGCCTCAAGCAAAAGATGGAGTCTTTTCTTTGCGTCCTGCCGTCCAAGCGATTGTGAACTCCTCCAAGGCACTGTCGGCTGAGGCTGCCCGTGAGATCGAGCAGGAGAATGCTGCCATCGCCCATGGATTGAAGCGGCAGGACCCCGAACTGCTGGACTACCTGATTGAGACCTACCAGCACCGCCTGATGCGGTACCTGATGTTTCTGACCAGCAAACGGGAGGTGGCCGAGGACCTGTTTCAGGAGGTCTGGATCCGGGTTCTGCGGCGAGGCGCTCAATATAACGGCAAGGCGCGATTCGACACGTGGATCTTCACCATTGCGCGCAATCTGGTGATCGATCTCTCCCGCAAACGGACCATGGCGTCGCTGGACGAGATGCGTGAAGGCGGCGAGGACGAGCGTCCGTTCGAGGTCGCCGAGGACAGCCCCTCGCCCCTGGACTGCTACCAGTTTAAGGAGAACGCCGCTGAACTGGCGCAGGTGATGCTGACCCTGGAGCCAAGCTACCGTGAGGTGCTGACCCTACGCTTTCACGAGGAGATGTCGTTGGATCAGATCGCCTCGCTGACGCGCGCGCCGCTTTCCACGGTGAAATCCAGGCTGTACCGCGGCTTGGCAGCGCTTCGGCCTGCCTTGCTGGCACTGCGTTCAAGGCCAGTAACGGGAGATGGCCGAAGCACGGAGGCCAGTCATGAATAGAGCCTCCCGTGACAACCAGGATCGTCACAAAACTGAAGTTGCAGATAACGCCCTGTTCCCTACGCCTGAGATCGCTCGTGCGAGCGTGGTCAATCGTACCCGCCGTGTGATCCATGAAGAGGCTCTGCGCATGCAGCAGGACCGTAGCCGCACCCGCAGTCTTTGGGCCCCCCTCGCTATTTGTTCCGCCTTGCTGATGGTGATCTGTTACGCCATCTGGGGCACACTGGCGGGGTACGACCTAACGCCGACAAGCATTCCCGATGCCAGCGATCAGATGATGCTGCTGATTCTGCTGTGGTCCATTCCCATCGCTGCTGTGGCGCTGGGCCTGGTTTGGTTCCGCCGCGGACGGGGAGTCCGGGATGGCGGGGGGGAGAGCACGCCATGATGCGGTGGGGCCAATCCAGCGAGTCAGAAAACCTCCCCGCAGGCGATCTGGAGCTTCGGCTGATCCCACGCTGGTCGATCGTAGCGGCCGTGCTGCTGTTTGCGGCCATGCAGTACGTCTTTCACGGCGTCATGCCGCACCATAAGCATGAACTGCTGCCGTTGCGGCTGATGATGGGGTATGCCTGGGGCACGCTCGTGGCCAGCTATGCGTTGCTGCTGGGCTATGTGAGCCGGGATGTGGAGCGCCGCGGCATGTCGGCGGGGCTGTGGATGCTGGTGTGCATCGTTCTGCCGGGCGGCATCGGCGCGGTGGTGTACTTTCTGCTGCGCCAGCCTGTGCTTTCGCGATGCCCGAACTGCTCAACTTCCATTGCCTCGTCCTTTCACTTCTGCCCGCAGTGCCAGTTCCAGATGGCGCCGGTGTGCGGCATCTGCCACCGCAGTGTGAAGATTACCGATGTGTACTGCACGAAGTGCGGTCATGATCTGGCAGAGGACGGTGCGCCCGGACGGCTAAGGGTTTACAGCGACTGATGCCATCGCTCCTCCTGTGGCTGGCACCCGGCACCCTGGCGAACGTGGTGCAGAGCGTATAGTCGAAAACGGTTTCCCTCATGGCATCGCTTCCTGTTCTTACAGCCTTGATCATTGACGATGAGCCGCTGGCCCGGCAGGAGTTGCAGTATCTTCTGGACAGCGCCGGGGGGATCTCCGTGCTCGGGCAAGGCTCCAATGGCGTGGAAGCCGTCGATCTGATCCGAACGCATCGCCCCGATGTGGTCTTTCTGGATGTACGCATGCCCGGGCTCGACGGCTTTGCGGTATTGCGCAAGTTGATGACCGCGGACCGGAGTTTTCGTTTGCCGCAGGTGGTCTTCGCGACGGCCTTTGATCAATACGCGGTAAAGGCCTTCGAGGTCAACGCGGTAGATTACCTTCTCAAACCCTTTGACAATAAGCGGCTTCGGCAGACCCTGGAGAAGGTACGTTCGCGGGTGCGTCCGGAGACGGCCGAGTCCACGCCGTGGGAGAGCATGTCAGCCGCGCAGAGGCGGTTTCCGGAGCCCGCTGCGGCATCGGCAGGGCAAGCGATCGCCGCTGCCTCAGCCGCTCACGAAATCCCCGCGATGCCGGAGCCGCCCGCTGTGGGAACTGCCGGCAGTCGTAGCCGGCTCTGGGAGGCCGCACAGGCAAAACTGGACGCCCTGCTGCGTATGGTCGAGGAGCAGGCCGCCGGCGTTCCTTCAGCAAACGGCGCCTCGCCTGCCCGCACGGGGCGCGTGGTCGTGCGGACCGGCAGCCGTCTGCTGCTGGTGGACCAGAAGGACGTGTGCTTCGCGTACATGAACGAAGGGCGGATCGCCGTGGTCACGAAGAGCTTCGAGGGTGATTCCAATGTGCGGACCTTGGAGGAGTTGGCCGATCAGCTGGATTCGGCCCAGTTCTGGCGGGCGCACCGGTCGTACCTGGTGAACCTGCAACACATCCGGGAGGTTGTACCGTGGTTCAAATCCACCTACCAGCTGCGCATGGACGACCAGAAAGCGACTGAAATTCCGGTCAGCCGATCGCAGACCAAGCGCCTGCGGGAACTGTTCAACCTGTAGAAGACCGGCAATGCGCTTCAGTTTGTAAGGTTCCGGGGAAGGATCTGTCCGCTGCTAGGCCGCCTACTGCTGCGTCGCCGGTGAAGCTGAAGCGGCGCTCGCATGGTTCTTGCCATAATGCCGCTTTAAATAAGCGATGGCATCCGGGTAGAACTCAAAGGCGATCGCCCCGAAGGCACCCTCCGCCGTTACGGTAAAGCCTCGTTCAAAGGTGAGACCGGCACCGCGGTCCGAGGCCGGGTAGTAGGCGTTGGAGATCGCACCGCCGATGAGGTTGCCCAGCACGTTGCCGTAGCTTGGTTGCCATTTCCCGTTGTCGCCCTTGCAGCGCACGGTGGAGATGATCGCATAGCCCAGCCGGTGTTTGTAGGTGCCGTGGCCCAGCCGGAAGTACCGCGGATCCTGTTTAAACAGGACCGGCAGAACGGCATTGCCCCAGAAATTTCCGTCTACGCTATCGGCGTAGCTGGCGCCATAGCGTTTTGCAAAGCCGACGAAGCCCTGGTGGTACTCCGGGTAAGAGTTCTCCGCCTGCTCCAGGCCCGCGTCGAGGCCCGCAGTGACAAAGGTAAATGGGTCGAGGGCCGATTTGTACCAAAGCTCAAACTTGCCGCGCGGCGTAAGCGGCTCGGCACTCCCGCCCTCCACTGCATTGAACGCGGGCATGATGCCGAGCATGCGCTGCTTCTCTTCCGCCTTCAGAGCTTCCTGGGATCTCTGCTGCTT
>CAXSBL010000019.1:58669-63982 GCA_964235515.1 uncultured Bryocella sp.
CGAGCATGCGCTGCTTCTCTTCCGCCTTCAGAGCTTCCTGGGATCTCTGCTGCTTTGTCTCCTGCACCGGGGCGGGCGTAGTCTGCGGTGCCGGGGCAGAGATTGAAGGCGGAGTTGAAGGCGCTGGCGGCGCAGTGGTCTGTGGTTCGATCACTTGCGATTCGTTGACTTGGGGCACGGGCGCATCCGGAAGCCCGACGGCGGCCACGGCATCACCGCGCTGCGCGCACAGAGTCGTAGGCAAGAGGGCTACCACGAGACCAAAAGACAAGAGCAAAGGCTTCAAACGTTCTCCCGAGGTCCCAAAACCTCGCCGGCTGAGTGTGAGTCCGCAGTCGATAGCGGCCGTACGCTGTTCGGCGCTTGCTACTCTTGCGTACATGAAGACTGCACATCGTTCAGTGTACCAGCGTCCCTTGCGCAGAGTGCTGGCGGTTCTGCTGGGAGCGTCCCTGCTGGCGTACCCGGCAGACTGGCTGCTTTGGCGTGTGCGCTCGCTCTTTGGTGCCGGCATGGGGTCGGTCGTCGTCTCCGAATCCCTGGCGGCGACGCTTAAAGGCAATCACTTTGAGGTCTACACGCCCACCGTGGGCACGGTTGCCTGCAGCCGGTCTCTTTTGCCGCAGGCAGGCGCGGGCGCCTGCTGGTGGTTGCAGCGGCACAGCGATCAGGTCACCCAATACTGAAGGTTCTGTTCACGATTCAAGGGGCGGGATGCCCGTGCTCCAGCCAGCCGAAGCGATACACCACGCCGACCGTGAGCACCTTGGAGTAAATGCTGCCCGGTGTGGCCGGACTCGCTCCCGTGCTGAACGGCAGATCCCAGTGTTGAAACTGGCCGTCGACAAGCACGGCATAACGTTCGGTTATATCCAGATCCACGCCAATTCCCGGGGAGATCACGTTGGTCGTACTTTGGATGTAGCGGAAGCTCTGAGAGGGAACGATGTACCCGCCGTCCTCATAGTTCAACTGGCCTCGGCCGAAGAGGATGTCAGCATAGGGCCGGAAGTGGGTGTATCGTTTGCCCACCCGCAGGCCACCTTCCACACTCTCTTCGCCCGCAACCTGCCCGCTATCGATGGGATAGGTGCCGCGGACTTCGATTGCGGGTGAGAGGCCGAAGAAGCGGCGGAAGCCGATGTCGGCTCCGGCGGTGATGCTGGCGTTGCGGGCGGTCTGCAGCCCGGTGTAGACGCCGGAGACGCCAAGGAATACAGAAGGTTCCAGCGCCCTGCTGGCCGTAGGCGAACTTTGGGCCGCGGCCGCGACGGGCAGAAGGGAACCGAGCGCAAAGCAACGGGCAACGGCGGAGGAATACGGGCGTTTCAAACCAACTCCTTACAAGCTTCTCCAGAGTAGACGAGTGAGAGCAGCCTGTGGGTGATCGGGCGGCAGCGACGGCGGGCGCCGGGACCAAATTGGGAATCAGGTGTGTCCAAGCCCAATGCGGGCTCGCCGGACGGGGTTCGAGGGTCGTTAGAGCGCAACCGGAGCGATCGGCCTGGGCCTATTTTCCGGGCTGGCTACCGCGTTTCTCGGCCTCGGCCAGCATCAATCTGGCCTTGGTGAGTGTGAACAGCTTGCCGTCGATCAGGACCTGGGAATCACCGGCGTTCTCAGGTACCTCAATAAACCGTTCGACATTGAATCCGAAGTTGCGAAGGCTTGCGACGAGAGTGTCGTGATCAACCATGCAGTCGAATCTACACGAGTCCGCCAACCGGCGACACGTGCAAGGTTTGGTCCAATGTACAAGCGGTGCAGCGCCTATTCGGCTGGGTCCGGTCTCTCGCCGGGGTGGTAAAGCTGTCGTGTGTGGCCTTTCAACTGGTCGGGATAAAAGTACACCTCGCGCAGGTCGCCGCCTGCATAGCGCGCGGCCTCGTCGTTGAAGTGCGGTGAACCCGGGTGCCCGCTTTCGCCGCCGGCGGTGACCGCCACCGCGCGCACCCTGGGGCCGAACTCGACCACGGCGACAAAGCTGTTGCCCACGCTGCCGTAGCGGCGCTTCGTATTGGGATAGCTGTGCGCGGCGAAGGAGGCGAGCGATCCCCATTGCGAGGAGGTGAAGGGCACGGGGAGGCTCGGCTCGGCGTCGCTGAAGCTCGGCAGAATGTTGTCGTTCAGGCGTTGGAAGCGGTTGATCGAGCCCCAGGCTACCTGCCAGGTGCCGAAGTCGGCGGTCAGCTTTGCGGAGGCGGTTGCCAGCGAATCAAGCATGGTGGAGGCGCCGACATGGTTGGCCACGTACTCTTCCCACGGGATGTTTGCGTGGCGCGCCGCGGCCGCCACCGGCAAACCCACCGCTTCGCCCCAGTAAACCGCCAGGGAGGTCGGGACGGAGTCGGCCGACCAGCGATAGTCCCAGGCCCGCAAGGCGGCGATCTGGCCAGCCAATTGTGCCTTTTGCGGCGAGTCTGCGGGTAGCGCGTCCCAGGCCTTCAGCAGCCCGGGCACGGTGCGCGCAAACCAGGGCAGATAGCTGTCAAACGCGGCCGCACGCAGGGACTCCAGTGTGAGGTCCGTGTGACCCTGGAGCACGCGAATGGCATGGAGGCCGCGCGCGGTCTCCGTGCCCTGCTCGACGTAGGCGGGGAAGTCCGCCTTGCGAAGCGAGCTCGCGCCGGACCCCCACCAGGGAGCGTTGTTCACGTTCAGGATGTAGCCGCTGGCCGGATTGCGCAGTTGTGGCACCTCCTCCAGCGTGAGCAGTCCCTTCCAGTCGGTGTCCGGGTTGCCCCCGTCCACGGGCTGCGTGTAGTCGAAGCGTGTGTCACGGCGCGGAATGAAGTCTCCGTGCCAGTAGGCGATGTCGCCGTCCGCATCGGCGAAGACGGTGTTGTTGGAGGAGTTGGCCATCAGCTCCATGGTTTTGCGGTACTCGGCGTAGCTTCGCGCCTTCGTGCGCAGGAAGCTCTGCTCCAGCGCCGGGACAGGTTGGTTCATGAGCCGAATGGTGATCCAGTGACCGTTCTCGTCGCGGACGACGGGGCCGCGGTGGTCGTAGTAGACGGCGAAGGTGCGCTGTTGCGGACCGCTTGCGGTTTTGTAGGTGATCGTGACGGCCTTTATTGTGAAGAGACGTTCCGCTGCGCCGTACTTATAGGTGAAGTCCTGGCCATGGTGCGCGACGGTGTCGATGTACTCGTCCACTGCATCGACATTGCTGGAGGTGTGCATCCATCCGGCGCGGTCGTTGAAGCCCTGGTAGACGAAGATCTGGCCCCAGGTGACGGCGCCGTAGGCATTAAGCCCGTCGTCACTGCTCATCTGCAACTCGGAGCGAAAGAAGAAGGAGGTGTGCGGGTTGATCAGCAGCAGCGCATGCTTGTCGCGGGTGTTTGCCGGGGCGATGGCAAAGCCGTTGGAGCCGCCGTGGGTAGCATCCACATCTCGCAGACCCTCAAGCTGGCGCACGGCGACGGTCTGTGCGGGGAATGGTGCGGGGGAGGGTTCATCCTGGCTGGCGTGCGTCTCCGGCGATTCGTCCTGTGCGCCGTAGTGCGCTTCCAGCGCCTTCAGGTTTACCCGCTCGATATCGCCGCCGATGCTGCCCTCGGTAAACGACAACGCCATCCAGGGTTCGAAGTGCGTGATCACCCTCGGGTGCACCCCCGGGTGCGTGTAGAGGTAGAAGTTCAGGCCGTCGGCCCAGGCGTACATCAGGCGCTGCAGCCACACGGGGCTGGCCGCGTAGTCCTTCTTCAACTGCTCCGGATCGAGAAACAATCGCTGACGCAGGTCTTGCCAGAGGCGGTCTTTCCCCTCGGCCTCAGACAGGCGGCCAAGCGAGACGAGATAGTTGGTCTCCACCCGGTTGAAGTCGTCCTCGCATTGCGCGTAAATGGAGCCGAAGACGGCATCGGCGTCGGTCTTGCCATGAATGTGCGCGATACCCCAGTCGTCTCGTGTGATGGAGATCGCCTGAGCCTGAGCCTGCCACCGCGCATGTTCAACACCCTGTGGTTTGGCATCGGTACTCAACACCAGGAAAAGCAAAAGACAGATCGACCGTTGCAATGGTTTGCCTCCTGTCAGCAGACCGTCAGTCCAGAGATTACTGCGACGACATTGTTGGCTTTCACCGGCAATGCCCAAAGGAGTCGCCACCGGTAATCAGCGCTTTGCGATTCAAAAGACGGCCGCAACCCTTATAGCTGGTCTCGCCGTGATCGGAGTGGCGGCCTGCGGCCAGCGAGGCTGAGCGGACTTCCCGGGTGCTGCGGCTTAGCGGTCGAGCAGGATTAGCTCGACCTGGCGTAGGTCGTCTTCGGTGTCTACGCCGATGGTGTCGGAGGGGGCATCGGCTACGGAGAGAGCGAGGCCGTTTTCGAGCAGGCGAAGCTGTTCGAGACGTTCGATCTGCTCGAGCGGGCTGGGCGGGAGGGCGGCGAAACGGGCCAGGGCAGCGGCGCGGTACGCGTACAGGCCGAGATGCTTCCAGTACGGAGTGGCTTCCCGGGACGAAACGGTGCGGTCGCGGTCAAAGGGGATCGGAGCGCGGGAGAAGTAGAGGGCGCGGCCAGTGCTGGCTGTCACTACTTTGACGACGTTGGGATTGGTGACGTCGCCGGGCGGGCAAGGGACGCGGAGGGTGGTGATGTCCACGGCCGGGTCTTGGAACGGCTGGAGCAGGGCGACGAGGTGCTCGGGAGTGAGTAGTGGTTCGTCGGCCTGGATGTTGACGTAGACGGCGGCGGGATGGCGGCCGGCGATGGCGTACAGGCGGTCGGTGCCGCTGGGGAGGGCGGGAGAGGTCATCTCGTAGGGCCAGCCCTGCTGTTCACAGAGGCGGGCGACCTCGTCCGAGTCGGCGGCGATGAGGACCTGGTCAAGCAGCGGGCAGGCCTGGGCGGCTTCGACGACCCAGGCGAGCAGGGGGCGGCCTGCGATCTGGCGCAGCACCTTGCGCGGCAGGCGGGTGGAGGCAAGGCGAGCCGGAATGACCCCGAGAATGGTGCCCTCCGGCCTGTTCTCAGGGGGAACGACGGGAGTGCCGCTGGAGGTCATGCCTTTGGCTCCGTTTCGCGGTTGCGGCGAAAGGCCCAGACCGCGATGAGAAGGCTGAGGACGAGGAGAATTGCCAGGATGACGGCAACGACGTAGAGACTGTGGAGCAGGCTCGTCAGCTGGTGGGTGAGTGCGGGGTGAACGGGGCTGCTCAGGGTACTCAGGGCGGGTTACCGGGTGCCACGGCGGGCAGCAACTTTTTCGTTGGGTTGGCAAAAGTGCGATCGCGATGAAGGGCGGCTGTCGCCCGCGAAGAAGCGGACCGCGCCGACCTCTTGAGTTTACCCAAGCAACCGGATT
>CAXSBL010000020.1:0-27594 GCA_964235515.1 uncultured Bryocella sp.
ATGCGGCTTGCTGCGGTCAAACTTTTCCTTCGCCATGATCCTTCTCCATCTTTGCCAGGGGCCGTAGTCCCAAAATGTTGTCGTTCCGAATCGGTCGCATACAGGGGGTGACCCATGGAGGCTCGTTGGCCAGGGTGACCCGGCTCCCTGAATCTAGTAGTACGCGTACAGCTTGAAAAAGCGGTCACGAAGCGGGGTAGCCACTTGCTCAAGCGAAGCCAGATAGAGCTCACGAATCTGACCCTGATCGCTGGGCGAAAGCTTTGCATATCCCACAGCGGCGGACGTTCCGAGCTTGCCCGCGGCCAGCACGGCTTCGTAGTCGCGGACGCGAAGGTTGGCTTTGTCCAGAGAACGCAGAAACTCGCGTACACCCGCTTCAGAGAAGCGCGTATCCACCGCAGCCTTCACCTCGCGGAAGGTGCCTTCATCTTCCACGCCAAGCACCGGGCGCTCATACAAAGCGCGAGTGCGATCCACCGAACCGGTTCCTGCCTGCTCCATCTGTCCGTTACTGCCCTTCTTTTCTATGAGATTTGGAGCGGGAGACGGGAATCGGACCCGCGACCAACAGCTTGGAAGGCTGTGACTCTACCACTGAGTTACTCCCGCAGCACAAGCTGCCGCGACTTGAACAGTCCGAGGTCTCGCGACCCATTGCCACGGCGGCATAAATTCTGGAGCTGATGATGGGGCTTGAACCCATGACCTCTCCCTTACCAAGGGAGTGCTCTACCACTGAGCTACATCAGCCTTTATCACGGCAACCCCAACTGCAAGCCGCCTTATCCACTCTACCGCGCCTTGAGCCGCGCGAGCACCACCCGAAACGCAAAAAATGCAATCAGCAGCCAAGTGAGCTGCTGGTAACTGCCTGCGCCCATCGTACGCCACACCAGGACAGCCAGGAGCGCCAGTACTCCGAGGGCAACTGCCATCCGGCCTTTGCTGCCGGGTTCCATCTCACTCGCCTCCGGATAGGCTCAATGCCTGCGGATCACCGAAAGACCCGACCAAATTCCAGACCCAAACAGTTATGGTGCACAGGGGAGGATTCGAACCTCCGTAACGCAATGCGTGGCAGATTTACAGTCTGCTGCCATTAACCACTCGGCCACCTGTGCCCTACCTGCCCATCGCCCAGCCACCCAGCAAATCACCTCGACGCGTGCAGAAATCTGCGACTCGAGTCGACATGGGTTCGCAAAGGAAGCACTGCAGGCGGGAACGACTGACAGTTTCGACCAATCTGTCTCTGCGTTGCCGAAACTGGAGCTGGCGAAGGGATTCGAACCCCCGACCGCCTGATTACAAATCAGGTGCTCTACCAGCTGAGCTACGCCAGCCCAACAACACACAACACCGCCCAGAAGAAGCGCGACGCTTAGGAAACGATACCACAAGGCTCCGGCCCGGGAAAGATGCCCGAACGTCCCTTTTCAGGACGGTTTCGCGTTCCTATACACCTTTTGCGGTGTTCACTTCCGCGCGCTTGCCCACGTCTACTAAGCATGCCCGGAACACAGAAGGCGATAGAGCACATGGCAACGGCAGACACGGCAACGGCGCACACGGCAGCGGCGCGCGCGACAGCCAAGACCGCAACCAAGACCACGACCTGCATGGTGGACGCGGCGGGCCCGCCCTACCATCATGGTGGTAGCATGGCTCGCATGCAGCTTCGTGCGCGACGCATCCTGGCCCCAGGCCGCCTTGCTTCCTGCTGCTTTGCGCCCGCTTGGCTTGTCCATGGATTCCTTGCGGTTGTGCTCTTGGCATGTTCGCTCGTGGGGGGTCTTTTGCCGGCTGAAGCGCAGACCGGCAGCGCCACCGAAGGCCCCCTCCAAACCAACCCTGATACCAGTCACCCGCACGCACTCACCAATGACACGATCGTGCGTATGAGCAAGGCCGGGCTGGACGACAGTGTCATCGTCGGAACCATCCAGATCCAGCCGGGCGCCTTCGACACCTCCCCCGACGATCTCATCGCCCTGAAAAATGCCGGTGTCTCGCAAACAGTCATCGCCGCCATGCAGGCCCGCAGCGCCGGCCTGGCCCTGCATACTCCCGGATCCAGCAAAATCGAACCCGAGCCCCTGTCCGCCGGCATTGACGAGATTGGCGTCTATTACAAGTCCAAAGACGGCGATTGGATTCCCTTGAAGACCGAACGCGTCCAATTCAAATCCGGCGGTTGGCTGAAGAACGCCGCCACCGACGGCCTGGTCAAGCAGGATATGAACGGACACCTTGACGGTCCCAAATCTGCGCTCGTCCTGCCCACGGGCGTGCAGATTCTCATCTACACCCCTGCCGGCACACAGGCCGAGGAGTACGACCTTCTGCGCTTCGACCAGCACTCCGGCAGCCGCGACTTTCGCGTGAAGACCGGCGGTCTCTTTCACTCCGAAACCGGCTCCCAGCGCAACGACATCATCTTCGATCCCAAGAGGGTCGCCAAGGACATGTATGTTTTCACTGTGCCCGTCGACATCGAAAAAGGGGAATACGGGGTGCTGCCCCCCGGCTCATCCAACGTCCCCGGTCTTTCGAACGCGGGCAAGATCTTTACCTTTTCCATACGCGAATAACGCATGAGTCAGAAACGTTCCCGATGGCCGTTGTGGGTAGGATTGGGGCTAATCGCCCTCTTGGCCGTTCTCGTCTTGCTGCGCGCCAAGGCACCTCCGGAGGCCGCGCGTCTGCTTCCTGAAAGCGACGCCATCGTCTACGTCAACCTGCGCCCGCTGCGCACCATCACGCATTGGGATGAGCCTGGCAATCTCGTCGCCCCCCACCGCAGCCGCGACCTGCAGCAATTCATCGACGCCACCGGCATCGACCCGGAACGCGATCTTGAAAGCGCCGCCTTTGCCCTCCATCGCACCTCCGATCCCCACGGCCCGAACGGTCCGGTCGCATACTCTGAGGTCTTCATCGGACACTTCGATGGCGATCGCCTGCGCTCCTACCTTGCCCGGCTCTCGCGCGGCACAGAAACCTACGCCGGCCACGAGATCTTTCTCATTCCGGTCGAAGGCCGCACCTTGCGCGTCACCCAGCTCGGCTATGACACCGTCGCCGCCTCAAACACGCCTGCCGCCGAACAGATCCACTCCATGGTGGATCGCGGGAACGCTGCCGCCCTTTGGCGGCCGGGCTCTTCCCTGCTCGCCGCTCGTTTTCATGAGGTCCCGTTGCTGGCCCTCGCCTGGGGAATCGGCAGAATCGGCCTTCCGTTCGGTCAAGATGGGCTCCTCTCGGTAATGGGTTTTCAGCTGCCCGTTCCCGTGGATACCGAACTCGTCGCCAGCGTCCGCTACAGCGGCGCCCTGCACCTTCGGGTGGAAGAGATCGCCCCCGACGCCCTCGCCGCCCAGCACACGGCCGATGCCATCAATGGAATCCTGGGTATCGTGCGGGGGGTCGCCAGTGAGGTCCACCCCGACACTCCCCGCGCCTCCGCCATGCGTGACCTGCTCAGCTCTTTAAAGACCGCCCAGCACGGTGCTCGCGCTGTTCTGACCGCCGCATTGAATCTGCCGGACGCCCATGCCCTGGCCGCAGGAGATAACCTGCCCACGGCGCACGAAACAGAACCTCCACCCGACATCCTGGAGGCTCTGCCGAAGACGGAGCCCCCTGCCGCGAAGATCCTCCCCACGCAGCCCGGCTCCCACAATGGCTCGCAGCATGGCTCCAAACCAGGCAGTACCACGCAATAGCCGGACTTTGGTCTGAGCAAACTCACTGCGGCAGAAGAGAAAACTATCTCCTGTGTCGTCGCACCTCATAGCCATACCGACGCGGCGAGAACACCTGAGACGTTTGCAATGCCGTGCGACAAGCACCTTTGGCTTTTCTGATAGGAAACTGGTATGCGGACTCTGGTGCCTCCGGCAGCTGGCGTGTGGCTAGCTCTTCTCTTCTCACCTTCCCTCCTGGCGCAGACGACCCCCTTGCTGCAACCAGCCTCCGCTCCGCGCATTCCCACGGTCCACACAACGGCCCTGGATGGCCACTCCGTCGATCTGCCCGGAGCACTCCCCGGCCGTGCCACGGTGTTGATACTCGGCTTCGGCCGCCACTCCGCGAATGCCACCACCGCCTGGGAGAAGCCCGTGCGTACCCAATTGGCCCAGACACCCGCCATCGGCTTCTATGACATGGCCATGCTCGCGCAGATCCCCTCCTTTGCCCGCTCCTTCGCTTTGCGTTCCATCCGCAAGCAGGTTCCTGACGTTCTGCAACCCAATTTTCTGCCGCTGTTCGATCATGAGGACGAATGGAAGCGGATCGCAGGCTATAGCGCGGATCAGCCCGAGGCCGCCTACCTTCTGCTGGTGGATTCCACCGGCGCGGTCCGCTGGTCCACCCATGAAGCCTTCTCGGCTGCCGGTTTTGCGCACCTCCGCACTCTCGCGCAGACGCTGGCAAAGAACTGAGCGCTGCCGCTCGCGACTCCACATTCGGGGCCGGAGTGAGCCTTGTCGGCTCATCAACATGTTTGCTCCGGCCGGCCTACGGCCGCTGCATCCAAACAGCGAGCAAAACACGCGGGTGCCTCTGCGCCCCTGCACAGGAGATCGATGGGAATCAAGGAAGCTTTGGGATTCGGTTCAGACAAAAAAGTCCGTTACGCCATCGTCGGTCTCGGCGACATCGCGCAGGAAGACATGATGCCCGGTGTCGAACACACCGGCAATTCCGAAATCACCGCACTCGTCACCTCGGATTCAAAAAAAGCCTCCGAGCTGGGCGAAAAGTACAACGTCAAAGCCACCTACACCTATGGGCAGTTCGCCGCCGCCCTCCGCTCCGGCACCTTCGACGCCATCTATCTCGCCACCCCCAACTGGCGGCACGCCGAATTCATCGTTCCCGCCCTCGGGGCCGGCATCCACGTCCTGACCGAAAAACCGCTCGAGGTCTCCACCGCCAAGTGCGAAGCAATCCTCGCCGCAGAAAAGGCAAGCACCGCCAAACTCATGGTCGCCTACCGCCTCCACTTCGAGCCTGCCACGCTCGACACCATCGAGCAGGTCCGCTCCGGCAAAATTGGCCAGGTTCACACCTTCAGCTCCACCTTCGCGCAGCCGATAGATCCTTCCAACCACCGCGCCCACTCCGGCCTCGGTGCCGGTCCTGTGCTTGACATGGGTCCCTACCCCATCAACGCCGCGCGCTACATCTTCTCGGACGAACCCACCGAGGTCGTCTCCGCCATCGGCGTCATTCACCCGGATACCGGTTTCGACCAGGATTTCGCCGATACCGTAGCCGTGACCTTGAAATTCCCCAACGCGCGCCTCGCGCAGTTCAATCTCAGCTATTACGGCGGCCCGCACGACAGCTTCACCGTCGTCGGCACAAAGGGCAGCATCACGCTCGAGCCCTGCTATGCGTTCGGCAAGCCGCTCGAACAGACTGTTGCCGTAGGCGAAGACAAGAGCAAGAAAAGCTTCAAAAACACCGATCACTTCGGCGGCGAGATGAAATACTTCTCCGGCTGCATTCTGAACAACACCGAAGTCGAACCTGACGGCGAGGAGGGCTACGCCGACGTCCGCGTCATCGAAGGCATCCACGAAGCCCTCAAGACCGGCAGGTCCGTCACGCTGAAGCCGTTCACCCGCACCAAGCGCATCAACACCGAAAATCAGGTGGAAAAGCTCGGCGCCGTCTCCACCCCCGAGCTCGTCGGAGCCTCCAACCCGGCGAAAGGCGTGGACAAACAGCCCAAGAACTAGCGCGCATTCCACAACCTCCGAACAGCAAAAGGCCCGTGACGCAAAGCCCGGGCCTTCTCTGCGTCTCGGAAACACCAGCCGAGCTAAAAAACCATCGCCTCCATCAGCCGCCGCAACTCCTCGTCCAACGCGTCGGCCAGCCCGGTCCTTACCGGCGAAACCTGAATCACCGTACTACGCGGTGCGGTCAACCAGTGGAAGCGCTCCTTCAACGGCATACGCGCGATCGGGCCGCCGTCCGGGTCGCCGCGGCAGATCCGCAGCACCGCCTCCAGATGGGGGCGTACGCCCTCCACATCCAGCGCCGGCCAAAGCGCCCGCAAACGCTCCTCCTCCACGCGCATCCCGGCTGCCAGATAGCGGCGCTCCGGTGAACACAGGATCACACCGGCATTCACGAACTCCTCGCGGTCCACCCGCGGTACGATGCGCACCGTGGCGTACCTATACGGCGCGGGCACGCAGAATCTCCTTTTCAAAGGCCGCCGCTCCGGCCAGCCGCTCACAAAAGAATTGCAGGTAAGCCGCTCTCCTCTCGTCCAGGGAGGCCTCATCCCCGGGCGCCAGCAGCCATGTCTCCGGTACAGCCGCGAACACCTCGCGCAGCACCGCCGGCGTGATCCGTTCACGGGCAAACGCCGCGGCTGCTGCACTCTCCTCACCGACAAACGGCAACAAAACATGGTCGCGACTCGCTGCAAACGGAAACAGCGTTTTGGGTGGCGCCGTAGCCCAGTTGTGATGGAAGTACAAGGACGCCCCATGATCGATCAGCCACGTCTCTCCCTTCCACCGCAGCAGGTTCGGGTTGCGCGGCGTACGGTCCACATTCAGCGTGAACGCATCCAGCCACACGATCCGCGCCGCCTCCGCCGCGCTGACCCAATCCCCTGCGGCCACGTCGAAGGTTGTCGCCCCGGGCAGAAACTCCAGGCCGGCATTCAGCCCGCTCGACGCCCGGAACAGATCCTGCACCTCGGCATCGGGTTCATTCTTCGCAAACGCCGGATCCAGCTCCACCAGCGCGATCCGCGGCACCCGCAAATCCAGCTTTCGCGCCAGTTCGCCCGTCACGACCTCCGCCACCAGCGCCAGCGAGCCCTGCCCCGCGCCCCTCAGCTTGGCCACGTACCGCCGCCCGTCGTCGGCATCCACCAGCGCCGGCAGGGACCCACCCTCACGCAGCGACGTGATGTAGCGTGAAGCGCTCACGCGCGGCAAACTCAGCTCAGTCAACATACCCAACGCCGCCTAGCCCGCCTCCAGCATCCGGTTCTGTTTGCTCTTCAGCTCTGCCAGCATCCGCTCCACGCGGTCATCCTGCTCCAAGGTCCGAAACCGATCCTCCAGTGAGCCGCCCCCGACGTCACCTGCCAACAGCTGCTTGGCCGCATGATTCCGTGCTTCGGTCTCATCCGTCCGCATCTGCACCCGCCGCATCACCGGCTCGCGCAGGGCACCCGCCACGCCGTTCTCGGCTGCCGACCGGGCTTCCGTAGCCCGCGTGACCATCTGCGCCCGCCGATGCTGTACCAGCAAAAGCTCGCACTGGGCCTGGGTCTCCGCCAGCTTGCCCTGCAGTCGCGTATAGGTTCCGCGCAGGGCTTCGGACTCCGCTGCCTGCTCGGCTACCTGCGTCTGAAAGGCGTGCAGGGTCCGCTCCTGCGTGATCGCCCGCTCCAGCGCCGCGCGCGCCAGCCCATCGTCGCCCTTGCTCACCGCCAGCTCTGCCTTGCGATGCCAGTCCGCCGTCGTGGACTCCTGCTCCCGCACCTTCTTTTCCAGCAGGTGCTGATCTGCCAACGCCATCGCCACCTGTGTCTTCAACTGCAGCAGCTGGTTTTCCATGTCCAACACCAGCTGCTTCACCATCTTCTCCGGATCCTCCGCACGATCCATCAGATCGTTCAGATTCGCCCTCAACAACGTTGCCACCCGTTCCATCAAAGCCATCGTTTTTACCTTTCTCCCGTCCGCGTGGACGGGCCGTCCGCCGTGCCTGCGGAACGGACTGCTCCTCACTTCGTTCAACTAATTCGCTTTGGGTGGCACGCCGTCCAGTGTCTTCGGGCTCGCTGCCGTGGAAGGCGCGCCGTCCGGCCGCGGTGCCATCCCCTTCACATTGCTCATCAGCTCGCTCATCTTCATTCCACTCAGCGCCTCAAACAACGCCGGCACCTGCGCCGCAATCTCCGTCAGATCTCCCGTCAGCTTGCTCGCACCCGTAGACTTCGTCTCCCCCGTGGACACGATCGTGATCTTGTCCACCTTCGACAACGGCTCGGCCATCGCCCGCACCACGTCAGCCATGTTGGTCAGCAGCTTGTCGACCACCGCGGCCTGCGTCCACCCCTGGTACGCCTCGGCTTTCACATTCATCGCCTTGGCCTCAGCCTCACCCTTCTGAAAGATCACCGTGGCTTCCGCCTCACCCTGCACACGAATCGCCTGCGCCCGGCCTTCGGCCTCCGCAATCAACCGCGCCCGCTCCGCGTTGGCGACGTTCTCCACCCGCCGCTTGTCGATCTCCGACCGCTTCAGCACCGTCGCAATCAGTTCCTTTTCGTTACGCTGGATCTCGGCCTCCTGCACCTTCACCTGCGCCTCTTTTTCAATCTGCTGCACCTTCACCTGCTCGGCGATCACCCTCTGTTGCATCACGTTGGTCTGCAACTCATAGGCCTTGTCCGCTTGCGCCTGCTGCCGCCGGCTCTGCTCTTCAAACGTGGCCTTCTGAATATCCAGATCGCGCTGCGCCTCCGCCTGTTTGGCCAAGGACATCGTCTCTGCCAGCACCCGCTCCTGGTCCGCCCCGGCTTTGGCGACCGCCGCCTCGCGCAACGCAATCGCCCGCCGAATTGCCGTGTCCCGCTCCGCCTCAGCCGACGCAATCTCCGCATCGCGCTTGATCCGCGCCACATCCGGCCGGCCCATGTTGGTGATGTACTCGTTCTTGTCGCGAACCTCTTTGATCGTGAAGCTCACCACCTCCAGCCCCATCTTGCTCAGGTCGTCCGAGCAGGTCGCGCGCATCCGCTCGCCCACCATCTCGGGCTCCTTCACAATCTGCTCCACCGTCAGCTGCCCAATAATGCCGCGCAGATGACCCTCCATCACCAGCCGGATCAGAGCATCGCGGTCCGCGGGCGTCTTCGACAAGAACTGCTCTGCCGACGTCATGATCGACTCCGCATCCGAGCGCACCTTGATCTGCGCCACCGCCTCCACCGTCACCGCCACACCCTGCCGCGTGTACAGGTCCTGCTGCGGCGCCACATCAAAGCTCATCAGCTCCAGCGACAGCAGCCGCGCCTGCTCCAACATCGGAAAAATGAAGGTGCCATGCCCCTTCACCACCCGCTTGCCGCGCATGCCGTACACAATCAACGCCTCGTTCGGTCCCGCCTTGCGGAACAGCCGAGCCAACCCGCCCACAAGAATCAAAGTGACTAAAACAATCAGGCCAACAACTACGAACAATGTCTGTGACATGGCTTCCTCTGTCCAAAAAAGGTGCCTGCATCTGCTTGGGCTTACGTACGTTCTCTCAAAACCGCGCCTCTGCGTTCAGGTGCGGCAGGCAAACTCTCGGCTCACAAATTCCTAGCTCATCGGTTCATAGCTCAGGGCCGGTCACTCCCCCCGAGGCTCCGTGCCCAATCCGCCGCCCAGCCCGCCGCCCGATCCACTCCCAGGCTCCTTGCCCAGGTCGGTAGTCAACGACGCCGGCGCATCGCCCAGCAGGATCTGCTGCATCTCGTCCCAGCGCCGCACATACGCGATCCCTCGCGCATACCGCAGCACCACGACCTCCGCATTACGCCCGATCGCCACACCGTCCTCGGCCGCAATCGGAATCGACCGCCGCGCCCCACCCTGGCTGTACAGCATCTCCCCCACGCCGCCGGCAGGCACCGGCGAACTCACCCGGCCCAGCACCCCGATAATCGGTGTATCCGACGGTTCCAGGCTCCGCTCCCGCGGCAGCATCACCTTGGCAAAGAACCAGAACACGATGCCGGCCCCCACCAGGCCGCTGAGCAGCGAAAGACTCAATACGGGCGCCCACGCCATACGTCCATGCGCCAGCAGGTAGCCCGTGCCCCCAAACCAGCACAGAAACGCCACAATCGTGAAGCCGTTCACCGGGGCGATCGGGCCTCCACGGCCTCCCGCCGAAGCCTTCAGCGAGTGCAGGTGGCCGAAGCGGAAGTCGCCGATGTGCCAGTGAATAAATCCACTGATGAAGCCAACCACGCTCAGGACAAAGCCCACCCCAAAGCACGTCATGTACAAGATGTCCCAGTCAAAATGGCCAAGGTAGGGATTCATCGGGAGACTCCTTCAAAGTGATCGCGGTCGGTACGGGCGCCGGAGGCCAACTCTCGGTGCCCCTGAGCATACCGTCCCCGGTTCTCCGATGTCAGCACCTCTGGACGCAATAGCTCGAATAGTTGATCGGCCAAAGCCGGGGCCTCCAGAATGCTCTCCAGCAGCAAAAAGCAACGCCGGGAATCCTCTTGCCGCGCGATCGTGCCCAGCGCCGCGCGGAGCTCCCGGTCGCCGGCAAAGCGCTCCGCCCCACCCTCCAGCCAGGTGTCCAGCTTCGCATCCCCGGTGACTTGCTGGCGCACATCGCTCAGCAGCTCCGGGTGGTAGCCCTCGGGATCATCCACCAGGTACCCCGGATGCACCTTGAAGAATCGCGCCAGCAGCTGCCGCGACGTATTCGTCAGATGCGGCCGCGCCCCGGACTCGATCTGCGAAAGGTAGCTCTGGCTCAGCGATTCGCCCTGCTCCTCGGCCAACGCCCGCACCAACTCTCCCTGCGTCATGGACCGGTCCAGCCCACGCAATCGGCCCTCTACCTCGCGGAGCGATCGAAGTTTACTGTTGAGTCGCACACGCCCTCGTTTAACAATGAGCAATAATAATATGGCGATCTGCGATGGCCTGCAACTTGACTTCCGTCTACTCACCAGCCGCGCTCAGGCTTGAATCGGGGTTTGCCGGAGGTCTATACTGACCGAAGCAGACGAATCGGTCCTCCGTGTCCCGCAGATCTCCCAGCGGCCGGCGAACAAGGTGAGTGGGCCACAAGCCCACTTTTTATTTGCTCGGAAGCTTTTTCCGTACCTGCCGCCCGACGGCACCACCTCTTCCGCTGTCACAGAGTTCAGACACACATGGCTCTTCCGATCGAACCAATCCGTGCCGCCGCCGACCGCGTCGCCTCCAGCCTCGGGCTTGAGGTCGTCGAGGTCGAGTTCCAGGGCGCCGGCAAGCACCGCGCCCTTCGCGTCTACGTCGAAAAGGACGCCGCCGGCCGCGCCCAACTCGCCGCCCTCGCCGCCACCGAAGAAGGCGCTTCCCTGCTGCCCAGAGGCGTCCCCGTCGAGGTCCTCTCGGGCACCACGCACGAAGATTGCGCCGCCTTTGCCAATGACTTCGGCACCATGCTCGACGTCGAAGACCTCGTTCCCGGCGCCGAGTACACCCTCGAGGTCAGCTCCCCCGGACTCGAACGCCGCCTCTTCAAACCCTCCGATTTCGCGCGCTTTCGCGGCAGCCTCGTCAAGCTGCAAACCTTCAGCCCCGTCGCCGGCAACCGCCACTTTACCGGCCGCCTCACCGAAGCCACAGATTCCACCCTCACCCTTGATCTGCAGGGCGTCAAGCAGAAGGGCAAGGCGAAGAAAGGCGCACCGGTCGCCTCACCCACCTTGGAAATCGGCTACGAAAACGTCGAAAAGGCCAACCTGATCGCCGAGATTTAGCCTAACCGCCCGCACCAAACTTCAATCCCGCAAAACGATTCAGAAATACCGGCAGCCGAGCCTGCCAAAGAAGGACACCACACGATGGCAAGCGCACTGTACCAATCGATTGAACTGTTAAGCCGCGAAAAAGGGATCGATCCGGAGATCGTCGTCGGCGCCGTGGAAGACGCCATCGCGCTGGCGACCCGCAAGTTCTATAAGACCGCTGAAAATATGCGCGGCGAACTCGACCGCGAGTCCGGCGAGATCCGCGCCTACGTCTTCAAGACCGTCCTCGACGAGGGTCAGGAGCTCGAAGACGAAGAAAATCAGCTCACCCTGGACGCCGCCCGCGAGATGGCCCCCGAGGTCGAAGCCGGCGCTGAACTGCGCTTCTACAAGGACACCACTCCGCTCGGCCGCATCGCCGCCCAGATGGCCAAGCAGGTCATCTTTCAAAAGGTCCGCGAAGCCGAGCGTGACACCATCTTCAACGAATACGGCGATCGCATCGGCGAAATCCTGAATGCCACCGTCAAGCGGCTCGAGCCCATGGATGTCATCTTCGACCTCGGCAAGGCCGAAGCCCGCATGCCCAAACGCGAGCAGTCGCGCCTCGAATCCTTTGCCCTCGGCGAGCGCATCCGCGTCGTTCTGCTCCGTGTCGACCGCGCCGCCAAGGGCCCGCAGGTCATCGTCAGTCGCGCCGCGCCCTCCCTCGTCCAGTCCCTCTTCCAATCCGAAGTTCCCGAGATCTACGACGGCACCGTCAGCGTCCGCGCCATCGCCCGCGAGGCCGGCGAACGCACCAAGATCGCCGTCCAAAGCCGTGACAAGGACGTCGATCCGGTCGGCGCCTGCGTCGGCATGAAGGGCATGCGCGTCCAGTCGATCATCCGCGAACTTCGCGGCGAAAAGATCGACATCATCGAGTACTCCGACGAGATCACCACCTTCGCCGAGAAGGCCCTGCAGCCCGCCAAGGTCAGCCGCGTCAGCATCACCGATCTCACCGACAAGCAGCTTGAGGTCATCGTCGACGACACCCAGCTCTCGCTCGCCATCGGCAAAAAGGGCCAGAACGTTCGTCTTGCCGCCAAGCTCCTCGGCTGGAAGATCGACATCAAGAGCGAGGAAGAGAAGCGCCAGGAGGTCGAGCAGCAGATGCAGGCCATGCAGGGCGCCGCGCAGACCCCCATCGAGCAGGTCACCGAGCTCGGCGACACCGTCATGGAAAAGCTCATCGCTGCCGGCATCACCACCGTCGAGCAGCTCGCCGACATGACCGCCGAGGAACTCGGCGAGGTTCCCGGCATCGGCGAACGCTCCGTCGAGCGCATCGCCAGCTCCGTCCGGCACTACTTCGGCCAATACGAAGAGGGCGAAGCCCGCCCCAGCGATCCCGCCGTTCCCGAGCCCGTGCTTCCGCTCGGCGAAGAAGCCGTGGCCGCCGCAGCCGCATCAGATGAAGCTGGAGACGAGGTTCATAGCATGACGAAAACACCCGAGGAGATCCTCGCCGCCGAAGCCGGTGACGGAACGGAAGCCACCGAGATCAGCGAGTTCTCCACCGAGGACATAGCCGCCGCCGAAGATTCTCTCTCGCGCTCCGATGCCAACGATGCAGCCGATGCCCGCGAAGAGGGCATCGAGTTGGACAACGATTCCATTGACACTCTGGTCGACGACTCGCAGGAGTTTTCCGACGAGGGCATCAGCAACGACGGCCACCAGCGCGATTAGGGCCCGGAACACCTGGGTGCCGCCGCAATTGGGCATTCACACGAAAGATGCTCCCCCTTCGTCCGCCGGAGAAATTCGGTTTACGAGGGGGCTGGTAAATTTTGCATTTCGGGGGATAATACCCTTGAACCTATTTCTATCCCGAACACGAATGGGGCTGCTAATGACCAGCTAGGCGCGCTAAGGGAATTCACTTAAAAGGACCGGATGAGCAAAGTTCGTATTAACGACCTCGCGAGAGAGCTAGAAGTAAAGAGCAAAACCATTCTGGATGCCCTGACCGCGGTCGGTGTCGAGGAAAAAAAGACCCACTCCAGCTCCATCGAAGAGGATGAGGCGGAGAAGGTTCGCGGCTGGGTAAATCGCGGCAGCCGGTCCGCAGGCAACCCGCCACGCCAGCAGCCGCAAGACAACCGTCAGGGCTTCAATCTTTCTCACGTCTCCAAGCCCGGAGACGCCTTGAAGGCCATCCTGGAGCGGAAGCAGGCGGAAACAGACGCCGTCTCCAGGCCGCCCCAGGCCGTACGCCCCACTGTGACCGTGGCTCCGGCCTCCAGCCGCCCGCCTGCCAACGTCCCCGCGGCAGCCCCTCCCGTGGTGGCTCAGCCCGCACGTCCGGCAGGCACTGGTACTTCGGCGCAACCGCCGCGGCTTGTCACGCCCGCAAGTGTTGCCGCCTCGCGCCCGGCTCCGCCCGTGGTAATTCCAGCTTCACGACCTCCCGCACAGGCAGTACCCGCACCCGGATCTCCGGTTGCGGTAGCGCCGCGGCCCACATTTGCAGCACCCGGCAGCGCCAACACAGCGTCGCCCGCGCCCGTGGCACATCGGCCGGCTCAGGGTGCCCCCGTTACGACTGCTTCTGCGACGAGCACGGCACCAGGTGGATTGTCCAGGCCCAGCACCCCGGGAGCTTCGGCGCCCAAAACACCGGTAGCGACCTCAACCGGTGTGCCCTCCTCTCCGATTCTGGGGACAGTGGCTGATCCGGGCACCCCGGTGCGTCGTCTCATCACGCCTCAGCCGCGGCCGGCACCCGCCGTCGTGCGCCCTCCAGCAATTGCCACTCGTCCCGTACAGGGTCCCGTGGTAGCCCGTCCGCCTCTCGGTACGCCGGGGGTTCCGGTTCGGCAGCCCGGCGTCGTTCCAGCCGGCACTCCAGGACCTGTAACGGCTCGCCCCGCCGGCGTTCCAGCTGTTGTGGCAGCACCTCAGCCTCCAACTCCGGTCGTTTCGTCCCCGGAGCCGGCAGTTCCGGTTGAGCCCACAGCGCCGATGGAGGCCACAGCACCGGCTCCCGAGGTGCCCGCAACGCCGGTGGCTCCCGTGCGTCGTGTCGTCATGCCGCAGACCGGTCCTCGGCCGACCTACACCGCCGCTCCCGGCGCCGCTAACGCCGCTCGCCGTCCCATCTTCGAACGTCCACGTCCCGCAGGCCCGGGCGGTGGTCCTGGAGGGCCTGGTGGCCCATCTTTCGGTGGCCCGGGCGGTCCCGGCGCTCCCGGTCTGCCCGGCAGTCGTCCGCTCGCTCCCGGCGCACGCCGTCCGATGCACCCCACCCGCACCTTTCCGGGTGGCCCGGGTGGTGGTCCTGGCGGCCCCGGTGGTCGTCCCGGCTTCCCACCACGTCCCGGTTTCGGCGCCCGTCCCGGTATGGGCGGACGTCCCGGTGCGGGGACTGGTCCCGGTGGGTTGCTGCCGCCGGCAGAAGGAGCACCTGCCGCAAACCGTCCGGCCCGCAACACCCGCCGGCCCGGTGGCGGTGCGCCACGTTACGAGAAGAACAAGGAAGTAGCCATCAAGGGCTACAACCCTCGCATGGGCGCGGCACAAATCCCCATGGGCGCGGTGCCGATCACCAAAACCATCACGGTCACGGAAGGCATTTCGGTCAAGGATCTCGCCGAAAAGCTCGACGTCCGCGGTAAGGATCTCATTGCCACGCTGCTCATCCGCGGCGTCATGGTCACCGTCAACCAGTCACTTGACTCGGAACTGGTCAAAGAGGTCGCACGCTCCTTCGGGGCCGACACCACGATCATCACCATTGAAGACCAGATGGAGAACGAGGCCCTCGAAGGTCTGCTTGAAGACACCTCCAACATGATCGAGATCGTCCGTTCCCCGGTCGTCACGGTCATGGGCCACGTCGATCACGGCAAAACCTCGCTGCTCGACGCCATCCGTTCCACGGACAGCGACACGGTCAACGTGGCAGGCGGCGAAGCCGGCGGCATCACCCAGCACATCGGTGCCTACAAGGTCCACGTCACCAAGCCCGATTCCCCGGCCTTTGGCCGTGAAATCGTCTTCCTTGATACCCCGGGCCACGAGGCCTTCACCCGCATGCGTGCTCGTGGTGCCAAGGTCACCGACATCGTCGTCATCGTCGTCGCAGCCGACGACGGTGTCATGCCTCAGACCCTCGAAGCCATCGATCACGCCCGCGCCGCCAAGGTCCCGATCATTGTCGCGGTCAACAAGATCGACAAGCCCGAGGCCGATCCCTCCCGTGTCATGCAGCAGCTCGCCGCTCGCGGCGTGCAGGCGACCAGCATGGGTGGCGATACTGAGTTCGTTGAAGTCTCGGCCAAAAAGCGGCTCAACCTCGATCAGCTCGAGGAAATGATCTGCCTCGTTGCCGACGTCAACGAGCAAAAGGCTACCCCCGAGCGCCCCGCGGTCGGTACGGTGATTGAAGCCAAACTGGATCGCGGTCGCGGTGCGGTCGCCTCCATCCTTGTCCAAAACGGAACCCTGCGTACCGGCGACAGCTACATCGTCGGCAACACCTTCGGCAAGATTCGCGCCATGTTCGATGATCGTGGCCGCGCCATCACCGAAGCCGGTCCCTCCACCCCGGTCGAGATCCTCGGCCTCGAAGGCATCCCGGACGCCGGCGATACCTTTCTGGTCATGGCGGATCGTGACAAGGCCAAGGGCATCGCGCAGTACCGCAAACTCAAGGAGCGCGAAGCTCAGCTCTCCAAAAGCTCGCGGGTCTCGCTCGAAGGCCTGGCCGAGCAGATCAAGCTCGCCGGCGTCAAGGACCTCAACCTCATCCTCAAGGGCGATGTGCAGGGCTCGGTCGAAGTGCTGGCCGATATGCTCGTACGCATGTCCACCGAAAAGGTGCGCATCAAGGTTCTGCATTCCGGCGTCGGTGCCATCACCGAATCGGACATCCTTCTGGCCTCGGCATCAAACGCCGTCGTTATCGGGTTCAATGTCCGGCCAGAAAAGAAGTCGCAGGACCTCGCCGATCGCGAAAACGTCGAAATCCGCCTGCACTCGATCATTTACGAGCTGCAGGACGAGATGACCAAGGCCATGCTCGGACTTCTCGATGCGGTTTACCGCGAGAACTACGAGGGTCGCGCCGAAGTCATCAACGTCTTCAAGATCACCAAGGTCGGCCAGATCGCCGGTTGTACCGTGCGCGATGGCCAGATCAAGCGCGACATGCAGGTACGCGTCATGCGCGGCACCGAGGAGGTCTGGAAGGGCAAGATCGCCTCGCTCAAGCGCTTCAAGGACGACGTCGCTGACGTCCGTCAGGGCATGGAGTGCGGTATCGATCTCGCCGGCTTCAAGGACATCCGGGTGGGCGACCTGATCGAAGCCTTCACCACCGAGAAACTCGCTGCCGATCTCGGACAAAACTCCGCCGAGAAGAAGAAACAGCAGCAGTTGGCCGAACTCGCCGCCGCTAAGGAACGAGAGCCGGTCGGCGCGGGCGTCTAAACCTTCACAAAAAGCATGGAAGGCCGGGAGCAATCCCGGCCTTCCCTATTTCACCAGCACCATGAAATACCCAACGCCTCAACAGACCGAAGCGGATCGAGCGAACGTTCAACGCTTCAAATACCTCGCCGAAGTCGCGCTTCCCGCACGCGCCGAAGCGCACGGTTGGTCCATTCGCCTGGATCACTGCTTCAAGCGGATCTGTCTCGACCACGCCTTTGCTGATGTCTGGTACAACCACCTGCAACGTCCCGCCGAACGTCACATCGCGGGCGAACCCCTGCAGCGTGCTCTCGCCTGCGCCGAAGCTCTCCTCCTCGGTGACAGCACTCTGCTGCAGGCCCGCAACACCGCCAGCCTCACCTACCGGGGGAAGATGAAGAAGCACCGCAGCAGCTCAGGAACACCGCGGCGCTGATTTCATAGATGGCGAACAGCGTCCGCCTACAGGACCATCCACGTCTAAAGAAACATCACGTCTACCGGACTTTCCCGTCTATCCAAACATCCACGTCGACCGGACCATCTAGTCGTCATCATCCTTCCGCACCGTGTGCGCGGGATGTTTCAGCTGCTCGGGAAGCGGCTTGTCACCCATGCTGTCCTTCCACAGAATCGCGTTCAGGGCTGCCGTCGGCGCTTGATCGGCATGCTCGAAATTCATCTTGGCCGACTCCTTGGCTCCCGGGCTTCGGGACGTATTTGCCTCGTAGATCAAGCCATTTTCCCGGTTGCTCGCATCCGCCGTATACGCTGGCTGATCTCCAGCCCCGCTGAACAGCGGCGACATCACCGGCGCAAACGCATCGTTGTTGTTCATCGGCGGCAGCCCCAACAAGGATTCCATCGTCCGAATCGTGCTCACCGTCGTATAGAACCGGTGATCCACAAACGGCGCCCCCTCCGGCGTCTTCGGAGAGTATTTGCTGATCACCAGGCAGATGCTCCGGTGCGCGTCCACATGATCCGCCCCATCCTGCGCATCGTCCTCCAGGATGAAAAACGCCGTATCGTCCCAGAACGGGCTGTGGGAAATCGCCTCCACCGCGCGCCCCACTGCCAGGTCATTGTCCGCAACCGAGGCCGCCGGCCGCGGCATCCCCGGCCGCGTGCCCGCCGTGTGGTCGTTCGGCAATCGCAGCTGGATGAAGTTCGGCATCACGTCATTCCCGGCCTGCTTCGCGCTCACCCATCCCCGGAACTTGGTTAGAAACTCCTCAACCCGCAACTGATCGGGAAAAGCAATCTGAAAGTCCGGAAACTTCGGATCAAAGTGCCCCTGCAGCTCAGGCTTGGTCGCGGTGTTGGAGGCAATCATCGGAATCGGCCACGGATAGGCACTCACTCCTCCGCCGTAGTTCGCGGGAATCGGTTCACCCTTCCGGATGGCCGCCAATGGACAGCCCGTAGCTGTATCCTCCGGCGTCCCCTCCAGCGGCGAGGTCTGCCGCGACACGGCCGGCGCCGTCGCACAGAACTTCGTCGAAATGTATTCGCCAAAGTGGTACAACGTCTTTCCATGCGCCGCCAGGTTCGTCCATAGATACCCGCTCGCCGGCTCATTCACGTCCGGGATGCCCTGCAGCACCGGGAGTCCGTGCGAGACCACGCCCTCATAGTCATAGGCCCGCTCGCCGCCGCGATAGCTCTGCTGCCACGTCTTTTCGGTGTAATCCGACGTGATCGCCGCGTTTGACCACACGTGCCCATCACCCGAAACTTCGGCGGAATCGTAAAAGTTGTCCAGAATTCCGAACTGCTCCGCCAGCTTGTGCTCATTCGGCGTAATTGATCGACCGTACATCGTCAGCGACTTATCCCCATTCGCCGCAGCCTCATCCCCCAGAATCTGGTCGTACGTCCGGTTCTCCTTGATGATGTAAATGATGTGCTTGATCGGATTTACGCCGCCACGGAACGCAATCTGCTCCTCTGCGGCCTTCATGCGGTTCTCCGCGACCACCTCCGCCGTCAGACCCGCGAGTCCGCCATCCAACCCAGCCAATGGCACCCGCGCAAACGATCCATACAGCAGCGTCCCGACATAGGTCCGGTCCCGCCGCGGGTTGCTCGCCCCGGCGCTCCGTTGCGGAAAGTTATTCGGCCCCGTTCCCTGCCCTTTCGCGGTCGCAATCAGCAGCTCCGTCGAGGTTGCAGCCAAGGCCGTCGGGTACCACCCGGTCGGCACAAAACCCAGCGGCCGAACCGCCGGGATTGCCTCTCCCTTGTGCTTGACCGGACGCGTATCGAAGACCGCCACCGCATCCGCACTCGCATTCGCCACAAAAAGCCGCCGGCCATCCGGTGACACCGCCACCGCGTCGGGCACGGCCCCAAACAGCGTCTGCCCCGGCAGCTTTGTATCGAAAAACCCCGCTACCCGCATGAGTCCAGCACCCGCCGGCACGGCGACAGCCGCCACCATATCCCGGTTAGCCAGCGCGACATAAAGGGTTCGCTCGTCCGGGCTCAGGGCCAACGCCGCCGGATGCGAGCTCGCCGCTGTCGCCGCCTTCGGTGCCAACAGAGCGACCCGCCCCAGCTCGCGCCCATGCACCAGGTCCAGCTCCACCACCGCCGACCCGTTCCAAAGCGCCACAAACCCACGCCGGCCATCGCGCGTTGCCGTCACGGTGATCGGATACGCCGCCGGCACGGTCGCCGCGCTCGCGAGGTCAAACCGCTGCACCACCGTCCCCGTATCCGTGTCCATCAACAATGCATCGTCCGACAGATCATCGGCAATCAGCAGGCGGTCCGCCCCACCTGCCGACCCCTTCACCAGCGCCAGCCCCGCCGGATACGGAATCGCCTTGCCCGGCCTCAGCTCTTGGTGAAACGCCGCCTGCTGTTTGCCCGGGGCCAACGTCTGCAGCTGCACCGGCAACAGCTTCTCCGGCGTCAGCTTCCCATCCGCCACCGTGTACACCGCAATCGCATTGCCCGTCTCACCCGGCTTGCCACCCTCGGGTGAGGTCAGCGAAGCCAGCGAAGCGTACAGCCGCTTCCCATCCCGGCTCCAAGCCAAGCCTTGGTAGAACGTCTGGTGCGACACCCGCGCCTCCGTGCGGCTGTCCGGAAAATCCACCTGTGCCCCGGTCTTCAGATTCACCACCAGCACCGACTGGTCGTAGTTCGATTCCGCCACACCATAGCCCGCATTCAGCGTGGCCGCATACTGCCCGTCCGGCGAAATCACCATCGACATCGGCAGGCTGTTCGTCTTCGCCGGCGCTCCCGGCAGCACCGTCGAAACCTGCTTGCTGCTCGGCAGATTCACCGCGGTCTGCGCCGCCGCCAGCCCCGTCCCGGTCACCCACAACACCGCTGTCCAAACCGTCATGCTGCTCAAATTCGCCATCTCTTCACAGTATCGGCGGGCCGGCAAAAATGTTTAGCTCTGCCCCAGAATGCGACAGCGGATTTACCTGATCTTCACGATCCGGCTCCCTACCAGCTCCCTTGCTTGCCGCCGTACCACCACACAAGGCCCAGTGTCGCGGTCGTCTGGTGCCCCGAAGGCGATCCCACGTTATGCGTCGTAAAGTAAGGAATATTCGTCCAATCGCGCCGGAACTCCACAAATGTGTCCAACCCCGGTGCCAGCGTGTACTTGTAGGTTCCCGTGCCTTCTTTCAACGCCTGCGTCGCATTGCTGAACAATCCACCGCGATCGGACAAATACTCCCCGCGAACCGCAAACGAGCTCCGCGGCGTTGCCTGATACTGCGCATACGCTGCACCGCCTGACACATGCGACGGCGCCGAAGACTCACCCGGCCCCGCCTGCGCCCAAAGCCGCTGGATCACGTAGTCCCCTTCACCCGTGAGCGCCAGCTTCGGCGTCGCCTGCCACGTCACGTAGTTGTCGAAGATGTGCAGCTTGCCGTTCGGCGCGGGGTTGATCGGCGTCACGCAAAGCCCGGGCTGCTCCGGTACGGTGCAAGTCGTCGACGGTGCGTTATCCGGATGCTCCTGCCCCAGGTAGTAGTTACTTGTCCATTTGATGGTCTTGGTCGGCGTTAGCACAAACCCGAACAGCTCATCCTTAAACCCGTTCGTCGGCTCCGACTGATTCGCGCCGTTCACAATCCAGTAGTTCACCGCGAACTTGTCGTTGAACTGGTACGACGCCCGCACACCCGCATGGTAGAAAGGCAGGTAGTAGAAAAAATAGGATCGCGTGTAATTGCTCTGGTCTTTGGTGTAGTTGCCTTCTACGCCCAGCGAACTCGCCCACTTCCCGAAATCCACATTCAGGCCCTTGCCCACCGGCACAACGTACGTTCCGTACGCCTGAAAAATATTGCGGTAAATCTCCGGCCGCGGTTCATTCGCCGAGTTGCCCTGCAGCGTCTCCGTCGCCTGCCCAAACTGCAGATCCAGCCGCACACCATACCGCCGACCCTTCTCCACATCCGGGTCCAGCGCAAAGATCACCGCCGCCTGGTTGATGCTAAAGGTCTTACTCAGCACGTCGTAGGCACGCAGGTCGTTGACTCGTCCCGGCGGCCGGTTAAAGTTGTACTCGTAATATCCATCGAACGTGTAGTTCAGCGTCGCCCCACCCGGAAGATTGGTCGGCACCTCCGCGAGCGCGGCCTGGACCGGCGAAGGCTGCGGCGCTGTCGCGGGCGAAGTCGTCCCCATCGTCGGCGAGGAGGCAGCCGGTATACCTGGGGCCGTGCTTGCAGCCCCCGCCGTGGCCGAAACCGCCGCGCCATTGTTGGCCGGGGCAGCCGGTGCGGGTTGCACACTGTCCGAAGCCACTCCCACACTGGCTACGGGCGGAACGCTGGGCTGGACAGGACGGGTTGCCGCAACGCCGGACGTTACCGGGCCGCCTTCGCGCTCCAACACGTCCAGACGTGCGGCGATCTTGGAAAGCTCGGACCGCAGTGCCTGGATCTCCGCCTCGCGCGAGTTCTCCGGAGCAACCGTCGCTGCCGCACTCGTCTGCGCCGAGGCGGAGGGAGCGGTGATGACAAAGATCAGCGAAAAAATTACAAGGGTATGGGCAAGTCTAGACACGGACATCTCCCGGCTTGGCTCGGCCTAGCTCAGCAAGGAGATTATCTTGCCCTCGCCTTCAGAAAGCGGGAATCCGCTTAAAAGAAGGCATCGCAACGGTACGATAAGTTCATGAAAATTGACCTCATCCAAGCCGCCCTGCGCGAGGCCAAAATCGACGGCTGGCTCTTCTATGACCACCACCACCGCGACCTCATTGCCTACCGCATCCTCGGCCTGGACGAAGCCAGCTTCGTCTCCCGCCGCTGGTTCTACCTCGTGCCGGCCTATGGCGACCCGCGCAAACTGGTCCATCGCATCGAATCCGGCAAGCTCGACAGCCTCCCCGGCCCGAAGCGCGAATACAGCTCCTGGCAGGAGCTCGAAGCCGGTGTGGCCGCCATGCTCGGCGGCGCCAACACCGTCGCCATGCAATACTCCCCTCGCAATGCCATCATGTACGTCTCGATGGTCGATGCCGGCACGGTCGAACTCGTGCGCAGCTTCGGCAAACAGGTGGTCAGCTCCGCCGACCTCGTCAGTCAGTTCGAAGCCGTTCTCACCGAAGCCCAGATCGAAACCCACTTCGAAGCCGGACGCCGCCTCGACCGCGTCCTCGACGAAGCCTGGCGCGGCATCGGCTCAGCCACCCGCGACGGCGGCCAAACCGACGAATTTTCCGTCGTTCAACTCATGCTCAAGGGCATGGCCGCCGAAGGCCTCTTCACCGACCACGGCCCCAACTGCAGTGCCGGCCCCAACTCCGCCGATTCGCACTACGAGCCGACTCCTGACAGCTCCCGCCTCATCCGCTCCGGCGACTTCATCCTCATTGACTGCTGGGCCAAACTCGCCGACCGCCCCGGGGCCGTCTGGTACGACATCACCTGGACCGCCGTCGTCGGCCGCGAGCCCACCGAGCGCGAAAACCTGATCTTTCGCACCGTACGCGACGCCCGTGACGCCGCCATTCGCGTCGTCCAACAGGCTTACGCCCAAAATCAGCCGGTCGCCGGCTGGCAGGCCGATGACGCCGCCCGCGACGTGATCCGGGCCGCCGGTTTCGGCGCCAACTTCACCCATCGCACCGGCCACAACATCGCCATCTCCCTCCACGGCAACGGCGCCCACCTCGACAACCTCGAAACCCACGACGAGCGCCTGCTCCTGCCCAACACCTGCTTCTCCGTGGAACCCGGCCTCTACTTCCCCGGTGAATTCGGCATTCGCAGCGAAATCGACATGATCACCCGTCCCGGAGAAGCCGTAGTCACCGGCCCCCGCCAAACCGAGCTCCTCCGCCTCGGCTGAGCTTGGCACATGCATTGCGCTCTTTGGTTGTCATTCCCGAAGGGAATCTGCGTTCCTGCTGCCCGACCCGCTACAAGGCTTTTGTAGGAGTACTCACCCGCCCTCGCAGCCGAAATCCCGACGCCGCTGACCGTTGAACGCTGTAAACTATCCACGATGCCCGCTGCCTCCGCCGAAACGAACCGCCAAATTGCGCAACACATCCCCGGCGAGCGCTCCAGTCTCCCCATGTTCGCCCTCCTCCTCGGCTGGCTGATTCCCGGCGCCGGCCACCTGCTCATTGGCAAATGGATCCGCGCCCTTCTGCTCTTTGTCGCAATCCTCGGCATGTACCTCATCGGCCTTGCCCTGGTCGGCAAAATCTACACCCCCAACACCGGCGAGGTCCTCGATATGCTCGGCTTCGTAGGCCAGCTCGGCATGGGCATGCTCTACCTTCTCGCCCGCTGGTTCAGTTGGGGCGGCACCTCCGCCACCACCACGCTCAACGACTATGGCACCAAGTACCTCATCGCCTGCGGTCTGCTCAACCTCATCGCTGCCGTCGACGCACACTCCCTGGCCAACGGCAGAAAGGCCTCCTGATGCTTTCCCAGTTCAGCGCCGCCATCCTGTTCGCGCTCTGCACCTCAATCGTCTTCGGTATCACCCAGCGCGCCCAACCCAAACTCATGCTTCGCTTCGGCGTCTTCTGCTTCGTGCTCTTCACCGGGGGCGTCATCGCCGCCAGCTGGCTCTTCTTCTTCATCAAGCACTAAAAAGCCTCGCTGGTAAGAGCGATCCAGCAGCTTGGTTCTTCTGGTTGTCATTCCCGAGGGGAATCTGCGTTCCGCCGGCGAACCCTCCCGGGCCAACCACCCTCCCACATCCAACTACTGCGGCGAAGTCGAAGTCGTGTTCCCGGACGTACTCGCACCCGCGCCAGCCGTAGAACCCGCGCCAGCCGTAGACCCCGCACCAGCCCCAAATCCACCACCAAAGCCCGACCCCAGCCCTGACCCCGACCCCGATCCCAGCCCGGTCCCGCTGTTCGGCTGCCCATTCGCATTTACCCCGATGCTCGAAGCCGACTGCGAACTCAGTGCCCCCGTGCCCGCGCCCGAGTTCTGCCGACCCTTCTGATAAAGCTGCTCGATCCGCGGGTCATACCAAAACTCCCAGGCCTCATACGTCGTCTGCTGGTTCGGATCGCTGATCGAGTTCCCCGACGCCGCCGGCCCCACGCCAATAATCGGGCCCACCCCGCCAGAAGCACTCCCCGACAAACTCCCCAAGCCTCCGCTCGACCCCGTACTCCCAAAAGCTCCACCGGCGCCGCTGCCTCCAACCGCCCCGCTTCCGGTCGCACCGAATGTCGACCCAGAACTCCCACCCGTCGTCACACTCGCCCCGGAAAACCCGCTCGCCAGCGCCGAGGTCCCGCCAATCGTCGAAGTAGACGCCGCCGAGCCCCCAAACCCCGAGCTTAACCCGCCGGCCGACCCCAAACTCGCGCCCCCGGCCCCCGCGGTCCCAATCCCGCCAAGCTCCTGCCCGAAGAACCCCTTTACCGTCGTCTTCTGCTCGCCCTGGTGGATGATCCGCCAGTCCGCCTTGCCCGTCAGCGGATCCACATACTCCTGCCGCAAATAGCGAATATTGTTGCTCTGCTTCAACGCATCCATCGACGGCGGATAGGTATGCGTCTTCCGGTAGTACAACCGAATCGCCCGCACATACTGCTCGGCTCGGTGCTCGCTCTCAACCTCTTTATCCCGCCGTATGCTCTTGGCCACCACCGGGGCTGCCACCGAAAGCGCAATCAGCACCAGCGCCACCATGACCACGACGGCAACGAGCATGTAGCCCGCCTCACCCTCAGCCGGAGCGAATCTGCCCCCCGCACTCTGCGCGCGCATACGACTCACCGAATCACCTACTGCTGCTGCAACGGCAGCGTCTGCGTCACATCACTCACCAGGTCCGTCACCTGCACCCCAAACGGCATCACCTGGTCGATCTTGTACCGCTTAGCCACGATATCGCCCACCGACGCCAGGTACACATCCTCGCCCGACAGCAAAAACACCTGCTTGGCCCCACGCCCCCGCTGCGCCGTCCCGAAAAACTTCAGCGGAATGGGCCCTGGTGGCGGTGGTCCCACCGGCCCTTGTGAGACGAACGGTCGCCCCGGCCGCGCCGAAGGCACATTCCGCGGCAAGCTCGCCGCCGCCACTGCCGGAGTATACGTCGCCGAGAAAATATTCCGCCCCGATCCCGTATAAACCAGGCTCTCCGTCCGCAGCATGGCCGTCGCGTCCAGCGTCGGATCCAGGCTCGACGCACTGGTCGCCAGCTTCTTCGCTCCCACACCCGCCACGGCGCCGCCCCCGCCGCGCGAACCCGATCCACCCGGTGTCGCCGTCGCTCCCGGCCTGTGCAGCACCGGCGCCGGTGCCGAACTCGTCGGTGCCACCGTAGGCGGCGGCGTGCTTGGCCCAAACAACGCAAACAGGTTATACAAAACGCCACACAAGGCCCCTGCGCCCAAAATCCCGACTGCGATCGTCTTTTTGCGGCTTTCCGCGCCCGTCTTCATCGCGTCGCTCCCGCATGGGCTTCAACACCCGCCGCCTGCGCAGCCGCCGCATCGCTCGCTGGCGGCAACAACTCACCCGGCTGCTCCCCCGGCCCCGCCGCCCGCAGATAAGTGATCAGCCGTAGCCGCAGATTCACCTGCCCGGTCTGCTGCCCCGTCAGCGTGATGCCCGTGATGGCAAAAAACATCTTGTCGCGTTCCAGGCTGTTGATCATCCCGATCACGGGCCGGTAATCCCCTGAAATGCTCGCATCCATGCGCACCTCGGTCAGCCCGTAGTCCCCCGCCAGCACCGGCAAATACGTGTACTGCACCCGTCCCAGCCGCACATTCTCTCGCTTGGTCAGTACGCCCAACTCCGAAAGCACCTGCGAATACGCATACGGCAACCGGTCCGCATAGAAAGCATTCGCCTGCACGGTGGAAGTCGTCAGCTTCGCGTCGATGCCTTCCAGCGGCCGCCCCGCAACCTGCGCCGCCCGCAGCAGCACCCTCTGCTGCGCCATCGCCTCCGGCCCGCTCGCCGTCAGTGCCTGCCAGGCAAACAGCAGGTGCAGCATCAGGTAAAGATCTAGCACAACCAGCGCCGCAACCCCCGCAAAGTGGAGGTTGACCGCAGTCAGCAATTGCCGCGCCCGCGCCGTCAGCCGCGGCAACCGCCTCAACAACGAGGAACTATTCGGTGGAGGAATCAGTGCTACAGAACTCACAGTGGACCTCCATCGCTTCCAGGCGGCGGCGCCGGAATCCGTCCATCCTGCGGCCGGGGCGGCCGTCCATACGACGGCAACACGACGCCGTCCCGCGGATATCCTCGACGGGCATTCTCGTTCCCGTTGAAATTCCCGTTCGGATTCCCATTCGGAGTTCCAGCTCCGCTCGTGGTCGCCGGTCGCATCGGCATCGTCTCCGGTGCCAGCGCAGGGGCACTGGCCGACTCCGCCTGTACCGGTGACGTCACCACCGCACCCGCCCGAGCGGAACCAGCCGCCGGCAGCGCCCGCCCATGCACTCCGTGGTAAGCCTCGCCCGCCGGCAGAGGGTTGTAGACAGCTAGAATCTCAAACTCCACTGCCGGCGGCGGCAACGGCACTCCCGTCAGATTAGGTGCCAGCGGATTGATCCTCTGTCCGTTCGCCCCCACCGTCTCCTTGGCCTGCGCCGACTCACTTCCCAGCCGGGGCTGCAAAAATCGTCTGGACCGTTCCAGATTCCGCACCAGCTGCACCGCCCGGTCGCGCTCCCCGGCCACCCTTAGCCGGATCGCTACCGCGCCGTCCGCCGTCACCGCCGGTTCAATCGACGTCACCTGCACCCCAGCCGGCAGCACGTCCTCCAGGTCCATCATGACCGCGGTCCAGGAGAAGCTCTTGCCCAGAAAAACTGCGTTCAGGAAGTGCGCTCGGTCCAGCACCTCCGCGTTCGCCGGCTGCCGCATCCGCTGTTCGGTCCCCAGCTTGGCGTTCTGCGTCGCAATCGTCAGGTTGCGCAGCCGGTCCATCTCAATCTGCTGCGTCTCCGCCTTGGCACTGATCACGTGCGCTCCCAACGCCAGCGCAATGCCCAGCACCGCCAGCGCCGCCATGATCAGCCGCAGCCGCAGAAAGAACGGCCTCAGCTCAATAAATGGCCGTGTCGCGAGATTGACAGAAATCCGCATCGTTAAATCCGCATCCTTAGCTTCGCACCCTTAGCT
>CAXSBL010000020.1:27694-63644 GCA_964235515.1 uncultured Bryocella sp.
ACGCCCGCCAGCAGGCTACGAGGCACCGCTGCAGTCGTCGCCTCGGTCGTCAGGGCCGCGCTCTCCACCAGCTCGCGGCTGCGCAGACCCATCTCCTGCAGCAAACCCTGCTCCTCCAGCATGCGCGTCAATCCATCTGCCCCCAGCGGCCCCGCGCTCAGCAAAACCTCCGGCGGCGCACTCAGCAAATCCTCGAAATAGGCCACGGCGACCGAAACCGCGCGGGCAATCTCCTCCGCCCGCGCATCCGGCGACAAGGTATGTACCGGGGCCGCGTCCTCGCCGCCCGCGCGCCCAAAAGCTGCCAGATCCTCCAGCGACTGCCGCCCCTCCACGGCAAATCGCCCCCCGAAGGAGTCGGTCGGCATCGCGGCTGGCGGCGCTCCCGTCAAAATGCTGTTGTGAACCTCGGTCTGCAGTTCCTCGGTCAGCTCCGGTGAGGCGTAGGGGGAACGTTCCACCGGCGCACCTTCCGCAAATAGTCCCGAATCGTTCAGTTCCTGCAAGTCGACAGGGTATGAGCTCCGCGCACCTTCGGAACCGTCCGCACCTGCACCGCCTGTGCCCGCATACGCTGCCCGCAGCGGCATCCCGGTCACTCCATAGCTTGCCTCGGTCGCGGTCTCTGCGGAAACTGCATCCGCGTACGGATTACGCCCAAACTCCGGCAATGGCTCCTGTGCCGCCCACTCCCCTGCCGTCTCCTCAACATCCACCAACGGCAGCAACTCTCCCGTCGCCTCGCCCGCAACCCCGCCCGGCACAAAGATTTCCGGCAATTCACTCGCCGTGGAAGTCTCAAAAAGCGCCGCCGGCAGACTCGCCGGGGTAGGCATCGCGTGCTCGGTCAGCTCCACCGTCCGGTGCAGCAGCAGCACACCCCCGCGCGCAATCGCCGTCGTCACCGCGCTCGTGTACACGTTCACCGTGAGCGAACCCGTGTCACTCTCCGGCAGTCCGGCCACCGCCGCCAGCGTACTCGGCAGCACCGCCCCGGGCTCAAAGCCAGCCTCACGCGCCACTGTCTCGTAATCCGCCAGCACGTCCCTCGGGATCGCCACCGCCAGCACCCGCACCGCGCTGCGGGTAGAACTCATCATCTGGTACGTCACCATCGCATCGTCGGTGTCGAATGGCACCAGCTTCTTCAACCGGAAGCGCACAATCGGCAGCGCCTCGGTGATCTTGCCCGGCAAGGCGTCGAAATCCAGCAACAACACCCGCACCGCTCCATCCGGAATCACCAACGTAAGGTCCGCGTTGCGCGCATTGGACCGGGCCCCGATGGCCTCCATCGCCCGCCGCACCGCTGCAATCGTCGCCACGCGGTCGGCCACGTTGCCCGGCTTCAGACTCGGCGCAACCGCACCTTCCGCGAGCTCCACCCGGGCCACCGCGGTCAACGGCCCACCCGGTTCCGCCGAACGGGCTGCAACTACACCCCCGGCAGCGATCTCGCAGGCCAGGCGCGGACGGTTTCCTTCAACTTTGGGCGACAGAATCATGAACTTACTTTCAGACTACCGTGCGGCTTCGTAATCGGGAGCAGTGCTGCACCTTGGACGCCGGAAAACCCGGCTCGTTACTCCCCAAACCGTTGGAGATGTCCCACCTTCGGGCCATGAACCGTAGTTCCCAACTTGGTGGCGCAGCAAACTTGCACACCAATGCCACTCACCTTGCTACCTTGGTTCCATTCCCAAACGTCAACCGCGATCTCCGCCGAAGACAAGGCCCGACGCTCCTGCAAGTCCAGACCCAACACCCCTGAAACGAAGACTTCACGCAAAAAGTACAAGGGGCACCCAACCACATGAAACCCACAACCCGAAACCCACAACCTAAAACCCGAAACCCACAACCCGCTCCATCGCTACCGCCCAGCCTCAATAAACGTAACCTTATTGATCTCCCGCAGTGTCGTAATGCCGGCCCGCACGCGCTCCAGCGCCGAATCCCGTAGAAAGTGCATGCCCTTCTCCCGCGCCTTCTTCCGGATCTCCGATCCAGGCCGCTTCTCCAGCAGCATCTCGCGCACCTCGTCGTCCAGCTCCAGCAGCTCATGGATCGCCGACCGCCCACGGAATCCTGTTCCCCCACACTCAATGCAGCCCGCACCCTCCCGGAACCGGAACCCCTGCCAGTCCGCCGGCTCCAGCCCATTCTCCACCAGCTCCGCGTCGGTGTACGTGACCTCCTGCGCACAGAAGTCGCAGATCTGCCGCACAAGCCGCTGCGCCAGAATGCAGTTCAACGCCGAAACGAAGTTGTAAGGCTCAACCCCCATATTCAGGAATCGCCCCAGTACATCGACCACGTTGTTCGCGTGCACGGTCGTGAACACAAGATGGCCCGTAAGTGCGGAATTGATCGCAATCTGCGCCGTCTCCGCATCACGGATCTCACCCACCAGGATCTTGTCCGGATCATGCCGCAGGATCGACCGCAGACCGCGCGCAAAGGTCAGACCCTTCTTCTCGTTCACCGGAATCTGCGTGATCCCGCGGATCTGGTACTCGACTGGATCCTCAATGGTGATGATCTTGTCCTCTTCGCTCTTGATCTCGTTCAGCGCTGCATACAAGGTCGTCGTCTTGCCTGAACCAGTCGGCCCGGTAACCAGCACCATCCCGTACGGCTCCTTGATGTACTTCCGAAACCGCCGAAGATCCTCCGCCGCGAAGCCCACCACATCCAGCGACAGGTGCTTGAACTTCTCCGACATCGATTCCTTGTCGAGCACGCGCAGTACGGCGTTTTCGCCATGCACCGTTGGCATGATGCTGACACGGAAGTCGATCAGGCGACCCTTGTAGCGCACCCGGAATCGGCCATCCTGCGGCACGCGCCGCTCGGAGATATCGAGCTCGCTCATCACCTTGATGCGGCTCAGAATGGTCTGGTGATGCTCGCGCGCAATCGGCGCCATCGCCTGCTGCAGCACACCATCGATGCGGTACTTCACCAGCAGGGAATCGTCATAGGTCTCCAGGTGAATATCCGAGGCGCGCCGCTCCAGCGCCGTGTACACCGTCGTGTCCACAAGCCGGATGATCGGCGAGATGTCGTCATCGCCGGCCAGCTTCTCAATGGAGATATTCTCATCGGTGCTCTCATCGCCGAGCACATCGAACGCCAGTCCTTCGGTTGCTTCATCCAGCACACGCTGCGACTGCTCGGATTTCTTCAGCAGCTCCGTGATTTGCGACATGGTCGCGACGCGGGTGATCAGCCGCGTCCCGAGCAGGCCTGAGATCTCATCCAGCATCATCAGCTTGGAAGGATCGGCTACCGCGATCGCTAACCGATTGCCGGACTGCTCCAACGGCACAAAGTTGTAGCGAAACATCATTTCGACCGGCACCGTCTTAAACAGCTCGTGCTGGATCTTGAAATTCTTGAGGTCGACAAATTCGGCATGGTAGCGGCGCGCCAGCACCTGCGCGCGCTCGGCCTCAGACAACGGCTCACTGGAATAAAGATTGGCGACGGGCGGTGCGGTAGCGGCCATGGGTATTGGACTCCTGAGATTTCGAGCGGTTTACCAAATACAGGGGACTTTGCCAGACAAGTGAATGGGCTTCTTGGCCTCAACCAGCGGCAAGCCGTGAGGTAAGCTGTGCTGAGCCAATCTGGCGGTCTGCAGACCCCAGGGTAGCCGGCTCAATAATTAGCCGCTGCCAGGCATCCCTCTCTGCCTAGACCTCGTCCGAAACGGCCGAAATTGTGTCTGGGCCCTCGCAGCTTCCAAAGATCTCCTGTCTCCCACCACGCACAAGGTTACGTCTTTACTGCCCCACCCCGTTCAGGCTAAAGATCGGCAGATAGAGCGCGATCAGAATTACGACAACCACCAGACCCATGACGATCAGGATCACCGGTTCGATCAGACTCATGATTGCTGTCAGCGAGGTTTGTACATCCTCCTCAAAAAATTCGGCGACTGAGTTCAGCATCTGCGGCAAAGCACCGGTGGATTCGCCAACCTCCACCATCTCCACGGACAGCTCCGGGAAGACCTTGGTCGATTGCAGCGACTTCGCGAGCCCGTTTCCCTCGCGTACGCTCTCCACCGATAAGCCCACGGCACGGGCAATCTGCCGCGAGTCGATCGAGCGCGCCGCCGTCTCCAGGCTCGGCACCAGCGGCAAACCACCGGTGAGCAGGGTGGACAACGTCCGCGAGAACAGGCCCACCTGGTATTTCAGCCAGACTGGCCCCACCAACGGCATCGCGATGCGCACACGGTCCACGACGATGGCACCGGGCTCCGTCTTCGTCCAGCGAACGACGCCGTAGATGGCGGCAGCCAGCAGGATCGCAAACCACCAGCCGTCATGTTGCGCGTACTGACCCAGCGCGAGCAGTGCCAGCGTCAAGCCGGGCAGCTGGGTCCCTAGTTGGCTGTAGAGTTCCGCAAATCGGGGTACAACGAAGGTGATCAGAAAGAAGAAGAGCGCCAGAACCATGACCACCAGAAAGATCGGATAGATCAGCGAGCTGCGCAGCTTCTTGCGAAAGGTGAGCGAGACGCGCTGGAACTCGAGAAAGCGCTGCAGCACCTCTTCCAGATTGCCGGAACGCTCCCCGGCCAGCAAAGTGGTCGTGTAGACCAACGGCACCCCGCCTTGCGCCTCGAAGGCAGCGGAGAGCGACTCACCCGTTCGCACACGGGCGGCAACGTCTTCCAACTGCGCTCGAAACGAAGGTTCCTTTTGCCGTTTCGCCAGCAGATCGATCGAGCCCAGAATCGGCAGACCCGCGCGGATCAGGGTTAGAAACTGCTGGTTGAACACCAAGAATAGATCGAGTTTGATCTTTTTCTTACTTGAACCCGCAAAGCTTGAACGAGGCTTGACCGAATAGACCAGGTACCCCGCCTGCGTAAACCGCGCGCGCAACTCTTCCGCTGTCGCCGCCGCATGGGTCTGCTCCAGGATGCGACCACGCTCGTCGGCCAATCGGATTGAAAACTCAGTCATAGTGGTCCGTCTCAGAGCTTAGACGATGCACCTCCCATTTGGCCTCCCCCGTTCGCGTCACGGAGCCGGTTCGCAGTCGGAACTGACCTTTAAAAAGAAAAACCCCGCCAGAAAGCGGGGTCTTAATTCCAACTAGAGCTTTAAAGCTATACGCTGAAGCTCGAACCACAACCGCAGGTGGACTTTACCTGGGGATTCTCGAATTTGAATCCGGCAGCCTCCAGAGTCTCCACATAATCCACTGTGCAGCCATTCAGGTACATGGCGCTGGTAGCGTCGACGAAGACCTTTAGGTCTTCAAATCGCACAACCTTATCCATCATGCCGGCGGCATTTTCAAAGCTCATCGAGTACTGAAAGCCGGAGCAGCCGCCACCGACGACGCCGATGCGCAAACCGGCCGGCAGCGGATCTTGGGTGGCCATGATTTCCTTTACCTTCACGATGGCGGCATCGGTAAGGTTCACAGGATTGGACTTCACCGGAGCGGGACCGGTCACAACCTCAGGGGTGGGTACGGCGGCAGTGGCCATAATAGGATCTCCTCGCTTCGCGGTCTAAAGGAGACGGAAGCCTTAGTCAAGTCTATGCCCGTGTCGCAGAGGCAGCAAGCGCGAAACCACCTACGAACAGACACGTGTTCGATGCCGCCCATCGGGGAACGTTGCGACCATTTAGCGCAGCGATTCGGTAGCCGGCTCGTATGATGGCGGCATGCGGTTTTTAGAAATGCTCGCGGCCGCCTTCATTAACACCTTCGGCATCACGCAGCCGTCAGAGGCCATGCGCCGGCGGGCGGCCTGGTTCATCTTCCTGATCATGACATTCATGCTTGCTGTGGTCGCGGCGGTGGGCTATGCCTTCTACGCCGCCATGCACCATGGCGGCGGTCCGGCCTAGGCTGGCCCTGCCTCAAGAACCCAGCTTCAGGTCGCCTGGTAACGGCCGAGTTCCTTCACGAAGCTGCAGCGCCGGCCAAGCAGAGCCAGCACGGTTTCGGCGGCCGCATCGTCCTCGTACCGAAGATCGACGAAGAAGACGTACTCCCAAGGCCGTCCGGGCACCGGCCGAGACTCGATCTTCGTGAGATTGGCGCCCGCTGCGGCCAGGTCCGCCAACGCCTCAACCAGCGAGCCCCGGCGGTGCTCCACCGCAAAGGCCACGCTGAGCTTGTTGGCTTGCCCCGAAGACGAAAGCGACGGCAGATGGGTAGAACGCAATAGATGAAAGCGGGTGAGGTTTTCTTGGTGGTCCTCGATGTTGGCGATCAGGACCTCCCCGCCGTAGAGCTCGGCCGCCAATTTCGGTGCAATCCCGGCTGCATGCCTCAGGCGATGCTCCACCACATGCCGAACGCTGCCGGCGGTGTCATAGAACGGCAGTGCCTGCGCTTGCGGAAACGCCGCTAAAAATGCTCTGCACTGCGACAGCGCGACCGGATGCGACAGCAGTTCGGTGAGGTCCTCGACCCGGACTCCGGGCGCCGCGATGAGGTTGTGCTCGATGCGCAGCATGCCTTCCGCCTCGATCCGCAACGGCGAGTTCAGCAGCAAATCGTAATGTTCGGCCACTGAGCCGTGCAGGCTGTTCTCGATGGGCAGCACCGCCGCATCGGCGCGACCGGAGATCACAGCGTCCACCACCTCCGAAGAGAAGCGGCAGGGCAAAATCTGAACCTCTGATCCAAGCATCCTGCGCGTGGCGATGTGGCTGTTCGAGCCGGGTTCGCCCTGAATCGCGACAACCCGGATTGCAATAAATTGTGAGCGGGTCAAAGGCAACTCCGGTTGAAACAAATCTGAAAGCAACCCGAACGACGAATAAAGAGTGACAAGGACAACCTCGTACCGGGGCTCAGCAACCTACCATAGCAAAGCCGCTGATTGCACCGCGGTCTGCGACCTGCGCCGGGCGCGTAGAAAAGTTGGGGAATTTTATGCTTTGGACTATCACCATCATTCTTGTTATTCTCTGGGCCGTTGGCTTCGTGGGCTTTCACGTCGTCGGCTGGTGGATTCACCTGCTTCTCGTCCTGGCGCTTATCTCCTTAATTTTCAGTTTTCTCGGTAGCCGCCGCGTCTAGCCAATTTCTTCGGGATGCCGCCCTTGTTAGAGCGGGTACCTATTTCTGTGAACGTGGAATTCCGCCCTCAGGCGATACCCCTAACATATGCAATCTGATTCTGGAGTGTTTATGAGCACGAGCGATAGCACAGTCAAGGGAAAATTCGATGAACTCGCCGGCAAAGCCAAACAGGCTTTTGGCGACGCAACCGGTGACCAGTCCACCGCTAACAGCGGGGCGACACAGCAAGTGAAGGGCAACGGTGAGCAGGCCTGGGGTTCGGTCAAGGAAGCCGCTCAAGATTCGACGGAAAAGCACGATGCCTCCGCAACAAATGAAGCGCACAGCCTGCGCGACTCGATTACTTCTGGGGCAGCGAACATGAAGCAGCGGGTCGAAAACGCGGCCGACGATTTCGAGAAGCGTTAGGGCCTAGCATCGCGAATTCGCAGGAAGGGGCTCACTCAGGTGAGCCCCTTCCTCCTTCTAGCGACGCCAGAACACGTCGGCGGCGACAGAGATAAAGAAGACGGCAGAGATAATGCCGTTCAGAGTGAAGAAGGCGGCATTCAGGCGGCGCAGATCGCGCGGGCTGATGATGGCGTGTTCGTACGCCAGAAGCAGGACCACGGCAGCCAGCCCGATGAACGCGATCACGCCAAGACCGAAGGCGTGCGCAAAGACAAATAACAGAATCGCCGTCGCGAGATGCATCGCACGCGCAATCCAAAAGGCGCCCTCGATCCCAAAGGATTGCGGTACGCTGTTCAATCCGACTGAGCGGTCATGCTCAAAGTCCTGACAGGCATACAGTACATCGAAGCCGGCGACCCAAAGCAGAACGATGCCCGTAAGCAGGAGGATGCGTGGGTCAAGTCCGCCGCGCACCGCGATCCAGGCGGCCGCCGGCGCGATGCCCAGCGCCAGGCCCAAAACCAGGTGCGACCAGCGCGTAATCCGCTTCATGTAGCTGTACAACAGCACCACAGCCAGCGCCACGGGTGAAAGCACCAGCGTCAGATGGTTCAGCAACGCGGCGCTGCCGATGAAGATGGCCGAAGCCACCACAACGAAGACGGCAACGAAGCTGGAACTCAGCACACCGGCCGGTAATGCACGCGTCACCGTACGCGGGTTGGCACCGTCAAGCTTCGCATCAACAAGCCGGTTGAACGCCATGGCTGCCGAGCGTGCACTGACCATGCACAGCACGATCAACAGCAGTACCCGCAACGACGGCCAACCGTCGGCAGCCAGCACGGCCGCAGTTAGAGCAAAAGGAAGAGCAAAAACCGAATGCTCCCATTTAATCATCTCGAGCGTGACACGCGTACTGCGCAGCACTCGTTCCATCTCTGTCCTCCGCCTGCGAACCTTGATACCGGCGACGCAGCGGCACAGCCGTCTGCGAACGCTAACGTGGTCATCTCGTTGTACACAAAGCTCAAGTAATGAGAATACCGGCCGGGCTTCGCGAGCTGCAGGCAGCTAACGGTAGCGCTGCCGGATTTTGTAAACGATGGAGAAGACCCCGGATTCATCGCGCGTGGCCACCACGGATGTGTTTTCTGAGAGTTGGTATTGCACCTGGATCAGTTGCTGCGACGACTCATTCACGTTGGTAGCAAACACCAACGTCAGCTGCTTGGTGAGCGGCTCCTGCACGGTGATGCGAGCCGTGGAATTACCGAGCGTGCCCACAAAGGCGGGGTCGATCTTCACCGAACCGGCGCCAAACAGCTTACTCACGCGGCTGGACACCGTCGCATTCAGAGCGCCGCTCAGGATAGCGCTCGTGGTGGGATCCGTGCCAGCCTGCGTCGCCTGCTGATTCGAAATCTGCGACTCCTCCTGTGTCTTGCCCAAGGCCAGCAGGTTAAAGATGTCGGCCTCGGTCAACGGTGGCGACGAGCGATAGGTTGGCCTGAGGTTGGTCGCATCGCCGTGAACGCCCACGGTAATGTCGTAGTTCTCAATGTGCGTCGTGACGTCGAGATCGACCGTTGGATTGATGCGCACAGGGTTGGAGAAGTAGATGACCCCACGCTCCAACTCATAGCTTGTTCCTGCAAAGGTCGCACTGCCGTCGGTGATGCGAATTGTGCCCAGTACGCTGGGTGTAGCCGCGGTACCGCGCACGTTCAGATCGACGGTGCCGGCGATTTTGGCGTAGCTGTTCTGGAAGTTCAACTGCGGCGCGCTCGTAACGTGCACGTCCAGCCGAATCTTGTTCAGGATGGAGGTGGGATCCGGCGGCACGGAGATGCCGCCGGTGCCAGCGAACTGAGCAAAATCCACGTCAGGACCGATGCCAAAGCGCGTGACCTGCACGTTGCCTGAAAGGAACAACGCCTGCTGCCCTCCCTGGAGACGGATGCTCGCATTGGCGGTTGTGCTCAGGCCGGCGTAGCGAATGCGCACGTTGTCGACCGTCGCCACAAGATCCGAGAACAGGCCTTTCTGGTAGCCGATGTAGCCGCCCAGCGTGATCTTGCCGCCGCCCGACGTACCGGTGATGTTTTCCACCTGCAGCCGATTTTCATTAAAGACCATCGTGCCGTTCAGGTTGCTTAGACCGTTTGGAATGCCGTCGATGGCCAGATTGGCGTTATCGAATCGCACGCGGCCCACCAACTCCGGCTGCTTCAAGCGCCCGGCCGCGCCTACATCAAACGAGACCCTGCCGGAGGTAATCAGCTGCGGCGAAAAGGTATGGACGATGGCCAGATTCACCGCTCCACTGGTATGCACATCCAGCTCGCCGCCCAATGGGTTGTTATCGCCAAAGACCACGGCCGTTCCACGCGCGGCGAGGCTTGTGTCCGGCCCCTCAATGTGAAGGCTGTCCACGTTGACGACGCCCTTTCGCAGACCAAGCCGTATGGGCTCGGCCTGCTTCAAGGTGACACCTTGTACGGTCAGGCTGAAGGTGGAAAACTGTGCACTGGCGGTCAGCTGCGTGGGTTTGGCGGCTGGACCACTGAGATCGATGCTCCCCGCAATGTCCGAGGTGGCATCGGTTGAGCCAGGTGAGTAGAGCGCTACCGCCTTGGCCACGTTCACGCCCGAAAGCGTCAGCCGGGCCTGTGTTTGGTAGTCCCCTGTTAAGACGGTCTGCCCACGGGCCGCAATCTGCGCCCCCACCAGGTTCGACTGCACGTCATAGAATGCCGTGGAGCCGGTTGTGTGCGCCGTGGCCGTGAGCGAACCGAGCACCTTCTCTTCCACGGTGAGATCAGCCAGGCTGAACTGCGCCTGCAGGTTGGGCTGCTGCACTGTGCCGTCGGCGGTCGCGGTGAGGTTCACCACCGCATCGTCGCCAGGGTAGTTCTTTGCCAAGTACGCAATCTTCGACAGGTGAATATTCTGGCCGGAGACCTGCGCAGTCAAGCGCTCGGTCCTGACGTTGTAGCTGCCCGAACCGGTGATCTGCTGGCCGTTCGACTGCACCACTAAGCGGCTCACATTAGCCTGTTCTGTCGCTAGGTTGTAGGCTGCCGCGCCGTTGGCCTGCACGTCCTGGGCGTTGATCTGCAGACGGGTTGCGTTGATCTGCTGGCCCTGCACGATCGCGTCGACGGAGGCAAGCTGGTACGGCTCGCCATACGCCACGCCGTTGGTGAGGGTGATGTTGCCTGCGCCGTTCAGATTGCCCAGCGTGCCGGTGACATGAGCATTCACGCTGGCCGTGCCGCTCAGCTTGATGTTGTTGCCCTGTCCGGCGATCTGCAGCAGGTCCGGAACCTGTGCGTTCGCCAGTTTCACCGTCGCATTGATGGCGGCGTCCTTGTCGAACTCGTAAGAGACCACACCGCGGCGCACGACGCGATGCGGCCGCGCACTGCCAGAGACGTTCAGCACGGCCGTTCCACGGGTGATCGTAGACTGCGCCACCGATAGCCCGGCATCGGCGCGATATTCCGCATCGGCCACAACCGAATCGAGCAGAACATCCGTCGATGTGCCCAGCTTCACCTCAATGCTGTTTGCCGCCAGGTGCCCGGCTACGTCAATCGCACGCACTGATCCCCTTGCCGTGCCATTAAAGGCCAGCGAGCCATGCAGGACAACCGGAGGGGCGGCACTGCCCTTCTTCCCGTTTGAGGTGACGCCCAGGGCCTGCAGTGTCTGATCGAATTCGCTGAGATCACGAGCCTGCAGGTCCAGCGATAGATTCGTAAGCGGATCACCCTTGTTGATCCCCAATACACCTTTGGCCGCAATCGTCGTGCCCGGCGCCTGCAGGTTGATGCCCTGGATGTTCAAGACTTCGGTCTTGCCGTCGTAGTGGGCCTGCACCCGGCCGCTTACAGGGACATTGGCCACACCGCGGCGGTGCTCACCCTGTGGCCGCAACGAAAGATCCGTTGTGATCTGGACGGAATCCGCAATGCTGGTAGCCGGACCACCCCACTCCGCTGTCAGCGGACCGCTTACCTCGGTATCCAGGCCGAGATCGTTCAGCTTATTCGAGGCCGTGATATCCAACACCGTGCGCAGAGTGATGTCCTTCAACGTCACCTTCGCAAACGCATGGGCTCGTTCCACGGGGGTGATCGTTACACCTTGTACAGGTGGGGCTGCGTTAACGCCCTTCGCGGCGGTGTTTGCTGTTGTCGCAGCGGCTACCGTAGTGGGTGAGTTCGCCGGTGCACTGGCGGGCACTTCACCGAGCCAGTTCTCAATCTTCAACTCCCCAGCCAGACTACCGCCCCCCGGCAGATAACCCGTCAGTGTGCTGAACAACAGCTCTGTAGGTGTCACGTGCAGCTGGGCCGCGGCGTTGAGGTTGTGGAGATGGACATCCGGCGTCACAAAGCCGGCATCCTGCGCCTTCACATTGCCGACCAGCAGATATCCCGCCTGGCAATTTTCGCTGGGTGTCAATGCGGGCTCATTTAGCGGCTTGGTTACCTTGCCGTGGCGCTTCCAAAAGCTCGTGTCCTGCTGCGCCTTCTGTGGGGTGATCTCACAGTTGTGACCCTGGACGTCCAGATTCACCACACCGGAGGTGAAGCCATCAATGCCACCCAGATAGCCAAGCTGCTTGAGGTCAATCCCTCCCTTCACCTGCGCCTGCCATTCCGGTTTGGCGAAGTGCTCAATCAGTGCCTGTGCGCCCAGGTGCGTGTTGTTGCCAGAATAGAAGTCCAGATCCTGCAGTTGCGCCATGTCCCGGCCAAGCTGCAGGTCCAAGTGGAACCGCGACTGCACGACCGGCTCCTTGACCATGTGCGTTTCCAGGTCGGCGAGATCGATTCCGATGCCATAACGATCAGTGGACGGCAGGTATTTCACTTGCGCGTTGAGATCCTTTGCCGCTGCGTCGAACGGAATGGCACGGTCATTGATCAAGATCAGACCTTGATGGAGCAGCACCTGCCTGGCCTGAAGATCCAGCAGCGAATCCTGTACCGGTTCCGTACTGGTGGAAGGGTGTTTCGGCTCCGGTTGATTGGTCTTGCCATCTTTGTCGATGATCAGGTGCGCATGGGGCTGATCCACTTCGAGATAATTCAGGCCTATGCGCGATTGCGCACCTTTGCCGACGGTGTGCGAGATCACCGTGTTGATCTTCAAGCGCACAAGAATGCGCTGTGCGGAAAGGTAGGGCGCCTCGCCCGGACCTTCCAGCCCGTGGATGACCAGGTTGTCCACTTCGATCGCGAGATGCCAAAGGTCCAGCGAGATATGGCCGAGATCCACCTTGCCGCCGGTGGAGTCCTCGAGCACACCCTTCACCTCCGTGCCGACCCGGCGCTGAAAATCGGCGGTGTTGACGTACCACGAAAGGCCGACCGCAAGAACAGCAACCAGCACGACAAGCGAAAGTGCGGCCCAGCCGAGAAGGCGGAGAATGTGATGCCGTCGGTGCGGAGGCGGTGCCGAATTTTGCCGGCTGCCGCCCTGTTCCGGCGAGGTAGGGCGCGAGGAGTTGTTCATGGTGCCTCCTCATTCGGGTGCAGCACCGTGATGCTGCCCTGGGCGCGCAGGCTTTGCAGCCAATCGCGCAGCAGGTTGGAGACCTGCTGCTGCTGCAGGACGTTGCGAATGCGGCCTTCGACCGAGGCCAGCGTTGCCGGCTTCACATGGGCCTTCGCATACTGCGGCAGCATGGTGCTTTGGTAGAACTCGCGCACCTGCGCTCCCGAAACCGAAGCGCCCGCGCCGAAGCGCGCATTGATAAATGCCAGAACCTCCATGCGCTGCTGCCAGCGGTGTTGGAACTCGGCGCTGTCGAATCCGTGGGAAGCAAGAAAGCGATTCCATCCGGCATCCGTGTCGCAGCCAAACTGCTTGCACGCCGGCAGTGTCTTGCGTAAGCCGGCGATCTCACTTTCCACGTCCTTGTCGGACACATTGATTTCGGTTTGAATCTTGGCCTGCTGTAGGATGAGATCCCGATTGATAAGGCGCTCGATCTCCTGATCGCGCGTCGGCTCCCCCGCCGCGTTGGGGTAGGGCTGAATGACCTCGAAGCGCTTCTCCTCATTCACGTCCGAGTCCAGAACGGGCTCTCCATTCACGATCGCAACGATGCGGTCCACCATCTCGCCCGGCTCGTGCGGCATCATGGACGGCACACCCTTGGGCACAGGAACTGTGTCCGGTGTGGCCTGTTGCTGCTGCGGCGTCTGCGCCTGCACCAGGCTTGCCGTGAGCAGGCAGAGAGCACCCGCGACGGCCAGACGATAGAAGACGGGAGGGAGGATCTGGGCCATGTCTCTAGAACGCCTGTCCGATGCTGAAGAAGAACTGAAAATGACTCGCCTGCCCAACATAAGGCGCGCTGTTGGTGTAGTCGTAAAACACCGGATACACAGGCGGATTAAGGTTAATCGCCAAGTCCAGCCGAATCGGGCCGACCGGTGTGTTGTACCGTGCGCCCACGCCAACAGCATGCGAGTAGTAGTTAAAGTTACACGTGCCGGTTGCCGTGGTCTGGGTGGTCCCGGCCGGCAACGTAACGTTGCGGCAGGTCGCCTCATTCGGTTGGTGAAAGTTCTTGATGCTGGTGAACATGTCCGATGGATAACGAAACACGTTGCCCATGTCATGAAAGATCACGAAGGAAACACTGTCGCCGACGATCGGCAACGTGGGTGGCGGCAAGCGGAGCTCAAAGCTATTTACCACAACGCCCGATCCGCCCACGGGATAGCCGGTCGTAAGGTCACGCGGACCCGCGTCGTTAATACCGAAACCACGGTGTGACGTAGCGCCGCCGGCGTACAGACGCTCCGGCAGGGGAACGGGGTTACAGGTGGCGTTCGTTGCCGCCAACGTGCCGGAACAGTTGGAGATACCAAGTGCGTTTGTTGTGCCATTGCTGGCCGAACCGAAGACGTTTTCAAAGCCCACCCGCAGATTGCGCGCGAAGGTGTACTTATGGCGCTTGCCCCAGGTGTAATAGCTGGATTGCGACATATCCAGACGATTGAAGTTGGTGTCCGATCCGAAGGCTGAATCCGCGATGAACTCATTGAGCGAGAAGAACTGCCCACGGGTGGCGTTCAGCGAAGTTGGATCGCGCGTGTCGTGGAAGTACGTGATTCCCGGGCCGCCCACGCGTACCGGCTGCGACAGCTGCGAGATCAGATTCGGCGAAACCTCCAGGCTGTTTGCGTTGACGTTGATACGCCGGTACTGGAAGTCATAGATCAGCGTGTCGGCGCGCCCCGCTCTCTGCGTTACGCGAAAATCGCCCTGCAGCGTCTGTGCCTGAAACGTGGTGATGTTCTGGACATTGGAGTAACCACCCGAAACGGATGCGGTAAAGGGCTGTCTGCCAAGAAAGCTCGGGATGTTGTAGCTGAGCGTCGCTAGCTGCTCCAGCAAGCCGTAGGCCGTATGGAGGGTAAGCGACTGCTGCGTGCCGCGGAAGTTGATGCGCGAAACATCCAGGGAGACTCGCGGGCTCACACCGGCCTGTCCATTCTGTGCGGCGGTGCCTGTTGCGCCAGCCTGCAGCATCTGCCCCGGGATGAAGCCAGGCTGGTTCAGCTGGGCTTCAAAACCAAAGCCGTAGGTCACATCCCAGCGTTTGGCTTCGGTGATCTGGATCAGCACATTCTTCTCGGGTGCGTCGCCCGTCGGATTCTGCACCGCTGTATTGACCTCATTGAACAGGGCGAGATTGTAAAGATTCCTCTGCGTTTGCAGCAGCGCCGCCTGATTCAACGGATCACCCGCATGAACTTCGACCTGGCGCTCCACCAGCGAGCGGCGAGTTCGATTCAGTCCTGAAAGCAGCACGTGATCGATAAAGGCCTGCTGCCCTTCAATGACGTTCAGCGTGACGTTCGTGCGTGTTTTATCGTTCGCATCCACCTTTGGATTTACTTCAACCTGCGCATGGTCAAAGCCGTTTGAAAGGAAGTAGCTCAAGATCGCATCGCGATCGTTTGCCAATGTGATTAGCGAAAATGGCTGTCCCGTTTCGGAACTCATGAGCCCTCGCACAATCCCCGCCCGCAAAGGATCCACGCCGGCCAGAGCCACCGTGCCGAACTTTTGCTGTGCCCCTTCAGAAACCGTGTAGAGAACCGCAATCTCAGCGAAGGTCTTTCCTTTTTTTGTGACCTCATTGTCCTTAACCGACGACGTCACCTTCGCGTCCAGAAATCCGCTGGCCCGGTACAGCGACTGGATCGACGACACATCGGCGTTGACGAGTTGCGTGCTGTAGGAGCCGTTCCGCACATAGAGACTCGCCTTCTTTACGCGCAACCGCTCGTCCAACGTGTCCGTGTTGAAGTAGCGATTTCCTTTGATGTCGACTGAAACTACACGATGGCGCTCCCCAGGGACGACGTCATACCGCACGGTGACGTTGTTGGTTCCGGCACCCAGCAGCTTCACCGAATCCTGCACATCGAAGTAGCCCTGCTGCTGCTCGAAGTCACGAATATTGAAAGCGCCTTCGTTCAACAGATCGTTATCGACCGCACCTTCCTCGTACACCGGCACTAGCAGCTTCTTTCGCGCATTGGAGACCTTGACGCCGTTGATCACCACTTTCACGATGGGTCCCTGCTCGGCCTGAAACTGGTAGTACAGCTCGCGAGTGGGTGGCTTGTAGGTCTGCTTCTGCAGGCTGATCGTTGCCTCAAGACGATTCTCCTTCTTGAAGGAGGAACTCACGCCTGAAAGTGCATCGCTCACGGTCTCCCGTGTGACCTTCAATTGGCAGTCGTGCTGAAACAGCAGCACAAGCCTGGAGCAGTTCAGTCCGGCTTCTTTGCGAAAGTCCACTACGCTGACGCCCGGGTCCTTACCCGTGATGCTGACCTTGCCCACCTTGGCCTGCGGACCGATCTGGATCATAAAGGTGAAGTTGATCTGGTGCCCAACGTCATCCATGTTGGTCGCTACATCGATGGTCGGCTGGTAGAACCCGTTTTCCGCAAGAGATTCCTTGACGCCATCCAGCGCGGCAGGAATCTCCGTCTCCGTGTACGGTGTTCCCGGATCCAACTTGGTGGCGAATTCAAAGAGCGAAGAGAGTCGCTCGGAGGAGACACCCGCAATATCGACCCGGCCAATGTAGTACCGCGGTACGCCAGCGTAGATCAGCTGCATACCGGCATCCGTCTTCACCAAATTGGCGCTGAGGTCACGATACCGGCCGCTACTGAAGAGCCGGAACAGATCAGCGCGTACCTTTTCCGGATCGAGGGGCTGCCCCGCGTGTTGGGAAAGCTGTTTTAGGAGGGGATCCTGCTCGTCGAAGCGCACGCCGTCGAAGCGGATGGCTGACACCTTGGCCCCGCTCTCATCCCAGAGGGACGGCATCAACGCCGGCAGTGGGTTTGTTACGACCGGGGGGGACTGGCGCACGGTCGGAGTCGCTGGATTGGCCTCCTGGCTCGCCTGGGGAACGGCCATAGGTGCGGCTGGGTTGACCGAAGGCGCTTGTGCCGCGGGCTCACTGGCGGATTGGCTGTTCAGGAGGCTCGGGCTTTGTGCGTGCGCCATCGACCCGGTCGCCAGCAGGGTGATCGAGGCAAGCAACCACGAGGTGAGCCGCGGCGGAGTGAAGCGGAGCGGAGAGAAGCACGCTTCCGAGATACCGTACGCCGCAGCGTGAGAACGCCACCGGCGATCGCCAAGCTGTCCAGTCTCAAGGTGCCGTTGGGGCAACCCTTCCCGCCGCATCCGGCCTTCCGCGCAGATTTTTTCCAACCCTGCCAAAGCTGTCCTTCCGTTGCCGAAGACCTGCATCGGTCCACTCGGTCTGTAAATCCAGACAGGATCGGCACCAGCCCAAATCAGTCCGAGACGCTCAGGATAGTACACAAGAGGACGCCCGGTCAGCCCTCCGGGTTGGCCGGCTTGAGTCACGTTCCCTTTCCTTGTTCCTGTTTTGGGAAAGATCAAAGCAGATACGGTGGAAATCACCGCTACTCCTATACTTCCCTTATGGCCTTTTCCTCTCCGGCTGCCTGGGCCGATGACCCGGCGCGGGACCCGACTTCCGGGCCGAAACTGGAGGGTCCAGGGCATCCGCAGCCGCCTCCCACCCGCGATGCGATCGACCCATGCGAACGCTATTCCCGGCAGATTCTGTTTGCCGGCATCGGCGCCGCTGGTCAGGAGGCGCTCCGCTCCGCGCACGCCGCCGTGGTCGGGGTCGGAGCCACCGGCGCGGCTGCGGCCGGGCTGCTTGCGCGCGCCGGCGCAGGCCGCCTTACCCTCGTCGACCGGGATTTCGTCGAACCCTCCAACCTGCAGCGCCAGGTGCTTTTTACCGAAGAGGATGCGCTCCATTCGCTTCCTAAAGCGGAAGCTGCCCGGCAGCACCTTTTCGCGGTCAATCGCGATGTCGCCGTCCAGGCGCACATCGCGGATCTGATACCGGCAAACGCCGCCACCCTGCTGGGGGGAGCGGACATCGTGCTGGACTGCACTGACAATTTTGAAACCCGCTACCTGCTCAACGATCTCTGCGTCCAAAGCGGGACTCCCTGGATCTACACCGCCGCCGTGGGCTCCTACGCCGCCACCATGAACATCCTGCCGAAGCCGGCGACGGCCGGCGAGCAGCCTGCCTGGACCCGCCGCGCGCAGCCCACAGCCTGCCTTGCCTGCCTCTTCCCCGCGGCCCCCGGCGGCGACGTGGAAACCTGCGAGACTGCCGGCATCCTGGGCACCGCCGTGAACCTCGCCGCCTCGCTCGCCGTAACCGAGGCCCTCAAGTTCCTCACCGGTCAGGCGGAGGCCATGCGCCGCACGCTGCTCTCCTTCGACCTCTGGAGCGGGGAGCGATCCGAGATCCACGCCGGAACGCCCCGCTCTGGCTGCCGGGTGTGCGGTGCCCGCGAGTTTCGCGCCCTCGCCGGAGACGCGCGGCCCCACATTACCCTTTGCGGGCGCAACTCCGTCCAGATCCATGAGCACCACCGTCCTCTCGATCTGGCGGCGCTGGCTCAGCGGCTCCGGCCCCTGGGAGAGGTACGGGCCAACGGGCTGCTCCTCCGTTTCAGCTACAGTCCGTACACGCTGACAATCTTCCCGGATGGACGCGCGTTAATCCAGGGCACCACGGACACAGGACTGGCACGCTCGCTTTATGCGCGCTTCGTGGGCAGCTAGCGGGTGCGGGGGCAGGCTGGCGGCGCCGTCCAATTTCCCTTCCGGCGGCGCTCACCCTTGATGACCCATAAACGCAGGAGTGCGGTAGGCTTATTGGAAGGTAGTGACGCCGGCGAAAATATCGAGAAGGACGGTCCCGGCGCGCGCCATGGAAGGTCAAGGCCAACACCAGATGCAGACTAAAACAACACCGGGCCTGTTCAAGCGCAACCCGCCCATCGCCGGCGAAGCCGAAGCGATCGAGCGCGCCAAGCTCGGCGACCCAGACTCCTTTTCCAAGCTCTACGCCCTGCACAAGCGGCGCGTGTATACCCTCTGCCTCCGCATGCTCGGCAACGTCTCTGAAGCCGAAGACATGACCCAGGAGGCGTTTCTTCACCTTTTTCGCAAGCTGGGCAGCTTTCGCGGCGAAAGCGCCTTTTCCACCTGGCTGCACCGTCTGACGGTCAATCTGGTGCTGATGCATTTGCGTAAGAAGGGTTTGCAGCTGGTATCGCTCGAAGAGACCATCAACCCCTCCGAGGAAGACGCGCCCAAGCGTGATTTCGGCTCCCGCGATCCGCAGCTCTCGGGCTCCGTCGACCGCGTGACCCTGGAACGCGCCGTCGCCTCCCTGCCTCCCGGCTATCGCATGGTCTTCGTCCTGCACGATGTTGAAGGCTTTGAGCACAACGAAATTGCCACGATGCTCGAATGCTCCACGGGCAACAGCAAGAGTCAGCTCCACAAAGCCCGTCTGCGCTTACGCGAGTTGCTTCGTCACCCTGAGCAGCTTCCTCCAGTTGCGCTGGCAAACCCTCGGGAGATGGTTCAATGAACGACCTGAACAACATCAACTTCGACACAATGACGCCGGCAGACTTTGAGCAATACCTTCCCGAGCTCTTCCTGGCCGGCGGCAAGGTTAGCGAGGATCCCCGCCTGGCGCGTTTCCTTGATGCCAACCCCGACTGCGCCGCGCTGGTACGTGACCTGGAGACGATTGCCGAAACGGCCAAGAGCCTGTTCGAGCCTTCCCACGAGCCGAGCGATGCGGTTTGGTCCAACATCGCCAGCAAACTCCAGGAAGAAGCCGCCGATGATGGCGGTATCGCCGACCTTGCCGGCTGAATCTCCGGCTGGCAGCGTCATACCGGCTGCCGGCGCTGTTTCCGGCTCCGGTCCGGTATCGAAGGCTGTCGAGCGCATTGTGCTCACCGGCTTCATGGGGTCTGGAAAGAGCACGGCAGGCCGCCTGCTCGCCGAGCGGCTGGGGTGGGAGTTCGCCGATCTCGATGCCTGCATCGAGGCCCGGCTCGGGCTCTCCGTCCCGCAGATCTTCGCCCTGCACGGAGAGCAGGCATTTCGCGCCGCAGAGGTCCGTGACCTTGCCCATCTGCTGTCCGAGTCTCGCAGGGTCATCGCCCTGGGCGGCGGAGCCCCTGAAACCCCGGCTTTGCGAACCTTGCTGGCAGGCAGTCCGGGTACAGCCGTGGTTCATCTCCAGGCACCGTTCGCGATCCTCTATGAACGCTGCCAAAAGCAGGCGATGAAGGGTGATGCCGTCGGTCGACCGCTTCTCGGCGATGTCCAGGCCGCTGCCCGCCGCTACCGAGATCGCCTGGAAATCTATGCCGCCATCGCGCACCAGGTAGCCGCAGCGGATGCGGGCTCGCCGGAAATTGTTGCTGAAGAAATTCGACTGCTGCTGAAGCTGTAGAGTCCCGGATCCTGTCGCGGGCATAGCAGGAGGGGTTCGGGTCGGAACACCGATTGTCGCTTCAGCCTCGATCCAATTTGTCAGCTTTCGAAACAGAATCCGCTCACCCGGAGGCGAGCGGACCTGCCCTGTCTGCCGGCTACTTCAGTTCATAGCCTGCAAAGAAATAGTCGATCTCAAAAGCAGCCGTGTCCTCGGCGTCCGATCCGTGCACGGCGTTCTCCTCGATGGACTCCGCAAACAGCTTGCGCAGCGTCCCTTCCTCCGCATTGGCCGGGTTGGTCGCACCCATCAGCTTGCGCAGGTCGGCGATGGCGTTTTCTTTTTCAAGAACCATGGGGAAGATGGGGCCAGACGCCATAAACTCCGTCAGCGAAGCAAAGAACGGCCGTGCCGCGTGAACGTGGTAAAAACCCTTCGCCTGCTCCTCGGAAAGGTGCATCTTCTTGATGGCAACGAGCTTGAAGCCAGCTTTCTCGATTTGCGCGAGGATGGCTCCGGTGAAGCCCTTGCGAACGGCGTCGGGCTTGATGATGCTGAAAGTACGTTGTGACACAAAGTCTCCTGTGAATCTGCTTTTAGCTTGCAGCCCCCTCAGTGTACCCAACCCGCCTCAGCCCGTGCATACCTCGGGGCGACTGCCCAAAGACGAACGGTGCTGTGCCTCCAACGACAAGACAGCGTCTAATGCCCATGCGTCGACTCGCATGGATCTGGCTCGCCGGCTGCCTGGCATGGACCCTCGATTTTGGGGTAAACCTGTATGCCGGCAACCGCCCACACGCTGAACTTGCATTGCTTTTGGCTGTTCTTTTCGCGATCGCCTACGCCTTCTATCGCAACCAGCTACGTTAGCGGGCTGGCTACGGCAGAGGCGAAGGCAAAGGTCAGGCATGCTTCGGAAAGGGCTACTGCGCACTACGAGCGGAGCTATTTGCGTGCCGCTTCAATATCGAACGTCATTTTCACGTCGTCGCCGAGCATGCTGTCACCCGACTTCAGCGTTCCATTCCAAACCAGGCCGAAGTCCTGGCGATGGATGGTTGTCGTGGCTGTGAAGCCGCGGTGCGGCAGCTTGTCCATGCCGATCTGCTCCTTGCTGGGCGCTTCCATGTGCAGCGTGACCGGCTTGGTTACACCATGCAGCGTGAGGTCGCCCATCACGTCGTAGCCGTCACCGGTCTTGGCGATCTTTGTGCTCGTGAACGTGGCTGTCGGGAACTTGGCTGTGTCGAAGAAGTCGGGACTGTTCAGATGCTTGTCGCGGGCGGCCTCACCGGTATCGACGGACAGGACGTTGACGGTCGCCTTCACAGACGAATCGTCGATATTGTTTTCGTCCAGGTCAATCACTCCGTTAGAGATGGCGAATCGGCCGTGCACAGTGGAGATGGCCATGTGCTTGATACCAAAATCCACCTGTGAGTGCTGCGGATCGATCGCGTAGGTCGCGCGTTGGGCAGAAGCGGGCGCTGCGGCGAGGAGGCTGCTGGTCAGCAGTGCGGCGGTGATAAATGAGGATCGGATGATCTGCGTCATGAATTGCCTTTCAAGAGCACGACGGGAGATGGAGGCGAACCCCACGGTGTAGATAGGCTGGACCCGGTTGCTGTTGAAGAGATGAAACAAAAACTTGAAAGGGTGCAGAAAAAAGCGGCCTGCCATGGCCGCTTACTTTCCAGTAACCACTTACATTTGCGTAACTTACCTCCCCAGCACCCGTGCCATGGTTTCGCCGATCTCCGCAGGCGACTTCACCACATGAATGCCCGCCGCGGACATCGCTTCCATCTTGCTTTCCGCCGTACCCTCGCCACCGGAGATAATGGCACCCGCATGGCCCATACGCCTGCCCGGGGGTGCCGTCTGCCCGGCGATGAAGCCGACGACCGGCTTTTTGACGTTAGCCTTGATGTACTCGGCCGCCTTCTCTTCGTTGGTGCCCCCAATTTCGCCGATCATGATGATGGCTTCGGTCTCGGGGTCTTCGTTGAGCATGCGCAAGGCATCGATGTGTGTCGTGCCTACAATGGGATCGCCGCCGATGCCGATGGCCGTCGACTGCCCGATGCCGCGCGTCGTCAACTGATAGACAGCCTCATAGGTCAGCGTGCCGGAACGCGAAACGATGCCGACATTGCCTTCTTTGTGAATGCGTCCCGGCATAATGCCGATCTTTGCCTTGCCGGGCGAGATGACTCCTGGACAATTCGGTCCGATCAGCACGGATTTCGTCTTCTTCACCAGATCCCAGGTCCTTACCATGTCCAGCACCGGGATGCCCTCGGTAATGCAGACGATCAGCGGCAGCCCCGCATCGGCGGCTTCAAGGATGCCGTCGGCAGCAGCCGGCGGAGGCACAAAGATGACGGTTGCATTTGCGCCGGTGGCCTTTACGGCCTCTTCCACGGTGTTGAACACGGGCCAACCCTCATGGATGGTGCCGCCCTTGCCCGGCGTCACACCACCCACGACCTGCGTGCCGTATTCGGCGCAACCTTTGGCATGAAACGTGCCTTCCCGACCCGTGATGCCCTGCACAATCAGCCGCGTATTCTTATCGACCAGCACTGCCATTTTCGTTCTCCGTTGTCGGTTGTACGTGCTACGTTCTACGTCGTACGTTCTACATTATTGTGTTTTGATCACAGGGTGTCGGTGAATATGTAAGCCTTTGTCTCTCTTGGCAACTCGTAGAAACTTCGCATTAAAGCGCGCCTACACGGCTCCCAATACCCTGGCAAGCTGTTCGAAATCATCCACGACGTAGTCGAAGCGGCCGCTCGCATCTTGATCTTCAGTCGAGCGGTGAACGAAACACGTCCGCAGGCCATGCTTCTGCGCAGCCTCCAGATCCTGGTTGTGCGCGGCCACCATTACGACCTCGGCGGGTTGCAGCCCAAGGTAGTTCACGGCGCCCTTATACACCTCAGGCGCCGGCTTGTAGGTGCGAAAGAGATCGGCTCCAAACACGGCGTCCCAGGGGAGGTTTGCATACCGGGCAAGATCCACAAGCTGTCGCGTCGTTCCGTTCGAAAGCGGAGCGATCATGAAACTTTTCTTCAGCCTATGGAGCGCCCCGGGTGCATCGGGCCATGCCTTCAGTTTGTGCCAGCCGAGCGTCAAGCGGTCGCGGTCCCCGCTGCTGAGCTTGCCAGCCCCGAATCGCTTCGCGATCTTGTCCAGCTCCTCGCGATGCAGTTCGTCAAAGCCCACCCAGGGCCGTTTCCCTTCACGAACAGGCTTGATGGCCGGCTTGTAATGTGCCCTCCACTCGCGCGCCAGGCCTTCCCAATCGGCCTTTACGCCGGTTTCAGCGCCGATCTGCTCGCCATGCGCCACCATGCTCGAGTACCAGTCCACGGTGGTGCCGAACGTGTCGAAGAGAAGCGCGCGAACCGCGGGCGCACTTCCCTGCTTCTTCGCAGCCTTGCCAAAGATTCCCATGAGGTGGTCTAGCCCTTCGCCGCAGCCACGGCCAGGTCAGCCGCTTCCTTCATCGTTTCCCCTACCTGAAATTTGAGGCCGGAATCGGCAAGGATCTTGCGACCCTCTTCGACGTTCGTGCCTTCCAGCCGGAGGATGATCGGGATCTGCACATTCAGATTCTTCGCTGCCGCGACCACCGCCGTGGCCAGGACATCGACGCGCAGGATGCCACCGAAAATATTGATAAAGATCGCTTTTACATTCTTATCGCTGAGCAGAATGCCGAAGGCGTTTTCGATCTGCTCCTGATTCGCGCCGCCGCCGACGTCGAGGAAGTTCGCCGCAGACCCACCGGCGTACTGAATAATGTCCATCGTCGCCATCGCGAGGCCGGCGCCGTTGACCATGCAGGCGATATTGCCGTCCAGCTTGATGTAGTTCAGCGCAAACTTCGAGGCCTCCACCTCAAGCGGATCTTCTTCCGCAAGATCTCGAAGGTCTTTCAGGTCTTTGTGACGGAACATGGCGTTGTCGTCGAAGTTGATCTTGCAGTCGAGCGCCGCGAGCTTGCCGTCCTTTGTGGTGATGAAGGGATTGATCTCCATCAGCAGGCTGTCGGTCTCGAGGAACGCCTTGTACATCCCCATCATGAAGCGCACGGCCTCGGCGATCTGCGGCCCTTCGAGGCCGAGCTTGAACGCCAGCCGGCGTGCCTGGTATGCGGCGAGGCCGATCGCAGGATCGATAACTTCCTTAAAGATCGCGTCGGGATTCTCGTGCGCGACCTCCTCGATCTCCATGCCGCCCGCCTGCGAGGCCATAAACACGACCTTGCTGCTGGCCCGGTCGAGCACGATGCCGAGGTATAGCTCACGCGCAATCGCGGAACCCGATTCGATCAGCAGCCGCTGCACCTTTTGGCCCTGCGCTCCGGTCTGGTGGGTGATCAGCTGCATGCCGAGAATCTTTTTGGTGTGCTCCTGCGCCTCGTCGCGGCTCTTGGCGAGCTTGACGCCGCCGCCCTTGCCGCGTCCGCCCGCATGAATCTGCGCCTTGACGACAACGACCCCGTGGCCCGCACCAAAGAGCTGCTGCGCCGCGGCATCGGCCTCCTCAAAGGTGACGGCGACCTGCCCGTCGGGCACGCTTACGCCATAGCGGCGAAGGATCTCTTTGGCCTGGTACTCGTGAATCTTCAATGCGCGCTCCGTGAGCCGGTTGCTCGGACAAAGCCATAGTAGCCGATGCCCGCTACCCGGAGCCAGACGCCGGCCAGCCGCGGCTGGGCGGCGGTCGGGCGAGTGTTCCCTTGCCTTTCCACTTTGTTAGCCTCAGAGAGAATGGGTATCCAAGCAGAACTCCGTCTCGTGGTGGAAGAACAGGGGACGCTTTCTACCGCGCAGGCGGCGGCGTTGCTGCGGCGCATTCTCGCGGGGGGAGCCTCCGATCTGGAACTCGCCTCCCTGCTCGGCGGCATGAGCGCCCGTGGCGAGACCTATGCCGAGCTGGCCGGCTTTGCGTCCTCCATGCGCGGAGCAGCCACCACCCTTCCTCTCAGCGAGCCCGAGCGGGAGCAGCTCCTCGACACCTGTGGCACCGGCGGCGACGGCACCGGGACCTTCAACATCTCCACTGCCGCTGCGCTTGTGGCGGCAGCCGCTGGCGTGAAGGTGGCCAAGCATGGCAACCGTGCCGTAACCAGCAAATGCGGTTCCGCTGACGTCCTTGAAGCGCTGGGTGTGCCGATCGCCCTGCCGCCGGAGGCAGCCGCCGAGGCGCTCAGGCGACACAACTTTTGCTTTCTGCTGGCGCCCGCGCACCATCCCGCCATGAAGGCGGTTCTGCCCGTCCGCCGTGCTCTGGGTGTGCGCACGATCTTTAACGTGCTCGGCCCGCTGCTGAACCCTGCGGGCGCACGCCGGCAGGTGATGGGCGTTTATGCCGCGCGACTTGTGCCGGTCGTGGCGCAGGCAATGGTGCAGCTCGGGGTCCGGCACGCCTTCGTCGTCCATGGCGACGGAGGCCTGGATGAGTTGAGCCTCAGCGGGCCCAGTCAGGTGGCCGAGGTTATGGACGCCGGGACGGGTGACCGGATCAGGACGTATACGATCACCCCCGAGAACGTGGGTCTCGAGCGGGCTCCGCTCAGCACGCTGCGGGGAGGTGAAACGGCACAGGCAAATGCGGCAATTCTGACCAGGGTGCTGGCTCTCGAGGCAGCGCCGGAGCAGGGACCGCGACGTGATGTGGTTCTGCTGAATGCAGCGGCGGTCTTTGTCGCGGCCGGCCGTGCTGTAGACCTGTCCGCCGGTGTTCGACTAGCTGCCCAAACCATCGATTCTGGCGCCGTGAAGCAATTGCTGGGCGCCCTGCGCGACTTTAGGCTAACGCCGCCACCCGTTTAGCGGGAGAGCATCACCAGCAGTCTTTACTTACTCAGTTCCATAGAGACGATCTGTCCAGCAACGGACGGATCCTTGATTTCGGCGTACACCACGTTGGCCTTCAAACCACTGAAATCCACACAGGGATTCATCTCCTTCGGAGGGGTGAAATTGGAGACCGTGAACGCGATCCCGTACATGTCGTTGCTGTAGAGCGCCACCGGTTTGCCGGAGCCCTCCACGCTCAGTAGAAGGCCTTTCGGATAAAAGCAGCTGATCCCTCGCAGGGCACCATGCACGGTATGCCGCGGTCCACTTGGCGGGCCCGGCGGCAGAGGGGGCGGCTCAACAGCTTTACCGGCGGCCACACGGTGACCGTGACCGTCCGTAACGTACGGTGGACTGTACGTAGTGGAGGTTGGATCTTCCGGCTGTGCGACTCCGGACGTCGTGGCGACCGCAGCTTCTTCCGGCCGGTTCGCACGGTTTTCCTCTTCCTTCTGCTGCGCCACAAACCGTTGCATACTACCGAGCCGGCTCTGCACCTGTTGCCGATCCCCCGTCGTCTGCGCCGCCGGCAGGGCTGCCTTCAGGATCTGAATCGCGGCGTCGTACTCCTTGCGCTGGACGCGGATCTGCGCGGCATTCATACGGTAGCCCACGTTCGTGGGCTCGACACTGACGGCGCGTAACTCCAGTTGGCTCGCCTCGGCAAGCTGCTCGTGCTCCGCATCAAAGCGCGCCAAGGTGTCCAATGCCGGCGCGAAACCGGGATTCAGCCGAACTGCCTCACGGAGGCTCGCGCCGATCGCCTCATCGCTGGCAGTTCCGTCCTCCCCTTTGCCCACCTGCATGGAAAGCGATCCGAAGTAGTAGTACGCCAGATAGCTCGTTGAGTGCAGCGCCACCGCCTCGCCGTAGTCTTTGCGCGCGGCGCGCAGATCATTTTGCCGCAGGGCCAGCAAGCCAAGCGCTTCGTGCGCCTGCGCATTCTCCGGAGCCTCACGCAAAACGGCGTCGATCAGGTTCTTGCCATCCTCTGTGCGTCCCTCATCGAGCAGCATGTCAGCCCGCACCGCATCCGCGCTCGGCGTTGGTATGGGTTGCACATTGAAGTCCCCTTCATCTACCGCATTTTGCAGCGGCATGACGAGCGCGCTGAGGCTTCCACCGTTCACGTAAGAGTCAAGATCCCGTTGCAGCTGTTTCAGATCTCCAAACACTTCCCCCGCCGCGGCAACCGGATCGTCTCCCTTGGCCACGTCGCTGACATACGTCGAAAGAGTCGTTGTGTGCTTCTGAAAATCCCGGATAAACAGCATGTGTGTTAACGCCCAGGACTCGGCGTAAAAGACATTCCCCTTGTCCTGCTCATGGTAAAAAGGCGAGTTGTGGTCGACTGCAAACAGCGTCGGCAACGGAATCAGCCTTTGTTGACGTAGATAGAGGAGCTCATTAGCGGCTGGTTGGCCGAACTTGGCCGTCTTCTCACCCAGATCGGTATTTTGGTAGAACTGCGCGAGCCCTTCGTTCAGCCACACCGGGATCGTGGGCGCATGCCGCAGCATGTAATGCGTGTACTCGTGGTACAGCGTGCCGTACGGGTGATCCCCGTCGGCGTCCAGACGCAACGCGATAAAGCTTTGATCAGGCGTCTGGAGGAAGTAGCCGGCTAGGTCCAGCGACCCTTTCCCAAGGTATTCCGCCGGTTCAATGCTCTGGAAGTCCCGGCGATTGCGGAGCGCCAACACCACGATGCGCGAGCCGGCATCCGCCGTGGCGTGCGGCAACAGCTTCGCGAAAAGGCCCTGCATGCGCTCCAGCTGCGCGCTCACCGCGCGTGCCTGGCGTTCGCTGCCGTCGCAGTACACGGTGAAGTGCTCTGTCTGTACCGTGAGCCAGTGGGGAACGGCCTCGGCGTGGAGGAGCGGCGCCATTAGAAAAACAAGAAGGCAAAACAGCAATCGAGACATGCGGCTCTCAGCCTAGCCGAGAACAGCTGCCCTGTCAGCGAGAATCTTGCGTTATCTCTACCTTCGTCACGTTACGCCGGCACGCTTTCAGCACCCGGCTGCGTTGCCCTGAAGCCCGTCCGGCAGTTCCATCTGCTGCGGTCCATGGGGGTCGGTGTGGGGGTGAAAATGTGCACGGCAGCGCGCTTCATAAAGACCTGCCGCCCCCACAACGACCAGCTCCTGCGACTGTGTCAGGCGCTGCGTGTGAATGGCGCTCTCCCCGCACACCATGCACACCGCGGAAAGCTTGGTGACCCGGTCCGCCATGGCCATCAGCGCCGGCACGGGACCGAAGGGCTCCGCCTCAAAGGTCATATCTAGTCCGGCGAGCAGGACACGCTTGCCCTCCGCAATCAGCTCGGCGGTCAGCGCGATCACATCGGGTGAAAGAAACTGCACCTCATCAATGCCAACGACCTCCACGGCGCCGAGCTGTGGGAACAGCGTGTCCCGCAGGTGCTCCACGGAGGTCACAGGGACGGCCTCATGCGTCTGCGCGGAGTGAGACGCGATGTGGGTGCGGTGATAGCGCAGGTCAATGTCCGGCTTGTAACAGAGCACGCGCTGGCGGGCGATGCGGGCCCGCTTCAGACGCCGGATCAGCTCTTCCGACTTACCTGAAAACATGGGTCCGGTGATCACTTCCAGCACGCCGGGATGCGGTTTTGAGTTGAGGACATCCATCACCTCTCGATGGTAGTCCGCCGGGCCGGTGGAAATACCGACGCGCTTCACCGCCGGCGCGAAACCGCGCTGGCGTATGCTGACGTTGACTCATCAGGCAGCAAACAAAGGAGCTCCAGCATGCGGCAAGGCAAGTTCGGCACGTGGGTAAAGGCAGGGATGACGACAGGATTGATCGCGGTGGCGTGCGCCGTGGCCCCGGCACAGGATGCCAAGCCCGTGAAGGAGATCAAGGTCTCGCTCATCAACAGCCAGGGCCAGCCCGCCGGCAAGGCCGTGTTGAAGCAGAAAAAGAACGGGGTTGAGGTCAAGATCTCGGTTGAAAACATTCCCTTCGGCGAACATGGCGTGCACATCCATCAGAACCCCGTCTGCGAGGCGCCTGACTTCAAGACCGCCGGCGGCCACTTCAACCCCGATGCCAAGCAGCACGGGTTTCAGAACCCCATGGGCCATCATGCCGGCGACACCCCCTCCAACCTCAGCGTGGGCGAAGATCACCGTGGCTCCGCGACCTGGACGTTGACCGACGTCACCTTGCAGCCCGGAGCGCCGAACTCCCTGCTCTCCAACGGCGGCACCTCGCTGATGGTGCATGAGAAGGCCGACGACATGAAGACCGATCCCAGCGGCAACTCCGGCAACCGGATCGCCTGCGGCGTGATCAAGCAGTAAGCGGAAGCGCACACAGAGCAGCCGGGGAACCAAAGCACGACCGGCTGCGTACTGTTTTGCATGGCTTCGATGGTCTTCAACCCGGCGATCCTTATGACGATGATGCCCGTCTTGAAGTGGCCGGCACCGGCCTCCCGGGAGCCTTGGCAGAGATCACCGGGCGCAACCCCGGTAGACGCTCCGATCTCTCCCCCCGCGCAGATCCGGCCCCTCGCGGAAATATCCGCGGAGGTAACTTCCACGCCGGCGGTCCGCCTTCCGGTGCAGAGCGCTTCCTCCGGCCGAAGTAAGGCCTCTGTGACGCCAGCCGGCGATGCGGCGCGCGTGGCCCATGCCGCCGAGCAGGCGCATCTGGTCGCCCTGGCCGCCCGCTGCGTCGGGGGCGACAACACCGCTTGGGAGGCGCTGGTGCGTCGCGAACAGCGCCGGGTCTACGGCCTCTGCTACCGCTTCACGGGCTCTGCGGCGGACGCGGAGGACCTTACGCAGGACGTGTTCCTGAAGGTGTATCGCAACCTACAAAGTTTTGACCCTGCCCGTGCCAGCTTCGGCGTCTGGCTCACCGCACTTACGCGCAATCTCCTTGTGGACCATTACCGGCGTTCCCGCCTGGAGCGCGCCAGCGAGTCACTCGATGAGCCCATCGGGGAGGAAAGTGAAGGCGGCACCCGCGCGGAGCGGCTACCCGATCCACGCGCCGGTCAGGAGCAGCACGTCGCCGGCCTGGAGCTGCGGTCCAGGGTGCAGGCCGCGCTCGCCCGCGTCACCCCGGAGCTGCGCGAGGCGGTGATCCTCCGCGACTTGCAGGATCTGGACTACCGCGAGATCGCCGAGGTGCTCGGCGTTCCCCAGGGAACCGTCAAAAGCCGTATCAGCCGCGGCCGGGCCGAACTGGCGCGCTTACTGGGTGGGACAGAAGGGCAGATGGTGTAGCGATGTCGAACCCCATGGATTTTGAGAACAACGAAAACCGTGCACCAGGGGCTGGTTCTCCGGCTGCCGGCTGCGCAGATTGGGGAGCCCTGCTGCCCGAGGCGGCAGAGGATCTGCTGGGCGAAGTGGAGGCTCAGGCTCTCGCGGTGCACCTTGCGACTTGCCCCTCCTGCGAAGCCGAACTCGCCGAAGCACGCCGCGGCGCTGCCTGGCTAAGTCTGCTGAAGGAGCAAACACCGGAGCCGTCCCACGATCTCGTGGCCGGCATCCTGGCACGTACGACCGGCGCACCCACGCTGGCGGAAACCGTAGCTGCCGAGCTGCTTCCTGTGCCGTCTGCGGTCTGGTCCGCGCCGACCGGGCAGTCGCTCGGCGCGCCGTGGAGAGACAACCCAGGCCCTGTACGGCAATGGATGGCGCGTTGGTTCGGCCTGGACAGCTACAGAGTCCCAACCCTGCAACCGCGGCTCACCATGACGGCGGCCATGGCCTTCTTTTCAATCTGCCTCACCCTGAACATGCTTGGGATCTCCGTTTCAGAGCTGCACGCACAGGACCTGCATGCGATCGGCCTGCAACGGACGATGGCCGGCAAGGGTGCCAGTATGTTGCGGTCCCTTCAGGAGATTCGGGTCGTATACAGGGTCGAATCCAGGGTGAACGACTGGCTCACCGCCAGCAACACGCAGGCACCGCCTAGATCCCAGCAGTAAATGGCACCATTCACCAGTCCCCTGCGACTCGCAGAGGGTCCGAAGGGAGAGCAACAGCATGACGGACGAGAGTAACAACCCGACCATCGTCCCCCCGGTCCCCGTGGTCCCCCCCGAGGGCACTGCGGCGGACAGCAGGGAGTCCACCGTGGCCTTTTGTCAGCAGTGCGGCCGGGGTCTTACGTCCGGCGCCGTGCGTGCGGTCGACTCCGGCATCTTTTGCGACGCCTGCGCCCTTCGGAACCGTTCGCCCTTCCAGGGCAACACACCTGGCGCGACCACCGGCGGCTACACTCCGGTCCGCTCTCCTGCCGCCGACCTCCTCTCTGCACCGCCGCCGCCCAGTGCGGGGGAACCCAATCCCGTGCTGGCCGGTTTTCTGGGCCTCATTCCCGGTGTGGGCGCGATGTACAACGGCCAGTATGCCAAGGGCGTCATCCACCTCGTCATCTTTGTCGTGCTGACTAGCCTGGCCGACAACCTGAACTGGGTTCTGTGGTGGTTTGTCTGGGGATGGATCTTCTATCAGGCCTTTGAGGCGTACCACACAGCATTGGCAAAACGCGACGGCATGCCCCTGCCGGATCCCTTCGGCTGGAACGACCTCGGCGACCGACTTGGCTTTAGCCGCACCAGCCCACCCGTCTCCTCGCCGCCTTCGAGCACCCGCCGGGCATCCGGCGCCGGCAGCGCAACTCACTCCGCTTCCGCGGCCGCGGGACCTGTACCGTACCCGAAAGCTCCAGCGCCGCCGTTCGCCACAGAGACCTCCCCATTCCCGCAGGCCTCCGAAACCGCTCAAGCCACGGGCTTCAATCCGCTCCTCACCCCAGCGTCGTGGACGGTACCCCCTCCTGAAACGCTTCATCCGCCCACCCCGGAAACCGCCAAGGCGACCGAGGCTGCCGGGATACCCTACGGAGTTAAGGCCGGCTCACAATACCAACCAACCTATACGGGCGTGCCTGCCACGCCAACGGTGCCCACGGCGGCATCGGCATCCCTTGCACAGCGATTTCCTGCCGCCGCTATCTGGCTTATCGTCCTCGGCGTTTTGTTCCTCATCGCAAACCTTGCACCTGGCTGGCAAGTCGAAGGGCGGTGGCTGGTGCCTGTACTTTTGACCTTGGTTGCCTTCTGGATCGGGGGCCGTCGAGTGGGGGCTACCATTCAATACCGGAAGGCAGGGGCATCCCCGGATTTCGCTGTACTGGCCGAAGGTCTGGTAGGTGCGGCCGTACTGCTGACGGTGGCAATCCTGCTCGCTTTGCAGAATGCATCCCTGGTGCCGCTGCGTCACAGCTGGCCGGCGGTTCTCGTTGTTTGGGGGGCGCTGTTGCTGGTGGGACGCGCCCGTCCGGCTGCAACTCCACTCTCTGGCGAATCAGCGACCAGGTCCGAACAGGCCCCCGGCAGCGCTCCCCTTCGCTAGAGATCCATGCCCAAAGTTCGCGTTGAGGCTACACCCACCTACCGTTTTGACTGCCAAGGAGTGTGCCCATGAGCACCCCACCACCTAACTTCGGCTACACGCCTGTACCACCTCCGCCAACGGATCGCCGCACGCAGAAGGTCCAGAACCGGGCCGCGAAACAGGAAGCCCGCCTGGGACGCGACCAAGCGCGGCTCCAGGCACGCCTTCACAGACAAGCCTCCCAGCGCCGTTCTATCAGCGGTCCGGTTCTGCTCGTAACTTTAGGGATCTTGCTGCTGCTGCTGCAGTCCGGGCGCCTGCACTGGAGTGCCGTACTCACCTGGCTCAGCCTGTGGTGGCCCGGTATTCTCATTGGTACGGGCCTTCTGATGATCCTGGAATGGCTTCTTGACCAGCAAATCTCTGCTACTCGAGGTGCTGGAGCTCCCCGTCGCATCCTTGGAGGAGCCGCCACAACCTTGCTCCTGCTGCTGGCAATCTCGGGCGCCGTCCTCATGACCGCGCGCCGCAGCGGTACCTTTTTGCAGGACGTCCTCAGTTCTCCGCTGATCGGCAGCGGCCGGAACAACTGGACAGAGTTGCTCGGCGTGCACAGCGATTTCAGCAGCGAGCAAAGAGCAGCCCTCAGCACCGGCGGCCAGCTCACAATCGACGACCCGCATGGCGACGTTACCGTGACAGGCTCAAGCGAGGATGGTCAGGTTCACGTCTCCGTCCACCAACACCTCTTCACTTTAGGACACGACGACCTAAACTCCCGCCACTTGCGGGAACAACCCAGGTTTGGAGGTGATCGCGACCACCTCATCCTCACGGCTTTGCCGGAAGGCCGGGACGACGCCGATCTCGTCGTGCAATTGCCGCACAATGCCTCTCTGATCATCCGAAGTGGCGATGGCGACGTCAGCGTGGACGAGGTGCATGGAGCCACAACCATCACCGCGGCGAGTGGCGACGTAAAGCTCACCGCCCTGCGCGGTCCCGTACGTGTGGACACGCAGGATGACGACAGCACGGTCACAGCCCACAGCCTGGGCGGTGGTCTCGTGCTGAACGGTCACAGCGGCGACATGACTCTCAGCGACATCGACGGCGGCCTGACCCTGCACGGTGACTTTTTCGGTACCACCCAATTGGAGCGCATCCGCGGCAATGTCAGTTTTCAGAGCAGCTTTACGCGCTTTGATTGCGCGGGGATCCCGGGCAGCCTGGTTGTCGAAGGCCGTAGCGATCTCAGCGGAAAGCATTTGCAGGGGCCGCTCACCCTTGCAACCACTGACCGAAACCTGACTTTGGACGGCGTCCGCGGCGTCGCGACGATCACCGACCGGAACGGCTCGGTCGCATTAACATTGACGGCGCCCCTGCAGCCAGTCCACATCAGCAACACGAACGGCACGGTGGATGTCTCGGTACCGCCTCATCAGCCCTTTACGCTGCATGCCAGGGCGCAGGATGCGGACATCCACAATGACCTCAATCTGCCCATGGCAAAATCAGGCTCGACCGGACTGCTGGACGGACAGGTCCTTGGCGGTGGCCCGGAGTTGGACATTCAAACTAGTAACGATGATGTGGGAATTCACACCGCCACGGACGACGCGTTCAACTGGAACGGGATGCCCCGCGGGGCACAGGTCGCCTCCGGTGTGAACCCACCGGCAAAGCACACGTTGCACAGACGATGACAACCCCCAAAAGGCTGCCGCGCGATCAGGAGCACCTGCCCCGTGGGCAGGTCAACCGTACCTTTGTGGTTCGTCCCATGGAATTCGAACACGACGCCGCTGCACAGCTTCAGCCCTCAGCAATTAACTGCCCCTCAGACGACTGCTACTGAAGCTCACGCACGGCAGGCTCTGGCTCCTGGAGCATCCAGACGTCATCCGCCGAGAGGGTATATATCAGCAGCAACAGCGAAAGGGTCAAGTAGAAGTAACCATCCACCAACACATTCAGCGCAATGAAGACAGCCAAAGCCGCCCCCATCCAACGCAGCGTGTCCTCAAGCGTCCGGCAGCGCCCCTTGCCGAGGCAATAAAAGAACATGCAGGAAAGCACCAGGAGCTGCACCCACTTCAGCTGATCCGGTCGCACCAGATACGTGACCCAATACGCCAAATTCATTGGCTCGGCAAGCGCATGTGGCAACCGGCTCCACTGCCCTACCGTATTGCTAGCAATCCGCTGCAACGCCGATCGCAGAAACGGCCCGATCACCACGGCCATCCCGAGCAGGGAAAGTCCACCCGTGCGCAGTACCTCCAGCCAACCCCGTCTTCGCAACGCATGAAGCAACACAAACGGCCAGAGCACCCAACTCAACTGGTACACCGCCATGCTGAGACCAAAAACAACCGCACCCCAACCGAACCAGCGCTTTTGGAGCATAACAAACGCTGTCGCTAACAACAGCCAGTGCGGCGCAAGGTATAAATCGTGCCTGTATTGGAGAAACGGTGAAAGCAGAAAGACCGCAATCAGCGCTGCGGCCCCGAGCCGCCTTCCCGGCAACGCGGCCCAGTATAAGACCATCGCTAGCACAACGACACAACCCATATTGAGCCAGCGCGGATCGATTCCGACCCCAATCGCCGGCAGATACGCCACCAAGACTCCGGGTAGGTAAGGAAAGTCATAAACCCGGTTGCCTACATGCATCGTTGTGTAGGGATTTAAGCCATGCGCCAGACGCTGATCCGCCCACTGCACCACAGGAAGCATGTCGGACCGCAGATAATTCAGTGGGAAGCTGCGGATCGCTAAGACTTCTCCAGCCACATAACAGCCGACTGCCCCACCGATCAAAGACGCTGCCGACCTGAAACGAAGGTATGTGGCTACACTTAAAACCGCGATTGCCGTAACGAACAGATACCAGTTCCATGACAGGTGATAACCAAATCGTTCGAAATGTCTTGATTCATAGTAAAAGCTGAGTATCGAGAGAACTTCAAACCCAAGACACACCCTGAGGCACACCGTAAGCGGATCATCAACAACCAGCTCCGTCACGGGTGTCTCGTGCCTTCCGAGCAAACCAACCAGGCCCACGACGAAGAGCACTTCAAAGGGGATCAGGATGGCTTGATGCATCAACGGACTTGGTCGGCCTGACCATCCATCGTTCACCAAGGCAATCAGCACCGCTGACAAAAGATAGGAGCTCGTCCGCTTCATCCTGTGCCTGTCGCGTTTGATGTTGCTGAACTTTGGAGATTTATCCGCACGTAGCTACTTTACCGCCAATAGCCAGCGATCCAGGGAGGAATACCGCCGGCCAATTAAGGCTGTCCCCAAACGCAAAAGCCCCCAGCCGTAGCTGGAGGCTTTTGTAGAGT
>CAXSBL010000021.1:0-19926 GCA_964235515.1 uncultured Bryocella sp.
TCAACCAGATCACCCCACTTTCCCTGGATGGCTTTCTTCTCGGGGGCCTTGGGGCTTTGCTGCTGCGCGGTTCCCGTGCTGCCAGGGTGCAGCAAGCCGGCCCCTACCTTCTCTGGAGTGCGTTCGCTTTCCTTATCGTGGCCCGATTTGCGAATGTATTGTTTTCGCTGCCCGGCAATTCTCTGGCACTGGAAGCTCACTGGTTGCTGGGCTACGGCTTCCCTGTGATGCAAATCGCTTCGTTGGGCCTGATTCTGGCCTGCCTGAACCGCCAGTTCTGGGTTACCCGAATCCTTAGTCTGGCTCCACTACGCGCCCTCGGAAGAATCAGCTACGGCTTTTATGTCTTCCATGACATCCCGCACGCGCTTTATCTCCATCTTGGCAAGGTGCTGCACCTGCCCTTAACCTGCACGATCTTGCTGGCCTTCAGCGCCACACTTGCTGTCTCGACGTTCAGCTACTTCTTGCTCGAGCGGCCTTTCCTTCGGCTGAAAACGCGATTCGAAGGCTGACGCAGGTCAAGCGTCCACCCCGCTACCATGACACTGTGCACCTCCGCGTCGCCGCCATCTCGTTCCTGAACCCCGCTCCGCTGCTGTACAACTTCGAGCACGCCCCTGCCGCCGCCGAACTGCGCACCCGCTATGACGTGCACTACACCCTGCCTTCGCGCTGTGCGGCCGAGCTCCATGCCGGCGAGGCCGAGCTCGGTCTGATCCCGGTCGCCGAGCTCACCCCGGAGCTCCGGGTCGTGCCGGGCTGCACGATCGCCTCGCAGCGCGAGGTACGCAGCATCCTGCTGCTGGTGCGCACCGACACCGGCGAATCCCAGGCCGACGCCCTGCGCCGCATCCGGAGCATCGCCGCCGATAACGCCTCGCGCTCCTCGGCCGCCTACGTCCGCGTGCTGCTGGGCCGTTTCTATGGGGCGATGCCGGAGCTCGTGCAGCACCCCGCCGACCCGCTTGACATGCTTCGGGGCTTCGATGCCGCGCTGCTGATCGGCGACCCCGCCCTGCTCGCCCGCGAGCGCCGCCCCGAAATCGACCGAGTCTTCGAGACCGACAGGGGCCAGTCCCTGCTTTGGATCGACGTCGCCCAGCTCTGGCACCAGCACACGGGTCTGCCCTGGGTGGCCGCCGTCTGGGCCGTGCGGCCCGAGGCTCTCGGGGGCTCCGGCATTCCCCCAGGTCGGCTCATCGAAGACCTGAACGCCAGCCGCGAGGCCGGCCTGGCGCACATTGAAGAGCTGGTCGCCGAATGGACCCCGCGCCTGGCCCTGCCGCCGGCCACCATCCGCACCTACCTGAGCGAAAACATCTATTACCAGCTCGATGCCTCCTGCGCCGAGGCCATCGGCCGATTTCGCGCCTATGCTTGGGAGCTCCGGGTGTTACCGCCCCTGCCTGTCCTGCCTTTTCTCGCCGGCTGAGCCTTTTTTCCCGGGCAAAGCGCCGGGACGGGAGACAATGGACTCAACCCCGGCGTCCTATCACCCACATGCCTGCTCCTTCTGTCCTCGCCCTGATCTTTGCCGCAGGCCACGCCGGCAGCCGCATGCTGCCGCTTCTGGTCCGCTTCGGCCTCGTCGGGCTCACCCTGGTCTCCGTCATCGACAGCTCCTTTATTCCGCTGCCGATTCCCGGTGTCACCGATATCATGCTGGTGCTGTTCGCGGCCGGGCACGGGAATCCGATCCTGCTGATCGGCCTGGCCACGCTGGGTTCTGCGCTGGGTGGCTACTTTTCGCACGCCGTGGGCCAGGCCGGCGGCATGAAGTTTTTGGAAAACCACGTCCCCGCCAAGTTGCTCGGCCGCGTGACCCACTGGGTCGAGCACCATTCGATTCTCGCCATCGCCCTGCCGGCGATCCTGCCGCCGCCTGTGCCGCTTTCACCCTTCGTGCTTGCTGCCGGGGCCATCCACATGTCGCGCCGCCGCTTCATGACGGCCTTTACGATAAGCCGCCTGCTTCGCCACGCGATCGCGGTCTGGCTCGGCATCCGCTACGGGACCCAGGTGTTGGCGGTGTGGAACCGCTTTTCGACACGTTGGGCGGTGACCATCCTTATCGCCTTCTGGGCCATCACGCTGATCTTCACCGCCATCGGCATCTGGCGCCTGGTGCAGACCTCGAAGTCAGTAGGACTGCGCAAGGGGGCAGCCGCGCCGCAACCGCGCTCCGCTTGATTCGGCTATCGGATGAGGCCCCGGCCGGGGCCACCAAAAGGCACACCGATCCGGAAAACGCCTTTACACGGCTCGGACGCCGGTCGGGGCCCGCTATTCGCTAAATTCAACCCTGGCCGCCGATGCTACAATCGTCCTGTGCCGGGTCCTACGCGACGCGTACCCGCCAACCCCGCCAGGTCCGGAAGGAAGCAACGGCAACGGGCCCACGCGGGCGCAGTAGGGAAGCCCGGTACACCTCTCCCACTCACACATCCTCCTGAAGCGAGGCCACCCCGACGGTTTCCGGTGTTTGCCGGGTGCTGCGGTTGCCTTTGGCTGAAACTAAGCCGGGCGGCCAAGCGTACCGTCCTCACGAGCACTCCACACCCAAAAATCTCGCTGCCGGTGGCAGGGTAAGATGCTGCTTGTTGCTGAATTCGCTATAAAAGGAAGTTCCCGGTTTGAGTTCCGCCCCCAAGCTCGATATCCAGCCAAAGACTACCCGCCGCGCCAAAATCTCCGCCCTCGGTACCTATGCCCCGCCCGGGCTGCTGACCAACGCCGATCTGGAGCGCATGGTGGAAACGACGGACCAGTGGATTACCGAGCGTACGGGCATACGGCAACGGCATATCGCAGCGAAAGGCACGGCCACCAGCGATCTTGCCACGGAGGCAGCCCGGCGCTGCCTGGCCAACGCCGGCGTCTCCCCGGATACGGTGGATGCCATCATCGTCGCCACGGTGACCCCGGACATGTTTTTCCCCGCCACCGCCTGCCTCGTGCAGACGAACCTCGGCGCGAGCAAGGCCTGGGGTTTCGATCTCTCTGCCGCGTGCTCCGGCTTCGTCTACGCCCTGCAGGTCGGCGCCAAGCTGGTGGAGTCCGGCGCGCACAGCAAAGTTCTGGTTATCGGGGCCGACGTCATGAGCTCCGTCATCGACTACACCGACCGCTCCACCTGCATCCTCTTCGGCGATGGCGCCGGTGCGGTCCTGATCGAGCCCTGCGCCGAGGGCGAAGTCGGCCTGATCGACTTTCAGCACGAGATCGACGGCTCCGGCGCGGCCTCTCTGATGATGCCCGCCGGCGGCAGTCACCTGCCTCCCTCGCACGCCACCATCGATGCCAAACAGCACTTCATTCACCAGGACGGCCAGGCGGTTTACAAGTTTGCCGTGCGCAAGATGTCCGAGGTCAGCGAGACAATCCTTAGCCGCAACGGCCTGACCGGCGCCGATCTCGGTTGCTTTGTTCCGCACCAGGCCAATAAACGCATCATTCTCTCCACCGCCGAGCGCCTCGGCATGCCCGCCGATCGCGTGGTGATCAACATCGATCAGTTTGGCAACACCACGGCCGGCACCATTCCCCTTGCCCTCGGTACCGCCCTTGAGGACGGCCGGCTGCGCAAGGGTGACCTCATTTTGCTGGCCAGCGTCGGTGCAGGGTTTACCGTAGGCGCCACCCTTCTCCGGTGGGAGTTCTAGTCTCCCCCCCCTCGTCGGCGCGACGTCCCCTATCTGTGTTGTTGACAGACAGCGAGGCGACTGAGAGAACTGTTAGCAGAAGCCGGGTGCGTCGCTGTCAGGACGCCACGGCAGCGGGGAGGCATATGCTGTTTCACTGCATATATACCAGTGTGACCAGTGCGGAAACACATGCACTCCCCGATGGTGAACGCGCGCGGGCTTTGAAGCACTCCCGGGGTACCCCCGTTCCGAGGCATAGCTGACGTGAGCCGTATTCATCCGGTCGCGGTTCCCTACCCCAGTCGCCAGGCGTGGCTGGCCCGCTTGCCTGAGCTGACCTGTTCTTTCGCGTTTCAGCCGATCGTGGACGCTCGGCGGGGGGTCGTAACCGCCTACGAAGCGCTGGTACGCGGCCCGCGTAATGAGACGGCCGACGCCATCCTGAGCGCGATTCCGCCGGCCGAGCTGGCTACCTTTGACGAGGAGTGCCGCAAAGCCGCGCTCACCATGGCCAGACGGCTGGGCATACCCTGCGATCTGAACCTGAACCTGCTGCCACAGGGATTTCGTGCCGACCGCGACTGCCTCGCCTCGACCCTCGATACCGCCATCGAGAAAGGGTTTACGCCGGAACGTCTCGTGATGGAGGTAACCGAAGGCGAGGTGCTCGGCAACCAGGATCGATTTACCGAGCTGATCAGCATCTATCGCGGGCTTGGCATGCGCACCGCGATCGATGATTTCGGCTCAGGCTACTCAGGCTTGAATGTGCTTGCCGATTTCCAGCCGGATCAGATCAAGCTGGACCAGAATCTCGTCCGCGGCATCCAGGGCAAAGGTCCCCGCCAGGCGATCGTGCGCGCCATCCTGCAGGTCTGCCGCGATCTCGGCATTGAACTGGTCGCCGAAGGCATCGAGAGCGAAGACGAGTACCTTTGGCTGCTCGACCAAGGGGTACACCTATTCCAGGGTTACCTCTTCGCACACCCCGCCTTTGAGGCCTTGCCGGTGGCTCATTTTCCTGCTCGCCGGGACTGACGTCTCCCGTGGGCCTGCCCTTGGCCTCCTGGTTGGTGTCGAGTCGCCGGTGGTAAACTACTCGTTGTGACCTCTGCCGCTGCCTTCGAGGTGTCCGCTTCCGCGCCCAAGCCGAAGCTGGACCCGAAGCTCCCCTCCAGCAACCCGGATCAGACCTCCTCCCTCGGCTTGCCGGCCGTTGAGAGCGCAGTCGCGACCCGTCCCAAGGTGGGATTCGTATCGCTCGGCTGCCCCAAAAATCTGGTGGACAGCGAGGTGATGATGGGCCTGCTCGATCGCGCCGGCGCCGAGCTCACCCCGCGCGCGGAAGACGCTGAAATCCTCATCGTCAATACCTGTTCGTTCATCGACTCCGCCAAGCAGGAGTCGGTGAACGCCATCCTGGAGATGGTGGGGCACAAGGCCATTAACGGCGGCCGCGCTCAGCGGCTGATTGTCGCCGGCTGCCTCGTCGAACGTTATCGCGATGAGATCCGTCAGAATATTCCCGAGGTCGACGCTGTCGTCGGCACAGGCGAGCTCGAGTCGATTCTCGAGGCCGCCGGTCTGCAACGCCCCGCGCCTGCGGTCTCCGACTCGCCCTTCACCGTGCTGACCTCCGTGCAGGTCGCGCAACTGAATTCCGGGGTAAACGCCGCGGCCGAGCCCGCGCCCCTGCGCCGCGCCCACTCCGCCGTGCAACAGCACTCCCGCCCAGAGTCGGACGGCCCGCAGCTGGCTCCCTCGCAGCTCGCGAACGTCCAACTACGCAATCTTTCCGAGATCTCCTCCACAAGCGTCGGCGAAAGTGCCGCCGCCGGGCAGCGGTGGGTGGAGTCCGTGCTCGATGCACCGGCGCTGGGTGCGGCAGGCACCTCCGTCACCAGCCGCCCCGAAGGCGATGCCCGCGAAGCCGCCGGCCGCTTCTCCCGCGAGGCCTGGGATGGCGCCACGGCTGCGCTGCCCAGCTATCTGGCCTCCGAGCACACCCCGCGGCTGCTCTCCACCGCCCGCGCCTCGGCTTACCTCAAGATCGCCGAAGGTTGCGATCACCCCTGCGCCTTTTGCATCATCCCTCAGCTACGCGGCAAGTTCCGCTCTCGTACTGTCGCCTCGGTCGTCGCCGAAGCCCGCCAGCTCATTGCTCAGGGGGTCCGTGAGATCACTCTCATCGGCCAGGACACCACCTGCTTCGGCGAGGACCTCCCCGTTGACCCCGCCACCGGCAAGCGCCCCGAGCTAGCCGATCTTCTAGACGCTCTGGCCCCGCTCCCCGGCCTGCGCTGGCTGCGCTTCCTCTACGCCTACCCCAACAAGGTCACGACGCGGCTGCTGCAATCGATCGCCCGCCATGACAACGTCGCCAAGTACCTCGATCTTCCGTTGCAGCACGCCTCCGCGAACGTCCTGCGCCGCATGAAGCGCGGGGGCTCAGCCGACCGCTTCCTCCAGATTCTCGAAAAAGCCCGCCAGATCGTGCCCGGCCTCGTCCTCCGCACCAGTTTCATCGTCGGCTTCCCCGGCGAAACCGAGGCCGACTTCGAAGAGCTTTGCAGCTTCATCCAAACCGCTCGCTTCGACTGGCTTGGAGTCTTCAGCTATTCCGACGAAGAGGGCGCCAAGGCCTTCGACTTTGGTGAGAAAGTTCCCAAACGCACCATCGAGGCTCGCCGCCGCAAGCTGATGCGCCTTCAAAACAAGATCAGTCGCAAGGCCAAAAAACTTTGGATCGGCCGCGAAGTCGACCTGCTCGTCGAAGGACCCAGCGAGGAGACCGAACTCCTCTGGCAGGCCCGCACCCTCGACCAGGCCCCCGAAATCGACGGCGTCGTCCTGATCAACGACTTCGGCCCCCACGAGGCCCTCGTCCCCGGCACCTTCTACCGCGCCGAAATCACGGCATCCCACGACTACGACGTGGTGGCAACGATAATTGAATAATCGCTTGCTGCGACTGGTCGCTGTTTTAAGCGATCAAAGTTTTGAATTTCGTACTTAATGAAACGCTCGTACCCATACTCGACTCCCTTACGACAGCCATTGAACCAGTAGTCTTGCCGAAATTCATGAGTGATGGCGGAAAACAACGCAGCATCTCCTAGTACGACACTTGCTGACCGAGCCTTCACCTGTACCTGAGCAATACTGCCGTCAGTTCGCTTGACAGGTAGATCAATGGCGTCATCATCGACTAGAGGCACGTAAACGTCCAACCCATCCTTGAGCATGCGGCCGATGATCCAGTATTCAATTCGCTTTCCAAATGCGGCTGAGTGCCTAAAAGTTTTCACTTAGAACAGAGCTCCGAAAGGTTCTTATACCCTAGCTCATGGCCGCAAAGACACTTCGTTGCCCCACCTGCAAATCCCCCGTCGTCCTCACCGGGGCAGACGTCCCCTTCTGCTCTGACCGCTGCCGCCGCATCGATCTCGGCAAGTGGGCCTCGGACGAGTACAAGATTAGTTCCCCCATCCTCGACCCCGATCTGCTTGAAGAGCTTGAGCACAAGCAGCAGCAATCCAACCCCTTCGGCTCCGACGAATCCGGCGGCCGCAAGGAGTGGAAGAACTAGTGGCCCTGCACGGCGGCCAAGCCACCACGCCCGCGGTCCCCAGGCACGAACGAAGCTTCTGGGCCTGGGCCATCGGCACCTTCTTTGGCGCGGGCTACCTGAAGCCCGGCCCCGGCACCTACGGTTCAATCGCCGCAACCATCCTCTGGCTCCTCGCCGGGTTTCTCGTTCACCATGACACCCGCACACTCACCTGGATCACGCTCGCCGGCATCGTCCTCGCCACGGCTATCGGCATTCCGGCGGCCACCCGCGTCGCCCGTGAATCCGGCCGCCCAGACCCCGGCTTCGTTGTCATCGACGAAGTCGCCGGCGTTTGGATTGCGCTGCTCTTCATGCCACCGCTCTGGCCAAACGCTCTGCTCGCCCTCCTATTGTTCCGCTTCTTCGACATCCTCAAACCCCCACCCATCCGGCAAGTCGAGGCCCTTCCCGAAGGCACCGGCATCCTATGCGACGACCTCGTCGCCGGGCTCTTCGCCTTGGTCCTCGCCCAGCTTTTCCTGCGCCTCCTTCAGCACATCCACTAAACCGCCTCGCCGCAGATACGCCCATTTGCTATGGCCCACGCGGAGCACTAGGCTTATACCTGATGAGTCTCTTGCATCTATCCCGGCCAAATACCCCGCATCTCTCCACGCTGACACCCCGGGCCGCACTCCCCGGCGGCTCGTTTGAAGTTGCCGGAACGCATCTGCTCGGCTCCGCCGAGGGCCACGCCGCCAACCTACCCGTCGCCTTCCTTGGCCAGACCGAAGCCGGGCTCGATTTGCTGCGTCCCACCCGTGCCCAGGTCCGGGTACCCGCGGGTGCCCTTTCCGGCGACCTGCAGCTACGGTACGGCCGTGAAAACACCAACACTTTGCACGCCAACGTGGCCGTCGCCCTTGCCGACGACCTGCACATGATCTCCAACCCCGCCGCCGACGCCGACGGCAGCCTCTACGCCATGATCAGCGGTCCCCGCGGCACCCGCGTCCCCGTATCCATCATGCGCATCAGTCGCGATGGGCAGGTAAAACCCTTCGTCCGCGACCTGATGAACGTTTCCGCGCTGGCCTTCGGTCCGGACGGTTACCTCTACGCCTCCTCGCGTGCTGAAGGCGTGGTCTACCGCATCTCGCCTGAAGGCGCCGTCTCGAACTTTGCGGAAGGCATGGGTATCGCCACCGGCCTCGCCTTTGATCAAGCCGGCAATCTCTTCGTCGGCGACCGCTCCGGCACCATTTTTAAACTGGGTCCCTACGGCCGCCACAACGCCGCAGAGATCTTTGTGTTCGCCACGCTCGAGCCCTCGGTCGCCGCCTACCACCTGGCCTTCCGCGACGACGGCACCCTGCTCGTTACCGCTCCCACCGCCAGCTCCAACCAGCCGGTCTACGCCATTGACCCGGATGGCGAAACCAGCGTCTTCCACCGCGGCCTCGGCCGTCCGCAGGGCATGGCGCTCGACACCGAGGGCTATCTTTACGTAGCCGCCTCGCTTCGTGGACGCCGCGGCATCATCCGCGTCACCCCGGACGGCGCCGACGCCGAACTGGTCGTCAGCGGCAACGATCTTGTTGGTCTGTGCTTCCGCGAAGACGGCGGCGCCGCCCTCGCCACCGGCAGCACGCTATATCAGGTGGATCTGGGGCTGAACGGTCGCCGACTAGGTTAGCGTTCTGCGATAGGCCGATGTCAGTACTGATTGCACGCATCCTATCCGACTGACATGATCGCTGAAATTATCGCAGTCGGCTCGGAGATGCTGACGCCCTTCCGTCAGGACACCAACTCCCTCTATCTCACGCAGGGGCTCAATGACCTCGGCGTCTCCGTTGCCTTCAAAACCATCGTCGGCGACAACCCCGCGCACCTCACCGGGGCTGCCCGCCTCGCCCTTGGGCGTGCCGACGTGGTCCTCTTCTCCGGCGGCCTCGGTCCCACCGAAGATGACCTCACCCGGCAGTGCGTCGCCGACGCACTCGGCATCGAGCTGCACAAAGACCCAACGACCATGACCGCGCTGTACAAGCGTTTCGCCGAGCGCCGCATCCCCATGCCGCCCAACAACGAGCGCCAGGCCGAGGTGCTCGACGGCGCCGAACTCCTGCCCAACGCCAATGGCAGCGCCCCCGGCCAGTGGCTCGACACCGTTTACCCCGCCCCCACCGGCACCTCGAAGCACGGCGCAGGGCACCGCAAGGTCATCATCCTGCTGCCCGGCCCGCCCAAGGAGCTGAAGCCGCTCTTTGACGAGCAATGCAAGCCACGCCTCGCCGCTTCGCTGCCGCCGCGTCACATGGCCAAACGCCTGCTTCGCATGGCCCTCATTCCGGAGTCGCAGGTGGATGCCCGCACCTCACCCATCTACCAGCAATACCCCGATGTCGAAACCACGATCCTCGCCGGCGGCGGTGAGATCCAGCTGCATTTCAACTGCGTTAAACCCTCTGCCGGCGAAGCGGAGGAGCGTGTCACCGCCGTCGCCGAAGCCGTCGAGCATGAGATGGGCGAAGACATCTTTAGCTCCCACGGCGAGACGCTCGAGGAGGTGGTACTGCTGCAGTTGGGCCTCGCCAACGCCACGCTCTCCGTCGCCGAAAGCTGCACGGGAGGTCTGCTGGCGCAGCGGCTCACGGCTGTGCCCAACGCCTCCCGCTCCTTCCCCGGCGGCTTCGTGGTCTATTCCAACGAGATGAAGACCCTGTGCGCCGGCGTGCCGGCCCCGATTCTCGACGCCCACGGTGCGGTCAGCGAGCCGGTCGCCCGCCTGCTGGCCGAGGGCACGCGCGAGCGCCTCGGGACCACACTTGCGCTCAGCATCACCGGCATTGCCGGGCCGGCTGCCACCTCGGGGCCAGACAAGGACAAACCTGCCGGCCTGGTTTACGTTGCCCTCGCCGGCTCCGAGGGGACCCAGGTGAAGCAGTTCAACCTCCTGGGTGACCGTGAACGCGTCCGCCTCTGGGCCACGCAACACGCGCTGGAGATGCTGCGCCGTCATCTTCTCTGAGCGGTTTGCCCACTCCGGCCCTCCCTTCCACCCGCGGCCGTGAGGCTCCCTTGCTACACTCATCTGCGATGATGTTGTTCCCTGCGGTCCTTGCTGTCTCCTATCTCCTTGGTTCTGTTCCGTTTGGTTACCTCCTCGTACGCCTCTTCCGCAAGCAGGATGTTCGCCACACCGGCAGCGGCAACATCGGGGCCACCAACGTTGCCCGCTCCGGCGGCAAGGGCCTCGGTGTGCTTACGCTTGCCTTGGATCTGGCCAAAGGCCTCCTCGCCGTCCTGCTCGCAAAGCATATTGCGCCGGGGCTGCCCGGTCTTCCGTCAGACCTTGCCGTCCTGGCGGCCGTCGCGGCGGTGGTCGGCCACGTCTTTCCTGTCTGGCTGCGATTCCGCGGCGGCAAAGGTGTAGCAACCGCGCTGGGGGTGTTCCTAGCGCTTGTACCCACAGTCATTCTCGCCACGGTCGGCGTGTTTGCACTGGTCGCCCTCACCACGCGCTATGTCAGCCTGGCCTCGATCCTCGGGGCCGCCACGCTGCCCGTCTTTGCCCTTCTGCTTTCTCCGGATCGCTCCCCCGTCTATCTTGGGGGTATCTTCTTTATTGCCGCGCTCGTGATCGGCAAGCACCACGCCAACATCAAGCGCCTGCTCGCCGGACAAGAGAGCCGTTTCCGTTCCGCCCCAACCTCAACCTCCGCCCCCGGAGACCACACCGTGGCCGCCTCCCCCGCGTCCAGGAAGAAGATTCGTCTATGAGCCGTATTGCCCTGCTTGGAGCCGGTGCCTGGGGTACCGCGCTGGCTATCTCTCTGGCTCGCCGCGGGGGCCATGATCTCTCTCTTTGGGCTCATTCGCCCGCCCACGCCGAAGAGCTCACTGACTCCGGTGAAAACCTGCGCTACCTCCCCGGTTTTATCCTGCCAATGGACGTCCGCGTCACCTCGCGCCTCGCCGAGGCGGTCGAAGGCGCCGACACCGTTGTCTTCGTCACCCCATCGCAGGCCTTGCGCCCCGTTCTTGAGGCGATCGCGCCGGCGCTGAACCCCAACCAGTTCCTTGTTTCGGCCTCCAAAGGCATCGAGGAGCGCACCTTTCTGCGCATGTCGCAGATCATGGCCGAATATGCCCCGGAAAATCCCATCGGCACCCTCGGCGGCCCCTCCTTTGCCCAGGAGGTAGCCGATGCCATGCCGACGGCGATCACCGTCGCCGCGGAGAATGAGCTGCTCGGCACCAAGCTGCAACAGGATTTTTCCTCCTCCAGCCTGCGCGTCTATCGCAACCAGGATCTCGCCGGCACAGAACTGGGTGGCGCGCTGAAGAATGTGATTGCGCTGGCCGCCGGCGTCGTTACCGGCTTGAATCTGGGCGCCAACTCCGGTGCCGCGCTCATTACCCGCGGCATGACCGAGATCACCCGCCTGGCCATGGCCTGCGGCGGCCGCCGTGAGACGCTGGCCGGTCTCGCCGGCATGGGCGATCTGGTGCTCACCTGCACGGGCGGGCTTTCGCGCAACCGCGCCGTCGGCATCGAGCTCGGCAAAGGCCGACAGCTGCCGGACATCCTTGCCGACCTGAACGGCAAGGTCGCCGAAGGCGTTCGCTCCACCACCGCCGCGCTCGGCCTGGCTACCCGCTACGGCGTGGATATGCCGATCACCCTGCAAATGAACGCCATCCTGCACGGCGGCAAGGCACCCCAGAGCGCCATGCGCGAGCTAATGGCCCGCCCCGGCCGTATGGAATGAGGCAGCCGGACCGACTTAGTAAACTGGATTAAGGTTGTAGTCCGCAGCCGATCTTTCCACGGGTCACGATCTCAGGTCAGAACCTGCGGGACTCTGGAGCAGCCTTGATAAGATGGCGAAAGGTCTGCACCTGGTTCGTTCCGCTACGACGGTGCAGGGGCCGTCTCCCCGAGTATGCCGCATGCACTCTAACGCAAGAACCGGGGTACCCGGGGAGGACGAGCCGGTTCCGGTAGGCACGGTAGCTACGCTTGTTCCCGGCATCACTGGCCCCCTGGAAATACCTGTTGAAGTCGTCGAGCGCGAGCCATCGGCCGCCGCGATCGGCCGCCTTCACCGAATCCGCCACTCTCTCGGGCTGGACCAGGCTGTCGTCTTCACGGTTGCCGCCCGTGGCTGGTCCTCGCTCGCCGGCATCGGTACCCTGACACTCATCGCTCGTTTTCTCTCGCCAGCCGAACAGGGTTTTTATTACACCTTTTACTCCCTGGTGGCGATGCAGATCGTCTTTGAGCTCGGCTTTTCCGTGGTGATTCTCCAGACCGCCTCGCATGAAGCCGCCCATCTACACATCGCCTCGAACGGCACCATTACCGGCTCCGCGGAAGCACACGGCCGCCTTGCCAGCGTGCTGCAGAAATCGGTTCGCTGGTACACCGTCGCCGCGGTCCTGATGGCGCTGACGCTGATTCCCACGGGAGTCACTTTCTTTCGCCACGCCGCCGCCCGCCCCGGCGGCAACCAGGTGCATTTTGTTCTGCCCTGGCTGCTGGTCGTGCTCGCCTCCAGCTGCACCTTTCAGATTGATCCCCTGTTCAGCTTCCTCGAAGGCTGCGGTTACGTTCCGCAGGTTGCCCGCACGCGCCTGCGGCAATCTCTGCTAGGCACCTCGCTCGGCTGGTGTGCTTTTTTGCTGCATCGCGGTCTGTTCGCGCCGGGCTGCATGATCTTCGGCCAGGCCCTCATGGGCGCTTGGCTGCTTTGGAGCAAGCGAGGCCTTCTGCGCCCTTTGCTCCACCACGTCATCGGCCCCTTTCACATCGACTGGCGCCGCGAAATCTGGCCTTTCCAGTGGCGGATAGCCGTCTCCTGGCTCGCCGGCTACATTACCTCGCAGCTCTTTAATCCTTTGCTGATGAATTACCGCGGCCCGATCGAGGCCGGGCAGATGGGCATGAGCCTCAACGTCTGCGGCACCCTGTCTTCCATGGCCATTGCCTGGATGAACACCAAGGCCGCCCCCTTTGGCCGCCTGATTGCCCGGCGCGAGTTTCGTCTACTCGACCAGACCTTTTTTCGCGCCCTCGCCCAGTCCACCGCTGCCGCCGTGCTCGCCTTCAGCTCCGTCTGGCTGATCATGCTTTGGCTCAATCACGCAGGCATCCGCCTGCACGGTGTTTTGTTGGCCAGCCGCCTGCTAGCCCCGCTTCCTCTGGCAATGCTCTTCTTTGGGACCCTGGGCAACGTCATCGTCTTTGCGGAGGCTCTGTATCTTCGGGCACACAAGCAGGAAAAGTTCATGGGCAATTCCATCGCCGGCGCCGTCTATATCGCTCCGCTGGCCTATTTCCTAAGTCGATGGGCAAACCCGCACGGGGGTGCCTGGGGCATCGCCTTGGCGTATGCTGTGGGGACGCTGTTTATTGGACTCGGTTACGGCACCTACACCTTTCTGCGCTGGCGGAGGGTCTGGCATGCCATTTGATCTTCACCTAGAGCCCGAGATACGAACGGCGAGCTCCTCTGCAGCACTACAGCCTCTACTCACCATCGCCATTCCTACCTTCAATCGAGCGGCCCAGCTTGAGGAACTTCTGCTCGCGTTGGAGTCCCAGGTCGCCGGCCTGCCGGACGTCGAGGTGCTCGTCTCCGACAACGCCAGTCCCGACCGTACCTCCGAGGTCGTTGCCTCGGCCGCTGCCCGCTTTCGCCGTTCCGGCGCCCTGCTTCGCTCTTTTCGGCAACCGTCCAACATCGGTTCCGACGCAAATTTCGCCTTCTGCTTTGCGCAGGCCACCGGCCATTTCTTCTGGATGTGTGGCGACGACGACCTTATCGTGCCGAACGCCGTCGCGGAAGTTCTCGAACTTCTGCAGGCGCCTGATGGCACCGCCGCCCAGTTGGACATGATCTACGCCACAAGCTACGCATTTCGGCATGATCCACGGGCCGAACGCGCCTCAGATCCGCTGGGCCGCCAGGTCCACACTATCGTCGACCCGCGCACCTTCGCCACAGTTGTCAACATCATGTTCACCTTCATCAGCGGCATGATCGTTAACAAAACCCGCCTTCTCCAACTAGGGCACGAGTCCCCTGACCTCCTGATTGGCACCAATCTCGTGCAGTTATCGTGGAGTCTTCCTCTGCTCCTGCATCACCGTCGCTCCGCCGTACTCTGGTCCCGCCCGGTCGCGGCCCGCGTGGGCAACGCCCACGGTTATTCTCTTGGGCGCGTCTTTGGACGACAGCTACATGAAGTCGTTCGCCGCTTGCTCCCCGGTCGTCCGGATCTCTCTGAACCGATCGTGAACATGGCCCTGCGCCGCTGGTTTCCGTCCGTCCTTGTCGATTCGCGTGCTGCTTCTGATGATCATCTCCGCCTCGATGAAGCCCACGACGAATTGCGCGCGGTCTATGGCAGCAATCCACGCTATTGGCTTTTCACTTATCCTGCCCTTCGTCTGCCTCTACCCCTCGCCAGGCATTTCCTCTCCGCAATCGCCGTAATCAACAAAGTCCTGTATACCTTGCAGGTTCCCGGTTTCTGGCGCAAACGGACCTGAGCCGGTCCTGCTTTCGCCGGAGCCTACCTAGGATCCGGGTGACTCCGTGCTATGCTGTGTATGCACTCACCTGAGTGCAACGCGCCTCGAGCAGGAAGTCGCCCGGAATTTGGGCGGATGGACTGGCCAGAGCCCGGGGCGTTGACCACCGCCCATCGGGCGAGCCGTCTGCCACCTCGGCAGTTTTGAAACGGCCCCGCACGTTGGTTGCTCTGGCTTTGAGGCGGTCCAAACGGGATACGCCTCGCCGTGCAGCAGCAGTGCCTTGCGTTCCTCCTTTATTCGACACTTCGAATTTCGGTGGAATACCTCATCGCAGTGCTGAATCAGGACCCTCGTGACGCCTCACCGGTGACTGCACACCGTCGCGCGTCGCTAGCGCCGGGTCCGCCCCACTCGCGTTCGTACGCTAAAGGAAAGTTTTTGCCTACTTCTACCTCTTCTCCTCGGAATTCCCGTCCTTCTTCTAAATCGCGCGGTCCGCGCACCGGAAATTCCAGCCGCTCCAACTCCTCCGAATCAGTCTCCAGATCACAGCCCGCAGCCCAGCCCAGGCCCGATACCTCCAGCCTCACGCTGGACTCGATCCTGAACCCGGAGCCCCTGAAGCCTGCCCGCCTTATCACGCAGGATGAAGCCGCTGCGCTCCATTTCACTGATTTCGCCATCTCCGACTCGCTCAAGCAGCGCATCGCCGCCGCCGGCTTCGTGACGCCCACGCCCGTGCAGGCCGGCGCCATCCCACCCGCGCTGGAAGGCGAAGACATCCTCGCCACCGCCTCCACCGGCACCGGCAAGACCCTCAGCTTCCTCGTGCCCATGGTCGAGCGCCTGGATGAGATCTCCACGCCTTCCGCCCGCGGCAAGAAGAACCCCATCCTCGCCCTCATCCTGCTCCCTACCCGTGAGCTCGCCATGCAGGTCCTGGAGAACTACCACAAGATCTGCCCGGTCACGAAAAACGACGCCGTGCTGGTCTGCGGTGGCCTGAATGAAAATCCGCAGATCGAGGCCATCGGCCGCGGCCCGCGCATCGTCGTCGCCACCCCCGGCCGCCTGGAAGACTACCTCGATCGCCGCCTCGTGAAGCTCAACGACGTCGACATGCTCGTCCTCGACGAAGTTGACCGCATGCTGGACATGGGCTTCCTGCCCGCCATCAAGCGCATCACCGGCGCGCTCCCCAAGGACCGCCAGACGATGTGCTACTCGGCCACGCTCGATGCCAACATCCGCAACATCGTGCGCGACTACGTTACCGACCCCGTCCGCATCGAGATCGGCACCACCTCCAAGCCGTCCGATCGCGTCACCCTGCGCGTCATCACCGTCATGCAGGACCAGAAGCTGGCCCAGCTTGACCGCCTGCTCACCACCGAGGAAGGCAGCTACCTCGTCTTTTCGCGTACCAAGCACGGCGCCGATCGCATCGGCAAAAAACTTGAAAAGCTCGGCCACAAGATCGAAGTCATTCACGGAGATCGCTCGCAATCGCAGCGCACGACGGCCCTGAAGCGCTTTTCGGACGGCAAGGCCCGCGTTCTGGTCGCGACCGACGTCGCCGCCCGCGGCATCGACGTCTCCCACATTGCGCACGTCGTCAACTACGACCTGCCCAACGGCTCGGATGACTTCGTGCACCGCATCGGCCGGACCGGACGCGCTGGTGCCAAGGGCGTGGCCACCACCTTCATCACGCCAATGGAAAAACGTGATGCCCGCAAGCTCGAAAATGAACTGAAGATTCAATTCGAGTGGATCGTCGCCGACAAGGACCTCGCCAAGGAAGAGCGCAATACGCCCATCGATCTCAATAAGCAGCCGGTTGGCAGCATGGACGGCATTCTCGCGATGGAGACCCGCTCCTGGAAGAGTGGCGATGCTCCGGATGCGGGTGGCGACAGCGCTCCCCAGGCACCGCGGCGTCCTCGCAGCGGTGGCTACGGCGGCCGCAGCGCGGGCGGCCGGAGTGCAGGCGCTGGCGGCGGTCGCCGCCGTCGCAGCTAAGTATCTGTGCTTAAACCAACACCGGCCCGTCGCTCAGCGGCGGGCCGGCGTGTTTTTGGAATGCAGTCGCGGAGGTCCTCATTCCTGGTTTCACGGCCTGAAAGCATTCCGGCTGCTGTGGTTCATGCGGTAAAGGTCTCCGGTGAACCATCGTGAAGCGAGACAACAACGTTCCGCTGCCCATCACCTAATCTCCTGTACGGTTGAGCCCGCAAACACGCAGTGCCGACCGAGACCCCAGGAGCTTTCCCATGGCAATGCAGAACATCACTGACCTTCTTCTCACCGGCATGTCCTATACGCTTGATTTCGAGCAGAAATTCGCACAGTTCGCCAGCAAAATGGCCGAAGCCACCACTGAGCCTGAGGTGAAAGAGGTCTTCGAGAAGACCACGACCCAGAGCAAGAAGTATGCGGACCGCATCGAGTCGGCCTACAAGAAGCTCGGTAAGCCCTCCAAGACCGAGGACAATCACATGGCCGACGCCCTGATTCGTGAAGTCGAAGGCATGATTTCCAACACGGAAAAGGGCGCTGTGCGTGACGCTGCTCTGATCGTGGCCTTCAACCAGCAACAAGCCTATCGTGTGTCCTCCTACGGCTCGCTCCGCAGTTACGCGAAAGTCATCGGCAAGGAAGACGCCGTGCAGGAGTTGCAACAGAGCCTGGATGAGGCCAAGGCCGGCGACGAAAAGCTCACCCAGATCGCCGAGCAGAAGGTCAATCTCAAGGCCAAGGAAGCGGACGCTGTCGCAGCCTAACTTTCTCCCCAGCAGTGAAGAAGGGCCGGCATCTCGCCGGCCCTTCTTATTTCTACCTCCGCACCATACGGAAATTCCTCCCGCAGTTAGCTAAGCTTTTAGCTTTACAGCAACCGAGAAAGCAAAGATCCGGCCATACCGCCGAACTCACCTTGATTGGTCGGTGGTGCCTGCTGCCCACCGTTGGTCATGTGCGCCATGATCATCGGCAGCACCGTGGCCAGCGCCATCTTCGCCACTTCCGGCGATACACCCGCCCGCTGCGCCGTCTGCTCCAGGATGCTTGATCCGCCCAGACCGTTCTGTACCTGTTCCGGCGTGGCCTGCTGATTTTGGCCCGTTTGCCAATTGTCCACGTGCTGGCCCATACCGTTATTGCGGAACATGTCCATCACTCCGCCTAACCCGCCGGGCTGTTGGCCCACCGTCTGCAGGAAGCCACCGGCAACCCGGCCCTGCTCGCTTCCACCCTGTCCCTGCGCGCCGCTCATCATGCCTTCGATCGAATCCAGAATTCCCATGTCGTCCCTCACCTTATGTACAAGCTATGTGATGGCCGCAACGCACGCACCAGGTAGCCCACCGGACATTTATTTGCCCTGGTATTTGCTCCCAGCTGCACTCCCCAGTCGACAGCAGTCAACCGGGCCAGCGAAAATCAACCTATGCCTCAGAAGTCGATCATCTCCACCACCTCTGCTCCAGCCGCTATCGGCCCCTACTCGCAGGCAGTGCGCCTCGGCGATCTCGTCTACACCTCCGGCCAGGTTGCGCTTGATCCCGCCACCGGCAACTTTCTAGGCGGCGACGTCACCGCCCAGACCGAGCGCGTCTGCGAGAACCTTCGCGCCGTCCTCAACGAAGCCGGCCTCAACCTCACGCACGTGGTAAAAACCACCGTCTTTCTCAAGGACATGGCCGACTTCGCCGCGATGAACGAGGTCTACGCCCGCTACTTTGCGCCAACCGATATCGTGCCGCCCGCCCGTTCCACCGTGCAGGTCGCCGCCCTTCCCAAAGACGCTGCCGTAGAGATCGAATGCATCGCCATGGCTGGCTCCAGCCTTTAACCGGTCGAGCAGTCGCCGCGTTTGGCCGCGTTTTGACGGAGCGGCCACCCACACCGCGACCTTCCGGGCGGCTGAGTGCATCCAATATTTGTACGAAAAAGGAGGTTGCCATGCCAACCATTCCGACCGGCGGCCCGTTGAGCGATGCCGCCACCGCCCAGAATTCCGAAGCGAACAGCAAGTCCACATCCACAAAGCCTGACGAAAAGGTCCAGCGCACGGACGCCGAGTGGCGCCAACTGCTCACTCCCGAGCAGTTCCACGTGATGCGGGAAAAAGGCACCGAGCGTGCCTTTACCGGATCGCTCTACAACAACCACGCCGATGGGCTATACCATTGCGGCGCCTGCAACGCGCCGCTCTTCAAGAGCGACACGAAGTTTGAATCCGGTTCCGGCTGGCCCAGCTTCTTTGAGCCCATCTCACAAAACGCCGTGGAACTCCATGAAGACCGGGCCTACGGCATGCGACGCGTAGAGGTTACCTGTGGCACCTGCGGGTCGCACCTCGGCCACGTCTTTCCGGACGGGCCTAATCCCACCGGCCAACGCTATTGCATTAACTCCGCCTCACTCGGCTTTACCCCGGACGGTTCCAACGTCGGCGAGCGGTAGGCCAAGGTACAAAGATGCAATAAGCTGCACAGCAAAAGACCCCGAATCAGACCGGGGTCTTTTTGCTGTATTCACTAAGACTTTCTAGGTAGAGCTATCGACTGAGCACTCTGCACCCCAGTGCTCTAATCGACGCCATTACGCCTTTATAACCTTGCCGCCCTTGATGCACGTCGTGCACACGCGAATCCGCTTGGAGACGCCTTGGCTGATCCGCGCCTTTACGTGCTGCAGATTCGGGTTCCAACGCCGCTTCGTGACGTTGTTCGCGTGCGAAATATTATTGCCAAACTGCGGCCCCTTGCCGCAAAGCTCACAAACCTGTGCCATCGTGTCTTCTCCAGACGAAACTGTTACGCAAATTCCTTGGATCCGCAGAGCAAGGCGCTTCGGCCCGGGAGCCCTGCCAGAAGGAATGGTAGGCACGATTGGATTCGAACCAACGACCTCTACCGTGTCAAGGTAGCGCTCTAACCAACTGAGCTACGCGCCTACAACGCGTACGATTCAGTGTAACGGCACAACCCGCGGCATGCAACTAATCCCTTTCAGTTTCACCTGGATTCCAACCGTCTCCATGCCTGCGCCCGAGCCACCGCCAGACCTGCCACCCGGGCCTTTGCCCTGTACCTTCCCCGGGCCGTTGCCCGGGCCGTTGCTCTATCCCTTGCTCTATCCATTGCTTTGGGCCTGCACCTTGCGCAGCGTCG
>CAXSBL010000021.1:20026-26746 GCA_964235515.1 uncultured Bryocella sp.
TTGCTCTATCCCTTGCTCTATCCATTGCTTTGGGCCTGCACCTTGCGCAGCGTCGTCCAGGCATACTGCGCCGCCGAAAGCGGTGCCAGTACCGCCACCAGGCGCAGCAGCAGCAGCTTGAATGCGCGCAGATCGGTTCCCGGCGCTACCTGCACGGTCATCACGGTCAGCACCGCCAGGATCTGCACCGCGGTACTGATTTTGCCGAGCAGGTTTGGCCGGAAGTCCCGCAAGATGTTCGTCACAAACAGCAGCGTGGAAATCAGCAGAATGCCCAGGTCACGGCTGAAGACAAGCACGGTCACATAGCGCGGAATCACGCCCACATGCGTCAATACCAGAAACAGCGTGCTCAGCAGGGCCTTATCGGCAATTGGGTCCAGGTATTGCCCCAGGGTCGTGTGCTGTCCAAGCTTGCGGGCCAGTAGGCCGTCCAGGCTGTCGGAGATGCCCGCCACCCAAAGCAGGGCAAAGGCGAATTTCCAGTGCCCATCCAGAATTTCAATGACCAAAAACGGCAAAAGGAACAGCCGAAACATGGTCAGCAGGTTGGGCGTGGCGCGGATCTGGCGGAAGTCTGGCACTTTCTAGGGCGTGAACTTGCATGGTAGCTGATTCGGGCCCGCGCCCTCCTGCGTGCCTAGGCTGGAATCCAAAAATAGCTGCCTGAGCAGCGGGTTAATCGCGCCTTCCTGCGCGATCGGCAGTCAAGCCAGCAGCGCTTCCAGAGCGTCACAGGCCGCGGCCGCGCCCCGCTCCGCCCGCAGCACAGCGGCCATCGCACCCGCGTTCTCCGCGAAGGACGGCTGCTCCAGCAACCTCCGCAGCTCCTGCGCCACACGGGCCGCCCGGTAGCGCCCGCGCGGCAATGTTCGCCCCACTCCCAAACGCACCGCGCGGGCCGCGTTGTCCGGCTGATCCACCCCAAACGGCACCACCAGCATCGGCACGCCCGCCCGTAGCACCTCTGCGGTGGTCCCGATGCCGCCCTGGTGCACCACCGCCGCCCCCCGCGGAAAGATCGCCGCGTAAGAACCGTATGCCAGACAAAATACATCCAGCCCCGGCCGAATGGCCACCTCACCCGGCTTTGCACCCAGCAGCAGCGCCCGGCGGCCGATCCGGCGGGCCGCGCCAGCGCTTTCCCGAAAGAAGTTTCCCGGTGCGTTCACCGCCGAGGAACCCAACGTAAAGATCACCGGCGGCGGCCCTGCCGCCATCCAGCGGTCCAGGTTCGGGGTCGGCTCGAAGGGCTGCTCGAAGAAGGGGAACCCCGTCGCCCGCGCCTGCGGCGGCCAGTCCGGCTGCGGTGGGCTGAACGCCGCGGAGAACAGCACCAGTTCGCGTAGCGCCGAGTGCCCGCCACCGAACATCGGGTTGCCGCTATCCGGCAGCCCAAGCACCCGGCGCAGCTCGTCATACGGCCGCAACCAACGCCGTGTGATCCGATCCGCCAAGCGGAAGAGCAACCGCCAGGCCCCTGGAGGCGGGTGCGTTCGGTGGAGCCATTTCATACCCGGCAGCAGCGGCGGATCCGTCGCCGAAAGTAGACTGGTTGGGGCCAACGCCGTTGAGACCCAGGGAAGGCCTCGCTTCTCCGCCACCAGGCGCGTCGCCCAGGTCAGCGGGTGCGCCACCAGCAGATCCGCACCCTCCGCCGCCAGCAGCGTATCGGCGTACGCCGTCGGCAGGGCCGGCAAGATTACCTCTCGCAGGAGATACTCCACACCCTTGGGACCGTTGAAGACGCGCCGGATCAGCTCCGGGCTTGGCGCCTCGACCGTCGTCGCGCGCAGCGGCGCAAACTCCAGCCCGGCCGCAAGGACACGTTCACGAAACGTCGGAAGGGTCGCCACCACGGCCTGATGTCCGCGCCGCGCCAGCTCCTGTCCGATTGCCAGATACGGATGCAGATCCCCCAGGGAGCCGACTGCCGTCAGGACAATTCTTCCTCCTCGCTCTCCGCGGCCGCTCGCCTGTGTCGTCACGGGCATTGGATGCGGTGCACCCTTACCTCTCTCGACCGATCTCACTCACGCCCGCGGCACGGCTTGGCGCAAACCGGCCAGTACACGTGCGGCGGTGCGCAGGTAGAGCCCGTTCGCATAGCGAAAAGGTCCGATGAAGTGCAGAAACGAAGACGCCTCATACCGGATCTCGGGATGCGCCCAGTACGACACGTAGCGTGGCGGTGGCAGCGGCAACGGGTTTTGGGCATTGGCAATCAGCAGGTTGGAGGTCAACTGTTCGCTGCCCCACTCGTCCCACTGCGGCCCGGAGATCCGCCGCATCAGGTCGGAAAACCAGGCGATCCGGTCGCGCTGGAGCGATCCCCGGGCGAAGCCGACAAAGCCTGCATTGCCCCGCAGATACTTCAGTTCCGCAGCCTCCGGCAACTGATCAAAGGCCCGTTCGCACACCGCTTGCACCTGCTGGCTGGTACTCGCCTTCAGGCGCGCGCAGGCTTGGAGCATCGGCTCCACCTCCGGGTGCGAGCGGTCGCCCAGCAAAGTAAAGCTCCGGTTGCCCTCGATCGACGCCACCACCTCGGGGATCGGGCCCGGCGTCAGCGTATCCGAATCAAGCTGCACCACATAGCTGTCCTGAGACAAATCGCTGATCAGCATGAGCCGCTCCCAGCAGCTTCCCTTTGGGCAGCTGCCGGTATCTACCGATGCGATCGGCACCACGGTGAGCGAAGTCACGTGCGCCGCCAGCGTGCGGAGGTCCTTCGCGTCGAGCGAACCATCGTTCAGCACGACGACCTTTGGCGACCGGCCCATCTGCCCCGCAAACGACTTCAGCGCCAGCAGATACATGCTGACCTCCCCGTGGGGAAGCATGGTCACCACCGTGAGCGGGCTGTCTGCCGGCGGCAGAGCCGGGGTTTTCAGCAGACTGCGACAGTTGAAATCGAACCAGGCGCGGTTCAGTGCCCGCCGTGCACGGAAGAACATATCGGCACCTTACCATGCGCGCAGCGGGCCGCTGTATCCGGAAACAGGGGGTCGGGCACAACCTCCGTGGCAGAGCTTCACTACCTGGGTGAGGACCGATTCGCCCCCTGTCTCGTTTTGCGACAATAACCGCCGCTCAGACCAGCGCGGCCTTCCGATACCCGGGCCGGGTGGTTGCCGGGAGGTCAGCCGGGAGGTCAACCGGGCCGCCAGCGCCGCGCGCATCGTACGACCACGTTCGGTCCAGGTGCCCAACAGGCTCGCCTGCCAGCGTGCCTCCCGCTGACCGTCGTCGAAGCCCGCCAGCCGCCACTCTTCGAGCACGCGGACTCCCTCCTCCACCGTGGCCGCCAGGCGCAGCAACGGCTCCTTCCCGAGCAATTCTGCGACTCCCGGCGTCGCCAGCATGGGATGGCAGGCGGCCAGATGCTCATAGAAGCGAGTGCTGGAACCGGAAAACGTCGGTTCGCGTCGCCGGTACGGCAGAACAGCAAGCGTAAACGCGCGGGCATAGCGATACAGCTCGCCATAGGGTTTCGGCCCCGTAAAGGTACTGTTTGGGTGCTGCAGCACAGCTTGCCGGGCACGGCGCTGCGCCGGCTCTTCCACCCGCAGATCCGCCGGACCCACAAAGACCCACCGCAGCCAGGGTGTCAACGCTTGCAGTTGCTGCAGATACTGCCAATCCATGTTGCCGCCCAGGGCGCCGATCACGCCCGCGACCGGCTCTCCGGAGGCGGGCATCCCCGGTGCGGGCTCCGTCGGCGCGCGCAACGGTGTTTGCAGGGTGTTGCGCGCGCGATTGGCGTTGGGCAGCACCACGAGCTTGTCCCTGGAACAGCCAGCCTGCTCCTGCAGGTACGCCGCGATCCTTTCGGAGTTCGGACAGACCAGCTCCGCCCGGGCGCACAGCCGCCGGTCCAGCCGGAGGTGCCTTTCGGGGTCGATCCCCTCATAGGCGGCCATCAGGTCTGTCAGCCAGTACACGACCGGCCCCGGCCACCTCTCCGCCACCGCCGCGAAATATGGCGTAGTGCAGACCAGAACGGAGCGCGCCGGCGCCGGCGTCCTGGCCAGCAAGCGCTTCAGCAACGCAGGCCCCATCCGCTCCGCGAGGCTGAACGGCAGCCGCGCGGCGCCGCGCAGCACCGGGAAGTGCACAATTTGCAGGTTCGGATGCTCCGTCTTCGCGCCTGCCCCGGGCAGGCCGGACCAGCGCGGCAGATAGCTGCCCCGCGGCTCCCACAGGGTGACCGGGCCACCCTCGGCCAGCCCGGCGGCAAACTCCAGATCGAGTACGTCGGACATCTGCAGGATGTGCCACGGGTCGGGCCGCGCGGCGTCAAAGGGACTGTGCAGCCCGGCATCAGGCGCTCTCTGCACGGCGGACGCCATCAGGCTGGCTCCGGCGACAATAGTTCACTGACGGTCTCAAAGCCGTAGCCCGCCGCCTGCAAGGCAGGAACGATGATGCGCAACGCCTTCAGCATCTCCGAAAGATCAACGTCGGGTTGAATGTCGCGGCCATCGTGCAGACAGATGATCCCGCCCGGCCGCGCGAGCCGGAGCACATGGTCCGCGATGCGTGGGCCCGGCCACTCCCAATCATGGCCGATCGCCGTCCAAAGCACGCCCAGCAGACCGAGCCGGCGCTGGGCCAGATCCACACCGAACCATCGCAGGCCGTAGGGCGCCCGAAACAGCCGTGGGGCCCGTCCGTGCAGACGGGTCAGAATCTCCTGAGCGCGACCGATCTCGCGCCCGACCTGCCCGGGCCCGAGCAGGTTGGGGCTGCGGCTCAGCCGCGGAGGGAGCCGCGGATGCGAGTAGGTGTGATTGCCGATCTCATGGCCCGCCGCCGAGACTGCCTGGGCCAGCGCCGGCCACCGCTCAGCGTTTTGCCCGCACTGAAAGAAGGTGGCGCGCACTCCGCTTTCGGCGAGGTACGCCAGCAGGGCACCTGTCGCCTCGCTGGGCCCATCATCGAAGGTCAGCGCCACGGTCCGCCTGCGGCCGGGGCCACGGTACACGGAGCGCCCAAACATCTGCGACGTGCGTCCCTTTACCGCGTAGCGCAGCAGCGCCGCCAGACTGGCGACTGCCGTCGCATAGACCAGCCATGCACGTTCCGAACGCATCCTGGCCCCAGCATACCGATCCGCACCACCTCAGGGCAGAGCAACTTGGGCTTCCAACACGAATCTTTAGTAACTCTGGGCGGCGTTCCTGCGCGTGGAAGGGACGTTGACCTTACGGTTTGCTCGAACAGTTACACACGCCGGTGGTCCTGGCCCCAGCCCGCCCCACCACGAATCGCCAACCCACCGGCAATTGCCAGGGCCACCAGTACCAGCACCCCGGAGAAGAACTGTCCGCGTACGACGGCATAATCACCGATGTCCATCGTCAACACATTCGTCGCGAGCGGCGTGAAGTTCAACACCACGGAAGGCACCAGCGGCACCAGCAGCCACCACCAGCGGAGCGCCCACATCGCTCCGAAGGCCACCATCAACGGAGCGATGAGCAGGATGAAGTAGTGCGTCCAGGCAATCGGCGCAAAGATTGTCAGGGCCAACAGCCCCATCATCGCGCCCACGGGCGGGAACGGGGCACCTCGCAGCAGTCGTCCGGCTACCCTCCGGTCCAGCCAACCGCCGGCTGCGGTGCAGATCAGCATGAGCGCCGTCGATCCCAGACGAACCGCCGTCGGCAACGGCAGGATGTTGATGTCGAACACCTCATCCGGTGTGTAGAAACGTGCCATGACCCAAGCCGCAAATGATTGGTTGTTCTGCGCAACCAGCAGCACCCGGGATACGCGGTGCAGGCTCTCCAGGTACGCCGCCGTCAGCCCCGGCCCCACCGCCGCCACCGTCACGCCGAACAGCAGCGCCGACCACACCAAAGCGCTCAGCGCGGCCCGCCAGCGCCCGGTCAGCAGCCAGTACACCACTAGAACGATCGGCGTCAGCTTCACCGCCGCCGCACAGGCGATGGCCAGTCCCGCGGCGCTCGCAAACCACCAGCTCCGCGAGTGGGAACTCCCACGCTCCGCCAGTACCAGTCCCAAAATCGTCAGAAAGAAAAACAGCGCATGGGTCTGCATCAGGTACATCGCATAGCCGAACGGCTGCGAGAACCAGAGTCCCAGCAGAAGCAACGCGATCGCCCCTGGATGAAAGATCCATGGCGTCCAATACCGGCCGACAAGCCAGATTGCTCCCGCCATCGAAAGCAGCACCAGAACCAAAAAGACATGCTCAAACGTCCGGAAGTCCGTGTGATCGCAGAGAGGCTGCAGAGCGTATCCCCACAACGGCGTCTGCACGTACGGGTGCAGGTAGCCGTGAAAGCCGCCGGCCTTCGCCAGCCGGTCCCAGGTCCCTGTCAGGTCACCGACGTTGGCAAAATTCTCCGCGTCATAGGAATACAGCACGCCCGTATGACCGGTTGCCACCAGCCGGCAGCCCACATAGGAGGACGACAGGTCCTCACCCGTCTCGTTCCAGAAGCGGACGCAGCCCACCCCGACAAATACGGCGAGAAGCACCAGTACGATCCACGGACGCGCGGTTCGTTGACGAAGATCTGCGAGCACCGCACCTCCTGTGTGCCGGATGACGAACACCCTTTACGCCTCTTCAGAAAGAGGATCCCTTTTGCGTGAACGCGCCAGAGGCTCCCCGACAACGAAGTTCGCCATGTCCACTCACGGACTACAGGTGACGGTCTCCGCATCGTAACAAAGTCGCCGTCATCC
>CAXSBL010000021.1:26846-54249 GCA_964235515.1 uncultured Bryocella sp.
CCACTCACGGACTACAGGTGACGGTCTCCGCATCGTAACAAAGTCGCCGTCATCCTGAACGACCCGCTGCCTCGTCATCCCGACGACCCGCTGCCTTGTCCTCCCGAACGAACCACTGCCTTGTCATCCCGAACGACCCCGCTGCCTTGTCATCCTGAACGAAGGGAAGGACCTGCTGTTTTCTGGCGAACCAAGGAAGCCACAGGCAGAAAGCAAATTACTCACTCCAGGACGAGCATCCCTACCCGGGACGGAGAACGCTGATCCAAACATTCAAGTCGGCCTTCACAGGCAAAAATCACCCCTAACCCCTCACCCTCAACGGAAAGGAGAGCGTGGCGGTACGGGGCGGCAGACACATGCGCTCGTTGCAGGCCTGGTAGCGGATTTCGATCACCGCGGCGACGGCCCCGGCCATCAACACTGGTTCAGCCCGCAGCCGCAGCCTGAACCGGGGCTGCCCCTGATAGAAATTCACCCCCGCAGCGGAGCCGGCCGCCGGTCCTCGATCCGGCCGGTCCGCGCCCACGCTGACCAGCGTCATCGAGCCCTCTGCCCGCGCGTTAAACTCCAACGGAACCGGCCCGTCCTCCGGCTCATCGAGCGCGTAGAGGTGCCAACCGGTCGCTACCGTCGCCTGCACGCCCACGGGAAACTCCTGCCCGGGCCGCACCGGCTCGCGCGGAGACTCCGCAATCCGCCACTGCACCGGAGACCCCACCCGTTCGGTTTTTTGCACCCGGGAGACAGCACTCGCGGAGCCCGACGCATCCTGCCCCGGCGCAAGCGCAGGGAGCGACGCCTGCAATGCCAGACAGGCTACCCAGATCGAAAGACCTCTCACCGCGGCCCCGGCACCGCGAGGAAGGCCGCCTGCAGAACCGCACGGGTCGCGACCTCCTGCACCCACACCACGACCCCAAGGTGCGCCGGGTCCAGCGGCAGGTCCTTGGTTCGGAAGCGGATCTCGCCGAAGCGGTCGTTGCGGTGCTCGTACGCCTCCAGGTACGAGCGCAGGGTGGTCTCCACCGTGCCGAGATCGAAACCGGCAGCCAAGCTCTGCGACAATTCACCCGCGGGCCCAGCCCCAAGCCGCAGCGCCGTCTCCGCTCCCATCGCGCGCACCACCATCCGGTGAAAGCGGATGCCGTTCTCTCCGCTGTAGCGGATATCGTCCTGCACCAGCGCCACGTGAACCACAGCCCTGGCCGGTATTGATCCAGCGGGCACGCCCGGCGTCAGCGAGATCGCCGCATGAACCATCACCGCGCCGGCCGTCTGAGTGCCTTCCAGAGTCAGCCGCAGGGGGCTGGGCTGCGCCGCCTCGTCCTCCAGCTCCGAGGCAAAACCCACCACCACATTTTCAGCGTCACCTCGGGTCGAACCGGCCACGGGCAGCGGGGCCCCATCCAGAAACGCCTCCGGGGTGCTCCCGACCCGGTACATCACGGCCCGGCTCTCGGAGGCCGGGTTCGTCAGCGGGTCCGGCCGCGGGATGTTTTCGTCGTACTCCAGCACCGCCAGATCGTGCCGCCCGTAGGTGGCGAGCAGGCTCTCCACGGCCAGATCCGGAGCCACGCACGGCTCGCAGCCGGAGCCTGTGAACAGCTCCAGCAGCGCCGTGTGTCCGCCGGCCGGCAACGTCCGCGGCGGCAGGGTGAACACGGCGGGCATCAGCTTGGCGTACAGCGCGTCGATCTTTGCCTCAAACCCCTCCTCGCCGCCCTGTCCGCCGCCCGCGGTGTACAACCGGAGCGCCTGCGTGCGCCAGGGCGCCACGAGCTCCCCGGTGGCCGCCGCGCGCTCGAACGCCTCCAGCGCTGCCGCGTCCCGGTGCCCGTCCAACGCAAGCTGCCCCTCCAGCGCGTTTACCTCGCTCGAAAGCGGATCCAGGCGGAAGGCCTCCTCCAGCAGCGGCTCCGCCTTTTCCGGCTTCGTCTGCCGCAGATACACGTTGGCCAGCGCTGCCAGGCAAAGCACGCGGTCGTGCACGAAGCTCCGGTGCACCTCGCGTGTGCTTAGCGGTGGCAGCCGGTAGCGCCGCTGCGTCGCCGCCGTCTCCCGCCGAAAATTGTCCTCGCGCAGCGCGCTCACGGCGGCCTCGGCCCACCCTTGCGCCGCGAGGAGGTCCGCACCCGCCGGTTCGGCGCTCGCCAGCGCATCGGCCACCCTTGCCTGCTCCAGGTTTCGCTCCAGCCCGGCCGGCGCCTCGGCGATCTGCCCGGCGGCCAGCGCGTGCACCTGCTCCGTGCGCTCCGGGAAGCTCCGCAGCACCGTCTCCAACGCAAGTTCGGTCGCCTTCGGCCGCAGGGCGCTCTCCGGATACCTGGCGGCGAACTCCCGCAGCGCGGCTAGGCGCTGCTCCGGTTCGGCGGTCGCCCGCGCCACCCGAAACGCCTCTTTATCCTCAGCCCCGGACCGCGTCACCGCCTGCTGCGCTCCGGCGGGCAGCAGCAGCGGAAGACCGAGCACGCACCGCGGAAGAACGGAGAAAGATCGCAGGAAGAGCCCTCTACTAGCCATCGCTCTAACCTTAATGGGCTGAGTAGCTGAGTAATAGATACTCAATCAGATACTCAATCCGCGTACCCAATCCGCACAGGACGCGGCCAGACCGGAGGGCGAGCAAGCGCGGGAACCGGCTACCGGAACCTTGGGCTGCTCTGCCGGCGTAGTTCCAACATGCTGCGTAGCATTGATTTATGCTGCCCTCGATGGCTCTCCGCGCACCCTTTTCCCCCCATTCGTCCCGGCAGGCCGAACTCGGGCACGCTTCCGCCGGTTCGCAACGATGCGCGTAGGCTACTTCGGCGGCAGTTTTGATCCGCCCCACCGCGCCCATCTGCTCGCCGCCGAACTCGCCCGGCAGCGCTTTTCTCTCGAGCGCGTTCTGCTTGCCCCCACGGGCCGGCAACCCCTGAAGGTAGGCGGCGCGGAGGCCCCGTTCCCTGACCGTCTTCGGATGGTCGAGCTGTTATGCGAGGGCCATCCCGGGCTGGAGGCCTCGGCTATCGATGGTCCGCTCCCGGACGGCGAGCCGAACTACACCGTAGACACCCTGCGCCGGCTCCGCATGACGCTTGCCGCACCGCCGGAATCGCCCCCGCGCCCCGCGCCCGGTGCGGCCTTGCCCACAGACGCCCTCTCCGGCCCGGAGATCTTCGTTATCGTCGGCGCCGATGCCTTTCTGGGCCTGCAGCAGTGGCGCGACTCCGCCCAGCTCCTCCGCCTGGCCCAATGGGTCGTCATCAGCCGGCCCGGCTTTTCGCTGGAAACCGAATTCCTGCCCCTAACGCCCTCCCAGCGCGCCGCTGTTCACGTGCTGCCTGACCTCGACGATCGGCTCAGCGCTACCGAACTGCGCCGCCGCCTGCATGCCGGCGAAGACTGCCGCACTCTGATACCCCCGGGGGTTCTCGCTTACCTGGAAGCCAGAAATCTGTACCGCAAATAGTGCACTTTGCCTTCTGGTTGCCTCTAAACGTCTCGAAACGGCACAGAAATTGGCAGATTCGTGCGCTAGACCCTACAATGAACCATAGATTTGCAGCTCCCCTGAAGCGGCATCTGGACGGTTTCTGGCCAGTGGCCCGCTCGCCTGGAAAGAGCTGGGGTGACGAAGGAAGCACATGAAGTTGAATTGGTTCGGCCGCACGACGCTGGCCCTGGTTTCAGCACTCGCCCTGGGGCTCGGTATGACGGCTTGCGGCGGCGGAACAATTGCGTACATCTGGGCGATCGGCCAGCAGTACAACCAGATCTCCGGCTACAAGGTGGATGACTACACGGGCAATCTTACCGCCATTGATCACTCCCCCTTTGTTACCAACGGGGCCAAACCGGTGGACATCGTGGTCAAGCCCGGTGGACGGTATGTGTACGTCATCAACCAGGGTTCCACCAGCACCTCCAAGGGCAACTCCGCTGATGCCGGCATTTCTGTCTTCTCCGTCGGGGGCAACGGTACACTCACGTTCCAGCAGAGCTACACCTCACAGGGATTTGTTCCGCTTTGGGCCACTTTTGATGCCACTGGGACCTACCTGTTTGTGCTCGACAAGTACTCCCCCAGCGGCGACGGCAACGGCTCCATCACCACGTTCTCCGCTGATCCCAATACCGGTCGCCTTTTTCTGGATACCCAGACCGCCAGCACACCCGCAGGTGGCAACCCGCCCCTTTTTCTTGAAGTAGGCGCCGCGCCGATCCAAATGGCTTCCAGCGGTAGCTGCCTGTTCACGGTGAATTCCGCCGACCAGTCCATTACGCCCTACTCGGTCTCCAGTGGGCAGCTCGGCACGGTTACCACCGGCAAATTCTTCCCTGGCACGACCAATGTGACTTCGATCAATGGAAATGCCACTTACATGATCGTGACTGACGCCGGTAAACCCTCGAGCACCTCGCCCGGAGCCACCACGCCTGGAAGCATCTTTCCGTACACCATTGGCACCGCCTGCAATCTCACCACCTTTACCGGTGGCGCGCAGGCCAACGACGTCAGCGTCAGCAATCCGTCCTACTCCTTCCTGGACGCGACCAATAAGTTCCTCTACATCTTGAACAAATCCACGACCTCTACCGCTTCCACGGCCGCCTTCAGCTACATCACGGCGTACAGCATCCAGAACGGCGAACTGTCTGAGATCTCGGGCTCCCCCTACAAATCCGGCTCCGGCCCAACCTGCATGGTGGAAGACCCCACGTCCAAATTCATGTACGTCGGCAACCAGAATGATGGCACCATCACCGGGTACAGCTTCACCAGCACGGAAGGCACACTTTCCGATCTGTCCCGCGGTTCCACCTTCACCACCGGGGACACCGGCTTGACCTGCCTTGCGCTCAGCGGCTCTGTAGACTAGCGCCGGCGCAGGAAGAGAAGCACAAGCCCGCCGCAATGCCGCTCTACATCTGAAGGGTTCTCGGACTCTGCAGTTTCAAAAATTCGAATCGCCGGCCTCACGCGGCGTAATCGCACCCGGCTCCGTACTTTGAAGCCGATGTAAGGAAGCAGATGAGCTTGAAGAACATCGTTCGCCGCGCCGCCGTCGGAGGAGCCTCCCTGGCCCTGGCGCTCGGGCTTACCGCCTGCAGCCGTGACTACACCGTCGCCTGGGTTTATGCCGTCTCCGCGTCGAACGGCACCATCTCCGCCTATGGCGTAGATTTTGAAACCGGCATCCTGAACCAGGTCGCCGGCTCGCCCTTCACGACCCCGTTCACCAACCCGGTGAGGATCGTGGCCGCGCCCAACAACAAGTTCGTCTATGTCATCGGCGGCTCGCAAAACGCCCAGGTGGAGGAGTTCGCTGTCGGCACAGACGGCAAACTGTTCGGGGAGCACACCTACAATCTCACCGGCACCTATCCCACCAACGCCACGGTCGACACCACAGGAACCTTCCTGTACGTCACCTACACTTATGAGTCGGGCTTTTCGCCTGCCTCACCCGGCCCCGGCGGCATCACGATTTTTCCCATCAACAGTGACAATAGCCTCGGAACCCCGATTAACCAGAACGTTGGCAGCAACCCGGTCGGTATAGCTTTGGCCACTCCGGTCTGCGTGCCGGCGGCGGCGGCGGTGATCAGCAACAACAGCACCTGCAGCACCGTCTCAGGCGGCGTGAACAATATCTACGCCTATGTGCTCGACCAGGAGCTCACCCTCGCCAAGCCGACCGTCCTCGGCTACGCGCAGAACACCTCCACCGGCGCTCTCACGCTGCTCTCCGGCACGGCCTTTAATCCCACTTTAAAGACGCTCCAGGGCTCCTCCGCCGGTGTGGTCCCCTCTGCCATCGCCGTCGACGGCACCACGCGCTACGTCTATGTCACCGACCAGCAGCAGAACGAGGTACTCGGCTACCAGATTGCCCGCTCAACCACCGGCAACCTGACCCCGCTCAGCGGCAGCCCCTTCGGTACCGGTCAGTTCCCGGTAGATGTCCGGGTAGACCCCCGTGCGGACTACGTCTATACCGCCAACTTCAACTCCCAGACGGTCAGTTCCTTTGCCATCAATCAGGCGACCGGGAATCTTGCGACGGTTGCCGGCGGCAACTTCACCACCCGCGCCGGACCCACCTGCGTCACCATCGAGCCGGCTCTCGGTGAGTTCTTCTACGTCTCCGATTATTTGGAAAGCTCGATCTCAGGCGCTACGCTCAACGCCAATACCGGCGCACTGAACGCAGTGGCGGATACGCCCTTCCCCTCCTCGGCGCTTCCCTCTTGCCTCACCTCCGTTGCGAACGGCGAGCACGCAAGCGTTACACTGAGTCCCTAGCTCATCGGCCTGCAGCATTTGGCAGCAGCGAGAAAGCCCGGCTCCGGCCGGGTTTTCTTCGTCTGCAGCCGCGGCACCCCGCAACGCCTGGCCTGTGCTCCAATACAAGGGTGAGTTCCTTCTCTCCGTTTCAACTCGGCCCAATCACCTTCGGCAGCGGCGAGCTGTTGCTCATTGCCGGCCCCTGCGTTCTTGAGTCCGAAACCCATGCGCGCTCGCTTGCCGGTGCGGTTGCCCGCATCGCCTCCGATCTCAAGATCCCCTACATCTTTAAAGCGAGCTTTGATAAGGCCAACCGCACCTCCGTGCGCTCCTTCCGCGGCCCCGGTCTGGCGGAGGGCTGCCGCATCCTCGCCTCCATCGCCCAGGACTACGACCTGCCCGTCCTCACCGACATCCACACCCCCGCCCAGGCCGCCGAAGCCAGCGACGCTTTAGGGGACGTCGACGCCGTTCTGCAGATTCCGGCCTTTCTCTGCCGCCAGACCGACCTGCTTCTGGCCGCCGCTGAGGCCTGCGCCGGCCTGCGCCGCGCCGTCAACGTCAAAAAAGGTCAGTTTGTCGCTCCCTGGGACATGCGTCACGCCGTCGAAAAGGTCAACGAGGGCGGCTGCACCCGGGTCTGCCTCACCGAGCGCGGCGCCAGCTTTGGCTACAACAACCTCGTCGTGGACATGCGCTCCCTGCCCGTCATGCGCGGCTTTGCTCCAGTGATCTTTGATGGAACGCACTCGGTCCAGACGCCGAGCGCGGGCAACGGCGTTTCGGGTGGCCAGCCGGAGTTCATCCCCGTGCTCGCCCGTGCCGCCGTCGCCGCCGGGGTCGACGGCGTCTTCCTCGAAGTGCATGACAACCCCGCCGAGGCCAAGTCCGATGGCGCCAATGCTCTCCGCCTTGACAGGTTGCGCGAGGTGCTGGAAACGCTGCTGGCCGTTCACGCCGCCGTCCGGCGAAGCGGTTCTCCTTCAGGCTTGGCGGAGTTCTAAAGCAGACCCCTTCGCTTGGCTAGAGGATGATGAGGGATGAGGGGATGAGTACAAGGGACACAGCGGAGCAAAAAATAGGCCCTCCATCGCTGGAGGGCCAATCTGCCTTGGTATCTCTCCGTCAGGAGAGTTCGTGAGGCGACATCTACGCCGCCAAGGTGTCGAACGAGAAAGCCCGCTCAGGCGGGTCTCATTTGTTCTGCTTAGAGAACGTTAAGACGGAGTTACTGGATTGCGTTTAGGTAATCTTTTTTCCACCCCGCCGCTGATTTATTTCAGCGTCACACCGGTCACGCGAATCACCGGCACCTGCTGGTTCCAGTCCGGCCGAATGTCGTCAAAGGTCAACCGGAACTCGCCGGTGGACCCCGGTGCCATCGGCTCCGCACTCATCGGTTCGGTATCGATGTAGGGCTGCCGCGTGCGAATCAGTGTCATCGGCACGGTCTCGGTCTGGGGCGTTAAACCGCCGTCCGCCGGGAAGCTCACCTCAACCGTGGCGCCGGTCATCGTGGACGCCCCCCGGTTCGTGATTCGGCCGTCGACAAAGGTTTCCTTGCCCCCGGAAAAGCTGGTCGACTCGCTCATCTGCACGTCGGACAGCACCAGTTGCGGAGCATACGCCGCGCTTGGCGTTCCAGTCGCCGCCGCAGGGGCCCTCTGCCGCCTTCCCAATATCAGCAAAAGCGCCACGGCGATCAAGACAACAACGGCGGCAACGGCCATTGCCGCCGTTGGGAGACCGCGCGCCGCCCGCTCCGGCTCAGTAAACATCGAAATCCTCCCCGGCCTCGGCAACCGGCCCGCGCAACTGCCCTTCCGCGCCTGGATCGACCCCGGTCGATCCAGGCCTTGCGGCAACCTGCGCAGGAGATTTACGGGTCATCCTTCTCCGCTTCTCTTCTGAAAGCTGCTTACGTTTCAGCTGCTGCCGGTAATCCTGGCCGTCCATTTCAATCAGGACGCACATCTCCTGCAGACGCGATCGCATCCGCTCCCCGATGCGGTCACCCAGAGTCTCTGTTCTTGCAGCCAGGACGGCTCTTTGCAACTCATCGGAGGCGGGAGGAGCATTCTGAAAGTTTGTCGTGATGATGGTTGCCTTGCAATCGTTGTAGCGGGTGTTCAGGATATGCTCGATCATCTCAGCGACCCAGTCCGTCTTGCGGGCGGCTCCCAGCTCGTCAAGCACCAGCACCTGCGCGTCAAAGATGGGCTTCAGGATCTCCCGTTCCGTCACATCCACGGACCGGTTGTAGGTGTTTTGCACCTGTTTCAGCAGATCGCCCCCGTGGACAAAGAGGCCTTTTACGCCCTCGGCGATCAACGCCTGCAGAATACCCACGGCGAGATGCGTCTTGCCGACGCCCACCCGCCCGGTAATCAAGAGACCATCCCCGTCCATGGTCCATGAGTGGCTACGCACGAACCCTCGTGCCTCAATCAGTGCGCGCTCAAAGGACGGATTGGCGTTTCCGAGGTTTGTGTTGAAATTTTCCAAACTGCAGTCACGGTAGCGCTCCGGTATGCGCGCTGCCTCAAAATGGCGGATGTCCCGCCTGGACAAACGGCAGACGCATTCCGTAGCGGCGCGCGTGCCGTCGGGTCTTTCGATGACTCGAAGACCGGAACCATCACAAATGTCGCACACCTCAAACATACTCATAGGGAGGCAAACCGTATCCCTTGCCGTATTCAGTATCGCAGGGGTCGCGTCTCCGCGCTCCCCGGCCGGCAGGACTGCTAGTCAACCTGCTGATATCGCTGCAATACGTCGTTCAGCGACAGCACACCCTCGATCGCACCACGCATCGCCCGGTTCATCACCGGCAGCAAAGGCCAGCGCCGAAAGTGCGGCAGTGCGTTTGAAAGCTGCTGATCCGGGAAGATCATCGGCGTTCGCTCCGGTCCCAGCCGAGCCTCCAGCAGGTCTTTTGCCCCCGCGCTGTCCGATGATTCAAGTTCCCTGGTCAGATCGTTCAGCTCAGCGCAGGTCGCCGCGTACCAAAGCCCATCACTGCACCGCACCAGCACAGCCTTCGCCTGGCGAGCCTCTTCACTGCTCGCCAGCAGGCCTTTGATCTCCCAAAGGCTCTCCTTGCCGTTCAGGATCGGCACGTTGACGCCTTTGAGCGCGTCCTCAAAGTGCAGCTCGGTCTCCTCGCGCTGCTCCTCCATCGAGGGCAGATATAACCCATCCTGATGGGTGAAGAGCTCAAAGACCGGCACCGGCTGCAGCGCCCGCGAAATCAGGTAGGCGATGGTGTTGGCCAGGATCACCGGCAGCACAATTGCATAGTTCTGGCTGACTTCCATCACCATGAACACGCTCGTGAGAGGCGCCCGCAGAAACGCCGCGAAGAGCACGCCCATGCCCACCAGCGCATACGACCCAATGGATCCGGTCAGCGAGGGAAAAAAGATCTTCTCAAACGACCCAACCGCCGCGCCCAGCATCGCGCCGACAAACAGCGTGGGTGCGAACATTCCGCCGGGCGTTCCACTCGAAAACGAAACCGTCGTCGCCAGAATTTTGAAAACTGCCAGCAGCAGCAGGATCTTCAAGGTGTACTGCCCGTGGATCGCCTGATCCATCGCGCCGTAGCCGGCCCCCATCACCTGCGGCAACCCAAAGAAACCGATCGCGCCCACCAGCAACCCGGCGAGCATCGGTTGCATGGTCTGAAACCACTCCGGCTGCCGCCGCAACGCCGGCCGCAGAGAACCAAGCAGCTTCGCGAACACAAGCGAAGCCGCCCCCCCGAACAGTCCCAGCACGGCGTAGGCCAGCAACTCACGCGGATCGCGCAGATTCACCACCGGGATGCGGAACATCGGGGACGCACCCCAGAACCACCGCGCCACCACCACCGCCGACACAGCCGAAAGCACGATGGACCCCAACACCGCCGAGCTCCACTGCCCGATCACCTCTTCAATGACAAAGAGGATCGCCGAGATCGGCGCATTGAACGCCGCCGCCAGCCCCGCCGCCGCGCCAACCGGCGCAAACACCCGCAAGCGGTTGCGGGAAAGTCCCACCTTGCGGCTGATCAGGGACGCAATCCCCGCGCCGATCTGCAAGGATGGATCCTCCGGCCCCAGCGAGTACCCGCTGCCGATCGCCAGCGCCGAAAGCAGAAACTTGCCCACAACGGTACGGATGGAGATGAAGCCGTTGTGGATATAGAGCGCCGCCTTGGTCTGGTTCACGCCCGAGCCGCGCACCGCCGGAAAGACGAACCGCGTCAACAGCGCGATCACGATTCCCGCCCCTGCCGGCGCAAACAGCAGCCGCCACTGATGCGGCGCCGGGGCCGAGCCCTGCAGCAAGACCGTCAGCCACTCAATGGCCATGCGGAACGACACAACCAGCAGGCCGCTGATCACACCGATAAAGATCGAGAGCAGCAGAAAGAGCCGTTCTTCCCGCGCCGGCGCCAGGGTTTCCGGCTCGGCGGCGGTGCCGGCGATGGTGGGCTCCGCAACAGGTTGCGTGCCGGAGGCGATGGTCTGGCTGCCCATGCTCAAGGCGTCCCCCCAGGGCTGGCGACCTGCGCCCTGCGCGCGATTCCCAGCAGCAGGGCATCATCGCCGGTGGGCGTGCCGCAGATCGGCGCCAATCCAATTTCGGTGTCTTCAATCAACTGCGTCACGGTGTCTTCCAGCTCCGCATTCTGCTCCAGGGAGCGCTTGTTCAGAAAGCGATCCTGCGCGCTCCATCGGCTTCGTAAATCGGCCAGGGTGGCGGCATCCGCAGGCGAGAGCGGAGGTGCATTGACCGCCGGGGCCGCCGGGGTCGCGTTCACTGCGGCTGCTGTCCTGACCGGCGGCAGAAGGGTGGCCGCGCAACCCTTCAGGCGGCGTTGGGCGATGCCTGCATCCAGCAGCAGGTGGTCACCGCGCTGCCGGGCCAGCAGGTCGCGCGACAGACTCAGCTCCGGCAGCCGCCGCGCCTCGCCGGACAGCCTCTCGAGCTCCTCGGCATCTGGCTGGTTTTGCTGCCGGGCCAGCTCGGCCGCCTGGCTCAGACTGCGGGCGGCCGCGGGGTATTGCTCGGAGGCAAGCTCGGCGCGGCCTTGGCTCGCGAGAGCCTGCAGATTGTGAGGATTCCGCGTCGCCACCTGTTTATAGAGACGCAGAGCATCGGGGAGATCCCCGACGCCCTGCAGGCGGTCGGCGATCTTCAGCTGCAGCGCCGCATCCTTCTCCGGCGCGTTGCCCGCCGCAATCAACAGCTCCGCCTGCGCTGCCGGGGCCTGCCCGTGCCCGAGGAGGTAATCTGCCAGCTCCAGGCGCACCTCGCGCCGCCGCTCCACGCCACCCTGCTCCCAATTGCCGAAGATGGAGGCGCGGTAGTAGTTCACCGCCGCTGAGGCGTCGCCGCCCTGCCGGGCAAGGCGCGCGAGCTGCAGATTCAGAAAGCCGTCCCCGGGATGAACCGCCCAAAGGCTCAGGAAGTAGTTGTCCGCCGCTTCCCGAAGGCCGGCTCCCGCGAGAGCCTGTGCCAGCAGAAGTTGATCGTCGTAGTCATCCGGTGCGTAGGAAAGCGCCGTGCGCAGCGCCGCCGCGGCCTGGTCCGGGTGCCCCTGCATTAACGCAAGCCGTCCGCGCCCGGACCAGCGCCGCCCCAAATCCGCGCGGTGCCCTTCAAAGGACTTGAAAAGGAACAGCGTTATGCCAAAGAGACCGACGGTGACCAGACTGAGTACAAGCAGCACAAAACCATCCCGCAGGTAGATCTCCCGGCGTGTGGTCAGCGGTTTTGCTCCCGTCCTGGCAGCTTTCGCTGCTGCGGGCGCCCCCCTGTCTTTTGTTGAACTCGTCATCATTATCAGGCAGCGGTCAAGGCGACGTAGATCTCACCATGGCGCCTCACCCTTCCGGCGATCATTGTTCAGCTTACATGCACGATTCAGCTTACGTGCACGGACGGCCGGCGGCTGGCATCCGGGACGGCACGGCGCAGAACCTCGTGGGTCACGGGTGCGGCGTCGCCTTCTCCCAGAAACAGAAATCGCAGCACATTCGCGATGGGGTTGCCATCCTTCCACTTGAAGTACGCGTGCGGAACCTGACCGGTTCGGTCCTCGAGAAAAATCAAGAACGCGGCGATCGAATTAGCCACCACCGGACTTTTTGCAGAAAAAATCTCATACTTGCCGATTCTGCGGCTCTCCACACAAAGACGCTGGTCAAACTCTGAAGCATCCGTGCGCTCGATCTCAAAGAAGATAAGGAGGTCCTGGGCCCTCATCCCGTAGGTGTTCCGCACCCGGGCCTCAATTCCCGCCAAAGAAACCTCGTCATCCATTTCGCCATTGCGTGGACGCCGCGGTACCAGACGCACGGTATCCTTGCCGATGCCTTGCAGCAGGATCTCTGCACTGGGGGAGAGCTGTACATCCGCCACCCGGAGCTCGGTGGAGCGCCTGGCCCGCGAAATGACCGAGACGGCAATGATGGCGACAATAAAGTAGGAAGAGATCTTCAGCCCCTCCGGGCGCTCAAACACGTTCATGGCCGTGGTGTAGAGAAAGATGCTCGCAACCGTAAGAAATGCCCAACGGAGTCGGGTCTTCCAGAGAGAGATCGTGACGGCACAGGCTGCGGAGGTAATCAGCACAAGGACGCCGGTGGCATAGGCACCTCCCTGCGCGTCCACGTCCGCATGGAAGGCCAGCGTCACCACGGTAGCCACGCCCATGAAGACGAGCACCAGGGGACGGGAAGCACGGGCCCATTCCGGGGCCATACCGAACCGCGGCAGATAGCGCGGAATCAGATTCAGCAAGCCGGCCATCGCGCTTGCACCGGCAAAGGCCAGGATCAGGATGGTGCTGATGTCATACGCCGAACCGAAGGCACTCCCAAAGTACTGGTGTGCCAAGTAGGCCATCGCGCGTCCATTGGCAAGTCCGTTTTCGGCAAAAGCCGCCGGCGGAATCAGAAGCGTAGTAACCACGCTGGTGGCGATCAAAAAGACGCTCATGATAACGGCTGCAGCCGTCAACAGCTTGCGGGTGTTGCGGATGCGGGCCTCAATGGTGTCGCCCGCAATCAGCGGCATCACCGCAACCCCGGTTTCAAAACCGGAAAGGCCCAGGGCCAGCTTGGGAAACAGCAGAAGGCACACCCCGAACATGGCGAGCGGGCTGCTGTGCTGCGCAAACGCCGCATCCCGCCAGTGCGGAAACACCTCCGGGTGAGCCATAACAACAGCAATGGCCTTCGCGGTCACGATGGCGTTCAGCAACAGGTAGATCCCCACAAGCACCACGGCGATCCCAATGGCTTCCTTGAAGCCTTTGAGAAAGATTGCTCCAAGACCGAACAGCAGCAGCAGGGTGACCAGAAGCTGACTACTCAGCCAGTGCGGGGCGTAGGGATTGTGGACGAAGTGCGCCGCGGCGTCGGCGGCCGACAACGTCATGGTGATGATGAAGTCTGTCGAAGCAAACCCCAGCAACACCAGTACAAAGATTTTGCCGCCCCACTCCGGAAACAGCTTTTCCAGCATGGCGATGGAGCCCTGGCCGTTGGGACTAGCCTGAGCTACGCGGCGATAGAGCGGGAGCGCGGCAAACAACGTGACCAGCACCAGCACCAGGGTGGCAAACGGAGACAGCACGCCGGCGGCAAGAAAGGCGATGCCCGGCTGGTAGCCAAGAGTTGAAAAATAATCCACACCGGTCAGGCACATGACCTTCCACCAGGCGTGAACCGGCTCTGCCTTGCTATGGACACCCTTGGGAAGGTTCAGGTCCGCCAGCAGCCAGTTTCCAAATACGTTCGTTGCCATGCGTTCCTTTTTGCTGAGGGTACTGAGACAGAGGTAGAGCGACTACCAGCGGTTGTACCCCGCAAGGATTAATCGCTTCCCCGAAGCGGGTCAGGTCAAACCTGTGCCGGAAAGGAATCGCTCCCAGGAGATCTTTTACCAGTTTTTCACGTTGCCGGGCCCCGCTGCCTCGAAAGTGCGGCAATCCGCCCTTGACAGCCCACATCCGGTCGGCGAGCCTAGAACTACCTAATCAGTCCCTGTTTTCCCGACGTGGGTTTACGCTTCACCCCCGCCGCTTCACCAGAGCTGTGCGCGCGTTCGCCCTTTCTGGCCGGCATATCCGCTCACCCAGTAAAGGAATTTTGTGCGAAATCGATCCAAACGTTTCACCCGTGTCCTGGGCGTAGCTGTTGCCCTCGCGGCCCCGGCCTTATCTCCTTCCCGTCCTCTGATGGCACAGACTGCCGGCCTGGGTTCGGTCGCCGGCGTGGTGCGCGACGGCGGCGGCGCTGTGATTCCGGGCGCCACCGTCACCGTGAGCAACATCGGGACGGGGGCCAAGCGCAACCTCGTCACGGACTCGGAAGGTCACTACGAGGCGACGTTCCTGCAGCCCGGCCGCTATGAGGTCGTGCTGGCCGGCGGCACAAACTTCGGCACGGTCGACAACAAGAGCATCACCGTCACCGTCGGCGCCGTGACCACGGTCAACGCCACGCTGCCGGCCGCCACGGTCAACACGGAGGTGCAGGTTACCGCCGATCAGCCGCTGCTCGACACCGAGAAGGTGGAGCAGTCGCAGGTCATCGGCCAGAACCTGGTTTCGAACCTCCCCGTCAACAACCGCCGCTTTGAGAGCTTCGTGCTGCTGACACCGAACGTGGTTCCCGACGGCAACACCGGCCTGATCGGCTATCGCGGCATCTCGGGCGTGTACAACTCCAATATCGTGGACGGCGGGAACAACAATCAGCAGTTCTTCTCCGAGGCCCGTGGCCGGTCCGTGGGTGCACCCTATGTCTTTCCCGTGGACGCCATCCAGGAGTTTGAGTCCTCGGCCACCGGCTACTCGGCCGAACTCGGCGGCGCGGCCGGCGGCATCATCAACGCGATCACCAAGAGCGGCACCAACAGCTTTCACGGCGACGTCTACGAGTACTACCGCACGCCCGGCTGGAACGCACTTGACCCCTACAATAAGTTCCTCGGAGTGCGCACCCAACCGGTGAAGGTGCAACACCAGTTCGGCATATCCGCCGGTGGTCCCCTCATCAAGGACAAGCTCTTCTTCCATTTTGCTTACGACGGTTACCGCAAGGTAAACCCGATCGCCTATACGTCAAGCTTCAACCAGACCAACAGCGTTGCGAATCTGGTTCACCTCTGCGACGGTGGCACGACCCGGCTGAGCGACACGGTGAACGGCGTACGAGTCACTTTTCCGACGACGATTCCCAACGTCTCTCCCGCCGCTTGCGCGTCCGTAGTGGCCGCGATTCAAGGTCAACTCGGGGCGTTTCAGCGCACGGTAAACCAGAACATCTTCTTCCCGCGTCTGGATTATCAGCTGAATCAGAAGACTCACCTTTCGGCGGAGTTCCTGTGGCAGGATTTCCAGCAGCCGAATGGGTACAACGGCGCCGTGACCGTCACCAACGGCGGCATTGGCAATAATGGCGAGGCGAACTTCCATGAGCGGATTCTGATTGCCAACGCCGAAACCCTGCTGACCTCCAACACCACCAACGTGGTGCACTTTCAATGGGGCCGCGATCTGGAAACCGACACCACCAACGCAGGCGGCCCGTTCAACAGCCTCACCAACCTCGTCAGCTTCGGCGAAACCTCCGCCCTGCCCCGCGGCAAGTTTCCGGATGAGCACCGCTGGCAGGCGACGGACATCTATTCGCTCGTACACGGTCGCCAGACCATCAAAGCCGGTTTTGATCTGAACTTTGTGCACGAGCAGATCGCCAACCTCTTCGGCGGCGACGGCAGCTTCAGCTATTCCAATGCGACGGCCGAGTACAACTTCGCCAACTTCGCGCAGGACGCGCTCGGCGTGAATCCCACCATCACCAACACCAATGCGGGCCGCGCCGTGCGCCATTACAACTCGTTCTCGCAGACCGTCGACCAGCTCACGGGCGTGGGCGCCGACGACTTCTGGAACCAGAACATCGACGGTTTCTTTGAAGACGAGTGGAAGGCCACACCGCGGCTGCTGCTCTCCGGCGGTCTGCGCTATGACGCCCAGCTGGTTCCCGGGCCGGATCTGCCCTACCCCAACACGGCGGCGCTGGCTGCCACCTATCCCGCCGGCGCGCTGCCGCTTAACCCCAGCAATGTGGCCTACAACGCCACGTCGCAGATCAATCCTGATCTCCACATGTTCCAGCCGAGGGTCGGCTTCAACTGGAACCCGCAGACCGGCACCGTGATCCGCGGCGGCTACGGCATCTTCTACGGCCAGATTTCAAACTCGAGCTACTACACCGAACGCCGCGAAAACGGCGTTTATCAGAAGCAGTACGGCCCCATCAGCGCCGTCGTTCCCAACACGCCGTACACCTCGTGCCCCACCGGCTCGACGGCCTGTACGGTTGCGTACCAGAACAACGGTTCCTACCTGGCCTACGCGCCCACGGGCGGCGTGCCGATCTTTACCCCGCCCGGTCCGTCACCCACCAACCCCGTTACTGGGGCGGCTATCACACCCACAGGCCTTGCGGCCGTACCGGGCGGCACGATCACCATTCGCGGCCTCGACCCCAGCTTCAAGAACCCGTTTTCGCACTCCTGGGATCTGACCGTGGAGCAGGAACTTCCGCTGCGCGCGACCCTCACGGTCGGCTACGTCGGCAACCGCGGCGAGCGGCTGCCGGTCTACGTCGATGCCAATGTCGATCCCACCTCGTTGATCAGCAATCGCACGTACCGCTACACCAATCCATATACCGGTCAGGTCTCCGCACAGCAGCAAAACATTTACGTCAACCGCATCGATTCCACCGTGGGCACGGTGGCGACCGGCTTCTCCGACGTCAACTCCAACTACCACTCCTTCGTCACCACGGTGCGCAAGCCCTTGTCCAACGGTGTGCAGATTCTGGCGAACTACACCTGGGCCAAGGCGCTGGACGGCGGCCAGACCTATGGCGGCAACGGCACCTTCAACGGCACCGATGCCCCGCTGATCCCGTTTGCACTGGGTCATCGCCAGGGTCGCAGCGCGGAGTACGCGCGTTCTGACCTCGATATTCGCAGCCGCTTCGTCGGCACGCTGGTCGGGCAGACGAAGCTGCCCATCGGCAACCGTTTCGCAGCCTACGCCGTCAATGGCTGGCAGCTTTCGGGCACCTACACCGCGCAAAGCGGTGAGCCCGTGACGGCGACCATCAGCGGTGCAATCACCTACCTCACCAGCGGCGTGCTCGGTACCCCGGGCCGCGCGCTCACCACCGACGCCGGCGTCAGCAACGCCGCCTTCACCTCCGGCCCCAGCGCCCGCGTACCGAACTTCATCGCCGGCCGCAACAGCTTCAAGGGTCCGGGCGTCCACAACCTGGATGCGCGCGTCTCCCGCGAGTTTCCGCTCTTCAAGGACCGCTACCACTTCGAGATTGCCGCCGAAGCGTTTAATCTCGTCAACCATCGCAACATTCTCTCCGTCAACACGCCTATCGTTGCCTACACCGCACCCGGAACCGGCACCTGCCCGGCGGCTGCCACCGGCAACGTCGGCTGCCTCGGACCGCTGTCCGCCTCCGCGGCACCGTTCATGAGCCCAGCCTCAACCAGCAACGTCATCTACGGTGCGCGCCAGCTGCAGCTGCTGGGACGCTTCATCTTCTAACGCCTGCGCTCCCGCTGCGGATGCCGCAGTGCTGTTTACCGACAGGGCGATCTCTTCGGAGATCGCCCTGTCTGGCTTTCCACGTGCCTGCATGTGATACAGTTCCGATTTACACGTGCAGAGTACGCGATGCAACCGCACAAAGCGTTGTGTCTTCCTACCACTCGTAAGATTTTCATCCACGATGATGCATGGATCGCACTGCATCGCCACGTATCATCGTTCATCCACTCGTTCTCAGGTCACCATGGAAGTAAGTTTCATTACGTCCCGCAGCCTCTTCGCCGGATGGCGTACCGCCCCTTCAAGTCTCGTTTCGCGATGCTCTCTGGTCGTGGTGGCTACACTGCTCTGGATGTCGAGCGCCTCCTGGGCTTTTGCGCAGAAACCCGTCTACTTCAATTACCCCGGCTCCCGCGAGGCCACGGATCCACTGAAGTGGACACAGCTGCCTAATTGGCTCTCGCTCGATATGGAACTGCGCGGACGCACCGAAGGCCAGACCTCGCTGCGTGAAGTCTCTTCCAACGATCGGATCTACGAACTAACGCGCATCCGCGGCGGCGTAACGGTCCGCCCGACCTCGTTCCTGCGCGGCTATTTGCTGTTTCAGGATACGCACGCGCTCGGTCTACCCATCCCGCAGGTTGCCTCCAACCAACGGAACCAGTTCGATCTATTTCAGGGTTATCTGGACATTCATCCGATTCCCAAGCTCGATCTGATCACCGGGCGCCAGGAGCTGCGCTTCGGCAGCGAACGTCTTGTGGGTATCAGCAACTGGACCAACAACAGCCGCACCTGGGACGGCTTCGACGGCCATTACGGTGACAAGAACTGGGTAGAGGCGTTTGCGACCTCGGTTGTCGCGGTCCATCCGACCTCCCTTGACAAACATGGCGCGGGCCTTACCTTTTACGGTGCCGTCGGCACACTGGCAACGATTGTGCCGCACACCGAAATTCAGCCGTTCGTCTACATTCGTCGCGTGGCCGATGTCATCGGCCAGCAGTCTGTGCACGGCCAAGAGCTGGAAACCACCTTTGGCGGCGAGGTCGACGGTCACATCCACCGCAACTTCGAGTACGACGTCCTCGGCGCGCTGCAGCGGGGAGCCTACTCGAACAGTTCCCTTCACGCCGGCGCGGGCTACGTCAAGGGCGGCTACATCGCCCGCAGTCTTGCCTGGAAACCACGTTTGATCGGCGAGTATGACTACGCGACCGGCAACAGCCTGCGCGATCCCAGCCGTATCGGTACCTTCGATCAGCAGTATCCCAGCAACCACAATGCCTTCGGCTTGGTCGATCTCTTTGGATTTCAGAACATCACTCAGGCGCGTGTGAACGTCGACCTCGCCCCCAGAGAGAACTGGACCTTTCTCTTCCAGAACGAATATCTCCACATCGCCTCCGTGCGCGACAACGTCTATTCCTCGGGCGCCACGGTCCAGATCAAGGCGCCGGCAGCCGGCTTCAGCAACACCGACCTCGGCCAGGGCTTTGATGCTTCCACGGACTATCTTTTCCGCAAGTACCTCGACGTGCAGGTTGGTGTAGGTCACTTCTTTCCCGGCCGGGTTGTAGTCCAGGGTGGCAAAGCTCCTCCGCTGACGCTGGGGTACCTGCAATTGACCTACCGATTCAAGGTGGATCATCAATAACTCGCTTGTCTACAGAGTTCGCCAGAGTCCGCCGGCCTGTGAAGGTGGTGAGCTGCCGATTGAAACAAACCGGGCCTCAGTGCACGGCAGGCCACCAGCCGCACGTGAGATGTCCCTCCGGAGATCGTCTGCGAAACTGGATCTGTGGCTCCGTCTCTCAGCAACGTCGATGTTGTGATCCTCGGCGCGGGAGCTGCCGGCCTCTTCTGCGCCTTTGAGGCCGGCCGGCGCGGACGGCGCGTGCTTCTGCTCGATCATGGTGAACGCCCGGGCCGCAAGGTCCTGATCTCCGGCGGTGGGCGCTGCAATTTCACCAACACAGGCACGCGAGCGGAAAACTTTCTGAGCGAAAACCCCCACTTCGCCCGCTCTGCGCTGGCCCGCTTCACCCCTGCCGAAATGGTCGCGCTGGTGGAAAAGCATGGCATCCGTTACCACGAAAAGGCGCTCGGCCAGCTCTTCTGCGACGACTCCGCCCACCGCGTCGTCGCGCTACTGGAACGTGAATGCGGGGAAGCCGGCGTGGAGATTCGTTGCGGGGTCCGCGTGAACGAGGTTCGCGCACAACCCGGCGGTCCGGAGACCGGAGAGGCCAAACCGCGCACTCGTTTTCTGCTGGAAACCAGCCTCGGAGCACTCGCCTGCAACATCCTGGTGATCGCCACGGGCGGCCTCTCCATCCCAAAAATGGGGGCCACCGGCTTTGGCTACGACGTAGCGCGGCAGTTCGGTCATCGCGTCGTGGAGCTGCGGCCTGCCCTTGTGCCCTTTACCTTCGCTCCCGGCGACCTCGCCGACTGGAGTGATCTGGCCGGCATCTCTGTGGAGGTGATTGCCCAGGCTGAGCTGCTCCCTCAAAAGAAAGGGCGTGCGCGCAAATCCGAGGCCTCTGCCTTCCGCGAGAAGCTCCTGCTGACCCATCGCGGCGTCAGCGGTCCCGCCGTTCTGCAGGTGTCCTCCTACTGGCGGCCGGGAGCTCCCGTGCACTTCGACCTGGCGCCCGGCAGAAATCTCTTCGCCAATTTGAAAGAGCGCAGTGCCGGCCGAGACCGCGGCGCCCTGCTCAAAGCCCTGGGCGGCTCCCTGCCCTCCCGCCTCGCGGAGCGCTGGGTAGATCTATACCTGCGCGACAAGCCCGACTGGAGCAACGCCGGGCTGGACCGCGCGGAGGCCGCTTTGCATCGGTGGAGCGTTCAGCCTGCCGGAACCGAAGGCTTCGCCAAGGCCGAGGTGACCGCCGGCGGCGTGGATACGCGCGAACTCGACGCCCGCTCCATGGAGAGTCTGCGCACCCCCGGGCTCTACTTCATCGGCGAGGTCGTGGACGTCACCGGCTGGCTGGGTGGCTACAACTTTCAATGGGCCTGGGCCAGCGCCGCCGCCTGTGGGCGAAGTCTGTAGCCAACAAAGTAACTTTTCCTTGCTCTCCCGCAAAGATCTGCTGTCGGCTTCTGCTCCTTGGGCAAAAGGCACGGTTACTGAATCGTGAGGCTCAACGCGACGGTATGCGTCACCCCTGTCGCCGCCCCGCTTACGGTGATGTTGTAGGTTCCCGACGGCGTTGGTGTGCTGGAGGCGCTGGTACCACCCGCCCCGGCCCCCAAAGGTATAACCCTGCCCGCACCGCAGCCGCTCAGGCCAAGCAGTCCGGCCAGGCAGAGCGCGGCCGTGCACAGTAGCACGCCGAAGCGCCCGTAGCCTCGTCGGCGTGTACGACTCAATCGCCTTCGACGCCGCAGGCCAAAGTAAGCCGGGCACACTACCGCAAGCTCCAATCCGCCGCCGCGCCCGCTCCCATGCTGCAGGTCGCGCGGATCAACCATTGCTGTAGACATGCCCGTCTGCACCACCACGGAAACCTGAACGCTTCCACCCAACGCCGCCGTAGCCGGACTGATCGTGCAGACGCTATGGGCAGGCGCACCCGTACAGCTCAGGGCCACACTCCCACTCAGGCCGGTGGCGGAGCTTAATTGCAGCGGAAAGGTTGCAGAGCTGCCGCTGTTGACCGTCACCGCCGTTGCCCCATTGGGCACGAGGGAGAAATCGACACCCGTTCCGCTCAGGCTGACGCTCTGCATGCCCTGCGTTGCGTTGTCAGCTAGGGTTAGAACTCCACTGCGCATGCCTGCCGCAGAAGGCGAAAACAGGAGAATGAAGTTGCACGCGCTGCCAACCGCGAGCGTGCTGCTGCAGGTGCTGGAAGCGATGGAAAAGTCACCGGTGATGGCCGTCGATGTGATGGCCAGGGGCAGACCACCGTTGTTCGTTAGGGTGACTGTTTGCACCGGTGAGTTCAGACCCACGCCCCAGGCTCCGAAGTTCACGTTTAACGGCGCGAGCGAAACACCTGGTGGCGCAAGGCCTGTGCCATTCAGCGGAATCGTCTGTAGCCGTACCTGATCGGAGATGCTGAGCACCCCGGTGCGTGCACCCGGCGCGGTAGGAACGAACTTCACACTGACAGCACACGTGCTGTGTGCGGCAAGCGAGCTGCCGCAACTGTTGGTCGCCGTGAAATCGCCGTCGGTGATCGAAGCGGCGATGAGCAGCAAGGGAACGTCGCCCGCGTTTGTCAACGTGATCTGTTGCGGAGCACTCGTCGACCCTACCTGTTGATTGCCAAAGGTAAGCGAAAGCGGGCTCAACGTATCCGTGGCCGGGCTCTGGCCGATGCCGCTGAGCTGCGCGGTCTGGGTTCCGGCGCTGTCAACCACCGTCAAAACACCCGTACGCGTGCCGCTGGCGGTGGGCGTAAACGCGATAACAACCGAACATCCCGTCTGCGCAGGCAGCGTTCTGCTGCAGGTACTTTGTTTTACCGTAAAATCACCGGTGATCGTGGGCGTCTGTAGCGTAGCCGCGTTCCCACCTGTGTTGGAGATGGTGATGATCTGCGTGGCGGCGGTCTGGTTCACCGTTGTGCTGGGAAATACGAGGTTGATGGGTGTGAGCACGACAGCGGCAGGAGCTGACGCGGTGCCCGTCAACGCCACGGTAACTTGACCTCCCGCAATGTTGGCATAAACCGTCAGCAGACCTGTCCGATTCCCGATTGCGGTGGGAGCGAAGCTGATCGACACGGTGCAGGTTGAAACTACCGGCAAGATCTGGCCGCTGCAGGTGTCGGTCTCAACGAAGTCACCGGCCATCGCGAGCGTCGAGATCGTGACAGGCGAGTTCCCCGTGCTGGTAAGCGTCACGGTTTGGGCGGCGCTCCCCGTGCCTTGTTGCTGCGTGGCAAAGGTGAGGCTGGAATTGCTGGCGCGCAGCCCCGGCGTAAGTATAGAGACGGCGCTGAGCAAAGGCGTCTGCCAAAGGCCGCGGCCATAGGTGCCGGCGCGCAGCATACCCAGTCGGCCATCGCCGGTACTCAGTTGCGGCCCGGCCTGCAGCTGGGTCACGGGTGCATTGGGCAGACCTGTGCCGAGAGGGCTCCAGCAGTTAGCTGTGGCGCACGTGGTCACCGCCTGCGTGACGTAGACACCGGTGTCCATGCCGACGTAAATCGTGTTGGCGTCATTAGGGTCCACCAGCAACGTATTGGCGGGAGCGTTCGGCAGGTTCGCCGTGATGTCGGTCCAGTGAGCGCCAAAGTCGATCGAGCGGTAGACATGGGGTGCATCGACACCAAACGCACCGAAGCCCATGACGGTCACATACACGGTCGCGCCTGTCGCGTCGTGTGGGTCCGCAACAACCGCGGAGATATCCGCACCCGTGGCGTTGAAGACCGCGCTGCCGTTTGACACTGCGCCTTTCGCCGTATCCGTCCACGCCGTGCGGGCACTCGCGCTATTGGCGGCCCTGGTCACAAAGACATGTCCGCCGAGCGAGCCGCCACCGTCGCTTACGCCCGCCATACCGGCGTATAGCACCTGCGAACCCGACTGTGCTGAACTTGCGGCTGTGATAACCGGGCCACCGGCACCAATCGAGCGAACGAACGCGCTCGTGAGCGCACAGGGCGTCGCACTGCCGTCCATGGCCGGGCTTAGTGCATTGGCCGTGCTCCATCCGGCGCTGGTCTGGGCCGGTCCGCGCCAGATGCGGCAGGTGGCAACCAGCAGATTGTCCGTATTTTGAGGGTCCAGCAGCGTAGGCGCATCGAGTAAAGCTGCATCCTCAGCCACCTGCGCTTCCCCCACGGTTGCCGGCGGAAGAAAGTTGGCAATGCTGCAAGCGCTGCCTGCGGGGCACAGCTGTAAATTCACACCCGCACCCACCGCCAGATACCAATTGGAGGAGTTCGCCGGATCCAGCTGCGGGTATCCCCCTTCGCCGGACGAAAACTGAGCCCATCCCGTCGCGCTGGCCGCTGAGGTGACCGCCGTCGTCGTTGCTACAGAGCCACTCTCACCCAATCCCGCCAACAACGTTCCCGTTAGCTGCGGATCCTGCGCAAAGCCGACGATCTCCGCCAAGGATCCGCCTTTCGCGATGGCACCGTTCAAATTGTCGAAGTGACTGGCATCCGTTGCGGAACATGCCGCACCGGTCTCGGCGACGCCATCCGTGGAACGCCAGAGGCCGCCATCGTTTCCCAAAAACAGCAACGGCTGTCCGGTGCTTTGCGCTACGGCGCTCAGAGCATGTTGCGCAGGAGCCACGGCAGCCGGTGCATTGCAGGCATCTCCCGCGTTGGTCGTGTTGCGCCAGGTGCAGGTGCTGGCTCCGGTGGCCAGCGCGCAACGGTACAAATCGACGGTGCCGGCAAACAAGACCGTTCCGTTGCTCGCGGCCGGAGCAGCCGCCAGGGCAAGGTTATAGCCGCTCTGCACGATGACCTTCGAGCCGCCTGCTTTGCCCTGTCCCACCTCCAGCGCGCCATTGTCGATTCGCGTCGCAAAGACCGGAACCACCGTCGTGCAGCTGCCGTTCGCACCCGCGTGGCAAAGATCCTGCCACAGGCCCTGGTCGTTCCCATTGGCGTCCACGGTCAACGCATACAGATCGCCGGTGGACGCCTGTACCGCCAGCGCTCCGCGAAAAATCGGACAGTTGGCGCTTCCAATGCCATTCACGCCCACAGGGCAGTTCGTTGTCGTCAGTCCCGTACCCGGCTGGTTCGTCAACCGCTTCCAGGTTTGCCCATCGGAGGAGCTGTAGTACCCATGAGAAGCCAGGGCTGCGATAAACAGCGCCCGTTGTGCGTCCCATACGACCGCCGTGGCGCGCACCTCTGCCTGCGCCGCACCGGCGGCGGCAGGGGCCTGGACCACCTGACTGCCGTCGTACACCGTGGCCATGTGCCAGGTGATGCCTGCGTCGGGAGAGTAGTAGAGACCAGGTACGGACGCACCGTTGGTCGCCTGCACGACGGTGCCCTCCGTTGAGATCGTCATCGCCGCGACAGTCAGCGCGGGGGTCGCACTGCTCCAGGCAAGCCCGGCCGTCGCCAGCCCCGCGAAGGAGTGCGTCCCGTTTGCACCGTCTTTGGATCCGGTGATCAGGGTCCAGGTCTGGCCGGCATCGGACGAGCGCAGCAGACCCTCGCCATAATAGGAATCGGTGGCGTCATTCGGATCGCCTGTACCTGCAAGCACGATTCCCGTCAGGCTCGGCTGCACCGCCACGGCTCCGATGGAGATCGAAGCTACCGTCGTTGCACCCTCATTGGCCGAAAACACAGGCAAGGTATCCGTCAGGGGCGCGAAACTCACGCTGCTGGACGCGCCCGCCGCGTTTGTGCTCTTCCAGACGCCACCGCCCGTGGTGCCCAGATATACCGTGTTGCCCGTGCTGTCGTTGGGATCGATCGCGACGGCCGTGATCCGACCGCTGATTTGCCCGTAAAGGACCGAGTTCACCGACATCGGCCCGAGTGCCTGCCAGACTGCAGAGAGATTGGCTGTTCCCCCGCCCGTGCTGGCCTGTGGCCGCGGTCTCGCCAGTGGCGACGCGCCTGCCGGGCTCAGCGTGCGTGCCTGGCGCAAAGCCTCGGCAGCCGGCAAAGACAGCTGTCCCACGCTGGCCGGGGCGACCGTACGGCCCGCCAAAAACCTCGCCGCTCGCGCGCGAGCGGCTTCCGCGCTGCCCAGGGAGGCGCTGTTCGAAGCATCGCCCGGATTGGATTGCGCCGTGGCCACATCTCCCAGCATCCATGCCAGAACGAGGGCGGCCAACAGGCAGCAGAGCCAACGGCCCCACACGATGCCGCAGGGGGATGCGGTTCGCGAGGGCCTGTACTGCCGGCCCGGGCCAAAGCTTGCGATGTGACTCAGCGGCAAGCGGGATCCTGAAAAGGTTGCGAGAAGAGGTGACAGCCGGGCGCAGAGACCAGGCCAGAACGGGGCGAATCTCGAGTGCAACGCTGCCGCTTCCGGCCATCGCTGCGCTGCAAGACTGCCCAAAGATTAGCCAGTCCCCCGCCCGACCGTCACTCCCCTGCCTGTGCCATGCCCTCCCCGCCTTGTGGCATTACCGTCAGCCCGCTTTCAGGACAATCTGCTAGCTATGACCCAGCACCGGATGAGCCTCATACGGCTCATTCAATCGCTTGATCTCCTCCTCGCTCAGCTTCAGATCAAGAGCTCCCAGGGCCTCTTCCAATTGGTACATTTTGCTCGCGCCGATGATCGGCGAACTCACACCGGGCTGCGCCAGCACCCAGGCCAGCGCCACCTGCGCGGGTTTAACGCCACGCTGTCCGGCGATCTCCACCACGCGATCCACCACTGTCCAGTCTGTGTCACGGTAGTACATTGAGTGACCGAAGTCGTCCGTGCGGGCACGCGTCGTTTCGCTCTTTCCATCTTCGCGCTTGCGCGTCCCCGTCAAAAAGCCGCGAGCAAGCGGGCTCCATGGAATGCAGCCGACGCCCTGATCCAGGCAAAGCGGAATCATCTCGCGCTCTTCTTCGCGATAGACCAAGTTGTAGTGATTCTGCATCGTCTCAAAACGAGCCAGTCCGTGCTGCTTCTGAAAGTTCAGCATCTTCAGGAACTGCCACGCATACATGCTTGAGGCGCCAAGGTACAGCGCTTTGCCGGCCTTCACCACATCGTTCAGCGCTTCGCAGGTCTCTTCAATCGGGGTGTTTTTATCGAAGCGGTGGATCTGGTACAGATCCACGTACTCCACGCCCAGCCGTTTTAGGCTCTTATCGATGGAGGCCATGATGTGCTTGCGCGAAAGACCGCGATCATTAGGTAGATCGCTCATCGGACTGAAGACTTTGGTGGCTATCACCAGTTCATCGCGATGCGGCTGGAACTCACGCAGCAGCTTACCCGTGACCACCTCGCTTTCACCCAGGGAGTACACATCAGCCGTGTCAAAGAAGTTAATGCCAGCCTCCACGGCGCGCTTCACAAAAGGCCGCGATTCCTCTTCTTCGAGCACCCATTCACGCCACTTCTTGGAGCCATACGTCATCATGCCCAGGCAGATTGGCGACACATGCATACCGGTGGTACCGAGCGGAACATAATTCATCGGGTCAGTTCTCCTGGTGAATAGGACGCCCGTGCCCCGTTTTGAGACACCTTCATCTACAACCTACGTGTCGCGAAACTTTAACCGCTGAAACCTCTTGCGCCGGACCCGAAGCATCAAAACGTTCTACATGCCCATGGCATGCCCGCAGCAGAGGTGCGCCCGACGCACGTTGTCGCCTGCGGTGAAAGGATCTAATGCTCCAGCGCACGAAACATCTGCTGAGTGGTTCCCTGGCTGTATTGCCCTTGTTGCTCGGACCCGCGGTCCATGCCCAGTACCAGCATGGCAACAGCAACTTTTATAATGGGGCCCGCAGTGGCGGAAGTAGCGGTTCCTACGGTCATTCCGGCTACCATGACGGCAGTCAATACAACGGCGGTTA
>CAXSBL010000021.1:54349-60041 GCA_964235515.1 uncultured Bryocella sp.
AACCGCGGCGGTTATAACAACGGTGGTCAATATAACGATGGTCGCTACCAGGGTCACGGCGTAGGCGCCGGGCGTGGCGCGCTCATCGGTGGTGGTGTCGGGGCAGTGGCGGGAACCATCTTCGGCGGAGGCCTCAAGGGTGCTCTGATTGGTGGTGGTGCCGGCGCCGGTATAGGTGCTTTCGCAGGGCACGAGCACCAGCAAAGCATGAAGCATCGCTACTACGACCAGGGCGGCTACAACCGTTAGGCGCTTTTGCCGGCCATCTCCGACCGTCTGTAACCGTTATGCTTCCATGCTGACTTACCCAAAGGATCTAACTTTATGCGTAAAATGCTCCCTGTCTTCGTCATGGCTTCTTTTCTGACCGTTTTCTCCGCGCCTCTGCTCCTCGCCCAGCAAGGAAATATTGCACCACCTTCCGCAAGCGGACAAACCGCAGGGGCACAGAACTGGACGACAGATCAGCTGCTCACCTCCACCGTGCATCAGGCATGGCTGCTCAGCGGCAAAAACGAAGCGACCTTCTTTGAAATGGTCACGCAATTGGCTGAAATTTCTGCAAAAGACCGCGGTTTGCAGCTCCCGGAAACGGCCGCCGCTGGTCGTCGTGTGGGTGAGCAGATTAAACTCGCCGCCAAAGCTGATACGGGTCAGTTGCTCTATGCCGTCGTCGATGCAGCCGTTCGCAAGGTAGGGACACCTGTTAATCCTGGGCAGTAACTCTCGGCGTTGGGGTGCTTACTCCTGAAGTTTCCTCTGTCGTACCAAGCACAGCCAGAATCACGAATCGATTGAATAGGCAGACGGAGCTAAGCTACTTGGTAGCTGACTTCGTCTGTCTTCAGCTACGGACCGTGTTTTGCGTAGCCTTGGAATTTAGAGCCAGCAACGGCTGCGCGCAAACAACGCACAATAAATATCGTGTACCTCCAACCTGGAGCTCCCCTTGAAGGCTCGCCTCCGATCCCTGAAGCTGCGCGGTCTCTCCCTTGCCCTCGCGAGCTGTCTAATTGCTGCGTCAGCCTTCCCATCTGCCACGCAGGCGCAGGAGATGCAGCAGCATCTTCGCAGCCGCCTCTTCTTTTATGACCTGCACGATGGCTCGTCTCACCTGGTCTTCACCGGTGACTCCGTATGGGAAGCACCGAACTGGTCTCCCGATGGCAGCTATCTCATCTCCAATCACGAAGGTGGCATCTACCGCCTCACCCTTAAGCCGGACGGTACGGCCGAGCCGAAAAGGCTTCCTATCCCGTCCACGTACGCCTGTAACAACGATAAGGCTCTTTCTCCCGACGGCATTCACCTGGCGTTCTCCGCGACACCGCCCGGAGACGGGGGATCGGAGGTCTTTGTGGCTGACGCGGATGGTACGCATATCCGCCAGATGACCCACGAAAGCCCGAGCTACTTCCATGGTTGGTCGCCGGACGGCAAGACGCTTGCCTTTGTGGCGCAGCGCGGTGGCAGCGGTCAGTTCGACATCTACAGCATGCCCGCAGTGGGTGGAGCGGAGCACCGCCTGACCAAGAACGTCCACCATGATGACGGTCCCGATTACTCGCCCGACGGCAAGTGGATTTACATCAACTCCGACCGCTCAGGCAAGGAGGCCATCTGGCGTTTGCCCGTCACCGGTGCAGGCCCAGACGACACAAAAGCTCAAATGGTGTTGAACGACGCACTGGAAGACTGGTTCCCGCACATTTCGCCGGACGGCACCAAGATGGTGGACATCGGCTATCCCCCGGGAACGGCCACACACAATCCTCGCGACGTATCGATCCAGTTGAAGCTCGCGAGCATCGACCACGACCGTGTCGCCGCATCCGCCAAACTCCTGCTGAAAGCGACGGGCGGCCAGGGCACGATCAACGTCAACTCCTGGGCGCCGGACTCCATGCGCTTCGCTTATGTCACGTATGAGGTGCTGCCGTGAGGTGCGGTTTCTTCACGCGGCCGCTCCGATAGCGTTGGCAATCATCGCATCCGCAGCCAAAGCAGATGTTCCTGCTGTATGTTGGCCGGGCGAGCCTTCTGGCTGCCAGGCGAAGGCCTGCGGCGAGATACCCACTCGCGCATGATCCACAAGGAGTCAACGCATGAGATCTTCCCTGCCATACGCTACGCGACGCTCCTTTCTTCGCTCCGCCTCCGCTGCGGCCGTCGGCACGGCGCTACCTGGGCAGGCTTTGAAAGCTCATGCCCTTCCCCTCGGTCTTCCGCTTGGCTTGCAGCTGTATTCGGTGCGCGAGTTGCTGGGGAAGGACTACGAAGGCACACTGAAGCAGGTCGCCTCGCTCGGCTACCAGGAGGTGGAGGCCGCAGGTTTTTACGGCCGCTCGCCTGCGCAGGTGAAAGGGGCGTTGACGGCGGTCGGGCTGCGCATGCCCAGCTCTCATAACAGCGCCAATGACCTGCTGAGGAACTTCGACGCAACGTTAGCCTTCGGCCAGGCGCTTGGGTTGCAGTACATCATCTGCTCCTTTCCTGCCATCAAGGATCCGGCGCGACTGAAGGACCCCTCCTTCCGCGGCATGGTAGAAGCATTCACGCTCGAGGACTTCCGCTGGAATGCCGAGCAGTTCAATGAATGGGGACGCAAGGTCAAGGCAGCCGGCATGCAGTTCGGTTATCACAACCACACCATGGAATTTCGCCTAATCGAGGGCGTTGTGCCCTTCGACGAGATGATGCGGCTCACCGATCCCGCGCTGGTCACCTTTGAGATGGACTGCGGCTGGGTTACGGTCGGCGGCGGCGATCCCGTAGCTCTGCTGCGAAAATACCCCGCGCGCATCTCCATGCTGCACATCAAGGACTTCAAGGCCACGGCCCAACCCGCAACCGTGCTGGACCCACCGCCCGCGGCAGAGCTCGGACGAGGCACCGTTAAGTTTCGCCCCATCTTTGAAGCAGCCAGGAACGCCTCGATCAGGCACATGTTTGTCGAGCAGGAAGCGTTCGATATACCTCCTTACGAAGCTCTGCGTATCGACGCACAATACATGCAGGCCATCAACTCATAAACACCCTTTGCACGAACGGTGTGCACGGTGCCGGTCTGACCGCCTCGACCCTCGGTGCTGGTTAATCTCCGTAGCTCGTGCTGACAGCGTCCTGGAACCGCTGGAACACTTCGCAAACTGGGGGCGCACAAGAAGGTCTCCGGCGTATCCGGGCACGCCGTATGCCTCCGCGACAGCATCTCGCCGGGCATCTGCGCTACACTTCAACCTCGTCATGTCGTCTCCGTTCCGCACGTCCGCCCCCGTCTCACCCGCGCCCGTCGCACCCGCGCCCGTTCCGCCCGCTGCGCATCCGCTCGATCTCGCCGAGGGCCGCCGCATCCGCTCCACCACCGTGCTTTGCGTGCGCCGCGGCGGCTCCGTCGTCATGGCTGCCGATGGGCAGGTCACGCTCGGCGCCACGGTCATGAAATCGTCGGCGAAGAAGCTGCGCCGCCTCGGCAACGGCAAGGTGCTCGCCGGGTTTGCGGGCTCCACCGCCGACGCCTTTGCCCTGATCACACGCTTTGAAGCCAAGCTCGAGCAGTACAGCGGTCAGCTCGGCCGTGCCGCCGTAGAGCTCGCCAAAGACTGGCGTACCGACAAGCTCCTGCGCCAGCTCGAAGCCCTGCTCCTGCTCGCCGACAACGAACATATCTACGTGCTCTCGGGCGACGGCGACGTCATCGAACCTGATGCCACCGCCGACGGCGTCATCGCCACCATCGGCTCGGGCGGAACCTACGCTCTCGCCGCCGCCACCGCGCTTCTCGAGAACACGCCCCTCTCCGCCCGCGAGATCGCGGAGCGCAGCATGCGCATCGCGGGCGACATCTGCATCTACTCCAACCAGTCGATCGCCTTTGAAGAGCTGTCCGCGGCCCAGGCCGACTCGCAAAAGGCCATCTGAACCCGCGCGGATGTCCACGCAGACGCTAGGCACAACGCGAGCAAGTGAGCGCTGAACCCACGCGCGTGAGAAAGCAAGAAACCATGGCCATTTACCTCCCCGGCACCGCCGAAGACCAGCCCCTTTCGCTCGACGAGATGACTCCCCGGGAGATCGTCGCCGAGCTCGACAAGTATGTCGTCGGCCAGGCCGCGGCCAAGCGCGCCGTTGCCGTGGCCTTACGCAATCGCACCCGCCGGCAAAAGCTTTCACCCGATCTCGCCGAAGAGATCATGCCCAAAAACATCCTCATGATCGGCTCTACGGGTGTCGGCAAAACCGAGATCGCACGCCGTCTCGCCAAGCTCACGAAATCGCCGTTCCTCAAAGTCGAAGCTTCGAAGTTTACCGAGGTCGGCTACGTTGGCCGTGACGTCGAGTCCATGGTGCGCGATCTCGTCGAGACCGCCATCGACGAGGTGCGCGAAGAAAAACTCGAAGAGATCGAAGACCGCGCCGAAGCCGCCGCCGAAGAAAAGCTCCTCGATCTACTGCTGCAGCAGGGTGCCGGCAATGCCCCAGCCGTCGACAATCGCCCGCACGCCGGCGAGAACACAGCAGAAGACAACCTGCCCCTGGGCACCGTTGAGACCGTTCCCTCTCGCGAACACCTCAGCCCCGAGTCGCTCACGCCCACCGGCGAACCCGCGCATCTGGTCGTGCTCACCCGCGATGACAAGGAAAAAGAGCGCGATCAAGAGCGCGCCGAACGCCAGAAAGAACGTCTCCGGCAGCAGTTTCGCGAAGGCCGTCTCGACGACAAGCAGGTGGAGCTCGAAACCCGCGAACGCAACCAGCCGTCGATCGAGGTCGTCACCAGCGGCGGCCCCAACGCGCCCGATGAAAACGAAACCAACGGCATCAAGGACATGCTCGCCGGCATGTTCGCCGGCCGCACCCGCAAGCGCCCCATGAAGGTCGCCGACGCCTTCGACTACCTCGTACAGGAAGAGGAAGGCCGTCTGCTCGACATGGAAGCCATCACCCGCATCGCGGTGGAGCGCGTGGAAGACTCGGGCATCGTCTTCCTCGACGAGATCGATAAGATCGCCGGCCGCGAAGGCGGCCACGGCCCCGACATCTCGCGCGAAGGCGTCCAGCGCGACATCCTCCCGATCGTCGAAGGCACCACCGTCAACACCAAGTACGGCTTCGTCACCACCGACCATATCCTCTTCATCGCCGCCGGCGCCTTCCACGTCTCCAAGCCCTCGGACCTCATCCCCGAATTGCAGGGCCGCTTTCCCATCCGCGTCGAGCTCAAAGCCCTCACCGTCGACGACTTCCTGCGCATCCTCACCGAGCCGCGCGCCTCCATCGTCAAGCAGTCCGTAGCCCTGCTCGAAACCGAAGGCCTCTCCCTCGAGTTCACCCCCGATGCCCTCGACGAGATGGCCCACTTCGCCTTCCAGGTCAACGAGAACACCGAAAACATAGGCGCCCGCCGCCTCCACACCATCATGGAGAAGGTTCTCGACGAAATCAGCTTCGGGGCCCCCGACCTCGTCAAAGCCGCCAAGGCCAATACCCCGCCCGACCCCGAAAGCAAACTACCGGCACTCACCCCACGCGCCTCCGGAGCCCCCGCTACGACGCCGGAGTTCACACTCTCCATCAACCGCGAATACGTACAGGGACAGGTAGCCGCCATCGTCCAAAACCAGGACCTCAGCCGCTACATCCTCTAACCCAACAGCCCGAAGACTTCGCAGCCCGAAGACTTCGCAGACCG
>CAXSBL010000022.1:0-13121 GCA_964235515.1 uncultured Bryocella sp.
TCGCCGTTTCCCGCGGAGCCGGGAGAGCGGAGCCGGGGAACTCGCGTGTGGGTTGAAGGGTCAAGGCGGGAGTCTGCCAGGTTTGACCGCAGGGAACGGCGACTTTATGATGGTCACTGCGCCCTTGAGCTGAACGGATGCTTTCTGCGTCGGTTGGGCCGGCGTCTTGGCGGTGTAGCTCAGATGGTTAGAGCGACGGACTCATAACCCGTAGGTCAGAGGTTCGATTCCTCTCACCGCCACCATGAACTTTCCCGACGGGGACGCTGGTGTGAAGGTATCATTCCGGTACCGGGCTTCGTCTAACGCCCAGGACCGCTGTTTGAGTACCATCTCCGGAGTCGACCGTCACCCATGCCCAAGAGTTTAAAACTTGCCCTGCTTTCGCTTTCTGTTTTGTTGGTGCTGGGAATCTTTCTTGGCGTAAACGCCCGTGGGGTAAGTGCGGCGGGGATGGATGTGCAGCAGGGAGCCTACAAGCAGATCGATGTGTACGGCCAGGTGCTGCAGTACATCCAGAGCGACTACGTTGAAGATCCGAATATGACCGTGGTGACCTCCGGTGCGTTGCGTGGACTACTGGAGTCGCTGGATGCAGATTCCAGCTACCTGAGCCCGGCGGACTACAAGGCGTATAAAGCCGATGCGTTGGGCAAGGCGCAGGTGGGATTGAACGTATCCAAGCGCTTTGGGTACGCCGTGGTCGTCTCTGCGGTGCCGAACAGCCCGGCGGAGCGGGCAAACCTGACGGATGGCGACATTATTGAGGCGATCGACGGCAAGGACACCCGGGACATCTCGCTGGCGATGATTGAGCACATGTTGACGGGGACGCCGGGAAGCAAGCTGACGCTGGCGGTGGTGCGGCCGAGCAAGGCGGCTCCGGACAAGATCGATCTAACCCGGGCGGTGGTCAGCGAGCCGCCGGTGACGGACACGGTGTACGAGAACGGAAGCATTCTGGACCTGCGGCCGGAGTTGCTGGACCGCGAGCATGTGAACGCGATTGAAGCCAAGCTGAAGGCTGCGGAGAAGAGCGGCGGGGCCAAGAAGGTGATTCTGGACCTGCGTGATGTGTCCGGGGACGACATGAAGGAGGGGATTCGGTTGGCAAACCTGTTCCTGAGCTCCGGAACAATTGCCACTTTAGAGGGACAGCGTTTTCCGAAGCAAACCTTCAGCGCAGAGGCTTCGAAAGCCGTTGACCCGGCGACGCCGATGGTGGTTCTGGTGAATCGCGGAACAGCAGGGGCGGCGGAGCTGGCCGCGGCGGCGATTGCGGACAACAAGCGCGGAGAACTAGTGGGCGAAAAGACGTTTGGCGAGGGTGGAGAGCAGAAGACCTTTGACCTGCCCGATGGCGGCGCGGTAATACTGACGATTGCGAAATATGCTTCGCCTTCCGGAAAAACCTTTGAATCGGAGGGTGTGACGCCTGCCGTTCTGGTGGCTTCAAGCACCGGCGACGATCAAGCCGCAGAGGATAATGAAGGCGAGGCGCCGGCGGGGCATGGTGCGGCAGCAGCGCCGAGCACGGGCAAGAAGTCCTCTGTGCAGGTAGACGATCAGCTGAATAAGGCTTTGGAGATGCTGAAGGGTAAAGCTGCCTGAGCTGTGCCAAAATAGGACGCGGTGCTGCGGCAGGGGTCGTGATAGGGTGAAAAAGCCTTGAATACCCTAATGCAGCCGGAGCGAAAGAAGGTCGAAGCAAAGAAAGGCCTTCGTGTACGCATTCGCCGCGGCCAGCGCTCGCCGGTCTGGGATGCGATGCTGCAGTTTCCCTTCGGGGAGCCCAGGGGAGCGGCGCAGCCGTTTGCGGGGCGCGCGGCGTGGCTGCTTCTGTTTGGCGTGTCTGCGGTGTTTGGGATCATGCTGGCTTTGGTGCTGGTGTTTTCCGTCAATCTGCCGCAGATGACGGAGCTGGAGCGCTACCGTCCCAGTACGACAACCGAACTTTACGACATCCATGGAAAGGTCTTCGGCACCTTTGCCTCTGAACGGCGGGTGGTGGTGCCTTTTTCGGAGATCCCACCGGTGCTGCGGGAGGCGATCCTCTCCATTGAGGACAAGGACTTCTACCGCAATGGCGGCGTAAACCTGGTGCGTGTCGTGGGCGCGGCCTATGAGGATCTGCACAGCAAGGGCAAGGCGCAGGGTGCGTCGACCCTAACCATGCAGCTGGCGCGAAATCTCTTCCTGTCTTCGGAAAAAACGTACGGGCGCAAGCTGCAGGAAATTTTCATCACCCTGCAGATTGAGCGGCACTTTACAAAGGATCAGATTTTCACGCTGTATGCGAATCAGATCTACCTGGGGCGCGGAACCTATGGGTTTGAGGCAGGATCGGAGTACTACTTCAGCAAACACGCGCGGCAGCTGACGCTGGCTGAGGCAGCGTTGCTGGCGGGGCTGCCGAAGGGGCCGGAATATTATTCGCCGGTGCGGTTTCCGGAGCGGGCACTCCGGCGGCGCAACCTGGTGCTGGACGAGATGGTGCGCGACGGCAAGATCACCTACGCGCAGGCGCTGGCGGCCAAAGCGGTTCCGCTGGAGCTGCATCTGGAGACGCCGCCGAACGCCGAAGCACCCTACTTTGTGGAGGAAGTCCGGCGGCAGCTGGAACGCGAGTACGGTGTGGACGAGGTGCACGGCTCGGGTCTGCGTGTGTACACCACGTTGGACCTTGATCTGCAGCACAGGGCGGAGAGCTCCGTCCTGGATGGGCTGGCTGTGTATGAGCGGCGGCACGGGTGGAAGGGCAAGCTGCCGACGCTTGCCAACACGGAGTACAACCCGGAGACGTATAAGCATCCTGACTGGACGAGTTCGATTACAAATGGGGCATACTTTCACGCCCTGGTAATGAAGGTGGCGCCGACAAAGATGACGGTGCGCATCGGTCAGGTCTACGCGACGCTAACACCGCCCGACTGGGCCTGGACGCAGCACTACAAAGCGACTGATCTCGCAAGTGTTGGCGACATCGTGTACGTGAGGGTGGCGAGCGGAGCGGGAACGCCGGCTCTGCACCTGGCTTTGGAAGAAGACACTGGCGTGCAGTCTTCGCTGATGGCGATGGACAACTCGAACGGCGCGGTGTTGGCGATGGTGGGCGGCCGTGATTGGGCGCTGTCGCAGTTCAATCGAGCCACACAGGCCTTGCGGCAGACGGGGTCCTCGTTCAAGATTTACGACTATACGGCCGGATTTGAGGCGGGAATGAAGCCGTACGACACCATCTCGGACGCGCCGGCCACCTTTTATACGGCGAGCGGGCCGTATTCGCCGCATGACTACGAGAAGGGATTCGCGGGGAACATGAGCGTGATCGATGCCTTTGCGATCTCGCGCAATATCCCGGCGCTGCGCATTGCGGACCGGGTAGGCATCAAGAAGGTGATTGAGGTGGCGCGGCGGTTTGGCGTGACGAGCCCACTGCCGAACTTTCTTCCTGTGGCGATCGGTGCGGCGGACATTACGCTGGAGCAGCAGGTGGCCTCCTATTCGGTGTTTCCGAACGACGGGATCCGGATCGCGCCGCACTACGTTAGCCGTGTGGTGCAGGCGGATGGGACGCCGCTGGAACAGCGGACCTCGGGGGTGCGCGAGGTGATCTCGGTGGAGATCGCCCGCAAGATGATGATCCTGTTGCAGGCGGTGGTGCAGCACGGTACCGGATCGGCGGCTTCGGCGTTACATCATGCGCTGGGCGGCAAAACCGGCACGACCAATAACTTCACGGACGCATGGTTCGTAGGTTTTTCGCCTTCGGTCACCTGCGGAACGTGGGTCGGGTACGACAATCGGCAGTCGCTTGGGGATAAAGAGCAGGGCGCGAAGGTAGCGCTGCCAATCTGGATCAACTTCATGGAAGCCGCGATCGCCGACCGGCCAAACGAGCAGTTCCCGCGGGCGAATGCGCCGAAACGCCAGATTACCGTCGCGGCGAATCCTGCCCCCGAGCCGGCGGACAACTCCGACGCGGGGGACGATGCTCCGAAGCCGGAGACCGCTTCGCCCACCTTTGATCCCCCGCCCGAGGAGACGCCGGCACCGGCTGCGAATCCAACCGGCAGCGTTCCTGTGCCTGTACCGGCGCCCTCAGGGACGCCAAGGGCGCCGCGACCCGTGGTACCGTCCCCGGTTCCACAGCCATTCACCGCCGCACCGAGACCACGAGTAGCGGCGCCACAGAACGTGCCGCAGAACTAGTCGGCTCCCTGGCTGCGCCATCCTGGAGCGTTGCCGGGAGCGTTATTGTTCGGGCTTTTTGGGAGAACGACGTTCAATTGGCAGCGAATGACTTGAGCACTGTACTGCCACGGCTCAAACCTGTTGGATCCCAAGAGCAGCGCAGAGCCGGAAGTAGCGTTGAGCGCGCTGAACGTCTTCCCCGATCTGGGTTCGGAGTGCTTCGGGCGTGGGGAAGCGATGTTCGCCGCGCAGCCGGCTTAGGAAGGTGAGGCGGATGGGGGTCTCCGGTGTTAATTCCAGCGGTTCGAAGTTGAAGAGATGGGTTTCGACAGCGTAGGAATCGGCTCCAAAGGTGGGGCGGTTGCCGGCGTTGGTCACACCGTGGAAGGTGACGCCGGCCGGACCCTCGCCGATGCGCAGGGTGGTGATATACACGCCGTTGCCGGGCAAGAGCTCAGGGTAGGCGGCTAAATTGATGGTGGGGACGGCGTAGCGGGTGCCGTAGCCGCGACCGGGAGCCGGTGTGCTGTCGACCGCGAAAGGGCGGCCAAGCAGAGCGCGAGCAGAACGGACGTCACCGGCGGCGATGAGCTGACGAATGCGGCTGGAGGAGACCGGGGCACGGCGGCGCAGAATGGGCTCATACGCTTCGACGCGGAAGCAGAGTTCTTTGCCGAGGCGGGTGAGGCTGTCGATGCCGGCCTCTGCCCCATAGCCGAAGCGAAAGTTTTCTCCTTCATGGATCTCCAGAGTGCGCAGGCCGTCGCAGAGGATCTGTTTGGCGAATTGCCTTGCTGTAAGAAGGCGGAGCTCTTCGGTGAAGGGCAGGACGAGAGCTAGATCAATACCGGTGGCGGCAAGGAGCTCGAGTTTGCGGGGAAGCGGGGTGAGCAGGGCAGTCCGCGGCTTGCTTGCGAGCAGGTGCGACGGGTGGGGATCGAAGGTAATCACTACCGAGCGGGCGTCCAAGGCACGAGCGCGGCTGTTGACGGCGGCGATAACTGCCTGATGGCCGCAGTGCACGCCGTCGAAGTTGCCAATAGTGACGACGGCGGGTATGTTTTCCGAACCTAATTCGCTTATCGAGTGGGCGATTTGCATGACTTTGACTTCTTTGGGTGCCTTCACGGCTAGAGCTTTACGAGACGCATCAGCTTGGGTAAGCGCAATTGGCCGTGCGGATGATGTGCAGCTCTGAGCGTTGAGGGTTCGAGCGATGAGGATGGGTCGATGCCCGTATTTGGCACCCTAGGCTATATCGAAGGTGAGCTGCTGGCCGTCATGAGCTAACTGAATGGGGTCGGGAAGGGCGGCGTTGGTGCTTTCGTGATCGAGATCGTGGCTGATGTGGGTGAAAAGTGCCCGTTTGGGGCGTAGTTGCCGGACGAGATCGATCGATTTCGCCAGGTGAGCGTGACTGGGGTGCGGCTCGCGTCGCAGGGCGTCGAGGATGAGAATGTCGAGTTCCCCAAGCAGCGGGAGGCTCTCGGCCGGGATGTCATTCATGTCTGTGAGGTACGCGGCGGAGCCGAAGCGATAGCCGGTGATGGTGTCGCGGCCGTGGGTGACGGGGATTCGCTGGAAGGATGCCCCGAAGAGGTCGAGCGTTGCGCCGGGTGCGTCGGAGAGGCGATGCAGGGTAACGCGGGCGCTGGTGGGGTAGCGATCAGCCTTGCGAAAGGTGTATTCAAAGATCCGTTCGAGCACGACGGCGGTATTGTTGTCGGCGTAGAGAGGGAGATCGGCGCCTTTGCCGAAGCTGAGCGGGCGCAGGTCGTCCATGCCGAGGACGTGGTCGGCATGTCCGTGGGTGTAGAGTACGGCGTCAACCCGGTTGAGCTCTTCGCGAGTGGCCTGGGCGTGGAAGTCCGGGCCGGTATCGATGAGGACGTTGCGGTCGTTGTAGCTGAGCAGGACCGAAGGACGGGTGCGGCGGTTCGGCGAACCCGGCCGGCGCGCGTCTGTGCAGACCGCGCACTGGCAGCCAAGGGTCGGCACCGCCATCGAGGTGCCCGTGCCGAGAAAGGTGAGAGTAGCCTGCATCTGCTTTCGTGAAGTGCCTTGCGGAGGGAATGTAAGGCTTAGCGGACGATACGAGGACCACCGGCGAAGCCGCCTGGAGTGCCGGGGCCGCCGGGTCCCCCAAGCGCACCGGGACCTGCGGGCTGGCGCTGGGCGGCTTGACGAGCGAGCGCTTGGGTGATCTCGAGGAAACCCAGGCGCAGGTCAAAGAGAGCAGACTGCATGAGTTTGTCTTCGGCCGGAGAGAGATTGCCCTTTGTTTTGTAGGCGATGACGGCGAGCATATCAATGGTCTGACGGGCGCCGAGGATGTCGACGCGGGGCTGTTCGCCGGGCTGCGTGCCCCCGCCAAGGAGCATGAGGGCCTGGGTGTAGAGCGATTGTGTGAGGCGCTCGAAGCTCATCGAAGGCAGGCGGTCCCCCCCGGGATCGGCTGCGCGAAGGGCGGTGTCCAGGCGGTCGACGGTGGCCTCGTAGGCGCGGAGAGCGTCCGTGGACTCCTCCTCGGTCGGTCCAGGAGGAAGCGTTTCCGAATCGTAGCTCGCGTCGAGTTCGTCGGAGAAGTCATCAGGACCAGTCAACTGGGCGGAGTTTGCCGAGGGCAGCGTCTGGTCCAGGGCACCGGACTCCGGCAGATCCGAGAGCTGCTCGATGGCTGGCGTGGAGGTGTCGAGAACATCCTGCTCCGCTGCCTGCGTGGCCGTAGCCTGCGGAAAGCTGAGAACCGGGGCGGCAGAGCGGTCATCCGCCGCGGAGACTACTGGTGCGGCAGCAGCGGACTCGGGGGAAGGCGTGGCATCGTGGCGGAGTTCACCTTCGGCGGTGAACTTACGACGATCGTTAACGACAAAGGTCGGGTTTTCAGGCATAGCGGTCTCTCTCGCGGCGTATCTTGTGGCGTCTCGGAGCTTGGATGCGCGGGGGGCGGGTGGCGACGGAATGTTGGCAACCGAGACCGGTAAACGCTGGTTGTAGACAGGCGTCTGCCTGCGTTCCCTTGCTCGATTCGCTTGCCGGGTTTTACGGACTCTTTAGGCCCAGGTCGCTGAAGATCACATAGGGGCGCATGGCCGGGGCGGGCGAGGGATGCCGTGGCGATCGAGTGCCCCATCGCCCGGCATTTTCCAGACGGCGACGTGCGGTGCTTGTTGGTGGAGGAGCGAGATGACTAAGATCGTTGGACCGGATTCAGCACGCGAGTGGCAGTTTGCGGCAGCGGATTCAACCTTCCAGCAAGGTGCAGAAGCAGCGCAAACACCCAGGCGACTGGCCGGTCCGTTGGCCGCTGTTCTTGGCCAGGAGCTTCAGAGGTTGGAGCGGCGCGAGGCTGATCTGCAGGCGGAGGGGCAACTAGGCAAGCTACGGGATGTTCACGACCGCATTGCGGAGCTGCAGGATGGCATCGCGGCCGTGAGACCTCCAAGCAAAGTGACTACGGGTAAGTAGTGGCAGCAGGCGCCGGCTTCTTGCGCGAGACAACAAAGAAGGGTGTTGCTCAACAGCAACTGTCAATCCGCGGTAGCTTGATCCTGATTCATCACTGCCGACCACTGCATTATTTAGGTCGGGGCGTTGCTGTACCGCCGGGATAGGTAAACTGGGCGCCGGGAGTCGGCACGTCTAAACCCGCGTCCGCACCGTGGGCTGCTGCGGTAAGGGCCTCCCGGCGGACATAACCGAGGGCAAGCAGTTCGGCCCCGGTAGGCAGGTCAACCTGGGCTGCACTGGTGATTTCGCCTATCGCTTTCCCGCCTGCTTCGAGGGTGGCAGGTAACGTGGGCAGGCTCCCTTCAAGGCGCAGCGGAGTGAACTGACGGTTCACCTGACCGCGGGAGTGGATCCGTTCAACGATCTCCTGACCAAGGTAGCAGCCTTTACTGAAGTGGAGGGCGTGGGCTTGAGCGGTCTCCTGCGGGAGCTCGCGGTCGCGAATGTCGGTGCCGTATCTCGGGATGGCCTCGACGATGCGGAGCTGTTCCTGGGTTCCCGCGGCAATCTCCGGGATGTCTTTCGCTTCGAGAATCCGTTGCAGCGCGGTGAGAGTGGCAACCGGTGCGCGCAGTTCGAATCGGTGCGCCGTTTGCGCGGTGAGCAGAATAACCGGGCCGTGGGGCGTACCCGCATGCACGAGGCGCAGCGGACCGGGGGTGGGCAGGTCGAGACTGGCTAGAAGGCTGGGCGACTCGGGGCCGAGCAGAAGCAGGGAGGCTTCGTCGGCAAAGATCGGGGTGAGTTCGACGTCATCCATGATGATGAATCGGTCGAGATGCTGGGTGATAGCGGCGATCTGGGCGGCGTCGGTGGCGAGCAGGAAGGTGGAGTCGCCGGGAGTGTATTCGCGGTAGAGGGTGCAATCACCCTGAATACGACCTTGGGAATTAAGAAGGAAGTTGTAGTTGCCTTCACCCGGGGCGAGCGCCTGGGCGGAGTTGGTGACCATGCCGTTCAGCCAGCGCGTGGCATCGGACCCGGTGACGCGCAGGAAGGCGCGATCGGTGAGAGCGCCGAAGACAGCATGGTGGAGCGCGGAGTGGAGGACGTTCTGCTGTAAAACCATGGCTCCGTTTGGATGATTTTAGAGGCCCAGCGATGCGGCGATCCCGAACGAAGTGGGTAAGAGGTTCCACTTTCCGGTGAGACCGGCGTAAAGGTGACCTGTCTTGGGACAGTGGGCGTCAAACCATCTGCGTACACTTGGGAAGTGAGCAGGAGATTTATGTTGACAGCGCGTTACGGGCTCGGCAGGTGGACGGCGACGACAGTGTTGGGAGCGGTTTGCGGTATGGCTGGAGCGCAGGTGAGCTCTCCGGCGTCTCCGGTACCTGTGGCTCCGGGTACACCGGGGTCGGGAGCGGCTGCGCCTATGCCGGGAGCGGCTGCGCCTACGCCGGGAGCGACTGCGCCTACGCCGGGTAAGCAGAGCGGCGTGACTCCGCCGGTGCTGGAGTCGGGGCAGACGAACATTACGGTGGATACGAAGCGGCTGACCAAGGCGCAAGAGGATCAACTGCTGGCCGATGCGGATGAGATCTTCCGGTTTGCAAGCAAGGATACGGGGCTGCCGATCGAGCACCCGGTCAAGAAGGTGTTCATCTCGCGGGAGGAGGTGAGCAAGGAGCTGCGCAAGAAATTTGACGAAGACAAGGGCAACAAGAAGATGGAGCAGAGCGAGCTGGTGTTGAAAAAGTTCGGGCTGCTGGACCGCGACTTCAACCTGCGACCCTTTCTGCTGAGCCTGCTGACGGAGCAGATTGCCGGTTTTTACGACAACAAGACCAAGACGATGAACCTGCTGGACTGGGTACCCGTGGACGAGCAGAAGCCGGTGATGGCCCATGAGCTGACTCACGCGCTGCAGGACCAGAAGGTCGATCTAAAGAAGTGGGAAGACGTCGAGCCTGAAGGCGTGGCGAAGAACGTTGCCGAGGACACCAGGCACATCCAGACCGACGAGGACGATACGGCACGGGATGCGGTGCTGGAAGGTCAAGCGATGGTGAGCTTTGCAGATTACATGCTGAAGCCCATGGGCAAGACACTGAAGGATGTACCGCAGATGGCGCAGATGCTGGCTGGCGGCTCGAGCGACATGGGAGATTCGCCGGTACTGGCGCGGGCGCCGCTGGTGCTGCAGCAGAGTCTGCTCTTTCCGTATACGAGCGGGTTGATGTTTGAAGATGCGGTGCTGATAAAGGGCGGAACGAAGCAGGCGTTTGCGGGGGTTCTCGAGGCCCCGCCTACGGCGAGCTCGCAGATTCTGCACCCTGCGTCGTACCTGAGCCACGCGCCGGTGCCGTTGATGCTGTTGCCGGATCTGCATCCCACGCTGACGGCGGCTGGGTATGAGCCGTATGACGTGGGTGTGATGGGTGAACTTGATGTGCGCATGACGGCGGAGCTGTTCGGCGGCAAGCCGCTGGCCGAGGCGCTGGCGCCGAACTGGGATGGCGGCGTGTACTACGCAGCACAACGCAAGAGCGCGACAACGGCAGAGAAGAGTACGACGGCTTCGCTGGCGCTGCTGTATGACTCGCGCTGGAAGAACGACGATTCAGCACTGAGCTTCTTCCATGTCTTCGAGCAGGAGCTGCCGCGGCAGTACGACGGATTGAAGCGTCGACAGGCCGACGAGAGCGGCGATGACGAGAGGGTGTACTCGAGCAGCGAGGGCGACATCCTGCTGCGGCGTGAGGGCAGCCGGGTTTGGGTGAGCGAAGGGTTTGCCTTGCCGCTGGCACGTACGCTGCGAACGGCGGTCGATGGAGCACAGGGTGTGGGTCCGGTGCGGCAGGCTTTGGTGCCCCAAAGCGATTTGCTGGGCGGGGTTTCGCGGTGGGTCGGTGGCTTTGGGGTGATGCGGGTGGCGCTTAATACGTTCCGGTAGGTTCGTTGCCGCTGAAGCCTCCTATCGGAGACGACCTGCTCTGATCATCTTGTTGGCGGCAGGAGCAGGTCCTTCGCTTTGCTCTGGATGACAAAGTTCAGTTGCTGCCAGTTCGTGTGCGTTGTGGAAACAGCGCGACCGCGGGGTAGAGTACTAGCGTTAGGCACCGTCTATAACTCCCAGTTCGCGAAGCAGGAAGGCGTAGTCGAAGGCCGTTTCCCTGAGGTAATCGTAGCGGCCGGAGGCGCCGCCGTGGCCGGCTTCCATGTTGATATGCAGCAGGATCGGCTGGTCGGGGTTGGATTTGAGGGTCCGGAGTTTGGCGACGTACTTTGCGGGTTCCCAGTACATGACTTGCGAATCGTTGAGTGAGGTTTTGACCAGCATAGCGGGGTAGGCGCCCTCGCGCAGATTGTCGTAGGGCGAGTAGGAACGCATGTAGTGGAAGGCCTCTGGCTCGGTGGGGTTCCCCCATTCCTCGTATTCGCCGACGGTTAGCGGAAGCGAGGCGTCGAGCATGGTGTTCATGACGTCCACGAAGGGCACGTGGGAGAGTACGGCGCGGAAGAGGGCGGGCTTGCGCTGTGCGGCGGCAAGATTGACCACCGCGCCCATGAGCAGACCGCCGGCAGAGCCACCTTCGATAGCGACGCGCGCCGGGTCGCCGTAGCCTTCGCGGGTCAGGAACTCGACGGCTTCGATGAAGTCGGTGAAGGTGTTGTGTTTTTGCATCATTTTGCCGGCGTCGTGCCATGGATCACCGAGTTCGCCACCGCCGCGGATATGAGCGTAGGCGATCACGAGGCCACGGTCGAGCAGCGGCAGTCGAGCGGCGGAGAAGCCGAGCGGCAGCGGGTAGCCGTAGCTGCCGTAACCGTAGACGTAGAGCGGAGAGGTGCCTTCTCGGCTGAATTTATCCCTGCGATAGACAAGGGAGACGGGGATCTCGGTGCCGTCGTGGGCCGGGAACCAGAGGCGCTCGGAGCCGTAGAGTGCGGCGTCGAAGCCGCCGGGGACGTTCTGCTGCTTCAACAGGGTAGATTCACCGGTGGCGACGTCGTAGCGGAAGACTGAGGCTGGGCGGACGAGCGAGACGTAGCTGTAGCGATAGGTCGAGGCGTCAAAGTCACGATTGATCTCGCCGCCGGCGGAGTAGGCGGGGTCGGGAAAGCGTATGTCTCGTAGACCGATAGGCTGGCCGTTGCCGTCGAGATCATAGACACGCAGGACAGGCAGGCCGCGCTCGCGGGAGTTGGTCACCAGAAAGTTTTGGAACAGTGCAACGTCATTGAGCGGAGCGGCAGGGTTTTCGGGCAGCAGTTCTTGCCAGTGCTCGCGGCCGGTCGCGGCGACGGGTGTGCGGATCAGCCGGAACTGGTCGGCGTTCCGATTGGTGCGGATGTAGAAGAAGCCGTCGCGGTGGTCGAGATCGTACTCCTCGTCGGCGATGCGAGGGGCGACCAGCGTGAAGGCGGCGTCGGGGGTAGCGGCATCAAGAAACCAGCTTTCGCTGGTGGTATGACTACCGAGCTCAAGGATGAGATAGCGGCGATCACGCGTACGCCCCACTCCGAGGTTGAAGCGTTCGTCTGTCTCGTGGAAGACCTCGGTTCCCTCGGCGTCGGTGTTTACAGTGCGACGGAAGAGGCGGTCCTGGCGTTTGGTCTGCTCGTCTTCGGTGGAGAAGAACAGGGTGCTGCAGTCGGCAGCCCAGGCTACTGAGCCGACGCGTTCGGCGGTGTCGGGCAGCAGCTGGCCGGTGCCAAGATCCTTGATGGCGAGGGTGTACTGGCGAAAGCCGGTGTTGTCGGTGGTGTAGGCCAGCAGGCGTGCGTCGGGCGAGATGGCGAGCGTACCGACGGACATAAAGGGCTGGTCCTTGGCGAGCTCGTTGACGTCAAGGAAGACCTCCTCGGCCGCTTCATCGACCTGGCCGCTCACGTTTACAGGACGGCGGCAGTAGCGGGCATATTGCATGCCTTTTTCGGTGCGGCTTATGTACTCCCAGGCACCGTCCCGGTAGGGAACGGAGCTGTCGTCCTCCTGAATGTGGGAAAGAACTTCGTCGTAAAGCTTTCCTTGCAGGGCTTCGGTCCCGGCCATGGCGTCGGCGGTGTAGGCGTTTTCGGCTTCGAGATACCCGGTTACCCGGGGTGTGCCTTTTTCGCGGAGCCAGGCGTAGTCGTCCGTGAGCGTCGTGCCGTGAAGTTGGGTGGTGTGGGCTTCTCGGGCGGCGACAGGCGGTTCGGCGGCTGTTGGCTTCATCAAATCCTCATGGACAGGATACGGTCTTTCCCTGGCTGGGATGCAACGCCGAGGGGTCCGCGCCGCCTCCCATGAAGCGGACAGTAATAACACGGGCCTGATGGCCAAGGAGATTGAGTATGCGGACATTCGGCATTGGTGCAATTGTTCTAGGGTGTGTGGCGGTGGCCGGAGCGACGACGGCTCGGGCGCAGGGAAGCGATCAGGACAAGCAGTTCCTCATGACGGCTTCGCAAAGCGATCTGACTGAGATCAC
>CAXSBL010000022.1:13221-34042 GCA_964235515.1 uncultured Bryocella sp.
GAGCTTTCGACCACCACTGACGCTTCACTAAAGCCCACAGTGGCGAAGGGGGAGAAGGTCGTCGCGCAGCACACGATGTTGGCTGACAAGCTTTCCAAGAAGCTCGGTGGCACCTCCTCGGGAATGTAAGCCAGTAAATGCTCCGCCGCAGTACCTGAAACCCTCATCCTTGATGGATGAGGGTTTCATTTTTGCACGTGCTCTTGGAGCTTCGTGTGCTATTCCCGAAATGGGAAGGTCCTGAAGCGTCTTTGCTGTTCTCATCGCAAAATTAGCGGTTGAGAGGATAGGATGACCTGGTGAAGGTTTGGCGAAAGGTCGACTCTGGACGTGCTTCGGGGGCGTGGTTTGCCTGTCTCGTAGTGATGCATTCTGCGCTCGCCGGGACGGCGATTGCGGAGAGCGCCAGCAATCTGCCGCAACCTACTAGCTACGTGTCGGACTTCGCGGGTGTGATCGATGCCGGGTCTAAAGCGCAGATGGAGGCGCTGGGCGCAGAGGTGGAGCGGGAGACGCATGCCACTATTGAGATTGTCACACTTCACTCGCTCGACGGGGTGCCGATCGAGGAGTTTGCGACCGCCTTGGAGGATAAGTGGAAGGTCGGGCCGAAGGGCACGGACCGCGGCGTGCTGATGATCTTTGCGATGAACGACCGCAAACGGCGCATCGAGGTGGGTAACGGGCTCGAAGGTGTTCTGAACGATGCAAAGGTAGGCGATATCGGGCGCAGCATGAATGCCGGCCTGGATGCTGGCGATACCGGTCAGGCCATTCTTGCGGGAGAGCAGCAAGTGGCCAATGATATTGCCACGGATGCCGGAGTGACCCTGGCGCCCCTGCCGCGAAGGCCAGTGCAGCAGCGGGCGAGGCACGGTGGCGGTGGGTTCGGCTTCTTGCCGATACTTTTTTTGCTGATCTTTCTGTGGCTGCTGTTCCGCGGGCGCGGGGGACGGGGCGGCGGCGGCGGTTTTGGCGGCGGTGGTGGGCTCGGCTGGTTTGTGCTGGGCAATCTGCTCGGTTCGCGGGGCGGCGGCGGCTTCGGTGGCGGGGGTGGCGGTTTCAGTGGTGATAGCGGCGGTGGTGGGGGCAGTGACGACGGTGGATTCAGCGGAGGATTTGGGGGCGGGTCCGAGGGCGGCGGGGCCAGTGGTAATTGGTGAGCAAAGGCATAGGCTTGCTGTTTCACAAGCGAAGATCGAGCCAGTGACGGGTAGCCGTTAAGCTACTGATGAGAGCGTGAGGGGAAGCATGAAGGGTTCGCGGGTAGGAGTTATTGTTCTTGGGCTGGTGATTATTGTCGCGCTGCTGGGGTTCGGCAGCTATGTTTCGACGAAAAACCACTTGGTGAGTCTGAATGAGGATGTGAACCAGTCGTATTCACAGGTGGATATCATGCAGCAACGGCGGCTGGATCTGATTCCTAACCTGGTGGCCAGCGTAAAGGGCTATGTGAAAGAAGAAGAGACGGTGCTGACGAACATTTCCAACGCCCGCGCGGCCGTCATCGCGGCTTCGGGGGACAGGGCAAGCTCGATCGACGCCAATCGCCGCCTGGATATGGCAATTTACCCGCTGCAGCGTTTGCAGGAGCAGTATCCGAATCTGAAGGGGAACGAGCAGTTCATGCGGTTAGAGGATGAACTGGCCGGGACGGAGAATCGGATCGCTGTGGCCCGTAATCGCTACAACCTCGCCCTGCGCTCCTACAATGTGTATGTACAGCAGTTCCCGAACTCCGTATGGGCAGGCATGGCTGGTTTTCATTCCAAACAGGATCAATATTTCAAGGGAAACCCCGCCAATGTGAATGCTCCGACGGTGGACTTCAACCAGTAGACCTCTGGATTCGGTAGTGCAGGTTGGGTCCTATCCCAGCCGGAAAGGGTGCGCGGCGAGTATGCAGGTAGTGGGACGAAATGCGACGAGCGCCTCCGCTTTGCTGGGAACACAGGTGTTGGATGGCGACGGCCGGTCCTGGGGCAAGGTGCAGGAACTGGCGGTGGATGTGGCCCAGGATGCGGCCCATGTTTCGTCGCTGATCCTTCACCGTCGTGGGGGGAAGAAAACGTCCGTGCCGGTGCAGGGGCTGAGTTTGCCGCGTCGTGCCGGCAATGCGCTGCGCACGACGGTAGAACCGCAGCCAGTGGGCGATGTAGAGGATTCTTTGCTGCTGGAGCGTGATCTGCTGGATCAGCAGATCATCGATGTGGACGGTCGCAAGGTGGTCCGCGTCAATGACGTAAATCTGACCTGGGAGTTGGGTCTGGACGGCAGCCATGCGGCAGGACTCCGCATCGATGAGGTCGAGGTAGGGCTGCGCGGTGCCGCTCGCCGTTTGCTGCACGGTTTGCCCGATGCCGTGGTCGGCCTGTCAGAGCATGTGAGCCAGAACACGATTCCCTGGAGTTGTGTAGACCTGATCGAGCGCGATCCGGGACGGCGCGTGCGCTTGAAGATCGGGCAGGAGCGCCTGGCCAAGCTGCATCCTTCCGATATAGCAAAGATTCTGGAAGAGTTGGCGCCGGCCGAGCGTGAGGCGATCTTCACCAGTCTGGATGAGGAGACGGCCGCTGAGACGCTGGAAGAGATCGAGCCTCGTTTGCAGAAGGAATTGCTTGAGGGCATCGGGTCGGAGCGCGCGGCTGAGATTCTAGAGGAGATGGATCCGGGCGCGGCGGCGGATGTGCTGGCGGAGCTCTCTGACAAACACGCGGACGAGATCCTTGAGGAGATGGGTGAGGAAGAGCGTCAGGACGTAGAGGAGCTGCTGGAATTTTCGGCTGATTCCGCGGCCGGACGCATGACCACGGACTACTTCTGTCTGCCGGTGCATGGGACCGTCGCCGAAGCCATTGCGGAGCTTAGGATCTTTACTGGAGATCCGGATAATGTGACTGAGGTGTACCTGTTGGACCCGCAGGATCATCTGGCGGGTGTGGTGCCGATGGTGCGCTTGCTGCTGGCGCGGCCGGAGGAGCCGGTGCTGGCGCTGGCGCCCGAAGGCCGTCGTGTGACGTGCTCCCTCGATGCGGATGAGAAGGAGGTGGCGGAGCTGTTCGACAAGTACAATCTGCGCTCGTTGCCGGTGCTGGACCAGTTTGGCAGGGTGGCGGGCGTGATCCACGCGGAGCAAGTCATCGCCGGACTCCGGGAGTCCTAAGTTGGCGGATCGACGTTCAGGCCCGCAGCGGCCGTTGAAGATACTGTACGCGGCGGGACTTTCGCCAAACGATTCGGCACAGTACCGGTGTTGGGCGCTGGAGCGGTTGGGCCATCACGTTGTTCCGCTGAATGTTTACGGGTATGAGCCCAGGCAGCCGCTGCTGCGTAAGGTTCTGCATCGGGTGCAGGCCGGCCCTTGGGTCGAAGGACTCAATCGCGAGGTGCTGCGAGCGGCGCGGCGCGAGTGTCCGGATGTGTTTTGGGCGGACAAGGTGCTCTCCCTGCGGCCCAGCACCTTGCGGGCGCTGCGCGCCATGGGCATCCGCACGGTGAGTTACATGATCGATAACGCCTTTGGACCGCGGCAGGATCCGGGGTGGAGGTTGTATCTGCAATGTATTCCGGAGTTCGATCTGCACGCGACGCAGCGAGATGCCAACATGCTGGACTATAAAGCACGGGGGGCGCGGGACGTTCTAAAGATTCAGACAGCGTTTGAGCCGACTGTGCACTTTCCACCACCGGAGGGCTGGAACGATGGCCAGCGGGACCGGGGAGTGTCGTTTATTGGGACGCCCTACGACCAGCGTGGAGAGTTTTTGACCCGGCTTTGGCGGGAGTTTGACGTTCCGGTGGTGATCTCAGGAGCGGATTGGCTTTGGAGGAAGGCGTTGTACCCGGAGGCTGCCGCGGCCATGTTTACGGGGGGCGAGTTGTATGGGGCGGCCTACCGGGAGGCGATCTGGCAGTCCCGCATAAATCTGAGCTTTCTGACGCATTCCAACCAGGATGAGTTCGTGCATAAGAGCTTTGAGATCGCGGGTTGTGGGGCCTTTCTGCTGGCAGAGCGCTCGGCGGGGCATGAGCAGCGGTTTGTCGAGGATGAGGAAGCGGTATTTTTTTCGGATCTGGAGGAGTGTGCGGCAAAGATACGCCGCTACCTGCCGGATGAGGCAGCGCGGGACCGGATCGCGGCGGCGGGACGTGCGCGAGCGGTGCGAGACGGGTATAGCAATGACTCGCAGGTGGAGCGTATTCTGTGCCACCTCTGGACAGCGCAGGCGGCCGATGGAGCACCTGTTTCGGCACAAGGCAGGCCTGAGCAGGCTCCGTAGTTCCGGTAATCTTTCGACCGGCATCAACGGGTTAGTCTAGGAGAAAGGGCACTATCAGCTTCCCGCTGGCGGTGACGTGGTCTATGACGTCCGGTGCGGCGTGCCGACGACTGAGAAAACCATTGACGTTAAACGGTTGTGACCGGAGTTTCCAACGTGGTTCCATCTTGGTTTCAACGTGGTTCCGTTTGGCTGAAGTGGGAGGGGCTATGGTGCGGAGACTTTCCGGAAGCGATCTGTTCGCGGTGGGGACGATGTGATGCAGTGGAAGCGGTGGCGCAACAGCATAGTTTTGATCTTCGCCGTGCTGGGGCCCGGCTTCATCACCGCCAATGTCGATAACGACGCGGGCGGCATTTACACCTATGCGACGGCGGGTGCGCAGTTCGGCTACGGGCTGCTGTGGACCATGATCCCGATGGCCATCATGCTGACCTTTGCGCAGGAGATCTCCGCGCGCATGGGGGTAACAACGGGCAAGGGCCTGAGTGAGCTGATCCGTGAGGAGTTCGGTCTGCGGACGACAGCGATCCTTATGTTTGGGCTGATCATCTGCAATTTATGCGACGTGACCGCGGAGTTTGCGGGTGTGGCGAGCAGTACGCAGCTCTTTGGTTTGAGCAAGTTCATCACGGTGCCCTTGGCGGCGGCGCTGGTATGGTCGCTGGTCGTGTTCGGAGATTATAAGAAGCTTGAGAAGATCTTCGTGTTTCTCTCATTTTTGTATGTGGCATACATCATCACGGCGGCGCTGGCGCACCCAAATTGGAGCTCCGCGATGCGCGCGACGCTGCGACTGCCGCATGTCTCGGACCTGCGGACGCCGAGCTATCTGTTCCTATCCGTAGGCATGATTGGCGCGACGGTGGCACCGTGGCAGCAGTTTTATCTGCAAGCCTCGGTGGTGGACAAGGGGACCGGTAAGGGTGAGCTGAAGTTTGCGCAGGCGGATGCGATTGTGGGGTCGCTGTTTTCCGTGGTGGTAGCGGCCTTTATCGTGATCGCCTGCGCAGCGACGCTGTTTGTGAGCGGCCATCACGAGATCGCCGACGCGGCCGATGCGGCGTCGTCGCTGCGACCACTGGGCGGGGACTATGCCTATCTGCTGTTTGCGTTCGGGTTGCTGAATGCGTCGCTGTTTGCGGCGTCGATTTTGCCATTGTCGACGGCCTACACGGTGTGCGAGGCGCTGGGGTTTGAGTCGGGGCTGACAAAGAAGTTCCGCGACGCACCGGCGTTCTATTGGCTCTACACGGGTTTGATCGTGATCGGAGCGGCCATCATCCTGGTACCGCATGTGCCGCTGGTAAGACTTGCCGTGCTTTCCCAGGTGCTGAATGGGTTGCTCTTACCCTTTGTGCTCGTCTTCATGCTGATCCTGGTAAACCGCCGCAGCCTGATGGGAACGCTGGTGAATGGGCGGACGTACAACATCGTGGCTTGGTCTCTTACGGGCCTGACGATTGTGCTGACGGTGGTGTTGCTGGTGGGACAGGTGTTTGGGGTGAGCTAGATCTGCCTTGCTGTGAGGGTGCTCCGCTGGACAAAGCGCAACGAGCGGGCCCCTCAATTTACTGAGGACGCCAACTCACTCAAGAACTTGGGCTGAGCGCCGCTGATCCGAGCAGTCGACTGGCCAGGTTCAGAGCAGTTTGCCGTCGGCCAGGTCGCGGATGAGGGTGAGATCGGCGGCCAGGAAGTCGAATTTAGGCAGGTTGGCGAGCGGCGACCAGCGCATGTCGAGGAAGATGCGGTTTTCCAGCTCGCCCGCAAAGCCATCGACGACGAAGAACTGAATTTCGATGGTCGAGCCGTTGCGGTAGCTGTGACGGACGATGGCGAGCCGGCGGCCGATGGTGGCGTGGATGCCAAGTTCTTCATCGAGTTCGCGGGCGAGAGCGACCTCGGCGGTTTCGCCCTGCTCGACCTTGCCGCCGGGAAACTCCCACTTATTGCCCATGGGCTGATCGGGGCGGCGCTGGCAAACGAGAACCTCGCGATGGGCGCCATCACCGCGCAGGATGAGTGCCGCAACGACGTGGCGAAGCGGTTTGGCATTGGCCGTGTGCGAGGCGTCGTTCAGTTTGCGTATGGGCTGCTTCACCGTCATGCCCAGTGTATGACGGTGAAGCCTGTGACGGGGAGCGGGAGAGTGGGTTACGCGGACGGCGCGACCGCGGCGGGCCAATAGACGGGCCAGCCTTCCGCGGAGGAGCGGAGGAGCAGCGCCGGCGAGGGATTGACCGGAAAGGCGCGGCGGGCAATCGAGAGCATCGCGGCGTCGTGGACGGAGTTGCCGAAGACGGCGTCCGGGGCCGTGATCCCGGCGCGGCGAAGGGCGGTGACCTTGCCCTCGTCCGTGGGCACGTCGATCAGCTGGCCGGTGACAACGCCGTTTTCGGCTACAACCCGAGCGGAGAGCACGCGCTCGGGTGGGATGTTGAAGCGGAGGACGCCTTCTTCGATCACCCAGTCGTTGGTGGAGCTGACGGCCCAGATCTCCGTACCGTTTTGCTGGAGTTCTGTGATGAGCTGCTGCAGTTCGGGGAAGATATTGGGCTCGATGCGTTCGCGGAAGAAGGTGGCGGCGGCTTCGCGCATGGTGTCGACGGCGAGACCGGCGTAGCCGCTGACCATGTCGCCACAGATCTCTACCTCGCTGACCTCGCCGCGGTTGTAGCGGTCGTACTGACTCTGGAGCCAGGCCATCTTCTCGGGGGAGAGCAAGCCACTTTCCATGGTCCACCGCATAAAGCTGGAGCCGGCGTCACCGGACCAGAGGGTGCCGTCGCAGTCAAAGACGGCGATGCGGGGTGCCAGAGCGTGGACGGCGGCGTGGAAGTCGGCGGTGGAGAGCACTTGTGCGCTTGCCGGCGAGGAGGGCGCGGCGGTCGAGGGGGCTGAATCAGGCACGAGGAGGCTCCAAGGGGAAGAAAACTGTCTCTTAGTAGAACAGTTTTGAGGGTGTTCCCTCAACCTTTGGGGAAGCGCGGCGGAAGAGCGGAGCGGGTATGCTGGTGACGCTGCCTATGAGTGTCTTCCTCGCCATCGGATCGCCGACAACCGAACTTTCTGACCAGCAGATCCAGACGCACCTGCATGCGATGTTCCAAGCGCTGGGGCCAAGAAGGAAGGTGTTGGCTGTGCCTCCGGACTTTACGCGATTCCACTCGCGGGCGGGGCGGCTTACGGAATTGGCCTGGGAGTTTTACGGCGACGCGCTCACTGACGTGCTGCCGGCCCTGGGGACGCACAAACCGATGACCGAGGCGGAGATTGGCACGATGTTCGGGCGCACGCCGCCCGAACTTTTCCGGGTGCATAACTGGCGGGACGATATCGTAACGCTGGGCGAGGTGCCGGGCAGCTTTATGGAAGAGGTGTCCGAAGGCAAGCTGAGCTACACGTGGCCGGCGCAGGTGAATAAGCTGCTGGTCGGGGCCGGTAACTCGGGGAACGGCCATGATCTGATCCTGAGCATCGGGCAGGTGGTGCCGCATGAGGTTGTCGGCATGGCTAACGGCGCAAAGAACATTTTTATCGGCACCGGCGGGGTGATGGGGATTCATCGCTCACATTTTCTTGGGGCCGTTTATGGCATGGAGCGCATGATGGGTCGGGTGGATACGCCGGTGCGGCGGGTGCTGCGCTACGCCAGCGAGCATTTCGCGCAGGCGATGCCGATCGTCTATGTGCAGACGGTGGTCGCCAAGAATGCGGCGGGCGAGTTGGTCGTGCGTGGGCTTTATGCCAGCGATGACGACCAGGCGTTTGAGCTGGCGGCGGCGCTGAGCCTGCAATGTAATTTCCAGGTTCTGGACCGAGAAATCAAAAAGGCAGTTGTTTTTCTCGATCCGCATGAGTTCCGGTCCACCTGGCTGGGCAATAAAAGCGTGTACCGGACCCGGATGGCGTTGGCGGATGGGGCGGAGCTGATCGTCCTGGCGCCGGGGGTACATGAGTTCGGCGAGGACAAGACGATCGATACGCTGATCCGGCGATTCGGGTACTGCGGAACGCCGAAGGCGCTGGCGGCGGCTGCGAGCGATCCGGACCTGGCGGCCAATCTGAGCGCGGCGGCTCATCTGATCCACGGGTCGAGCGAGGGGCGGTTCACGATCCGGTACTGCCCGGGGCACCTGACGAAGGACGAGATCGAGGGCGTCCATTACGAGTATGGCGATCTGGCGAAGTACATGGCCAGATACGATCCCGAGGTCTTGCGGGACGGTTGGAACACCGTTGACGGTGAAGAGATCTTCTTTGTGTCGAACCCGGGGCTCGGGCTTTGGGCGTATGAGGAGCGTTTACGTGGCTGACGGCAAGAGTGTTCTGGCGCTTGTGATGATGGGTGTGAGCGGGTCAGGCAAAACGACGATCGGAAAGGCGCTGGCAACGAAGATTTCGGCAACCTTTGCGGATGCGGACGACTATCACTCCACCGCGAACAAGGCGAAGATGGCTGCGGGGCACCCCCTGACCGACGAGGACCGGGCGCCATGGCTGAAGACACTGAACGACGTGTTGCAGGGCTGGGTGAAGGACGGTGAACGGGGAATCCTGGCCTGCTCGGCTTTGAAGGCGGGGTACCGGCAAACGCTGAGCGCCGGGATTGCGGCGGATAAGATCGCTTTTGTGTGGCTGGACGGATCGAAAGAGATGATTGCGGAGCGGATGCAGGCACGGCAGAACCACTTTATGCACGCGGATATGCTGGAGAGTCAGTTGGCGACGCTGGAACCGCCCGCAGAGGCTACCCGGATTCTTAACGATCGAACGCCCGATGAGGTAGCCGGGGAGATTGTGAGCAAGCTGAGCTTGTGAAACCGAGCTGGACCCGTGGAAACGGGTGTCCTGCTGGTTCGGCGTTCGCTGGAACCTCCACGGCTTGCTTGCAACCCTCTATCGAACTATCGAAGTGCAGCGCGCGGCCGCAGGGGAATCGATGCCGAGCGGGTGCGAAGCCGGCTGAGTGGCTGTTCGAGAAAGGTGAAGGAGAGCCAGGCTGCCGCGGCGGAGACGGGAAAGGCGACCAGGACACGAACCAGGAGGTATGTGGGACCCTGGGGGGCGTGTGCGATTGCGGCGCCGATACGATCGAAAAGCGGCTCGAGCAGAATGTGCAGGACGTAGAAGCCGTAGCTGATGCGGCCGAGCCAGCGCAGCGGTGCGAGGCTGAGCCCGGTACGCCAAACCCCGGGCTGCAAGGCGAGGGCAAGCAGAGCGGCTGAGGCGGTCTCCACGGCGGGCAGGGCGAAAATGAACTGCACCGGGCTGGCGAGCAGCAGGTTGCCACAGTGTCCTACTGTGGCAGCAAAGAGCCCAGCGCTGCCGAGCAATGCCGCGAGTACCCAACGACGAGTGAGCCGGGCAAGGTGCGCTGGGTCGAGCAGAGCGAGCGCGCTGCCGAGGGCCAAACCGCCGGCACGCGTGAGCAGGAACGGCGACCACTTGGCGACGGTTTCCGGCATTGCTGTCTGGGGCCAGAAGATCGCGAGACGGAAGAGGCAGGAGAGTAGAAAGATTCCCCCGCAAAGCTGCAGGGCGCGGCGCCGCGTGCGGGCGAGGAGCAGCAGCGTCGGCCAGATGAGATAGAACTGCGCCTCCACGGCTACGGTCCACAGGTGATGCAACGGAAGCGGCGCCGGGTAGCGCATGGCGACTGAGAGCAGCGGCGGCAGGTTCTGCGCGAAGGCGGCGTAAACGAGGAGGGGCTGCAGGTTTTCAGCCGAGGCTCCCCAGAGCAGGGCAGCGAGGCCGGCAACCAGCAGGGCGCCGTAGTAGACGGGCAGAATGCGCCGGGCGCGGCGTTGAAAGTAGCCGCCCAGAGTTTGATCCTGTTGCAGGTCCGTCCAGAGAAGGCCGGTGATGAGGAAGCCGGAGAGGGCAAAGAAGAGTTCTACACCGACCCAGCCGGCCTGCGTGGCATAGCCAGCGAATCGCAGCACGGGATTGTGTGACCGAAGGCCGCCGCCGTAGTGGAAGAAGTAAACCGCGAGTACGGCCAGGCCACGCAGACCGTCGAGCGCGCCGTCCCGGGGGGCGACATGCGTGGGTGGTAACGAGTTGGATAGGCCGGTGTGGGTCACGTTTGAGTCGGTGGAGCGGCATCCGGGGTTGACTCAGAAGGCCCCGGATGCTCGGGGGAGAGCGGCTACTGCTTGGTCATGGTGCTTTGCACGCCGGTATCCGGACCACAGGAGCCGGTGAGCTGCCAGGAGGTGACGGTGAGCGTGGTGGCATCGGGTGAGAAGGTGCCGGAGGCTGTGACGGAGTTGCCGGTGGTGCCGTCGGCGTAGGTCATGGTGAAACTGCCGCCGGTGACCTGCGTGCCCGAAACCTGGACGGGGCTGGTGAAACAGGGGTTCTGGCCGAAGCTGCCGGAGCCGTTCAGGGTGAAGTTTCCGGTGGTGTTCGACAGATCTGACTGCTGCAGTTGAGCGCTGATGGTGACAACCGGGCCGTCTGTGTCGGAGAAGGTGCCTGTATAGGTGCCGTTGATCGGGGTGTAGGCCTGGGCGGTGGCCGTTGCCGGCTTGACGAAGGCGCAGGTGCCGCCAGCGACGTTGTAGGTGGCATCGGTGATGGATCTTCCGTCAGCGGCGAGGGTGCCGGCGACGGTCAGGGTGCCGCCGGCGACGGGGCCGGTCAGGGTGACGGCGCCTTTGGCGGTGGCGGAACCGGAGACCTCGATGGCGGTGCCCGGGGCTACGCACGCGGAGGCGGATTGCGAGTGCAGGATGCCGGTGAGGGCACTGGCATTGCCGGAGAGTTCACCGGAGAGTGAGGCGAGACGGACTGCCGGCGTGGCGGAGGAGCTGAATTGCCAGTTGCCGGTCGCCACCGCAGGGAGCACGGTATTGGTCGCCATCGTACTAGTGGCGGCGCAACCGCTGAGCAGAAGTGTCAGGACAGGAAGAACTGCGGGCAGCAGCTGACGAGCTGAGTTTGAACGGACACGCGACGGAAGGATGTGCGACATGGGTGCTCCAAAAGGGCCGAAGTGCAAGGGCCGAACCGCGAGGATCGGAGGTGGTCCGGCCCTCAGGTGGATGAGAACCGGAGACTGGTGATGCCTTGAGTGTTCCAAAGGAGTATGGGGCCGGTCACTCACACGGAAGAGGGATCTTTCCGGAGATCGGCGCAACCGATGGTGATAGAGGGCATCAAATTGGTTGACAGTATGTCACTCACATGTAACATTGAGTGAGTCAAGAGAGTTCGGCAGCAGCGGAAAGCTGCGGAAGACAAAAGGCGGAGGAGCTAAGCAATGGCGAAGATTATTGGTATCGATCTCGGAACCACAAACAGCTGCGTGGCCGTGATGGAAGGTGGCGAAGCGAAGGTGATCCCCAATGAGGAGGGTGGTCGCACGACCCCGTCCATTGTGGCGTTCACGAAGAATGGGGAGCGTCTGGTGGGCCAGGTAGCCAAGCGGCAGGCAATCACCAACCCTGAAAACACAATTTACTCGGTAAAGCGCTTCATGGGTCGTCGCCCGAATGAAGTGAACGACGAGATGAAGATGGTGCCGTACAAGGTCGTGTCGCATGGCGACAACGTTTCGATCATGGCGCAGGGCAAGGAGTACACCGCACCCGAAGTTTCAGCGATGATCCTGCAGAAGCTGAAGAAAGCGGCGGAAGATTACCTGGGCACCAGTGTGACCGAGGCCGTGATCACCGTGCCGGCGTACTTCAACGACGCGCAGCGGCAGGCGACCAAGGATGCCGGCAAAATCGCCGGTTTGGACGTAAAGCGCATCGTGAATGAGCCGACGGCGGCTGCGTTGGCGTATGGGCTCGACAAAGGCAAGGACGAGACGATTGCCGTGTACGACTTCGGCGGCGGCACGTTCGATGTGTCGATCCTGGAGGTGGGCGACGGCGTGATCGAGGTGAAGTCGACCAACGGTGATACGCATCTGGGCGGCGACAATCTGGATCAGCGCATCGTGGAGTGGCTGATTTCGGAATTTAAGAACGAGTCGGGACTGGATCTGACGTCGAAGGGCAACGAGATGGCACTGCAGCGGCTGAAGGATGCCGCCGAGCGCGCCAAGATCGAGCTTTCAACGGCGCAGGAAACGGAGATCAACCTGCCGTTTATCACGGCGGATGCTTCCGGACCGAAGCACCTGGTGCGTACGCTTTCGCGTGCAAAGCTGGAATCGCTTGTGGATGATCTGCTTCAAAAGTCGGTAGGCCCCTGCAAGCAGGCGCTGAAGGACGCGGGGATCGATGCCTCCAAGATCGACGAGGTAGTTCTTGTCGGCGGGCAGACCCGTATGCCGAAGATTCAGCAGCTGGTGAAGGAGTTGTTCGGCAAGGAGCCGCACAAGGGCGTGAACCCTGACGAAGTCGTGGCAATCGGTGCGGCGGTGCAGGCGGGTGTGCTTTCGGGCGACGTGAAGGACCTGTTGCTGCTCGACGTGACCCCGCTGACCTTGGCGATCGAAACGATGGGTTCGGTCGCGACGGCCATGATTCCGCGCAACACGACCATCCCCACGAAGAAGACGGAGACGTTCTCTACGGCGGCCGACAACCAGACCGAGGTAGAGGTCCACGTGACGCAGGGCGAGCGGCCGATGGCGAGCCAGAACCGCACGCTGGGCAAGTTCAAGCTGGGCGGCATCATGCCGGCTCCGCGGGGCGTGCCGCAGATCGAGGTGACGTTCGATATCGACGCGAACGGCATTCTGAACGTGACGGCAAAGGACAATGCCACGGGCAAGGATGCAAAGATTGCGATCACGAGCTCTTCGGGTCTGAGCAAGGAAGAGGTCGAGCGCATGGCGAAGGAAGCCGAAGCGCATGCGGCCGAGGACAAGGAGGCCAAGGACAAGATCGAGGCACGCAATGGTCTTGATTCCATGGTCTACAACGTGGAGAAGATGCTGAAGGAGTCGGGCGACAAGCTGCAGGACAAGGGCGAGATCGAGTCGGCGCTTTCAGATGCCAAGAGCACGCTGACGGGTGATCCGAGCGCGACCGAGCTGAATGCGGCACGTGAGCGGTTGACGACGGCGAGCCACAAGCTGGCGGAGGCGGTGTACTCGAGCAATGCCGGCGGTGGGGTGCCCCCGACCGGCGGTGCGGCAGCTGGCACCGATACGGCGGATTCGGCGAGCGGAACGTCGCACGGCGCCAAGGACGAGGGCGTGATCGACGCCGAGTATGTCGACGCGGAGAAGTAAGCCCGGCGTTACAGTGCTGTGAAGTCTGGGAGGGAGAGACTTCGGTCTCTCCCTCCCGTGCAGCGTCTGTTTAGAAGAACGCGGGTTATTACATCCAAAGATCGCTGCGGAGCGTTTCCTCCGTAAGCCACACCGAAGGGAGCAAGACGATGAGGAAGCAGGAATTGAAGCAGGGAACCGATCAGGCATGGCCCCAGGCCATCTCCTTCAACCTTGGCGGCACCGGCATGGGTGCGGCCGAGGTGCTCTGGCGGTGCGAAGGGATTCGCGGCGGCCGGACGTATACCTCTGGACTGTTTGCGACGGAGGCGGAAGCCCAGAAGTTTGCGCAGGAGCTGCAGCGGAATGAGCCGGATCAGGCCTTTAACGTGGAGCGGATCAAGGCGAGCACAGTTTGGAACTAGTGCCTGTACGGAAGGCGTGCAGCACAAACTCAGATTGCCTTTGGCAATGACAGACAATAGGGTCTGGTAGGTGAAAGGGGGTAGTGCCATCGAGCACTACCCCCTTTTTACGTCTTGCCAGCGTTTACCGGCCCAGGGCTTCGAGGTACTTTTCCACCTCAAGGGCAGCCATGCAGCCGGAACCGGCGGCGGTGATGGCCTGGCGATAGCGGCGGTCCTGTATGTCTCCGCAGGCGTAGACCCCGTTAAGGGGAATGCCCATGCGGGTGGTGAATACGTTGCGATCGGTTTTGATGTAGCCGTCAGCGTCCAGGTCGAGATGGCCTTCAAAGGCTCGAGCATTGGGTTCGTGGCCGATGCCGAGGAACATAAACTTTACGGGCAGTTCGGAGCGCTCGCCGGTCTTGCGGTTGTGCAATTTGAGGCCGCGAACGTCTTTCTCTTCGACGCCGAGAACCTCTTCGACCATCGTGTTGTTCATGAACTCGATCTGTTTGTGCTGCTTGGCGCGGTCAAGCATGATTTTGCTAGCGCGGAAGCTCTCCGAACGATTGATGAGGGTGACCTTGCTGGCGAAGCGGGTGAGGAAGAGCGCCTCCTCCATGGCGGAGTCGCCGCCGCCCACGACTGCGATGTCCTTGCCGGAGGTGAAGAAGCCGTCGCAGGTGGCGCAGGAGCTGACGCCGTAGCCAATAAGTGCCTGCTCGGAGGGGAGATTGAGCCAGCGGGCCGAGGCACCGGAGGCGATGACCAGCGTGCGGGTCTGGATGGTTTCTTTGCCGATCCTCAGCTCGATGGGGCTCTTGGTAAGATCGACGCCGTCGAGGTGACCAATGGTAATTTCGGCGCCGAAGCGGGTGGCCTGCTCCTTCATGTTGTCGATGAGCTGAGGACCCTGGATGCCCTCGGGCCAGCCGGGGAAGTTTTCCACCAGGGTGGTCATGGAAAGCTGACCGCCGGGCTCGTGGCCTTCAAGGACGAGGGGCTTGAGGTTGGCGCGGGCAGTGTAGATGGCCGCGGTGAGGCCGGCGCAGCCGGAGCCGAGAATAACGGTTTCGCGAATGGGAGTCTGGTCTGACATGGCTTCGGTTTGATTGTAATCAGACCGGTTTGGATGCAGGAGGAGTCGCCCTCAAGCAGGATGCCCGAACAGTCTGTCTGGAAGTTTTGGGGCGTAGCATTGGAGGATGGCAAATTTAGTGTTGGTCTACGGTATGCGCCTGCTGCCGGCGGAGGAGCTGGCCGGAGTGCAACCCGCACCGGTGCAGTTAAAGAACGGGAACGAGTCACAGGTCGCAATGCATGTGCTCGAGGGGAGCCGGGAGCAGATTGAGGCGCAGCTGCGGACCTCAGTCGAGGCGTTTTTCGATTTGTATCCGGAAATTTAAGCAGCCTTTGTAACACCTTTGGGGCAGAGTTGGCTTCAGAACAGGGGCTTGTGTCCTCGGTTGAGACACTCTGCCCCAAAAGTGCAGTGATGATTCCCAAGCTGTCGCGAAATGAGGCAGGACTGAACATTTCCGCGGGTTGTGCCGAAAGAGTGCATGGAGGCAGTGACTGCCATGCTTTTGGGACGATGCGGAATGTGGGGTCTTGCGGGTGTTTTGGCTTTCGGTTGCGGGGCGGGCAGAGCCGGTGCGCAGGCGATGGGGCCGGCTTCAGGTCTGGCGGCTGAGTTTGCCTCGCTGGCCGGACGTGCGGCGACGATCTTTGTGGGACAGGTCATCTCGATTGAACGCCGCGGCGGGGCGGTCGAGATCACCTTCAATGTGGAACAGGCCATCGCGGGCTCGAGCGGAGCCCGGTACACGCTGCGGGAGTGGGCGGGGCTGTGGCCGCAGGGGCAATACCGGTACACCGTGGGGCAGCGGTCCCTCGTCTTCCTGAATGGAACGAGCGCGGCGGGGTTGGGCTCGCCCGTGGATGGCGCCGAGGGCGTGGTGCCAGTGATGGTGCAGGGAGCCAACGCACCGGAACTGCTGGACATCCGGCGGTTGTCGGCGGCGCTGCTGCGGACGCCGGGCACCCCGCTGGCCAACGAGGCAAGCGGGGCGATCCAACTGGCGGCGGCTTTGCCGCTCATCGCTGCCGGGCTGGAGAACGGTGAGGGACGGCTTCCGCGGCCCGAGCCGATCCGGTTACCCATGCCGGTGCGGGTCGGGCTTGCAGCAGGCGGAGTGAAGGGCCAGACAGGCTCCCAGGCAGTGTCGCCGGTGATTTCGGGACGAGGTGCGGTGGCTTCGGGGGTGATCTATGGATCGCGCTAACCGCCTCCTTGTTCAAGCTGTTCGTAGGCTGCGGGTTGCCTTGGAGTTGGTGCTGCGGCCGGGCGCTTGGTGCGTTCTGGCCGTCGCTTTGATCTTGGTAAAGGAGACCCCGGCGGCGGGCCCACGGTTTGTGAGTGGCACTGGAGCCTGGGTGAACCCCGGCCAGAGCGAAGGGTGGGCGACCTCGCAGCTGTTGTATTTCACGGATTCCGGCTCTTTGGGCAGCGGTGTGACCCATGCGCAGGCAGATGCATTGGTCGCGGCGGCGGCGGGGGTCTGGAACGTGCCGACCTCGAGTCTCACCCTGTCCCAGGGCGGGGCGCTGGCCGAGCACGTGAGTTCTGCAAATACCTACCTGGGCAACAACGGTCCCGTGTTTCCGGCCGATGTGCAGGTGACCAATGAAGCGGCGATCCCGGTGGCGGTGATCTACGACACAGACGGCAGCTTGACCGATCTGCTGCTGGGCAGCGGTGCGAGCGAGCCGGTGGCCTGCAGGCAGCATGCCGTGACGGAGAGCGTAGACGACATCCAACCTGACGGCCACATTCACCACGCGCTACTGGTGCTGAACGGGCGCTGCGTCGGGTCCGCGGCGGAGCAACTCACGCAGATGCAGTACCAGCTGACCCGGGCCTTTGGACGCGTGCTTGGATTGGCCTGGTCGCAGCTGAACGACAACGTTTTTACGGCAGCGACGACGGTAACGGCGGATCAGGAGACCTACTGGCCGCTGATGCACCCACTGGACGTACTCTGTGGACCCTACAGTTACCAGTGCATGCGGAATCCGTTTACGCTGCGGGCAGATGATCTGAGCTCGCTGAGTGGGCTTTACCCGGTGACAAGTGGCAATTTGGCGCCCGGAAAGCAGCTTAGCGGCAGTGATGCCGTATTTTCATGGGGCCGGCTGCTCTTTCCAAGCGGGCAAGGAATGGATTGGGTCAACGTAACCGTGCACCGATTGCATGCCGGTGTTCTTGAGTCCTGGGAGCTGGTTTCCGCAACGACGGGTTCCAGCTACCAGGAGGCATTGGGAAACCCTGTGAAGCAGGTGCAGGCCACGAATGCCGGAACGCCCTCCGGCTGGAACGAGGGTTTTTACGAGTTTCAAGCTGTTCCTGTCGATGGACTTTCCAACCTGTATTTCACAACGGAGGCCATCAATCCGCTCTACACCGGAGCGTATGCGCTGGCGCCCTACCTGCGGGCTCCGGCAACGCCTTCCGGCTCGCCGCAGACGGTTGTGGACTACTCGGCCTACGGCCTGGAGTTTGTGAACCTCACCATGACCGCGAACGACGCTGCCACCGACAATGTGAGTGCGAAGGCAGGCACGGAGGCCGCTCCGGCACCGCTGGATGCGAGCGGTTTTCAGACTGGCTTGCTCCCCAGCTGGGGGCAAAGTTCGTGGTGGAGCGCCACCGTGCGGGCAGGACGCACCTGGACGCTGGAGGTGACAGCGACTGACGAAAAGGGGGTGGCGACGGGCAACAAGGCTCAGCCTGTCGCCGGTGTATGGAGGTCGACCGATGCGACCGGAACGCTGCCGACGGTGGTGGCGCAGACGGTTCCATTCAATTCAATGGTGCCGGGCATGACGCAGCTGCACGTGGCAGCGGCGATGACGGATTCGGCCATGCGCATGGTGGTGGGGGACCAGTTCGGCGCGGGGCGGCCGGACTTTACCTACAAGGCGCGGATGCTGTACGCGGACACGGTTTCACCGACGACTGTGGGTCAGGGTGGAGGCCTCGTTACGATTCTGGGAACGGGCTTTCAGCAGGGCAACGTGGTGAAGGTAAACGGTGTTGCGGCCACCGTGCAGAGTCTATCGTCCACCCAAATCATCGTGCTTGTGCCGTCGAGGGCAGCCGCAGCGGCGACATTTGGCCGGGCGGTCAGCGTGGGGGTGGCGGATCCAGTTACTGGGGGGACTACGTTGGCCGCTTCGGCGCTGACCTATACCAACGGAGCGGATCTGCTCGAACAGGTCTCCGCACCCAGCACCTTGAAGACGGGGGAGACGGCCACGACGGCCTTTGCGGTACAGGTGTTGGCGACCGATGGCGTGACGCCGCTTGCGGGGGCGACCGTCGACCTGAGCGTCTCAACGGGAACAGCCCAGCTGAGTGCGTGTGGCTCGGCGGGCAGTTGCTGGGTTACCAGCGACCGCAACGGCCGGGTGCAAAGCAGCGTGACGGGCGTTGCGGGCGGGGCAGTCGTTCTGACCGCCACGGAGATCAGCGGCGGGGCAACAGTTCAGGTCAGGTTGACGGACCTTGATCCGGTGCGGTCGGTTGCGCTTTCCAGCACAACGGCCTTTGTCGCCGCGGGTGGTAGCGGCGGCACGTGGACTCTTCGCCTGAGTGCTGTTGAGGACGGAGCGGCTGGGACAGGTGTACCGGTCAAATGGAGCGCAGGGGCGGGCGTGAACGTCTCCGCGGCGTCCGGGATGACGAGTGCAGATGGGAGTTCGACGGTGACGGTGAGCGTGGGCTCGTTAGTCTCGGGTACTACCGGTACGCTGACAGCCTGTGCCTGGGAGACGGTGTGCACGACCTGGACGGTGACGAGTGTGGATCCCTCGCAGTGGCAGGTGAGCCTGGTAAGTGGCGCCGGTCAGAGCACGGCGTCCGGAGGGACGCTGGTGCCGGTCAAGGTGCTGGTGACGGATGTTGCAGGCGATCCGCTGCAGGGAGCGGCGCTCACGGTCTGGCAGAGGGTGCTTGGGTGGGAAGGCCTGTGTGCGGCACCGGGAGCATGTCCGGCAGCACCGGTGTTGAACAGTGCAGAGGCCTCGATGAGTGCGGATGCGGATGGAGGTGTATCGATCACGCCGCTGCAGGTGGCTGGGCAGCCGCAGACGCTGCAGATTGCGCTTTCCTGGGGCCAGACTGGATTTCTTACCTGCACGTTGGTGACCACGCCGGCTTCCTAAGCCGCAGTTCTCAGTGACGCAGGTCTGAATAGTTGGATCTGGTATCGCCCTTCAAGAGCTGCACGGGAGAATCTGTAGAGCCACTCCGTGCAGCATGTCCTTAAATCGGCAGACTCCGCTCTTTATACCTCGTCTGCCTCCAGTATGGGCTCGGGCTGAGCGGGTAGGCGGCGCGAGGCGGCGAAGCCGAAACAGGTTATATAGAGGAAGCAAACGGCGGGGACGATAAAGGCTGGCTGCAGACCGATGTGATCGGCGAGCTTGCCCTGCAGTTCGGGGATAAGAGCACCGCCGAGGATGGCCGCGATCAGCAGACTGGAACCTTTGCTGGTGAGCGGCCCGAGATCCTGGATGCCGAGGGTGAAGATGGAAGGGAACAGCACCGAGTCGCAAAGGCCGACGGCGAGCAGCGTCCACATGGGGGTGGAACGCGGCAGAATCAGCTCATGATGGCCGAAGAGGTTGAACGATTCGGTGTAGACCCGTCCGGTGCCTACGCTGTGCATGCTGATAAACAGGAGCATCACCGCGGCCAGGGCGGCGACACCGATGACAAGCCCGGTGCGCACCCGCTGCAGGATCGCCGATCCAGCAAAACGGCCGACCATGAGGCCTCCCCAGTACACGGGAAGGAAGAAAGCGGCGGTCTGTTCGGGGAGGCCGGCGATCTGCGGCAGGCCCATGTAGCTGACCGCGAGCGATCCGATAGAGACCTCCGCGCCGACGTAGCAGAAGATGCCGAGCGCGGCAAACAATAGCCAGGGGTGGCGCCAGATGCTGTCCGGGTGGCTCAGGGCCTCGGAGAATGCGCCGGGGCGGAAGTCCTGCGTGTGCTGCGAGACGCCGGTTTGTGTTTTGAGCTTGATCAGGCCGAGCGCGATGGCGAGCAGCAGCAGCATCAACGCCAGGCCGATGTAAGGGAGGCGTACGGAGGAGGCCTGTGTGGCGCGGTAGCTTTGCCGGGCGGCCTCGGAGAGGCTGTGCAGGTTGGTCGGCTGCAGCTTGGAGACGCCATGCAAGATAAAGGTCGCACCGAGAAACGGGGCGATGAACGTGCCGACAGAGTTGAAGGCCTGAGCAAGGTTCAGTCGGCTGGAGGCGGTCGCCGGCGGGCCGATGACGGTGACGTAGGGATTAATGGCGACCTGGACCACGGTCATGCCGGCGGCAAGGATGATGAGCGCCGTGAGAAAGATGCCAAAGTTAGCGACATAGGAGGCCGGCACGAAGGCGCCGGCGCCGACTGCCATCGTGACCAGGCCGAAGATCATGGCGCGCTTGTAGCCGAACTTTTCAACAATAATGCCGCCAGGATAGCTAAAGACGAAATAAGAGCTGAAGAAGGCGAACTGCACCAGCATGGCTTCGGCGTAGTTGAGCTCGAAGATGGACTTCAGGTGCGGGATGATGATGTCGTTCAGGCAGGTAAGAAAGCCGACCATAAAAAACAACGAGGTGGCTACGGCCATGGCTCGGGTGTCGGTTTTGCGTACGACGCCTTCGTCGTAGCCGGGTGCACTGATGTTTCGGACAAAGACCGCCAACGGGTTACTCCTTCAACTCTCCTGCCGCATGCTGGAGAGGCCTGTGGTTCGCATCCATAGAGTAGCTGCTTCGGGGCGCTTCTGGCTCGCCGGGCGAGCAAACTTCGGTGCACCCTTTGGGGTGGGATGAAGGAGACTTTCGAGAAGGCCGGGTATGGCGGACGCTAGTCGAGCATTTAAGGCCTG
>CAXSBL010000022.1:34142-36082 GCA_964235515.1 uncultured Bryocella sp.
GAGGGGCCTAATGGAATCGGTCGCGTCCGTGCTACGGGCTTTGTTCGGCTATTTCTTTCTGGTGTTTATCGTCCGGATCGTCGGACGGCGCCCCGGCAAGCAGTTGACCCCGTTCGAGTTCATCCTCATCTTTTTTCTTGGTGGCCTGATGCTGACGGCGATCGTGGCGCAGGACTCTTCAGTGACGAACGCGTTTTTGCCAAATTGTGGCAATCGCGGCCGCTCACTACGGTCTAACCATGGCGCGCAGCCGCTCCGACACTGTTGCCAAGCTGCTGGATGGAACGCCGCTGATGCTGATGGAGGGCGGGCAATGGCGCGCCAGAACCATGCGCAAGATGCGGGTGAAGGATGACGATGTGATGGAGCGGGCGCGCGACCAGGGATTGAAGACTCTGGATGAGATCGAAACGGCCGTGCTCGAGAGGAATGGCGAGATCAGCATTATACCGAAAGAAGACGATCGGCCTTAGATACTCTCCTTAGACACTCTAACCGACCTCCGGCCACATGGACCGGAATTCACCTCTTTAGGCAATCATTGGGCATCTCCCGGAGTGTTACGGATGGCGAAAACAGCAGAGTACAAAGAGGTCGGCGACAACGTGCCGAAGGTGGATGGCACGGTCGCGGTTGGCTAAGATCTGAAGTTTCAGCAGCGCTGGTGGAGGTTTGAGCGTGTCGTCTGGAGCTTCTTCGCGCTTGTTCTGCTGGCGGATCTGAGCGGTATTTTGGGGCGTGGACCGCTGGCAAAGGCGGAGCGGATGAGCGGCGACGGCACCCTGGATCTCAAGTATGAGCGAGTCCTGCGCGAAAACACGACTTCGATGATGGCCATTCTGCCCGGGCAAAGTGCCGTGCGGGACGGCAAAGTTCATATTTTGTTAGCGACACCCTGCTGAAGCAATTGGGAACGCAGCGAGTGATTCCACAGCCGGAGACCTCGACGGTCGGCTCCGGCGGCGTGACCTACACCTTTGCGGCAAGCCAGTTGCCGATGATTTTGCAGATGGAGTTAAAGCCTTCCAAGTTGGGCATGTCGCGCTTCTCGGTAGCCTTGCCTGGCGGCCAAGCGGTGCAGGCCAAGGCCTTCGTATTGCCTTGGGAACTTATTGGAGAGAAGGCAGTGGATTAGCTCGTTGAAGGTTCTGTGAGCACGATATTGCATGCCATTGCCGGATATTTTTTCCTCATGCTGCGGTGGACGGAACTCCGTTGGTGCTGATAAAGGGCGGCCAATGGCAGGAGGGTGTGGCCGCGGGAATGCACATCGGGCACGCCGATTTGGAGGCGGCAAGCCGGCTCAAGGGCATCAAGAGCGTGGATGATGTGGACTACGCGGTGCTGGAGCGTAACGGCGGCATTAGTGTTATCGAGCGTGAAGATGACAGCAAGTAACGGCCGTCAGATCAGCTCCGAGGTTCCGCAGCGGATGGACCGGCTGCCATGGTCAAGCTGGCATGTGCGCATCCTTACGGCGTTGAGCACGTCGTGGCTGCTGGATGGTCTTGAGGCAACGCTGGTCGGATCGCTTTCAGGCATCCTGGAGAGCCGGTCGGGTCTTGGACTGACTGATCCGCAGGTGACGGGCGCGGCGACGACCTATCTTATTGGGGCGGTGCTGGGTGCGCTGTTCTTCGGCTACCTTACGGACCGGCTGGGGCGACGAAAGCTGTTCCTGGTGACGCTGGCGACCTACTCGCTGGCGACGGTGGCAAGCGCGTTCTCCGGGGGCTTCGGGTCCTTTGCGATATTTCGGTTCTTTACCGGCGTGGGCATCGGCGGGGAGTATGCGGCGATCAATTCGGCTGTGGATGAGCTGATTCCGGGCAAGGTTCGCGGCACGGTGGACCTGCTGGTGAACGGAACTTTCTGGGTGGGCGCGAGTGCGGGTTCGCTGGTAGCGATGTACCTGTTGCATGGCCATGGGATCCCGGTCG
>CAXSBL010000022.1:36182-57695 GCA_964235515.1 uncultured Bryocella sp.
ATCGCAGCCGGTCCATGCTGGCGCTGGTGCTCATGGCGGCGCAGGCATTCTTTTTCAATGCGATCTTTTTTCCCTATGGACTGATCGTGAAGAAGTTTTACGGTGTGTCCAATCAGGACCTGCCGCAGCACCTGCTGCCATTTGCGATTGCGAGTTTCTTTGGGCCCTTGCTGTTGGGCCCGCTGTTTGACAAGGTTGGGCGTAAGCCTATGATCACGGCGACGTACGGCATCGCCGGGTTGTTGCTGCTGGTGACGCTGTTTCCATTTGGCATGGGGCGGCTTGGGCCGCGGGGCATGGGCATTTTGTTTTCGGTGATCTTCTTTGTAGCGTCTTCAGCGGCGAGTGCGGCGTACCTCACCGTGAGTGAAATCTTTCCTTTGGAGATGCGGGCGTTTGCGATTGCGATCTTCTATGCCATGGGAACACTGGTGGGCGGAGCGGGAGCGCCGCTGCTGTTCGGTTTTTTGATCAACACCGGCTCGCGCTGGGCGGTGGCCGGAGGCTATGGGCTAGGCGCGGCGTTGATGCTGGCGGGGTCACTGTGCGAGTGGCGGATCGGCGTGGAGGCAGCCGGGCAGTCGCTGGAGGCGATCTCGAAGCCGCTGCAAAGCCGTTAACCGTCCTGAGTGGGCTCGCGTTGATGGCAGATGAGCTACTACTTCGACTCGAAGCCGGTGGTAGGGAACGAGCCCTGCAACTAACAGTGTTCGATCCGTTGCCATGGGATCAAATCCAGCTCGAGCCTGTGCAATACCGCTGGAAGGGTTTCCTTAGGTGCTCGAGATCCACAAGGCCGACGCTTGCAAACAGCATCCCAAGGTGTACGGACGATAAAACCAGGATTTGCGGCTGCGCCCATGGACGCGCTCCTGATCCATCGACTGGCAGAGCTTGGCCCAAAATTCAAACAGGACCGGCCTTAAGACCGGTTTGGAGGCGCGTATGAGCATCGCCGCGGAGTTGGAACAGAGTTCTGAGGAGAACCTGACGGAATTAGCCACAGGGAACGGCAGCAGCTTCGGTTCTCTTTCACGAACACACCACATGCCGTTCGGGGCGGAGGTGCAGGCCAATGGACGTGTTCGCTTCCGTCTGTTTGCGCCGACGGCAGAGAGTGTTGGCCTGATCCTGGAGGAGCAGGAACCGATCCGTATGAAGGCTGCCGGCGACGGCTGGCATGAGCTGCTGACCGATAAAGCCGCAGTGGGTATGCTGTACCGCTTTGCGCTGCCCGATGGAACGCGCGTGGCGGATCCGGCATCCCGCTTTCAGCCGCAGGATGTCATGGGGCCGAGTGAGGTCATCGCGCCGGGAAGCTACACCTGGAAGGACGGTGCCTGGACTGGCCATTCGTGGAATGAAGCTGTCGTGTATGAGCTGCACATCGGCACATTCACGCCGGAGGGCACCTTTTTGGCGGCTATCGGCAAGCTGGATCACCTGGCGGAGTTGGGTATAACGGCGATTGAGATCATGCCGGTCGCGGATTTTTCGGGCTCACGCGGTTGGGGCTACGACGGCGTACTGTTGTATGCGCCGGATGCGAGCTATGGACGCCCGGAAGATCTAAAGGCATTGGTGGACGCGGCCCATGCGCGTGGGCTGATGGTGCTGCTGGATGTCGTATACAACCACTTCGGCCCCGAGGGCAATATGCTGCCTTCGTACTTTCCGAATCTGCTGACGAAGCGGCATAAGACGAGTTGGGGCGATGCCGTGAACTATGACGGCGAGCAGAGCGGCGAGGTGCGCGAGTTGGTAGTGCACAATGCGATGTACTGGATCGAAGAGTTTCACATGGATGGGCTGCGCCTGGATGCGGTGCACGCGATTATCGATGAGAGCCCGAAGCACATCTTGACGGAGCTTGCGGAGCGGGTGCACGCCATGGAGACGGGGTATCCAGTGCATCTTGTGCTCGAGAACGAGAAAAATGAGGCGTTCCGCCTGACGCGCGACAGTGAAGGGCAACCGGAGCACTTCACCGCGCAGTGGAACGACGACATACACCATGTGCTGCATGCGGCGGGAACGCATGAGGATGCGGGCTACTACGCGGATTACGAGGGTCACACAGAGCTGCTGGGACGGGCTTTGGCCGAGGGCTTTGCCTTTCAGGGGCAGGCTTCGGTGTGCTCCGGCGAAAATCGTGGTGAGAGCTGCGCCCATCTGCCGCCGGGCGCTTTTATGGCGTTCATCCAAAATCATGACCAGATCGGCAACCGGGCGTTCGGGGAGCGGATCAGCCAGATCACGAAGCCGGAAGCGATGCGTGCGTTGGTTGCGATCTACCTTCTATTGCCACAGGTGCCGATGTTGTTCATGGGTGAGGAGTGGGAAGCGACGCAACCGTTTCCCTATTTCTGCGACTTTCATGGGGAGCTAGCAGATCAGGTGCGGAAGGGACGCAAGGATGAGTTTGCGAGCTTTCCGGAGTTCAAGGATCCGAAGAAGCGCGACACCATTCCTGATCCGCTGGCGGAATCCACCTTTCTTTCCGGCAAGTTGGACTGGAAAGAGCCTGGGCAGGGCGCGCATGCGGAGGTGCTGGCGCGGTACAAGGCTCTGCTGCGGGTACGGCGGAGAGAGGTGTTGCCGCTGCTGAATTTGATCTCGGGCAACACCGGCAGCTTTAAGGTGCTGGGTGCCAGTGCGGTGGCCGTCTCCTGGGCCGTCGAAGATGGCCGAGTATTGCGGCTGGACGCAAACCTTTGCGACAGCGGGATGCAAGAGTTTCCGGAGACGCAAGGCCGCATCCTATGGCATGAAGGACCGCAGCCGCTGGGAAACCGCTTCTATCCCTGGACGGTGCGCTGGACCTTGCAGGACGCTGCCTAGGCGCAGGTAAAGGTCGGGCGCAAGGAGAGATGCCGTGAGCTCGGCAGCTTCACATTTGACGCAGAACGGTGCACCGGCGGAGATATTGCGTCGGCGTCACACGCAGCCCTTCGGCGCGGAATACACGGAGGGGGTCGGGACGCGCTTTCGTTTTTTTGGTCCGGCCGTGAACGCGGTTCGATTGGCGATCGCAGGGCGTGAAGCCCAGCCAATGCAGGCCGATGGACACGGTTGGCATGAGCTTACGGTTGCCGACGCCGCACCGGGAACGCGCTACCGTTACCTGCTGCCGGACGGGATGGATGTGCCCGATCCGGCATCTCGATTTCAGCCCGAGGATGTGGCCGGGCCGAGCGAGGTGATCGATCCGGCCGCCTATGCGTGGAAGGCCAGCGACTGGAACGGGCGGCCATGGGCGGAAGCCGTGCTGTATGAATTGCACATCGGCACGTTTACGCCCGAGGGTACGTTTGAGGCTGCCGCACGAAAGCTGGAAGAGCTGGCCGCGCTGGGCGTGACCGCGATTGAGCTAATGGCCATTGCGGACTTCGCGGGTACACGCGGCTGGGGCTATGACGCCGTGCTGCTGTATGCGCCCGATTCGGCGTATGGCCGGCCGGAGGCGCTAAAGGCGTTTGTGGAGGCGGCGCATGAGCGGGGGATCATGGTGCTGCTGGATGTGGTGTACAACCACTTCGGTCCGGAAGGGAATTACCTGCCCCTCTATTTTCCCCAGATCTTCTCCAAGGATCATCAGACAGCTTGGGGCCCGGCGTTGAACTTTGACGGCGAGTGCAGCCGAGAGGCGCGCGAGTTCATCCTTCAGAATGCGCTGTTCTGGTTGGAAGAGTACAACATGGATGGACTTCGGCTGGATGCGGCGCATGCCATCATCGACAACGGCCCGAAGCACATTCTGGATGAGTTGGCGGAGCGTGTGCATGCCTTTGCGCAGGGCCGGCATCTGCACCTGATTCGCGAGGATGAGAACAATATCGCGACAAAGCTCGTGCGCGGGGGCGATGGCTGCCTGACGTGCTACACGGCGCAGTGGAACCACGACATCGATCATTTGCTGGGCGCAGGGTTCATGGGTGACTTCGACGATCGAAAGGCCGACGACAAGGGTGAGACGGATCGCCTGGGCAAAGCGCTGGCGGAAGGGTTCGTGATCGCGGCGCAGGAGCACGGCGCGGAGTATGAAGCGGGATGTCATGTGCCGCCGAATGCGTTCATCTCGTTTTTGCAAAGCCATGATCTTGTGGGCAACCGGATCTTCGGCGAGCGGGTGACTAGCCTGTTACCGCGAGAGGTGGTGCGAGCGCTGGTGAGTGTGGCGCTGCTGCTGCCGCAGGCGCCGATGCTTTTCATGGGCGAAGAGTGGGGTGCGAGTTCGCCATTTGCTTACTTTTGCGACTTCCATGGAGACCTGAGTGAGGCCGTGCAGAAGGGTCGTTGTGAGCAGATCAGCAAGCTGCCCGGGGTGTCGCAGGAGGATCTGAAGAACGCGCCGAACTGCCAAGCCGAGAGCACGTTTCGTTCCGCGCAACTGCGGTGGGACGAGCGTGATGAGCCGAAGCATGCGGAGTTCCTCAAGCTGTACACAGGTTTGCTGCGGGTGCGTTGCGAGCGGATCGTTCCTCTGCTGCGCGGTCTCTCCGGACGTTGCGGGCAGTACCAGGTGGTGGGGCCTGGTGGCTTGCGGCTGCAATGGACGTTGGCTGGCGGCCGGAAGCTTCAACTTGCGGCGAACCTGTGGCATGAGGCGCGGGCTGGCTTTGGAACAGCTGTCGGCGAGGTGATCTGGGTGGAGGGCGAGGGTGCGGCGGCAGACGAGATGGGTGCCTGGCAGGTGCGCTGGTCTGTAGAAACGGCCCGCTAGAATAGGCACGAGCAGGAGGTGAGCACGAATCGAGGGCTGGCCTGTATAGGGTTGCCAATGTGCGACATCCAAGCGTTCTGAGGCGTACGTTATGTCTATCTTTGCGCTGTTGAGCTTGCTGGTAACCATCGGTGCGCTGTTCAGCTTTCTGAGTTTTCGTGTACTGAAGCTGCCGACTTCGATCGGCACGATGATGCTTTCGCTGGGAGCGGCGGCGTTGTTGCTGTTGGCCGGCAGCTTTGCTCCTGGCGTGCACGCGGAGGCGCAGCGGATTGTGGGCGGCATCGACTTCAACGCCGTGGTACTGCACGGGATGTTGTCGCTGCTGCTGTTTGCGGGCGCGTTGCAGTTGAACCTGCCGGAGTTGAGCCGGGAGAAGCTCTCGGTGACGACGCTATCGATCGGAGCCACGGCGCTTTCGACGATCTTTGTGGCGGTGTTGTTTGAGTATGCGCTGCGCCTTGTAGGCGTGCACCTCAGCGTGATGGCGGCGTTGCTGTTTGGAGCGCTGATCTCGCCGACGGATCCAATCGCGGTGCTGGAGATGCTGCGGCGCGTGGGTGCGCCGGCTGCGCTTGAAACGCAGCTGGCGGGCGAGTCGTTGTTCAACGATGGTGTGGGTGCGGTGATCTTTCTGGCGCTGGTGAGTGCCTCGGCCGGCGGCGGTGTGCCATCGGTTGGCGGCTTTTTCGTCTCGCTGATGTTCAAGGCTGGCGGCGCGATCGCGCTGGGCGCCTTGCTCGGCTACATCACTTACAGATTGTTGCGTCTGGTGGAGAGCTACCGCCTGGAGATCCTTTTAACGCTGGCGCTGGCGATGGGCGGCTATGCCCTCGCCGATGCGCTGAACGTTTCCGCGCCGCTGGAGGTGGTGACGGCGGGTCTGCTGGTCAGTGGGCGGGCACGCCGGTTTGCGATGAGTGAGAACTCCCGCGAGCACGTGGAGCGCTTCTGGGAGCTGGCAGACGACCTGATGAATGTGGTGCTGTTTTTGCTGCTCGGCCTTGAATTGCTGGTGCTGCCCCTGCACAGGCGGTACATGTTTGCGGGGCTGGTCGCCATCCCCGTGGTGCTGGTGTCGCGCTGGTTGAGTGTGGTTATCCCAGTGGGCGTACTGAACCTGTTCAAGAAGCACGTGGAGGGTACCGTGTCCGTGTTGACGTGGGGTGGATTGCGCGGCGCGCTGGCGGTGGCGTTGGCGCTTTCGATCCCGCGAGACGCCGGGCTTGAGCGCAGCATGCTGCTGGTGACAACCTATGTCGTTGTTGTGTTTTCAATCCTGGTGCAGGGTCTTACGATCTCGCCGTTGCTGCGGCATTTGAAGCTGAGCGGCGTGCCCGAGCCGGTGCATCAGACGGCATAGGAGCTGCCAATGCGGACTATTGCGCTGGAAGAGCACTTCGTCACGGAAGGTTTTCTCAAGGCCACCAACGCCTATGGAGAAGGCTCACCGGCCGGGCTGCAGGCTATGCGGGACAAGCTGCTGGATGTAGGTGCGGGGCGGCTTGCTTCCATGGATGAGGCGGGTGTTGATGTGCAGGTGCTTTCGCTGGCCGCCCTCGGCCTGAACAAGCTGGAGCCGGCGCAGGAAACGGCCGTTCTGCACGATATGCACGATGAGCTGGCGGCGGCGGTGAAGGCGCATCCGGACCGCTTTGCCGCTTTCGCGACCCCCGGGCTCAAGCAGCCGGAAGAGGCTTTGAAAGAGTTGGAACGCTGTGTGACGAAGCTGGGCTTTAAGGGCGTGATGTTTAACGGGACGACGGACGGTAGGTTTCTAGATGCGCCGGAGTTCTTTCCCGTGCTGGAGGCAATTGCGGAACTCGGCGTGCCGCTGTACCTGCATCCGGCGCCGCCGCCTGAAGAGGTGGCAAAGGTGTACTACAGTGGCCTGCCCGGAGAGATGGGGCAGCTGCTGTCGATTGCCGGTTGGGGATGGCACGCGGAGAACGGCCTGCACACGCTGCGGCTGATCGTGTCGGGTGTGATGGATCGGCTGCCGAAGTTGAAGGTGATCATTGGGCACATGGGCGAGGGGGTGCCGTACGCGTTGGCGAGGTCGAGCGGCATTTTGTCCCCTGTGGCAAAGCTGCAGCGCAGCGTGGCGGACACGTTTAAGGAGCAGTTTTACGTGACTACGAGCGGGTACTTCACCAAGCCGCCGTTTGATTGCGCGCGGGCGGTGTTCGGGTTTGAGCACATGATGTACTCGGTGGATTACCCGTTCAGTCCGAACTCACGTGGAGCGGAATTTTTGAAATCGCTGGCGCTGAGTGAGGAAGAAGAGGCGGCGTTTCGCGGAGGACACGCGGCGGCGTTGTTGAAGCTGTAGTCGCGCGGAGCGGCTTCGCTTCAACAACGCTCCATGCATCCAAACATGGATGAGTGAATCTCGTCTTTTGCAAACGTCCGGGGTGGAGTTTAGTTATCGCGAGTTCGGTCCGCGGGATGGTCAAGCCGTGCTGATGCTGCACGGATTTCCGGATGCAGCCATTGCATGGGACCCACTCATCAAGCTGATTGACCCGAACAAGCGCAAGCTGCGTCTGCTGGTGCCTTCCATGCGCGGGTACGGGCTCACTACCGTGCGGCAGGAGAACCTGGTTTCAGGCCAGGAGGCCGCGCTGGCCGATGACATGCTGGTCTTTGCGAATGCGCTGGGCCTGGACCGTTTCTTGGTGATCGGACATGATTGGGGTGCGCGGACCGGCTTTGATCTGTCTGTATTGGCGCCGGAGAAAGTTATCGGGCATTTGGCGCTTTCGAGCCCCTACGTGATGTTTGACGGTAAAGATCTGCCGCCGAAGCAGGTGCACCAGTACTGGTACCAGTGGTATTTCCAAACGGCGCAGGGTGAAAAGGGTTTGCGCGAAAATGCGCATGATCTCTGTGAGTTGATCTGGAAGGTTTGGTCGCCGACCTGGAAATTTTCCAAGAGCGAGTTCGAGGAGACCGCGGTGTACTGGAAGAACCCGCAGTTTGCGACCATCGTTCTGGACTCGTACCGCAACCGTTGGGGAAATTCCCTGGGCAAGCCAGCCTACGCGGCGCAGCAGGATCAGTTGGAAGCCAAGCCCAAGACGAAGATCTCCACCACAACGGTGTACGGCTACGGCACAGAAGACCATTGTGTAACACCGGAGTCGTCAGAGGCCGACAAAATGTACTTTAGTGGATCGTATGAGCGTGTGGCGATCAAGGGTTCGGGGCATTTTCCGCATCGGGAAGACCCGAAAGCCGTGTTGAAGCTATTTGAGCGGCTGCTGAAGAAGGTTCGTTAATCTGCCAGCTGTCAGATCTTTTTGCCCAGTTCCTCAAACAGAGTGTCGCGGTGTTCAAGGGCGTAGGCCTCAATGCCCTTGAGGCCGTTGTCATAGAGGACCGCGGCACCGGCTGCGAAGGCGAGCATGAGGACGGAGCCGATCCAAAGTTTGTCTAGAAAGACAGACAGCAGTTCGGCACCGAAACCAAACGCAGCGCAGCCCAGCATGATGCCGAGCGAGATATAGGTGCTCAGGGGCGATTGCGCCTTGTTCATCATGCGGCCGGGGTTGACCTTGCGCGGCGCGACGAGCGAGCGGCGGTTGCCGACGGTCATGCTGACCAGCAGCGTGCCGATGGCCCAGAGTAGAACGAAGGCGCAGTCAAGCGGCGAAGGCCGGCCGCTGACGTAGCTGAGGATGACCGTGACGAGCAGGGCTTCGGCGAGGGCGATGATCATGCTGAAGACGTTTTTTGCAAAGAAGACCTCACGCAGCGGCACGGGTGCCATGAAGTAGAACTGGGCCCCTGTGCCCTCAAGGCCGAGGGAGTTGTAGCCCAACGGAGCGACACCGAGCAGAGCGTACGCCACGGCGGCCAGCAGCACCCAGTCGGAGTCGCCGTGCGAAGACATACGCCCGGCGAAGAGAAAAACCATGACGGCGGGAGCGACCAGACCATAGAAGAGGCCCGTGTTGCGACGCAACGTGAGAAGTTCCTTGCCGAGCAGCGGGGCGAGGGTTGGTGGAAGCCAGCCGGAGAAGGGTTTGGTTGGGGCGCGGGCCGCTGATGTCGCGGCTGCTGGCACCGCGGTGGCGGATGGCACGGCTTTCTTTTCTGCAGGCTGGGTGAGGTTGGCGGCGTCACTGAGATTTTCACCGCGGAACTCGATGCGCATGCGAACGGTGTAGATCCAGAGGAACAGGCCAGCGAAGCAGGCACTGAGCAGGGAGCGGAGGAGAAAGTTAGCGGGATTGCCGTGGGCGATGGACTGCAGGGAGTCGGCGGCAAGATTCGGCGGCAGCCACCTGGCAACCGGCTCGGCGCGCTGCGCGAACGTCACGAGAAAGCTTGCTTTGGCGGAGGCGGCGTGATGATGGCGGCCATGGTTGAAGCCCGGGTTATAGCGAGCGTTGAGGGCCTGAACGCCCATGGACACCAGAAAGATAAAGGCGGTGAAGACTTCACGGGCGCGGCGGGTAGAGAGCCAGCGGTCTACCCACGCGAAGACCATGCGCGTGAACAGGATGTTGGTGAAGCTGAAGATCAGCAGGGCCAACAGAGCCGGCAGAAAGAGGTGTGGGGAGGCAACCGTGATGCCGGCTACGACCGCGGCGGAGACGAGGCCGACGAGAATGTTGCCCGGGCTGAGCAGGCCGAAGCACAGGCGAATGAGCACCCAGCGGAAGAGCGGCAAGGGAAACCGGATGAGCTCGACCGGATCGAACGTGGTGCCGGGCTGGCCGAGGTTGATGTTGAGAAGCTGGGTCAGAGCGAAGGCTCCCCAGAGGATCCAGCTGATGCGCTCGAGGTGCCCGCCGCGTGTGAGTGTGTAGGCAAAGAAGCCGGCCGCCGCGGTGGGCAGCAGGGCAAAGCCGGCAAAGAGGGGCAAAACGATGATGCGGGCGATCAGTTCGCCGGCACCGCCCTTGCGACGAAAGCCGTTGGCGAGGATGCGCCAGCGCAGCCAGGCGATGGCGCGCAGTTGCTGCGATGTGCGGGGCTGCGGGATCGGGGTGGCGGCTGCGGAGTTTAGCTGAGCCATGGGAGCTCGCCTTCGGGAGACGGTGCCGGGGAGTCCTGGCCGACGACGGCGAGGAAGATCTCTTCAAGGGTGAGCTTGCGGGGCGTGTCGTTGTGAGGGGGGTCGGATTCGGGATGGGACAGAGCGAGACGGGTCTGCACACCGGTGCGGAGTTCTTCAAGCGAACCCTGGGCGACGATGTGGCCCCGGTTGATGATCGCGACATGGGTGCAGAGGCGTTCAACGATTTCCAGAACATGCGAGGTGAGAAAGATCGTCGCGCCACGCGTGATCATGCCCTGCAGCATGTTTTTCAAGAGTCCGGCGGCGATGGCGTCGACGCCCTCGAAGGGCTCGTCCAGGAAGAGAAGTTTGGGCCCGTGGATGACGGCGGCGGCCAGGGCGAGCTTTTTGCCCATGCCGTGGGAGAAGTCGGCGATGAGTTTTTTACGCTCGTTGGCGAGGCCCATGAAGTCGAGCAGTTCGGCGGTGCGGCCGGCGGCGGTGGGCTTGTCGAGACCGTACATGCGGCCGACGAACTGCAGGTATTCGGGCGCGGTGAGACGTCCGAAGAGGGCCATGCCCTCGGGAACGACGCCTATGTGGCGTTTCACCTCGACGGCGTTCGCGAGGAGATCCTCGCCAAAGATGCGGATGCTGCCGGCGGTGGGGGAGAGCAGACCGGTGAGCATTTTGATGGTGGTGGATTTGCCGGCGCCGTTGGGGCCAAGAAAACCGAAGAACTGGCCGCCGGCGACGGTGAGGTCCAGCCGGTCGACAGCCGTATAGCCCTGGAACGAGCGGGTGAGGCCGCTGGTCTCGATGGCGGGAATGGACATGGACCTAAGGTACACACGGGCAGCGGTTCAGAGGAACGGAATCGACGGGAAGGCTATTCCTCTTCGTCCTCGCCGTCATCGTCGACCACGTCTGCGCCGATGAGCTCGCGGAGTTCCTTGCTGGGCTTGAAGTATGAGACTTTTTTGGCGGGCACCGCGACGGAGACACCGGTTTTGGGATTGCGGCCGAGGCGGGAGTTCCGCTGCCGGGTGCGGAAGCTGCCGAAGCCGCGAACCTCGACCTTGTCGCCCGATTGGAGAGCACTGACGATGGATTCCAGCAGGGTTTCCACGATCACTTCGCTGTCGCGGCGGGTGATATCACTGAGGGCGGCGACGCGGTCCGTGAGGTCGGCCTTTGTCATGGTGAATGCCTTTCGGGATGGCTGCTGCAGGGCTTCAGTGTACGCTGCCGGCGTCCAGCGCGGGGCTATGGGCACGCCAGGATCCTATGAAGGCGAACATCGCTTTTTACCGTCTGTTAGCAATAGGCTCTTTACGGGGCCTTAACGTAGTACAGGGGTGCAGGCGCAGGTGAGTCAGACCATCGTTGTTCTAGAAGATGATACGGAGATTCGCCGGTTGATCCAGTACCGGCTGGAGAGCGCGGGATATGCCGTGCGGCTGTATTCAACGCCTGGGTTGATTGTGGCCGATGCCGAGCGGCAACGGCCGGCGCTGTTTCTGCTCGATATCATGGTGCCGGGCGGCAGCGGGCTGGATGTTTGCCGGCAGTTGCGGCGCAACAACGCTCTGGTCGGCGTGCCGGTGATCTTTTTGACCGCACGGGCCAGCGAGGATGACCGCGTGCTGGGTCTCGAGCTGGGGGCGGACGATTATATTGTGAAGCCGTTTGCCATGCGCGAGCTGCTGGCGCGGGTGCGCGCCGTTCTGCGGCGTACGGAGGTGCCGGGTGAGCCGGCGGCGGCGGTTCTGAATGTGGAAGACCTGCAGATTGATTCAGGTTCCATGCAGGTGCGGGTGCGCGGCGAGCTGATCACGACCACTACCACGGAGTTCCGGCTGCTGGAGTACCTGGCACGGCATCCGGGGCGTGTGTTCAGCCGCGATCAGCTGCTGGATGCGGTGTGGGGCGATTCGCGGTTCGTGACGCCGCGCAGCGTGGACGTCTACGTGCGCCGATTGCGGGAGAAGATCGAAGCCGAGCCGGAGACGCCACGCTTTCTGAAGACCCTGCGCGGTGCCGGGTACCGCTTTGATATCCCACCCGCGCGTGTGAGCGCCCTGCCGGAGAATGCACCGGCAGCGTAAGAGCTGGGCGCATGGGAAGAACGGACGTAGACTTGCGTATGCGCCGCCGCTCCAGCCTATTGTTTGCCTGTCTGTTCTGGACGGCAACGGGCTGCTGCGCCTTGGGTTTGCTGCTGCTGTGGCACGGCCGGGTGTGGATTGCGCTGGCCGGTTCGCTGGCCGTGGCTGCGGTTGTGGCGGTGATGGTGTCGCGTTCAGTGCAGGACGAGGCGGATTACCTTTACCGGGGCATTGATCGCCTGCCGGAGAGCGTGCCACCGGCACCGCTCTCGGAAGGTTTACGGGAGTTGGAAGAGGTGGGCGCTGCCCTGAGCGCGGCGTCGCCCCGGCTGGCGGCGCAGCTGGAGGCGGCGCAGGAAAACGGGCGCAAGCTGGAGGCGCTGCTCGACGCGATGCAGGATGCGGTGACCGCCATCGATGCCGCCGGACGGATCAGTTGGGTCAACCGGTCGATGCAGGGGCTGATGCGGGCCTCGCACGGTTCGGTGCGCACGGGGTACTCGCTGGTGCAGACGGTGCGGGCGCCGGAAATCCTGGAATGTGTGCAGATTGCACTGGAGACGCGGGAATTGGTGGAGCGGAGGCCCGTTACGGTACTGCCCGGCCACATCGTCGAGGTGACCGCGGCGCCCATGCCGGCGGGCGGGGCCGTCATCGTGATGCACGACATTACACGGATTGAGCAGGTGGAGCGTACGCAACGGGAGTTTGTGGCGAATGTATCGCACGAACTGCGGACACCACTGACGTCGATTCAGGGTTTTGTAGAGGTCCTGCTGGATGAGGTGGAGGACACTCCGGCGGTGCCTGGCTCTGCGGAGGAGCGGCAACGGGAGTTTTTGGACGCCATCGCGAAGAGCGCGCGGCGTATGGGCCGGTTGACCGACGACCTGCTGGCCCTGGCCCGGGTGGAGAGCGGAGAGCGCAAGATGACCCCCGAACCCACACCTGTGGGCGCGCTGATGGAAGAGTGTGTGGAGGCGGTAGCGGGGCTCTTCAAGGAGAAGCGCGGGACGCTGGCGATCGCGGGCGAGATGCCGGACGCCGAGGTGCTGGCCGACGGGGATGCGATTCTGCAGATCCTGAGCAATCTGGTGGAGAACGCCTTGAACTACGGCCGAGGCTCCGACGGGTGGGCCATTGTGGAACTTTCCGCCAAGCTGGTGCGGGCGGACAGGGAAGCGGAGATGCCGGCGGTGCAGTTCCGGGTACGCGATTTCGGAGCGGGCATTCCCTACGATCACCAATCGCGGATCTTCGAGCGGTTCTACCGGGTGGACAAGGCGCGCTCCCGGGAGTCGGGCGGGACGGGGTTGGGGCTGGCCATCGTGAAGCACATCGTTGAGGCGCATCGGGGAAAGATTTGGGTAGAGAGCGAACTTGGGCAGGGGTGTAACTTTTTGTTCACGCTGCCGTGTATCTCCTTTGATCGGGAAGGAGAGGGGTTGCCTGAAAGTGACCCGGAATGGGACACAGAGGCCTTCCGATAGGTCCTATTTACATTCCTTTAATCTGCGGTTCTCCTCTCGTTCAACGTTCGCTGGGACGATAGGCCTACAGAAGAACTCCAATCACCAGATTTTGGGACCGTAGGCTCCGTGTGTCTGAGTGGATTGTTTCTGACGAGGGATCGATGAAACAGCAGAAAAAGGTTCTGGCGACGCTGGTGGCAGCGTTACTGGCCTCCGCCGCGAGTGGAGCGCAAACAGCAGCAAAAAAGCATGTCGTCCGCAAGCACAAGGTCACTCGCACCCGGCGCACGTTTGACCGCAAGCCGGTGGAGAGCGCGACAGAGCGGCAGCTGACCGTTCTACGCGAGCAGGTCACAGGTCAGCAGGCGCAGCTGGATGCGCTTCGGCTGCAGCTGGCGGCCAGCGGTCAGCAGAACGCCCAGGCGCAGCAGAATGTGGCCGATGCACAGGCGCAGGTAGCCACGGCCACCGCCGCCAGCGTACAGGCTACGCAGACAGCCACGCAGAACGCGCAGGATGTGCAGCAACTGAAGGCTTCGGTCGGCGATTTGCAGACCAAGGACCAGACGTTGACGGAGACTGTGGTCGCCAATCAGGCGACGACGCAGCAGGAGATCAACTCCCCGACGACGATTCACTACAAGGGGTTGACGATCCAACCGGTAGCTTTCTTTGCGCTGGAAGGTGTGTGGCGTCAGCGGTCGGTGAACTCCGACATCAACACGCCCTTTAATGCCATACCGTTTCCGAGTGCAAATGAAGGGCACGTGAGCGAGTTGAATATCTCGGGCCGGCAAAGCCGCCTGGGTGCCTTGTTTACCGGTGATGCTGGCAGCTACAAGCTGACCGGCTATTTTGAAGGGGACTTCCTGGGAGCGGGGGTCACCTCCAATAACAACCAGAGCAACAGCTATGTGTATCGGCAGCGCCAGATCTGGGGCCAGGTGGAGAATGCCCATGGTACCCGCCTGACGGGTGGGCAGATGTGGTCGCTGGTGACCGAGAATGCGCGCGGCACGGACAACCGGACCGAGGTACTGCCGAATACAATCGATCCGCAGTACATGGTGGGCTTTAATTGGACGCGGCAGCCGGCGCTTCGCCTGCAGCAGCGCTTTGGGGACCCGAAGACCGGAACGCTTACGCTGGCGGCGTCCGTGGAGCAGGCGCAGATTACGAATTTTACGGCCACTTCAAGCGTCGCGGCCGCGGTGCCGACCAACTTCTTCTTTTCAGGCGCCGGGGCGAATGGCGGTTTGTATAACGCCTTTAATGGCACCTATGCCAACAACGTGGCGCCGGACGTGATTGTGAAAGGCGCGGTGGACTTTCCACACACGCATATTGAGCTGGGCGGGCTGGCGCGGTTCATGCGGGACTACTACTATCCAATCACCGGGACGACGACGACGGCTGCGGGTGTGATGAGCTATACGCTGGCGGCTCAGTCAGTGGCGGCCACGGCGACGGCTGGTGGAGGCTTTGGGGCGATTCGGATTACGCCGATCAAGCCCCTTGAATTCGGGTTCCAGGCGATGGCAGGCACCGGTGTGGGCCGCTATGGCTCCTCCCAACTGGCGGACGCGACTATAAAGCCGAGCGGCGCACTTGAGCCGATCAAGAACTACCATGGGCTCTTCTCCCTGGTAACGCACGAGGGCAAAAAGCTGGACATTTACGCCTACTACGGTGGGGAGTATGACCAGCGCACGGTGTACCGGACGACGGTGGGCGGGCTTGCCGGCAATCTAATCGGGTATGGCGCTCCGACGCTGGTTGATTCGGGTTGCTACTCGCTTCCGGCAAACCCGGGTGCGAGCACGGGCGGCAACGACACGCCGCTTAACTGCGCCTCGCCTACCCGCTACATCCAAGAAGGCATGATCGGCTTTACCTACCGTGCCATCACCAGCCCGAAGTATGGCCGCCTGCAGTACCAGGCGACCTACCAGTATCTGCAACGTAACCTCTGGTCCGGGAATCCGGGCACGAGTGGATTTCCCTCCGGCCCGCGCGCAGAGGACAGCATGGTCCATGCGGGCATGCGCTATTACATTCCATAGACGAAAGCGTTCCAAGGCGCGATCACGGCGTTCCGGGTCTGCTCGGGACGCCGTCGCGGGGCGTTTCGCTGCATAACAGATTTCAATACCTTTCTCTCAGGAGCTTCTCCGTGAAACTGAAGATCTTTACGGCAACACTGCTATCGGCAGCTACCCTTTCGTTCCCCGCCATCGCACAGGACCTGAATGGCGCAGGCGGCAGCTTTCCCAACCCGATTTACCAAAAGTGGTTCAGCGAGTATTCGAATGCGCACGGAGGCGTTCACATCAACTACCAGTCGGTGGGCTCCGGTGCGGGCATCCGCCAGGTTTCGACGGGCGTGGTGGACTTCGGTGCGTCGGACGGGCCGATGAGCGACCAGCAGCTGGCAGACAGCAAGGTGAAGATCATCCACATCCCCACCGTGCTGGGTGCCGTGGTGCCGGTATATAACGTCCCGGGCGTCACGGGCGATCTGAAGTTCGCCCCTGAAGTCATTGCTGGAATCTACCTGGGCGTGATCACCAAATGGAACGACCCCAACATCCAGCATGACAACCCGGGCGTCAACCTGCCGGACCATGCGATTCTGCCGGTGTATCGCTCGGATGGGTCGGGTACGACCTACATCTTCACCGATTACCTGTCGAAGGTGGTGCCGGAGTTCCAGCAGCGCATCGGCAAGGGCACCAGTGTGCGTTTTCCGGTGGGTATTGGGCAGAAGGGCAATGAGGGCATTGCCGGCATGGTGCACGGGAGCCAGTACACCTTCGGGTACGTGGAACTGATCTATGCCCTGCAGAACAAGATGGAGTTTGGCCTGGTGCGCAACCATGACGGCAAGTACGTCAAGGCCTCGACCGAAGGTGTGACCGCCGCCGCAGCAGCCGACGCGAAGACGATCCCCGCGGACTACCGCGTATCGATCACCAATGCGCCGGGTGCGACGTCCTACCCGATCTCCTCGTTCACCTGGCTGCTGATTCCCTCCAAGTGGGCCGATCCTGCCAAGGAGCGGGTAATGGGCGAGTTCCTGCAGTGGATGCTTTCAACCGGTGAGGGCGAGGCTCAGGGTCTGAGCTATGCACCGCTGCCCAAGGCAGTTGCGGATCGCGTTGCGGTTACCATCAAACAGATCCACTAGATAACGGGCTGGCCGCGGGGAGGAGATCACTCCCTGCGCCGGTTTGTTTTACCCCTGCAACACCTTTCTGCTTTACTGGCTTTAGGTCAGATTTTGGATGCCGCCCGCCGATATGCCCGACGTCAATGGTTCTCCTGTAACTCCGGTGACTCCCGCAACTCCGCCGCGAGTCGAGCCGCCGCGCCCGACCATGCCTCCCGTGCCGACGGCGTCGGCCGGCTCCCCACAGGGTGGCGACGTCGGCAACGCCATTACGTCCACCTCAGCGGTTGGCTCGGAGATTCGGGCCTACCTGCAGGGCCGCTCCAGCGGAAAAGCCGTGGACTCCTCGTTTGCGGGCCTGATGGTCGTGTGCGCTCTCAGCGTGATCTTCATTGTTCTGCTGATCATCTTCGTGCTGGTCGACAACTCGCGCATGAGTCTGCATGCGTTCGGCTTTAAGTTTTTTACCTCCAGCGAGTGGGACCCAGTCAACGGCAGCTTTGGCGCACTGCCGTTCATCTATGGCACGGTGGTTTCCTCGCTGCTAGCGACGGCGATCGCTGTACCGCTTTCAATCGCGGTGGCAATTTTTATCCTGGATGTATGCCCGATTCCGCTGCGTGGCATCGTGGCGTTTCTCACCGAGTTGTTGGCCGCGATTCCCTCTGTGGTTTACGGTCTTTGGGCGATTTTTGTGCTGGTGCCCCTGGTCCGCGACCGGTTGGGTCCGGTGCTGACCAAGACGCTGGGCTGGACGGGCCTGTTCGCCGCGCCGAATTTCGGTGTGGGCATCCTGACGGCCAGTCTCATTCTGGCGATCATGATCTTTCCGGTAATCTGCTCGATCTCGCGCGATGTCATGCGGGCTGTGCCGAGCTCGCAGCGGGAAGCCGCGCTGGCTCTGGGTGCGACGCGCTGGGAGATGATCCGCATCGGTGTGCTGCGCAATGCGCGCATGGGCATCGTCGGCGCGGTAATTCTGGGTTTGGGACGCGCTTTGGGCGAGACGATGGCCGTGACGATGGTGATAGGCAATCATCCGGACATCAGCAGGAACTTGTTCAACCCGGCGTATACGCTGGCCAGCGTGATCGCCAACGAGTTTACGGAAGCAACGGGCGATCTCTACCTGAGTGCCCTGATTGAGATTGGTTTGGCGCTCTTTCTGGTGACCATTGTGGTGAATGCCATTGCGCGGCTGCTGATGTGGGCGGTAACACGCGGAGATTCGGCGAGGGCTACGGCATGAATACGACTCCGCAGGACAACCCCGGCCCCCTTCCGGCGACGCCGGTTCCGGTACCTCAGATGGCTACGCCCCCATCGCAGCCAACAAATGGGCAGATTGCGAATGGGTCGCCTTTAAACGGGCAACGTCCGATGGGTCTGCCGCCGCGTTCGGAGGCCAGCGTGACATGGCGCAACCGCTGGCGCAGCTTGTTGGACCACAGCGTGACGGGATTGGCGGTGCTGAGCACCATCGTGGTGCTGGTGCCGCTGGTCGCGATCTTGGTGTACCTGGTGTACAAGGGTGCGAGTTCGCTGAACCTGAACTTCTTTACGAAGGTGCCGGCGCCGGTCGGCGACCCCGGTGGTGGCATGGCCAACGCGATTGTTGGTTCGGCACTGGTGCTGTTGCTCGGCAGCGGCTTTGGCATTCCGCTGGGGATCGGCGCCGGGGTTTACCTGGCGGAGTATGGGCGCAACAGTCTTTTTGGCAATGCCGTGCGGTTTACAGCGGATGTGCTGAACGGTGTGCCTTCGATCGTGATGGGCATCGCGGCATATGCGTTGATCGTGGCCAAGCAGCATCACTTTTCCGCGCTCGCCGGCGGCGTGGCGCTGGCCATCATGATGGTGCCGACCATCACACGCACTACGGAGGAGATGCTGGCCACGGTGCCGTCTTCACTGCGGGAAGCGGCCTTTGCGCTGGGCGTGCCGAAGTGGCGAACCATTCTTTCCGTAAGCCTGCGCACGGCCTCGCCGGGAATCATCACCGGCTGCATGCTGGCGTTTGCGCGCGTGGCTGGTGAGACGGCGCCGCTGCTCTTTACGGCCTTCGGCAACCAGTTCTGGAGCTTCAACATGAACCAGCCGATCGCGGCGCTGCCGCTGCAGATTTATACGTATGCGATTTCGCCGTATGAGGAGTGGCACCGCTTGGCGTGGGCAGGCTCTCTGGTGTTGATCGCACTGATTATGGCGTCGGTAACGGCTGTGCGTATCTTTGCCAACCGCGGCGTGCTCAAAGGGGGACAGTAGTGGGAGTTGATATACGGGTGCAGGACCTGAACGCCTGGTATGGTCCGGTGCACACCCTGAAGGACGTGAGCCTTCACATCCCGGCCAACAATGCGACCGCGCTGATCGGGCCTTCGGGCTGCGGGAAATCCACCTTTGTGCGCTGCCTTAACCGGATGCATGAGACCACGGCGGGAGCTCGGGCTGAAGGCACCGTCATGATGGGTGACGTGAACATCTACAAGGATGCTTCGCCGGTCGAGATTCGCCGGCGGATCGGGATGGTGTTTCAGCGACCGAATCCGTTCCCGACGATGTCAATTTACGACAATGTGGCGAGTGGCCTGAAGCTGAACGGTTACAACAAGCGGCGTGTGCTGGATGAGGTGGTGGAGCGCTCGTTGAAGCAGGCGGCGCTCTGGGACGAAGTGAAGGACGATCTGCGGAAAAAGTCGGGGTCGAGCCTTTCGGGTGGGCAACAGCAGCGGTTGTGCATTGCACGCGCGCTTGCGGTGGATCCCGAGGTGTTGCTGATGGACGAGCCGGCGAGCGCGCTTGATCCGGTATCGACCTCCAAAATTGAGGACCTGATCTTTCACCTGAAGACGCAGTACACCATCGTGATCGTGACGCATAACATGCAGCAGGCCGCGCGCGTGGCGGAGCAAACGGGATTCTTTCTAACGGGCAAGCTGGTCGAGTTCGATTCCACTCACAAGATTTTCACTAGCCCCTCCGACAAGCGTACGGAGGATTACATCACCGGGAGGTTCGGCTGATGCGCACACGTTTTCATCAGGCTTTGGATGGTTTGAAGGAGCGATTGCTGGTGATGGCCGGCCTCGTGGAGCAGGCAATCACACGGGCGACCGCGGCCTACTCCGAACGCGATAATCAGCTCTGCGATCTGGTGCTGCTTTCGGAACCGGCGATCAATCGGATGGAGCGCGAGATCGACCAGTTGGCGCTTGATCTTCTGGCGATGGAGCAGCCGATGGCCGTGGATCTGCGCTTCATCGTAGCGGTGATTCGCATCAACGCGGATCTGGAGCGCGTGGGTGATCAGGCGGTGAACATCGCCAATCGCGTGAAGGAGCTTGGGACGCTACAGCTGACGGATCTGCCGGTGGACATTCCTAAGCTGGCACAGCTATCGTCGGCGATGGTGCGCAAGGCGCTGCAGTCGTTCATTGAGGCAGATGCCGAGATGGCGGGTTCCGTGTTGACGCTGGATGACCAGGTGGATGACATGAACCGGAATGCGTATGGATCGTTGAACCGCTACATCCAGGATCATCCTGACTGCACGGCGCAGGCGTTGAATGCGCTGGTGATTTCGCGGAATCTGGAGCGGGTGGGCGATCATGCGACCAACATCGCGGAAGATGTCATTTTCTGGGTGCGTGGCGATGATGTGCGGCACGGCGGCGCCTAAATATCCATAAATTGACAAGCGGTGAATACTATGTGGTGTTCATCGCTTTGGGAACTTAGAGCAGAGCTGCGACTGATCCGGTCAAGTGCAACCCGGCTTCCATAGGAGTGGAGCTAAAAGGCAGATCGGCTTACCTTAGGGCCATGACTAGCGAACCGTGCCGGTGGACATGTCATAGGCGACCACGCCCAAGTCGTTGAGTGTGTTTACGGTCGTCTCCAGATTGCGGCGAACGGTGGGTTCGGCTTTGGCTGGGGTATTGTGTGCCTCTTCGATGGCGACGACCCGGCCGTAGGGCCAGGAGCTTTGCGGGATGGAGCTGATGGCTTCGGCGAGCTTTTCGGGGCTGAGGTTTAGTTCCTGGCGGCGTGCGCCGACGGGACGCAGCATGCCACCCGCACCGAAGTCGACGGTGTTGGCGTCGGCGAGCAGAACGTGCAAGCTGACCATGCCGGGCTGCACGGTGATGTAGGGGTTCTGCCAAGAGTCGTAGCTGTGTATGGCCATGAAGCGGCTTTTGGTTGGAGGTGGGATGGACTCCATCTCCTCCCGCTGCGTGGTGACCTGCGCGTGGTGTTCGGCGGCGTTCCCTGCGATCTGGGGTGGGCCGCTGAAACAGCCGGCGACCGGCAGGCTGGCCAGCAGTGTCAGGCTGAAACGGCAAGCAATGGCGGGGGCAGAGGCGAGCGTACGAGGAGTCCGAAAGATCACGAAGTCAGGATACCCAAAGATCGTTCCCAAAGATCGTTGTTTTCGCGTGCGGCAATGAACACCGCTTGCGATTTAAGGGGCTGGCCGGGTAGGTGGGCGACGCGATGACCTCACGCTGCAGACGATACAATGAGGGGATGATCAAGGGAATTACCAGCATCGTTCCGGTGACTTCGCCGGAGACGTTTGAAAAGCTGGAGAGCCTGCTTCGCGGGCTTGGATTTGAAGATGGGCGCGGTTGGAAGGATGAGGGCGGCCGTGGATCGGCGTTTCTGGCACCGATCGGGAATCTGGAGTTGGTGACCGGGCGTATGCCAGCAGTTCCGCGCCTGTTGATCGAAGCCACGCAGCTGGATGGGGTGTACGCCGCCGTGAAGGCGTGGGTGCAGAGCGCCGGCCTCCATGGGGTCACGCTGGGCGAGTTGGAAGTGACGCACTGGAACTCGCGACTTTTTCGTGTGGCGCTGGAGCCTGGCTTCGAGGTGGGTTTTTGGGAGTCGGAGAATGTGCTGCATGGCCGACCCGTGGCCATCGAGGGTGACCTGTCGGCGGCCGGACGGCGATTTGCGATCGTGGTCGCCCGTTGGAATGCGGTGATCACCGACCGGCTGCTGCAAGGATCGCTCGATGCGCTGTACCGCAG
>CAXSBL010000023.1:0-57542 GCA_964235515.1 uncultured Bryocella sp.
CAGCGTAGCTGATGGGATTTGCAGCGTAGCTGATGGGATTTGCAGCGTAGCTGATGGCGTCGTGCACGGCGGAGCCGGGTGAGCTGGCCGCGGTGACGCCGCGGCCGAGTTCCACGGCTTTGACTGCCTGCAAACTCATCAGAGCCTGCGCCAGAAGACCATCCAGACGCTCATCCCAGTTCACGTGGGTGCCGATACCCGGCGGCAGACCGTGCACCACCACCTCAAAGACGCCACCCACGGTATCGCCGGAGCGGAGGGCGGCGTCCACTTGCGACTTCATCTGCGCCTCGACCTCCGGGTCAACGCAGCTGAGCAGAATCGTTTCGCGCGAGGCGAGGTCGGCGATCTCCTCCCAGGCGGCAGTCCGCTCCAGCTCCACGGTGCCGACGCGGGTTACGTGACTCGCTACGCCGACGCCGAGTTCGCGCAGCAGCATCTTGGCGAGCGCACCGCAAGCCACCCGTGCGGCCGACTCCCTGGCGCTTGCCCGCTCAAGCACATAACGAGCATCCTTAAAGTCATACTTGAGGGCTCCCGCGAGGTCGGCGTGGCCGGGCCTGGGACTGGCGACCGCCTTGTGCTTGCCTGGATCGCCGGCTTCGACGGGGAGAAGCTCTTCCCAGTTCTTCCAGTCACGGTTGGCCAGTGTCATGGCGACCGGCGAACCGATGGTATAGCCGTGGCGCACACCGGAGAGCACATGCGCGGTGTCCTGCTCGATGCGCATGCGACCGCCGCGGCCGTAGCCCCCCTGCCGGCGCCAGAGCTCATGGTCCAGAAATGCGCCGTCAAAAGGAATGCCCGCGGGCAGGCCGCTGACGAGGGCGACGAGCGCCTCGCCGTGGCTCTCACCGGCGGTAGAAAACCTGAGCATAAGGTTCCCATCATACCAAGGCCGGAGCGGCCAGAGGCCCGTTGTTGGTGTCCCATCGAAGTCGTGGACCGGTTCTGATGCCGGCTCGGCAAACGGTGCCGGATGAGAACTCGAAGGCGTCCTGCGTCTACTCGAGGTCAATCCCGGCGAAGAGCGGAGCTTCCGCGGTTGGTGAGGTGTTCGAGCCTCCGGAGGCCTCCGGAGTTTCTGTCACGGCGGCGGCGGAAGCCTCTGGCTCCCCGAGCCTTTCTGTGGCTTGCGATGCCTGGAGGAAGCGGCGGGAGTCAAAGAGAGCACGGTCCATTGACCGGACCCACTCGGTCGGCTGATCCGGTGCACGACCGGCCGCGATCCCGGCGGCAAACTCGCTGCGCATGGTCTCAAACTTGGCCTCGAGGTCGTCCAAAGTGCTGAGCAGCAGGGCCTCCGGAGTCATGGGCAGCTTGGGGGAGCCGAACTCGAGCTTGCCGTGGTGGGCGAGCAGGAGGTGCTCCAGCACGAGGCGGAGAGACTCAGGAAAGAGTTCGGGAGCTGCCCCGTCCGCGGTAGCCTGCGCGGTGATCTCGGCGTTGATGGCCGTGATGCGGTCCGCGAGCATCCGCTGACCTATGGAGATGTGCCCGATGAGCTGCCCTTCCAAGGTGTAGCGGAAGTCGGTACCCCAGGCCAGCTCGCGAATTTTGCCGATGTCGTGCAGGATGGCGCCGCTGACCAGCAGATCCGGGTTTACCTCCGGGTAGAACGGCGCCGCGGCCCGGCAGATCCGGACGAGGTGCAGCACATGTTCCAGAAGTCCGCCGATCCAGGCGTGGTGCAGCCGCTTGGCGGCGGGGGCGGTACGGAACGACGGCCCCACCTGCGGGTCATCCAGAAAGCTGAGCACCAGACGGCGCAGCCACTCGTTCCCAAAGGCCTGGACGTAACCGCGGAGCTCCGACTCCATCGCCGCCACATCGAAGCGGGTCGTGGCGACGAAGTCGGCGGGTTCAATCTCGTCCGCCGCCGCGGAACGCATGCGGGTAAGGGTGATCTGGAACTTGCCCTGGTAGCGGGTGACCTGGCCCTGCACCTTGACGTAACAGCCCTCGGAGCAGCTGCCGAGGACGTCGGCGAACTCCTCCCACATGCGGGCGTCGAACTGCCCGGTGCGGTCGGCGAGAACCAGCGCCAGGTACTGGCCACCGCCGCCCTTGCGTTCCCGAACGCCCAGAGAGGACAGGCAAAAGTACGTCGTGATCGTCTGATTTTCAAATCGCGGCGCATCCGCGATAAAAAATTCCTTCATCGCTTACTGGGGCGGCTGCGCCGTGGTGTTGGGCGCGTTGGGTGACGCGGAGGTCACGGATGGAATTGGCTGGCCCGGAGAGGCAGGATTGGGCGGTGTCGGCGTCGCGGGCGGCAGGGTTGTGTGATCGGCGCTGTTACCGGTGCTGCGGGGCGCCGAGACGCCGGTGCCCGTAGCCGAGGTGCCCAGGGTCGAGTTCACCGTGGGAGCGATCGTCTGAGGCTGATCGGGGATCTTCACCTTCTCCTGCAGACGTTCCTTGGGCTCGTCTTTCGCGCGCTTGTGCTTCTTTTCCTTTTTGACGTTCTTGTCGGCCAAGCCGAGCGGCGCAGCCTGCACCTTTTCGTCGGCGGTCTCCTCGGCGGTGGCCTTGACCGGACGCTTGGAGGACTTGACCTCCGCCGAAGCCAGCTTCAGTTGAGCGCGCTTCTCGTCCGAGTCGACCTCCCGGGAGGCGAAGCGGGTTTTGCGGGTTGAGGCAACGGCCGGCGTCAGCGCATCATCCTGCGCCTCCTGTACGCCCGTGCCGGTGGAAACGGTCGTGATCGACTGCGTGGGCGAACCCATCGCCGCACCCGGGGCCTCACCGCCGAGCGCCTTGTCCGCCTCTTCGGGCGTGGCTGCTCCAAGAGACGGAGCCGTAGCCACCTCGAGCGAACCGGCCGGCAGCGCATTGCGCGGCGCCTGGCCGTAGCGCACCTTTTCGCGACGGACCTTTTTAGGCTTGCCGGAGGCTGACGCGTTCTGGATGCGACCAGACCCACCGCTAGCCGCGGCCTTGGCCTGCTGCTTCGCCGCAAGTTTGGCGCGGGCCTCGGCCAGCTGCTTCTCCGCCTTGTCGGCGTGCTCCTGCTCGGCGGCCTGCTTTTTGATGACGCGCTTCTTTACCGGCGGCGGAGCGTAGCTTGTGAACTTGACGTGGTTCTCACCGCGGGTGGCGCCGGTGTCGGCATACCCTGCCACGCCACACAGCTTGCACTCGTAGTAGGCATCCTGGCGCGCCTGGGTGAGGTAGGACCGCAGGGCAGGCTGCAGTTTGCTCATATACAGGCCTTCCTGCACCTGCGACTCCACCTGCTGCAGCGGCGGGGTGCCGGCGGCCTGGTGGCTGTCCACACGGAGAATCACAAAACCCTGCCGTGTACGAATGGGCTCTGTAAATTGCCCGACAGGCAGACTGAAGGTGGCCTTCTCAAGAACGTCGCCCAGGGTGCCGCGCTTGAAGTCGCCGAGGTCCCCTCCCGCCGAGGCCGTGGGGCCGCCGGAGGCGCCCTTGGCCGTTGTTGCGAAATCAGCCCCACCTTTGAGCTTGGCTTCCACCGCGTCCGCTTTGGTCTGGGCGGCCGTGATCTGCGCGTCCGTAGCGGTTTCGGGCGTGGGAATCAGAATTTCACTGAGGTGTACCTGCTCCGGCTGCGTGAACTCCGCTTTGTGAGCTTCGTAAAAGGCCTGCTCCTCAGCCGGCGTCAAGCTGATGCGGCGGCCGACGTCCTCACGGACCACCTGCTGCGTAATCGCCTGGTTGCGAATGTTCTGCTTGAAGTCCTCAAAGGAGACGTTCTGCTGCTCGGCGGCCTTTTGCAGCGCTTCCATGTCGGGAAGGTTGGCGCGCTTGCGGATCTCGTCCAGCTGCCGGATAGTTTCGGCGTCGCCCGTGATGCCGAGTTCCTTGCCCTTGGCGAGCAGCAGTTGCTGATCGATCATGTCGCGCAGCAGATTGTGTTGCTTGTCTTCAAATTCGGCAGGCGTCCAGTTGTCCTGCTTGGCCTCGGCGACCAGCCCCTGCTGCGAGCGCTCATACTCCGTCCGGGTGATCACCTGGTCGTTCACGCGGGCGATGGCGTCTTCGACGACCGTGCCGTCCTGGCTGATCGGTGTTGCCGGTGGGAGCGCAGGCACCTGAAACGGCGAAGCAGCCGGAGCGAAGCCACCGCCGGGTACCGGAAAGGAACGCCCCCCGACGCCACTGCCGGCCGCTGTTTGCGCGATGGCCGAAGTGCCCAGCGTAGTTGCTGCCGTTACCACCAACACTGCCAACGCTTCCCTGTACCGCACCAGTCTCATCTTCTCGCTCACCGTTCCCGCTGCTGCTGCCGCCGTGCTCTCCGGTTCATGCAACCTACCGGCACCCGTTAGACCGTGGAGGCGCCTTGCGCGTCACCCAACCGTCCCTTTTATTGTACCTATGCCAGTGCCGAGCAGACGCCTTCGGCGGCTGAACATGGGCGCATTCGGTCCGGGGTCCGGCTTACCCCGAGTGCTATACTCCGTCCAATCGAAAGAGCTATCCGCCCAGCGGAAGCGCCTCTGAGGTCACTTCGTCCGATGAACCCTTCCACGCGCCGCGCACTGTTTTCGGCAACGGTCTTTTTAGCGGTCTGCGGCTTTGCCGGTTCCGTGGTCGGCGGCAAGGTGGCCGCACAGTCCGCCACGGATGAGTCGAACCTTCGCGACTCCATGCGCTCGTTCACCGACGTCTACGCCCTCGTCGAGTCCAACTACGCCGACAAGATGAATACCGAGCGCACGGATAAGGCGATCTACGATGGCGCCATCCCGGGCATGCTGCATGTGCTGGATCCGCACTCCAACTTTTATGATCCCAAGGCCTACGCGCAGATGCGCGAGGACCAGAGCGGCCATTACTACGGGGTCGGCATGTCGATCCGCCCCGAAGGCAACAAGATTATTGTGGTGACGCCGTTTGAAGGCACGCCCTCCTACAAGGCCGGTATCCGCCCCGGCGATACGATCGTGTCCATCGACGGCAAGCAGGTGGAGAACATGGACTCTGCTGCCGTGGCCACGCTGCTGAAAGGTCCGCGCGGCACGCATGTGACGGTGACCATGGCCCGCGAAGGCTCGGCCAAGCCGCTGAGCTTCGATCTTGTTCGTGATGAGGTCAGCCGCTCCTCCGTCGACCTTGCATTTCTGATCAAGCCGAACATCGGCTACATCCACATCACCAACTTTCAGGAGACGACCTCGCGCGATGTGCAGGACGCGCTTGACAAGTTCGGCCCCAATCTACAAGGGCTGCTGATTGATTTACGCGGCAATCCCGGCGGCCTTTTGAATGAAGCTGTCGCTGTCTCGGACAAGTTCCTGCAGAAGGGGCAGATCGTGGTTTCGCAACATGGCCGGGCCTTTCAGGATCAGGTGTACCGTGCGCCCAAGGGCTCCGACGCGAAGTACCCGATTGTTGTGCTCGTAAACCGCAACACGGCCTCGGCCGCCGAGATCGTCTCCGGCGCCCTGCAGGACCACGACCGCGCTCTGGTTGTGGGCGAGACGACCTTCGGCAAGGGCCTGGTGCAGACCGTGTTCCCGGTCTCTGAAAACACCGGCCTCGCCCTGACCACCTACCACTACTACACGCCGTCCGGCCGCTTGATTCAGCGTAACTACAACGGCGTTTCGCTCTACGACTACTACTACGTGCGGAACGATGCGGCGCCGGCCAATACAACCAATAAAGAGGTAAAGTTGACCGATTCCGGCCGCACTGTTTATGGCGGCGGCGGCATCACGCCCGACGAGAAGATCCCCGAGATCAAGGATGACCGCACCGAAGATACACTGTTGATTCACTACGCGTTCTTCAACTTCACCAAGCATTACCTGGCCGATCACACCATTTCGCGGGACATGGTGGTGGACGACGCCGTGCTGTCGAACTTCAAGGCCTTTTTGAAAGAGCAGAAGATCGAGATCTCCGACAAGGACTTCAACGAAAACCTGCCCTGGATCAAAATGTCCATCAAATCGGAGCTGCTGACCTCGCAGTACGGCCTGACCGCCGGCATGAAGGCTCGCGCCGAATACGATCCGCAGATTGAGAAGGCGTTGACCTACATGCCTGAAGCGCTGGCGCTTGAAGAACACAAGCTGCCCGACCAGACGAAAGCAACACAGACTGCCAGCCGGTAGATCGTTGCCTGATCATCATTTTCAATCAACGAAAATGGGTCACCCGTAAGGGTGACCCATTTTTGATACCCGAGAAAATCATGGAGCGGGAGACCGGGATCGAACCGGCGACATTCAGCTTGGGAAGCTGACGTTCTGCCACTGAACTACTCCCGCGCTTTGTATACAACAACTTACCAGGTCCAAATCACCTTACGATCCACCCTTGCGGCCTGAACATGATGATGCAGTGAACCTGAGGAAGTATCTCGTACACGGGGAGAAATGGCAATCTGTCCCATGTTCAAGTTCAGCGGCCCTCCCGAGTGCGTGTCGTTTCAGGCGACGGCGAGCCGGTCCGGGTTGTAGTGGAATGTTCTACGGCGAGGCGCAAGCACAGACTCGCGTTTTTTCTATTTTAGATATAGTCTAATCTCATGTTGGTTGCAGACCAGATCCGGCAGGCCCTCGAAGACCGCGGCCTCCGGTACACCCGACAACGTTACGCCGTCATGGTCTTTCTCCTGGAGCACAACAGCCATCCCAGCGCCGTCGATATCTTCGAGGCCGTGAATCGCCTCGACCCACGTTCCTCACGCGCCACCATTTACAACAATCTTCGCGATCTGGTTCAGGCCGGCCTCGTCCGCGAGGTGGCCGCCGAAGGTCGTTCAGCGCGCTTTGACGCCAAAGGCCTCCGCCACAACCACTTCATCTGCGACCACTGCGGCGCCGTTGAAGATGTCGAGTGGACCGACTTGCCCACACCCGCTCCGGCGTCCCTCGGCAAGCGCGTTCTGCGCGAATCCGAACTGATCTTCCGCGGCCTTTGCGCCACCTGTTCAACGGATGTTGTTACAGCAGACTCTCTTCGCGTTGCGGCGCTTAGCCCACGCTAGACATTGCCAGGCCGGACTAAGTTCGTCCATCCCACACACCAACAGATCACGAGGAGAAGGAATCCATGAGCCAGCAACCCACTCACGAATTTAACCATGCCGTCGGCGAACCGATGCCCGGCGATCAGACACAGGCCCCTTCCGCCGCTGTCGCGAAGTGCCCCTACCTTGGCGCCCCGCGTACGACCACCATGGCTGGAGCCCAAGCCAATGCGGACTGGTGGCCCAACCAGCTCAACCTGAAGGTTCTCAATCAGAACTCTCCGCTGAACAACCCGCACGCGAAGCCCGCCCCGCAGTCGTTCAACTATGCCGAAGCGTTCAAGACGCTCGACCTTGAGGCTGTCAAGCAGGATCTGCATGCCGTGATGACCAACTCGCAGTCCTGGTGGCCGGCCGACTACGGACACTACGGTCCCTTTTTCATCCGCATGGCGTGGCACAGCGCCGGCACCTACCGCATCACGGATGGCCGCGGCGGCGCGGGCAGCGGAGCTCAGCGCTTCGCCCCCCTCGACAGCTGGCCCGACAACGCCAACCTTGACAAGGCCCGCCGCCTGCTCTGGCCGGTGAAGCAGAAGTATGGCCAAAGTCTCTCCTGGGCGGACCTCATCGTCCTCACCGGCAATGTGGCGCTTGAATCCATGGGCTTCAAGACCTTTGGCTTCGCCGGTGGACGCGAAGATGTATGGGAACCCGAAGAGGACATCTACTGGGGACCTGAGGGCAAGTGGCTTGACGACCAGCGCTACACCGGCGACCGGCAGCTTGAAAATCCCCTCGCCGCCGTGCAGATGGGCCTCGTGTATGTGAATCCGGAAGGTCCCAACAGCCGCCCCGACGCGCTCGCGTCGGCCCGCGACATTCGCCAAACCTTTGGCCGCATGGCGATGAACGACGAGGAGACGGTTGCTCTGGTCGCCGGCGGACACACCTTCGGCAAGGCTCACGGCGCGGCCAATCCTGGCGACTATCTTGGCACGGAGCCCGAAGGCGCGGACCTCGAAGAACAGGGGTTCGGCTGGAACAACACCTTCGGATCGGGCGCAGGAACCGATACCATCACCAGCGGCCTTGAAGGCGCATGGACCGCCTTCCCCACCCGCTGGGACAACGGGTATTGGGAGAACCTCTTCAAGTATGAGTGGGAGCTCACCAAGTCCCCCGCCGGAGCACACCAGTGGAAGCCCAAAAACAATGAGGCCGCCGACCTCGTTCCGGATGCGCAAGACCCCGTCAAGCGTCACCCGCCCATGATGTTCACCACGGATATCGCCCTGGTTGCGGACCCGGCCTACAACAAGATCTCTCGCCGCTTCTACGAGAATCCCGCCGAGTTCGCTGACGCCTTTGCCCGGGCCTGGTTCAAGCTCACCCACCGCGACATGGGCCCGGCGTCGCGCTACCTCGGCCCCCTCGTGCCCACCGAGACCCTGATCTGGCAGGATCCCGTTCCCGCCGTCGATCACGAGCTCGTCAATGACGCAGACGTCGAAGCCCTCAAGGTGAAGATTCTCGCCTCTGGACTTTCGATCTCACAACTTGTGTCCACTGCCTGGGCTTCAGCCTCCAGCTTCCGCGGCAGCGACAAGCGTGGCGGCGCCAACGGCGCACGGCTCCGCCTCGAGCCGCAGAAGTATTGGGAGGTCAACCAGCCTGGGGAGCTCGCTCGCATCCTCGAAACCCTTGAACCGATTCAGAAGGAATTCCATGCCAGCCAGACCAGCGGCAAGAAGATCTCCCTCGCGGATCTGATCGTCCTCGGCGGCTGCGCGGCCGTTGAGCAAGCGGCGAAGAAGGCCGGCCACGATCTCAAGGTACCTTTCACGCCCGGTCGCACCGACGCCACCCAGGCGCAGACCGACGTGGAATCCTTCGACGTTCTCGAACCCCAACTTGATGGATTCCGCAATTACACCCGTAAGGGCCACGAGGCCGTCGCCGCCGAGATGCTCCTCGACAAGGCCAACCTTCTCGATCTCACCGCACCCGAGATGACCGTCCTCATCGGCGGTCTGCGAGTGCTTGGCGCCAATTTCGGCAACACGCCCTATGGTGTCTTCACCAAACAACCCGAAACCCTCACCAACGACTTCTTCCTCAACCTGCTCGACATGAGCACCAAGTGGCAGAAGTCGGCAACCGAAACGGGCGTTCTTGAAGGCCGTGACCGCGCCACCGGTGAACTCAAGTGGACCGGAACGATCGTCGACCTGGTCTTCGGCTCCAACTCCCAGCTTCGGGCGCTCTCCGAGTTCTACGCCCAAAGCGACTCACAGCCTGTCTTCCTGCAGGACTTTGTGGCCGCCTGGACGAAGGTCATGAATCTGGACCGCTTCGACCTGGCATAACCTTCACCTCCGAAGCCAAGCAGCCTCGAAAGGACCGGTTCACCCCGTTCCGTTCGAGGCTGCGCTGTTTCGAACGTCGTATCGCCCGCACAACTCAGATGTTTCCCGGTCAAACAGCAAGCTTAACCAAACTGCGACAGATGACAACCGTCGCAGACTCATCGGCTATCTTCGCGCTCCACGTTCGCCATAGCCGGTTTGCGCGAAGGGATGACAACGCCGCGGGATAGCTTCTCCTAGAGCCGCGACTGCACGCTCTCATACACTTTGCGGATCCCGTCCGGCAACGAGATGCGGTGGTGCCAGCCGAGAGAGTGCATGCGCGAAATGTCCATCAGCTTGCGAGGCGTGCCGTCCGGCTTGGACGGATCAAAGATCAGTTCGCCCTCAAAGCCGACCGTTGCACAGACGATCTCGGCAAGTTCTCGGATGGTGACATCCTCGCCCGTGCCGATGTTCACCAGCGGCGGGTGGTCGGCCGTCAGCAGCTTGCCGTAGGCGCTGTCTTCCATCTCCAGGAGAAAGATGACACCGGATGCGAGGTCGTCGGAGTGCAACAGCTCCCGTTTCGGCGTACCGGTGCCCCACACGCCGAGGCTCGTGGCACCAGACCGCTTCGCCTCCACCGCCTTGCGCATCAGCGCCGGCAGCACATGCGAGTTCTGCAGATCAAAGTTGTCCTCTGTGCCGTAAAGATTGCAGGGCATTGCGGCGATGTAGCGGGTGCCGTACTGCCGGTTGTAGGACCAGCACATCTCCACGCCGGCGATCTTGGCCAGAGCGTAGGCGCGGTTGGTGGGCTCGAGCGGCCCCGTCAGAAGGTACTCCTCCTTGATGGGCTGCGGGCACAACTTCGGATAAATGCAGCTGGAGCCCAGGAACACCAACCGGTCCACTCCGGTCCGGCGGGCGGACTCAATCACATTGAGTTGAATCTCGAGGTTGTCCCGCAGAAAATCACCGGGGTAGGTGTCATTGGCGAGGATGCCGCCCACCTTGGCCGCCGCCAGCACGACGACCTGCGGGCGCTCCGTCTCGAAGAACACGCTGACCGCCGCGGCATCGGTCAGGTCCAACTCGGCGTGGGTTCTCGTGATGAGCTGGCGGTAGCCTGCTGTCTGCAGACCGCGCATGATCGCGGAACCGACCAGACCGCGATGGCCAGCAACGTAGATTCGTGTGTCGGAACGCAGCATAGATCAGCTTTCCCTGACGTTGTAGGCATCATAGCCGTGGCGCCGGACAAGGGCGTCGCGCTCGGCCGACTTCAGATCGGCGTCGACCATTTCAGTGACCAGCTGCTCAAAGGTGGTCCGTGGCGTCCAGCCGAGCTGTTCGCGGGCCTTGGTCGCATCGCCGAGCAGGGTCTCTACCTCTGTCGGACGGAAATAGGCTGGGTCCACCGCGACAACCACGTTGCCTTGTGGATCGACGGCCTTCTCCTCCAGCCCTTCGCCCGACCAGCGCAGATCCATGTCGAGCTTTGCCGCGCAACGCTGCACGAACTCCCGCACACTGTACTGTTGTCCGGTGGCGATTACGTAATCCTCAGCCGTATTCTGCTGCAGCATCAGCCACTGCATTTCGACGTAGTCGCGCGCATGACCCCAGTCGCGCTTGGCGTCCAGGTTGCCCAGAAAGAGCTTGTCCTGCAGGCCGACCTTGATTCGCGCCAGACCCCGGGTGATCTTGCGGGTCACAAAGGTTTCTCCCCGCAGCGGAGACTCGTGATTAAAGAGGATCCCATTGCAGGCGTACATGCCGTAGGCTTCGCGGTAGTTCACGGTGATCCAATAGCCGTACATCTTGGCTACGGCGTAAGGTGAGCGCGGATAAAATGGCGTCTTTTCCGTCTGCGGAATCTGCTGCACGAGACCATACAGCTCGGAGGTGGAGGCCTGGTAAAAGCGTGTCTGATTCAGGTGCAGGGTGCGCATGGCCTCCAGCAGCCTCAGTACACCCAGCGCGTCGGAGTTGGCCGTGTACTCCGGCTCCTCGAACGAGACCTTCACATGGCTTTGCGCGGCGAGGTTGTAGACCTCATCCGGCTGGACCTTCTCCATGATGTGAAGCAGGCTCGAAGAGTCCGTCATGTCCCCGTAGTGCAGGATGAAGCGGCGTTCTGAGGCGTGCGGGTCCTCATAGAGGTGATCCACACGGGCTGTATTGAATAGAGAGGTACGGCGCTTGATACCGTGTACCTCATAGCCCTTGCCCAAGAGAAACTCTGCAAGGTATGCGCCATCCTGACCGGTTACGCCGGTGATCAATGCCTTCTTCAAAACCAACTCCACATTCCAAACTCGGTAGCGACTCTTATAGGAACGTACCACGGCGCCATAGCGGATTGGCCTCCCAAACATAGGATCGTTACCCGGCTCACGTCACGATCGTACCCAACCCTTTGGGTACCAAAGTAAAAGGATTCCAGCCCAAATCCCCTTCTTGCTGATTCTTTCTAAGATCGTGCCGCCGTCGCCTGAAAACTATGCAAAGCTGGTTCGGCAGCAGGTGGTTCGGCCTCGCACGTGGGACGCTCAGTACACGGTAAAGTACGGTGCCGGTCCTTTTGATCCATGGAGTTGCAAATGCATGGCACTCACCTCGTCTCCGGCGTCGCTTCCATTCCCCCCTCGCTCTCTCCACGGTTGCCACGGCATGCGCTCCAGCCGGTCAACCCGCTGCCGCGAATGGATGTGAGCAGCCGTTTCGGTCTACGTCTGCGGCAGCTGCGTCGCGACCACAACATGACGCAGTTGCGGATGGCCGTCGACTTTGGCATTGACCGCACCTACATCTCCGATGTGGAGCGGGGACGAAAATCCATCTCCCTTCCAATGCTGGAGGTACTGGCATTGGGCTTTCAGCTGAGCCTCTCAGAGCTGTTGCGCGATATCTAATACGACGATGCCTATGATTCTTCGAGAAATTCTTTGTGTAAATCCATCCGTTGGGTGACACTCGTAACACGTGTGTCGGCAAAAACCGATGGCGGGTGTCGCTGTGGCTCCCAACAAGCGTCTCCATGATGTAATTGAACCCCTTTGAAGGAGTACGTATGAAGCTTTCCGTTTTTGCTGCGATACCTGCGATCGTCCTATCCAGCGCTTCTCTGACTCAGGCACAAACTACGTCCGCACCGCTTCAGCTTAGTCAGAAGACGGAGGTTCCTGGGGTGTCGCTATCGCCCGGCAGCTACACCATTCGTATCGCCGATCACCTGAACGACCGGATCATCGTGCAACTGCAGAAGTCAGGCAGCCAGAATGTTTCCACCCTGCTTGCCTATCCGAACCCGGCGCTGACCAGTGCGGGAACGGGTCCCGTGCTCTTCGGCACCGGCTTGAACAGCAAACCCACCCTGCGCGGCTTTGCATTTTCCAACGGTCCCGCCGTGGAGTTTGTCTATCCGAAGGGCGATGCCGTTACCCTGGCCAAAGCCAACGGCGTAAAGGTGATGGCGGTCGACCCCGCCTCAGAAGGGCGTCCCAAGCTACCTCAGCTCACGCAGTCGGATATGAATGAAGTCACGTTGTGGATGCTGACGCCGACCCCCGTCCAGCCGGGTGCCCCGGCCGGCATCCAGGCCGCCCGTTATCAGGCGCCCACCTCCGCTGGGGCCGTCAGCGGCACCACGGAGACTGCTGCCGCGCCGCAGCCTTACCAGAATGCGTCTCCGGCGGCCGCCGCACCCGCGGCTCCTGTGCAGGTGGCCAGCAATCGCCGCCCGCACATCCGTCCGGCGGTCAAGCAACTCCCTCATACCGCCTCGAATCTGCCGATGATCGCCCTCACGGGCCTGCTCTCCTTGGGTCTCGCGGGTGGGCTCAACCTCAGACGGCGGTTCGGGGCAAGCAGCTAGTGCGAAAATTGTCGCGCGTCACCGAGCTTGCGGCTTGGGGCCTGGGTCTGGCGTGCGCCTCCACACTGGTCTACGACCGTGTGGAGGCGCTTTCCGCGCGACGAGCCGCAGACGAGATTGCCGCACCTCTAATCTCACAGAACGCAGTTAGATTGACCCGTGCAGCCTGGGCACCGACCTCAAAGGTCAAGCCGGTCAGCGATCCCAATCAGGTGATGGGCGAGCTGAATATTCCGGCCCTTCGGCTCTCGACACCGATCGTCGATAACGACGATGATGAGTCCCTCATGATGGGCGCCGGCCACGTCCGTGGGACAGCGATGCCGGGTGGACTGGGAAATTTCGTTGTTGCTGCCCATCGCGACACCTACTTCCGGCCTCTCGCGGGCATCCACGCTGGCATGAACATGCAGGTGGTCACGACCGAGGGCACCTATACGTATGTCGTGGAATCGACGAAGATCGTCTCTCCCGCGGATGTGGATGTGCTGGACATGGGTGAGGTACCTGAGATGACCCTGATCACGTGCTATCCGTTCCACTACATCGGCTCAGCACCGCAGCGCTTCGTCGTACAGGCCCGCTTGCAGGGTTTCTAGCCTGGCCTCGAGCGTTGGCAGGATCTAGCAAACGTTAGACCCGTTCAATTCAAGCCGGATAGGCTCCTCAATGCCTGATTCCCTAGGCAGGTCACGCCGCTGAGGTATTCACCGTGACCTGCCTAGGGTGGATCTGCAGCTCCATCAGTTTGGAGCGCAGCGAGGACTGCAGTTCGTTCAGAACAGCCATGGACATCCTGGGCGAGTCCTGCTCCGTGCTGTGTCTAAGGACCAGCCAACTTGCCTGCCCTAACGTAAGCTCGATATCGCAGGCTTCGGCGTCAGAGGATCGAAAGAATTCCTCGAAATAATCCGTGCCGCCTACCCGTAGCTCTGCGGAACAGAAACTCAACTCACGGCAGGTGACGCGCAGAATATGCCAGCAACCCTCCACCGAGCGCGCATCCTGCAGGGCCAGGCGGAGTTCTTCCAGCTTGACCTCCTCTTTTACCGCGTGGCGAATGGAGGAGCGTGAAAGCATCTTGCGGGCAGCGCTGAACTCGATGTAGCCCAGGCGCTTGATGCCGAATCCCAGCAGGATAAAGAACAGCACGATGCCGGGCCAGCCGAAGGCCCGCTGGTTCACGCTGACGATCAGCGCCAGCACCGCACCTGCGCAGCAGGCCGCATAGAGAATCAACGCCGCGCGGGAGGTAGAAAAGCCCAGAGCCAGCACCCGGTGATGGATGTGTCCACGGTCGCCTTTGAAGAGAGGCGCGCTGCGGAGAAAACGCCGCACGATCGCCAGACCTACATCCGTAAGCGGTAGAGCAAGCGCCATTAAGGGAGCCGCCAGGCCCACAAGACTAACGGTGTGCTGGCTCCAAACCAGGCCAAAGCACCCCAGCAGAAACCCAACGGTGAGGCTGCCGCAATCGCCAAGGAAGACGGACGCGGGGCTGAAGTTGTAACGCAGAAAAGCCAAAAGCGCGCCCGCCAACGGAACGGTAGCCAGAGCCAGGCCATAACGGCCGAAGATCAAGGCGACCACCAGCATGGTGAGCGTGCTCAGCAGGCTGACACCCGATGCCAGACCATCCATGCCGTCGATCAGATTGACCGCATTGGTGCAGCAAATGAGCCAGACCATGCTGGCGACGATGCCGAAGACCGGGGCAAAGTGACCGGTAGAGAGCCGTACACCAAACGAAATGGCGAGACCAGCGCCCACAACTTGGCCGGCGAGCTTTTGCCACGGTTTGAGGCCGATCACGTCATCGATCAGCCCGGTCGCGAAGACGATACCCGCTGCCGGAACGACCGCATGCAGGATCTCGCTGTGTTGAATGTGGAGCTGGCCCCTGGCACCGAAGAAAAGCTTGAGCAGAATGAAAGATCCGGCGCAGGCAGCCACAATGGGGACGCCGCCGATGCGGGGTACCTCGCGCAGGTGGAACTTGCGGTCGGTATCCGGTTTATCGACCAGCCCTGCCCAGATCGCAAGATCCCTGCACAGGGGCGTGAGGGCAAGGCAAAGCAAGAAAGAGCAGAGACCAAGAAACAGCAGAACAAACATGGTGTACCTCGTCGCAAGCTGCTGCGGCAGAGAAGCAAAAGCGGATCAGACAATCGATTGCAGGTCCATTTGGGGTGATACGGGGGAGGCCGACGTACTCGCCCCCAGGATGTCAGCGATACGGTTCACACTTTGCGGCAGATCGTAGAAGCGAAGCAGCGCTTCTCGGGCACGCGCACCGGCGGCCTTCACCGTCTCCGGATGAGCCGCTAAAAATTGTAGGAGGTCTGTGGCGCCTCGCACGTCCCCGCAATCCACTCGCCAACCACACTGGTGCCGAGCGATTAGCAGAGCGGGGGTGGCTTGTGCCGGCCCGATGAACAGCAGAGGGCGGCCGGCGGCCAGAATGCCATAGGCTTTGCTGGGCACAACAGCCCCACAAGAGGCATCCCGTTGCGTGACCAAGCCGATGTCGCCAGCGGCCAGTCCCTCGCTCAGGCGGTCGCGTGCGACAAACGGCCGAAACTCAACGGACTCGATCTCTTCGTCGCGGCAGAAATCGGCGAGTACCTTCCGCTTATCCCCTGTGCCGGCAAACAGAAACCGGATCCGGCTGTCATGCCGCAGGTTGGAGATGGCACCCTGGATCGTGTTGAGATCATGCGCCATGCCCAGATTTCCCGAGTAGAGCACCACGAGATCGGCCGGATGATCCGGATTCCCCGGCCGCGGCATGGGCTGAATCGCGGTACTCGAAGCCCAGTGCTCGGCGATATGGATCTTGCCTGCGGCCACACCCCTTGCGATCAGGCGGTCACGCATGCACGGCCCCAGCACAATAATGCCGTCTGCCTGCCGTCGCACCGCATCGGCGATGAAGCCGGTGATGCGGTGGGTCAGCCCGCCGGCCCTGATGTACTCAAGATCAACCGCGATTTCGGGGTAAAGATCCTGCTCCCAGATGAAGTGCCGCGAGCCGCGAAGCAGCTTCAATGCCGCTCCAAGTACCGAGATCAGCGGCGGTGTCGTCATCGAAACGACCAAGTCCGCGCGTCGGACCGTCAGCGCTTTGGCGAATGCCGTGGCATAGAAGGAGAGGTACGAAAACACACGGCCAAGCCGGCCGCGCGCAAACGGCAGTGCGCGCACACGATGCACCTCAGCGGGCGGCGGTGTGCTCCCGGCAGCAAACGCGTATCCACCCTCCCCGCACAACACGGCGACATCGGTCCCGCGTGCCGCCAACGCCCCGACCAAGTCCGTGAGCTGCTGGCTGGTCGCCGAGGAGTCAGGCCAGAAGAACTGATTGATAAAGAGAATTCTCATGTACGGACTCACCTCTTATACGTCGCGTAGGACTTCGCGGATGGCCCTAAGCTTCACAAACTGAGCCGGATTGCCGGCGTGCACTTCAAAGTCCGGGATCCTCCCCCGCACAACCGAGCCGGCGGCAGCCACGGCATAGCTGCCCAGCACTGTGCCGGGAGTCAGCAGCGACTTGGCACCGGCCCAGGCCCCCTCCCCCAGCTCGATCGGCTCGACCCGCAGGCCGAAGCGCGGATCGCTCCAATCATGGTTGCCGGTACAAAGGTAAGCTCCCTGCGAGACACAGACGTTACAGCCAATCCGCACCGTGGTGAGATTGTCGATCCAGCAATCCTCGCCGATCCAGCAATCGTCGCCGATCTCCAGGTGCCAGGGATACTTCACCCGCACCGCCGGCTTGATTACCACACCCTCGCCGATACGTGCCCCGAAGAGTCGCAGCAGACGCACACGCAGCGCCGAACCGGGCAACCACGTCGAGCCCAACACCGGCTGGCCCAGCAACATCCAAAGCGCCCGTTTGATCACGGAACCGCCTGGGTCATACCAAGAGTTGTCATAGTGCCGCAGCTGCACAAGCTTCATCGTCCGGCCTCGTCAATACGCAAGAGGCTACCCGGCCGCCGTCCATGCAGAGCGAATTCGTATAGCGCTGCCATCTGCTCCGCTACGCGCGCCGGGCTGTACCGTGCAGCGACCAGCTGTGCACCCCGTTCCCCGGTCGCACGATTGGCCTCCGTGGTTTGGCTCAAGATGCCATGCAGCGTGTCGGCCAGCGGTTCTGCCCGCGCATCAACCTCCCAGCCTGCGCCCGCCGCGGTCACCTCCGGCATATGGCAGGCGTGCGTGATCAGCACGGGCACACCCGCGCCCATGGCCTCCAGCACACTCATGCTCAGGCCCTCCGAAAAGGAGGGCAACACAAAGCACTCCGCCGCCGCGAGCGCGCTCCACTTCAGCGGCCCACTCAGCATCCCGGTGAAAACCACGTCTCCGGCGGCGATTTCGCCTGCAAGCCGTGCTTCAAGCTTCGCCTGCGTCTCCTCACTGTCCGGTCCGGCAAGCACAAGTACCGCCTCCGGATGATCACGCCCCACCCGCAGCCAGGCCTCCGCCAGCAAATCCAGACCCTTCTTCGGGTGCAGCCGGCCAAGAAACAACACGAGCCGTCTGCCCCGCAGGTTGGGAAATATGTCGAGGAAGAGCTGAGACGACTGGCCGGCCGGCACCTCCACCGCATTCGGCACCACGGCGATGGGCCCGCGCGCGCCGAACTCGCGGTATTGCCCCGCCTCTGCCTCCGTCAGCGCGTGTAGGCAAGCGGCTTCGCGCACGTGCGTTCTTTCCAGCAGAGCGGCGTAGAGCTTCTTTTTCAGGGCTCTGTTCGCCAAAGCCCAAGGCTCAAGCATGCCATGTGCCGAAAGCACATAGGGCCGGTGCTCGCGACGCGACTGGCGACTGGCGACGGCGGTACTCATCTCCCAAAGCCCGTGGATGTGCACACCGTCGGCGGCTCGTAGGATACGGGCGAACTGTTGACGGAGCGTCGCGGATTGCAACCACTGCCGCCTAGAGGTCGGCCAGAAGCTCAGCTGCGCGTCGGTGTAGCCGTCGGGGCGGAAGGCCTCGCCGGGCGCGCAGAAGGCCGCCAGGGAACATTGGTACCCCGCCTCGGCAAGACTCAACCCCAGCCGCGGAACCGCTGTACTCAGCCCGCCGTAGCGCGGGTCGGTGTGGCTTACCACCGCCAGCCAGCGGCTCCGAGTCTGTTCTGGAAGATTTACTGCCGGCGCCGGCTTCTGCACATCTTGCTCCGAGGTCATTGCAGCGCTCATGGCGCGACCTCCGGCAGCAAATGCAGGCGGTCTGAAAGATCGTCCCGGCGCACGATGGACGCCACAGCGCGGCCAAAGCCAAGCGGCGTGTACCCAGAGATGATCTGCGCCGAACGAAGCCCCATAAGGCCTCTCTGTTCCACGGACATCCCCTCCATCTCCAGCAACAATGCGGTGAGGCGTGGCGCATCCTCCGGGCTGAAGCTGAAGCCGTTCTCGCCTTCGGCCAGCAGATCCTCACAGCAACCGCAGCGGTTGGACACCAGCACCGGAAGTTCCGCCGCCATGGCCTCATTGACCACCAGACCCCACGGCTCGCGGATGCTCGGCAAGATAAAGCAGCCCGCACCGGCGTAGAGAGGCAGGAGTTCCTTGGCGCTGCACAGACCAGGGAACCGCACATCCGCGGCGAAGGGCGAAGCTGCCGCCGCGGTGCGCAACGCCTCCCCGCAGGGGCCGTCCCCGGCCAGCACCAACGGCCAAGTCCCCCCCCCGGCGCGGTAGGCGAGCCAGCTGCGCAACAGCAGCCCAACGTTCTTTTCCTCCGCCAGCCGGCCGACGAACAGGAAAGACGGCTTCTGTGGCAGCGAACGCGCGGCCCGCTGCCGGAAGACGGCCGTTCCAGCCTGGATCGTGTCGTTATCCACTACGTCATAGAAGCCAGTAATGCGGTTCTTCGGAAAACCCAGCTGTTCGAGGTAGCGCACATGGGCTTTACCCCCCGTCACCGCCCAGTTGAAGAGCAGACGGATGACGGTCCTCTTGAATACTTCACGGAGGAACTTGCGTTTGTGATCGAAAGCCGTGCTCTCGGTCATCAGCACGCTCGAGCGTCCATGCACCCGGGCCCACACGGCCGCGGCGATTGCCGGCAGCGTGTAGTAGCCCGGCACCAGAACCACGCCGGGCTTCAAAGCATCCAGCCGCTTCCAGAGCAGCCTGGCCATCCCGATCTTGCTGGCGGAACTCCAGCTGACGCCCGGCATCAAGGTCTCCACCCGCAGCTCCTCGGGCAGGTCCTCGCGGAAGCGCAGACCGGGGTGTACGCCTACACCGCTGACGAGTTCGATCCCGGCAACCTTGCCCGCCAGCAGAGGCACCTGATTGAGACCGCGGAAACGGGCTACGTGGTAGGCGTACCAGTCAATCCAGATGACGGCGATCTCGCAGCCGCGCTGGGTGGTGCGGGAGTTAGACATGGCGCGCCTCCACAGGGGAGATCGTCGAGGAGATCCTGGACGAAATTGTTGGCGTGATGGCGGACGAAATTATCACGGACGAGGGCCGCAGGCGCGGCAGGGGACCGCGTTGCAGCCTGCCACCTACCAGCCGCTTGCGCACCTTCACGCGCGCCGGCGCCTGCGCCCAGCGCCATACAAGCCACGCCGGAATCGAAAGCATCAGCGTACGGAACAGGATCGCCTCCACGGTTTGCATCACGAGATAGATAGAAAGGCAGCTCAGAATCGTAAACTGCGTCGCCCAAGGACCTCCCCGCAGCACCGCCCGCTTCCACACAAATCCATACAGCCAGCCCAGCGCCGCCATGGCGATGATGGCCAGCCACCAAACCTCCACGAAGAGATCCGCGACCAGACCCGGAGCAGAACCCACGGCACCTACCCACCCCAGCGTGTCGCCGAAGCCTTCACCCGTACCCGCATTGAACAGCAGCTCCGGTACACCGAAGTCCTCGTATTTTGTAGGCCAGATGGCACTCGGGATCGGCCGCACGAGGATCTCCGCCAGGTACCGCCGCATCCAGAAATAGTGATCTCGGCGCTCGGAGCTTAAGACGGTGCCGGTACCGTAGATGAACTCATTGCCGGTGTCGGGCGTATCCACGATGTGGCTCACGTCGTCGTTCATCTTGAAGTCGGAACCGAGGTACAGCTGACTCCGGTTGGTCACCAGGAACAGGACTAGCCAGCCCAGACAGGCCCCGCCTACAGCAATCAACAGGATCGGCGGCCGCTTCGAGCGATTGAAGTACCAACCCATCAGCAGAATGATGCAGAGGCCAAAGGTGGGTCCGCGGCGTCCCATCAAGAGCGCGCTGATCAACCAAGGTGTTCCGAACAGGATCACCTCCAGAATGCCGATCAGTTTGGGCCCACCGGCGGAGATGGCATTGAGCGCCAACAGCACGCCCAACAGCAACATCAGACTGCCGTCCCGCACATAGCCGCTGGGATCCCAGCCGCCCGAATACGACGTGCTGAACGCCTGCTCAAAGCCGCCTACGTTCACAATTGTGATGCCCCAGCACAGCAGGCCGAGGCTGCCGAGCGCAGCGCCGCCGATCAGCAGCCGCTGCGCCGTCCGCTCCGGCAGCGGTCGTGAGACGGCGCGGGGACGTTTGACCCGCGTTCCGACTAGCAGGCAGGATCCCACAAAGGCGAGCACGCCGAGAAGATTCAACAACTGCACGTGGCGCAGTTGGTCGCCGTCAAAGAAACGCGATAGACCATCCTGCTGCAGCAGCTTCCACGGCATCCAGCCATACAGAAACGCCATCATCGGCGCAATAAAGACCAGCGGGTGAAACACGTCGCGGCTACCGTCAAAGGCCGCGATCAGCCCCAGCAGGGCGATGCAGGCCGCGGCAAAGAGCATGAACTCAAACATGCTTAGACCTCCAGGACGACAGCAGCGGGAGCCGATTCAACAGCTGCGCGTACACATGGCGCGGTGGCAGCCATTGGTAGCGGCGCCCAAAGCCATACAGCGCGGCCACCGTGGCCAGGAAAATGGCCGCGATCAGCAGCGTGGGCAGTCCCATGTTGTCACTGAAGCCCCTCCACAACGAGATAGCCGCGGCACTGCCTATGCTCAGCAGCGATGTGGCAAAGAGCGGCAACATGCCGGCGGGCAGACGATCCCAACGCTTCAAGGCCAGCAAGGCCAGGGTAGAGGACATCGCATGCGCGCTGAAGTAAATCGCCATCGCGATCCAGGCATTGCCACCGTGCAGTAAGAAAAGTGTTGCCGCGACCGCAACAAAGACCGCCCAAAGGCTATTGATCACGGCGGTGGATCGAATGGACACAATGGTGAGGCGGGCCGAGGCGGGCGCGGTTCCCATGTGCGACACAGCCGTTGCTAGAGCTACCGCTACGGCCGCACCGGCACCCGCTGAGTTTTTCCCATACAGCAATGCCAATCCCCACGGCACCAAGATGATCCCAGTCAGACCGAGCAAAACCGAGACGCTGAGCGCGCCGAAAGTGCACAGCGCCATCACCCGCTGCGGGGTCTGCGACTGCTCGTGCGCGGGGTCAGCCATGACCGCGTAGCTACCTTCGGTTAAAAGGCTGGGCGGAAGGCTGACGAGATTGCGAAGCTGGCTGGCGATGGTGAAGAAGCTCATCTGCACCAGAGTCGTGTCTCCGCGCGCGACGAGCGCCGTCGCCCACCAGCCGGAAAGGTTCAGTCCCACCAGGCCGGCTAGCTGAATCAATCCGAACGACCACACCTCCCGCAGCACCGGGCCAAGCGGTTCGCGCGTCGCCGGATCCGAGGGCACACGCCATCCGAAGCGCTTTCCCAGCAGATAACAGAGGCCAACCGCGACCAGGGAGATGGTTCCCTGCAACTCCACCATCGTCGTCGGGCGGTGCTGGTGTGCGGCATAGGGCAGCAGAAAGACCATCCCCGCGCCGACGGTGATAGACATGGTCAGCAGGGCCGCCACAAAGCGTTGTCCAACCAGAAATCCGCGTGCGCACTCCAGCAGAACCACACCTGCCGCCGAGACCCAGGCACAGCGCAGCAGGGTGGTCAGATTCTCGTTGTGCAGCAGCCGCGCGATTGGCCCAGCCCCGAACCAGATGGCAAGCGCGGCGATGGCTGCCGAGACAGCCGAGACGATCGCCAGGGCGCTGATCAGGCTGTGGTACCCGCGGGAGTGGCGAGGATATTTGCCGGAAAATCGGGCCGCAGTTGCGCCGATGCCTCCGGCTGCGTAGGTGGAGATGTTGGTGGCCGTGTTGATGGCCAGCGAGTAGGCCCCGAAGGTCTCCTTGCCCCCCAACCGGAACGCCAAGATATTCGCCAAAAACCCGGCACCACGCTCCAGAAACACGCTGGCGCCCATGGCAGAGGTCCCGGTCAGCACATTGCGGGTGACCTGATCGGGTAGCTGGCCGGACGGCAGGCCGGCTCCGGCACCCTCGCCACCGTTCTCACCGGCCGCATCGAGCGCCTCCATGCCAAGTACCGGCATGGCGACCGGGGGCCAGTCTTGAATGTTCGGATCGCCGGCTCCGAGTGTCTCCGGTACCGGCTCCGAGGCGCCGCTGCGCTCGGCTCCTGTAAGGGGACTCATGCCGCGTTGACCGCCTTCTCCGACCCCTTGCCGCTCGGCTTTTGGTACTGCTCATAGGCCTTGTAGTAGCCGCTGAAGCCTTGGCGCTGCGGATCAAAGTCATTGAGGATGGTGCCCACCAGGTGCACACCGTCGCTGTCAAATTGGTCGCGCGCCTTGGCTGCCTCATCCAGTGTGGTCACCGAAGCACGTACCACCAGGATCACGCCATCGCAGGCGCGGGCGATCATGCGGGTATCGACCATGTGCAGGGCCGGCGGCGTGTCCACGAGCACGATGTCAAAGCTCTCGGAGAGCTCGTGCAGCAGCTTGGGCAGTCGCTCCGAATGCAGCAACTCAACGCTGTCCTCCTCGCCCGAACCGGCCGTGATCACAGAAAGGTTGGGGAAGGCCGTCTCGCGCAGCAGACCCATCTTGGGAAGCTCCGCAACTCCTACCGGACGATTGCGCAGAATGTCCCGCATACCGGGGCCGCGCGTCAAGCCGAAGGCCTTGTGCAGGCTTGGACGGCGCAGATCGCCATCAATCAGCAGCACCCGCAGCTTGGCCTTGCTCAGCGCCACACCGAGATTCGAGGTGATGGTCGTTTTGCCCTCGCCGACCTTGGGGCTCGAGACCGCATACGTCCGTGAAGAGCGCCCCGCGCCGGCCTGCAGGATGGAGAAGGTTGCATTCGAGTAGGCTTCGGCTGCTAGCGAGAACTTCTCGTCCCAGCGGGTCATGTCCACGGCCGGGCCGGAGACGGCGTCGGCATCACTTGCGTCAATACGAAGCAGGCCGCCCGGGTTCGGGGAGGCAAACGAGCGGCCCTGGGTCAGGCCGGCCGGAATGACGCCCAGCTCTTGCACGTCCAGAATCCGCATCAGCTCACCCGGCATGCGGAACACATTCTGCGTCCGTTCGCGGTAGAAGGCAGTCACGATGCCGGCCACCAGCCCAAGCAGCAGGCCTACCAAAAACTCCATCGAGCGGCGTGGGGAGGCAGGCACCCGGGGCACCTGGGCAGGGTCGATGACGCGAATCGTGGCGGCCTGCATCGCAGAAGCGAAGCCGGCCTCGCGGGCGCGCTGCAACAATGTCTGGTATAGCTGCTGCTCGGAGTCCATCTCGCTGCGCAAGAGGCTGACCTTGGCCGACTGCTGCAGGTCTGACGAAACCGTTGCCAGCTCAGCGTTATAGGTCACCGTCAGCAACTCTTCACGATGACGTGCCGCCAGCAGATCGTTGCGGTCTCGCGCCACGCTGTTGCTGGCGGCGGACTGCAACCCGGCCTGTGCCTCCTGGATCTGCTGCTGCAGGGCGATCACCCTGGGATTATTTGCCGTGAGTGTGGGCGTCAAGGCCGCAAGCTGGCTTTTCAGCTCTGCCAAATGGATCTCATAGGCCCGGTGTGCGGGATCCAGTTGTACCTCGGAGAGGGTACCGGGCGTAGCCGCCGCATTACGATCCTGATCCGCGGCTGCCTCCTTCGCGATGCGGTCGGCCTGCGCCTTCACGACCTCGCTCTGCAGAGACTGTAGCCGCTGCTCTCCGATGCTGGTGTTGGCTTGGCTCAGACGCAGGCCGTTATTGCCGACAGCCTTTTCCAATTCACCCTGGGTCTGCTGCACGCGTTGGCGAATGTCAGCGACCTGCCGAGTGAGCCAGCCACTAACCTCCGTCGCCTCCTGGCTGCGTACCTGCAAATCCTGCTGCTGGTAGGTGGAGATAAGGCTGTTGCAGAAATCTGCTGCCAGCTGAGCATTCAAAGCATCGCAGCTGATCTCCACGAGCCGCGTCAGCCCAAGCGGCTTCACCTTAAAGTGCTGAGAGGCGTCGCCGAGAGCCTCCCTGTAGGCAATGGGCGCGGGATGGCCCAGGTGAAATGCACGCCGCACACGAGAGAACATGTCCTCGCGGTCCAGCGTCTCGGGATGCGGCTGCGAAAGCATATGGTCGATGGTTTGGTTAACCAGCGTGTCGCTTTGCAGCAGCTTAATCTGGGTCTGCAGATTGGTGTCCGCCTCGGCCGGCGTATTTTCCCCGGTCGGTGCCACTGATCGCATATTCATGAAGTCGTTGTTGAGCGAGCGGATATCCAGCGAGGTGCGTGTGGCATACACCGGCAGCGTCCAGAAGCCCGTTAAGAGCGCCAGCAGGATGCCCGCGCAGGCAAACAGTGCCAGCAACACGCGGTGCCGGTTCAGCGTGCGGAAATACTCTTCCAGCAAGCTGCCTCCGCTGTCGGAGATTTCTTCAGCACTTGGCTGGAGGCGCCGCCCCTTGCTCTGCGGTTTTCCCACAGCGCGCACTTCCCTTACTCTGATCGCTCCCTTTGCCACGTGTTGCTCCCTTACCTTCCGCTTTGCTGCCGTTTAGTGGTAGATCAAAATTCCTGTGGTCAGGCCGATGGCGGCTTCAATCGCCCGCTGGGAACCTGCCTTGAAGCCGCTGTGCGGCACATAGAGGATGTCGTTGGCAAACAGCGGCACATCTTTATCTTTGCCCGCCAAGATCTTCGGAATGTCGATCGGAATCTCCGAAACCGGTCCATCCCCGTTCGGTGCAGGCCGCAGAATACGTGCGTGGCTGGCTGCATTATTAGGAACTAGGCCTTCAGCGAGTGAAACGGCGTGCAGCAGTTCCATGGTGTTGTGGGCGGTCAACTCAAAACCACCCGGCTTCTTGACGTCACCCACCACGTACACCAATTCAGCCCGCGGGACCGAGACCGTGTCGCCCGGCTCCATCAGAATGTTGTTCTCCGGCGCCTTCAATGCAAGCAGCGAATCGAGCGGCAGCTTGGTCGAAGAAGTGTGGGTGGCCGGGTCCTCAGTCACCGCCCCCGCCTGCAGCTTGCCCCACTGCGGTTGACGGGTGACCAGCACATTCGGTCCGGCATCCGGCTTCAGGCCGCCGGCCATCGAAATCGCGTCCAGCAGGTGCAGCGGTCCAACCATCTGCCGCACACCCGGGTTCACCACCTCACCCACCACCGAGACCGGACGGCTTGCACTCGCGACCAGATTTACGGTGATATCCGGCGCATTGATGTACTTGCTCAGCTTGGAAGACAGCTCCGCTCGCAACTGGGAGATGGTTTTTCCGCTTGCCTGCACTTGGCCGATCAGCGGAAAGTCCAGAGCGCCGTTCGGCCCGATTTGCATCGGAGCGGTAGGCATGTCGTCCAGATTCGCGACATGCACGGACAACGCGTCGCCCACCCCAAGGGTGAATTCAGCGTCCGGAGTGACAGGGCGCTGCTGCAAAACTTGGGATTCAACGTGCCAGGTCATACATAACAGCAAAGCACCAAGAAACCATTTCATCGGAACTCTCGCATCCCTCATAAGCATCACAGCACTACAGCAAAGTTACGTCGCCTTACCACGACCATTGACTTGAATCCAGAAAGTTGCAGCTCAACCCTATAAACCATGGCCCGGCATTAAGTTCCTGTCTCCATGCAGTATCAGTGGCTTCTGTGAGCTTGGATGCCTGCGCAAAGGAGGACGATACCTATTTTGCATCATGCTGCAGGGTACAAATGGGTCGCCTTCAGTAACGTAGGAGGTATCTTAAGTGCGTTGAACTAGCTCTCAAAGCATCCGCATGGCCGCATCCTACGTTCATCCCCTATGGAGAACTACGTCACCCGCCCGTCTCCGGATTGCCACCTTTAGATCATGACAAGCTCTTCCGCGTCACAAACGCAGCCCTCGACAGCAATCGTTTCCCATGCCACGGCGGAGAAACCGTCCCGCAAAGCCGTTGTAGTGCACGCCGGGGCGCGTGATTCCTATCAGCTCGCGCTGGCTCTCCAGGAACATGGCCTGCTCGACCGCCTCTTCACCGACCTGTTTTGGCCGGCCAATGCCCCGCTGCCGAACAGTCTGATTCGCCGCGTGCCGTCCCTCCATCGTCAGGCGATGCAACGCAGCGCTCCGGGCATCCCGTTCGGCTCGGTGCAGCTCAACGCCTTTCGAGGTCTGCTGTCCCTGGCGGTCGAGCATGTGCGCAGCCTTCCCGCCGACCTGCGCCGCCGCGCCCACCGCACCGCGGACGCCGCGCTCGGCAGAGCCGCCGGACGATGGGCCCGCCGCGCCGATGACGGGCTGGTCAGCTACAGCTACTACGGTTATGACGCCATGCGCCAGTACCGACGCCCGGCCATGCTGTTTCAGGTCCACCCGCATCCCGTGACCGTGCGCCGCATCCTGCAGGAGGAGCTCGACGCCTTCCCGGAATGCGCCGAGTCGCTGCAGCAGGAGTGGGAGCTGGCTCTGCCCGACGAAGATTTTGAGCACCTCGTCGCCGAGACCCGCATGGCTTCACGCTTCCTGGCCGCCTCCAGCTTCACCCGTTCCAGTCTCGTTGAGAACGGCGCCTCCTTCGACTCCGTTTCCGTCATTCCCTATGGCGTCGATCTCCAGCGGTTTCACCCCGGAGACCAGCCGCGGTCCCGTTCGGCCAAGCTGCAGCTCCTCTTTGTCGGCCGCATCAATCAACGCAAGGGAGTCAAATACCTGCTCCAGGCTCTGAAGATGTTTAAACCGGAGGACGTGCAGCTCACGATCTGCGGACGTGTCGTCGACTCCCTCAGCCTGTTCCGCGACAGCGGCCTCGCCATCGACATCCGCCCCTCTGTCAGCAGCGAGGATCTGGTCCGCGCCTACCAGACGGCCGATCTGTTCATCTTTCCGTCCGTCGCCGAAGGCTTCGCCCAGGTACTGCTCGAGTCGCTGGCCTGCGGTCTTCCCATTCTCGCCACTACGCATACCGCTGCCCCGGACCTGATCACCGAAGGCAAGGAGGGCTTCATCGTCGAACCGCGCCGGCCCGACCTGCTCGCCGAACGAATCACCTGGTGCCTGGAACACCGCGACGCACTCCAAGCCATGCGCTCAGCGGCACGCGCCACCGCCGAACAGTTCACCTGGGGGCGATTCCGCCACAGCGCCGCCGCTGCCGTCGGGCAGTATCTCGACTCCATGGAGCCCGGGCAATGAACCTCTATCGGCTATTTGTGTCCGGCGCGCACCGGCTTTGCTGCGGCCTTGCGCTCGCCTGCTGCTTGTCGATCCACGGCTCGGGCCAGACCGCTCTTCAGGTCGAGTTTGGGGCCAATGGGCTCGAACGGCTCAGCTACAACGGCACCCTGCTCGAAGACACGAAGGCCGTTCCCGCCGACGCCTTTCACATCTGGCACATGCGCTGCACCGACACCAACGGAAAGCCGCGCACGGACGGCGCCTACGGCTGGGGCGAGGCCGCCTCCGCCAAACGCTGGAATGCCGGCGATCACAGCTGGACCTACACCTATCCCTGGGGTTCGATTCACGTGCAGTACGTGCAGCATGGCGATACGCTGGATCTGATCGTCACGGCTCACAACGCGGCGAATTCTGGCGTGATCTTTGACGGCGCCGCCCTGTATCCGCTGGCCCTGCACTTTCCGCAGCTGCCGGCCGGCTTCGGCAGCACCTCCTTTCCGCAGTTGGCCTACAACACCACGGGGCCCAGCGTGACGACGGCCGACTACGGCAAGGGCAAGGTCGTCGCCGTCTCACCTGATGCCGGCAAACCGCTCTATACCGGCTTCTTTCCCACGGGGAACGGCACCGCCTACACCACCTTTCTCAGCGGCACCGTGCCGGATGGCCTAGCCACCTTTCAACCGCATAACGAGCGTCCCCTCCGCCCCGGGCAGACCGATCAGTACCGTCTTTCGCTGCGCTTCACCGCCCCGGGTACGCCCGTGTACACCCTCGCCGGCGATGCCTACAGCAACTGGGCCAAGGCGTACCCGATGACCCTGCACTGGACCGACCGCAAACCGATCGGTACGGTCTTTCTCGCCAGCTCCCCGCAAGGCGATCTCCACCATTCCGGCGGCTTTCCGTCCAACCCGCGCCGCTATTTCGCGGGTAGCGGTCCGGCCGGCGTAGACGTCAACACGCCCGCGGGACTCGCGGCCTTTCAACGGCGTGTGCTCGAACAGGCGGCCAGGAACGTCGAAAACCTGAAGGCGCTGGGCGCGCAGGGTGCGATCACCTGGGACATCGAAGGCGAACAGTTCCCGCAGGACACCAGCTACGTCTGCGCCCCGGATGCGGTAGCGCAGGTGGCTCCGGAGATGGAAAGCGTCATCTCGGCCAAAGGTTCGCCGTACGCCGGCATGAAGCTGGACGACGCCTATTTCAAGATCATGCGCAGCGCGGGCTTCCGCGTCGGCGTCTGCGTTCGCCCACAGCACTTTGTCCTCAAACCCGACGGCACCGCGGAGCAGGCTTTCCTGCCTGACAACGAGGTCGCAGCCGAGCTCACGCGCAAGATCCGCTTCGCACACGACCGCTGGGGTGCCACACTCTTCTATCTGGACTCCACCGTGGACAGCAACCGCGGTGTTCTGCCGGCCGCCATCTTCGCCCAGGTCGCCCGCGAGTTCCCCGATTCCCTGCTGATTCCAGAAGAGTCCACCCCGCTCTACTACGCCTACACTGCTCCCTTCAAGAGCTTCATCTACCACGCTGAAACCGGCACCGATCCCGAGATCGAGCACCTTTATCCGGATGCCTTCAGTGCCGTCCTGGTGAACAATGTGGCTCCGGAAAAGCTCGCCGCGGCTGCGTCGAACTTTGAGCAAAGCATTGCACACGGCGATATTTTGATGGGTCAGGTGGATTACCGCGAGCCAAACAATGCCGCCATTGCCGCTCTTTACCGACGCGCCACCAAAACCAAATAGCTGGCCTGTCTTCAGCCTTAAAACGCCTCACAGCAGGCGGGCGAAGTTGCTCATCAGCGTGTCGGTTGAGCGTGCCCAGGTAAACTCCGCAGCCCGTGCCCGCCCTTTAGCCGAAGCCTCGGCCCGCGCTGCCGTATCCCCTAGCAAAGCGGCCAGAGCATCCACATGCTCCCCGGGTTTGTCGGGGTTCACGAGCGCCGCCGCCGCGCCACCGGCTGTCTCCGGCACCGCAGAACTATCGCTGGCCACCACCGGGGCGCCACACGCCATGGCCTCGAGCAGCGGCATCCCAAATCCCTCATACCGGGAGGGAAACCACACCGCCTGCGCCTGTTGGTACAGAGCCACCAGCGTCGCCTCCTCCTGAAACCCGGTCATGACCACACCCGCCATCGTCTCGGCGCGGGCGGCGAACTCAGGCGTGTTGTGGCCCCCGACGACCAGAGTCAGTTCCGGACGTTGGCGATGCAGCTCTGGCCACGCCTCCAGCACCAGCGGCGCGTTCTTGCGGAAATGCAAACCACCCGGCAGCAGAAGGTAGGGTTTGTCCAGCAGATGCAGCTCGCGCAGAATCTGCACACCCTCCTCCGCGGCAGGGTGGAAGAAGACCTCCGAGACCGCGTTTGGAATCACACGAATGCGATCGCGCAGCGCGGGAAAGTAGTGCGCCAGTCGATCAGCTGAAAACTGCGAGATGGCGTGAACCATTGCCGCTCGTTTGGAAAGCACGCGAAACATCCACCACCACTTAAAGCGTTGCTGCAGCAGCCATCGGCTCATGGGGTGAGCCTGGGGTTCGAACAGCTGCATGTCGTGGCTGGTCACCACCAGCTTCGCCTTACGGGTCGGCACGTATGATTCCGCCGTGCAGTACACGATCTCGGCTTCGGGCCAATAGCTTTCTGCTTTGGGCGAGCCCCGCAGGAGCCATTGCAGCTGTTGTTTTGAGGTGTCGTGCGCAAAGAACTCGTAGCGAAACCCGGTCCACGGCGCACCTACCTGATGCACGATGCGGGCGTGATCGCCGCGGTCAGCCAGAACACGCAGATTCACCTCAGGCCGCTGCGCCAGGTGCTCGGTGATCTCCCGGCCTACCCTGCCCACGCCGGTGGAACGATAGATATTCCGCAGATGGATGTAGGTAAGAAGGTTCATCCACGAGCCAGCATAGCAGGGCCCGGGTGTGCCACCCACAGAACTTTCGAGTGAAGAATTATTCGGTTCCCAAATCGGGAATTCAAGAAGAAGGAACTTTGGTGGAGCTGAGCGGGATCGAACCGCTGACCTCCTCGTTGCGAACGAGGCGCTCTCCCAGCTGAGCTACAGCCCCACACCAAGTCGCACGGCCAGCGCTTTAAGCCGGCCCGGCGACCCGCTAAGAATACCAGCAATCACCCTTCCGTCCAAACGCGCGTCCAAGGGATGGAACCGCCGCAGACCCGGCATCGTATACGACGAAGGACAGGAGCAAGCCATGACCCCGCAAGAGCAGGAGATGATCGACGGCCTGATCAGCCGCATTCGCAGCACCGACGTTCAAAACAAGGACACAGCCGCCGAACAACGCCTGCAGCAGGGGCTTGCCGGCTACCCCGACAGCACGTATGTGCTCGCCCAGACCGTGCTCGTGCAGCAGTATGGCCTGACGCAGGCCCAATCGCAACTCGAGGATCTCAAGCAGCAAAACGCCAGTCTCCAGGATCAACTGCAGCAGGTACAACAGGCCCATGAGCAGGCCAAGAGTTCCGGCGGCGGCAGCTTTCTCAGCCACATCTTCGGCAGCGGCTCGAGCCAAACTGCCCCGCCGCCTCAGAACACCCCGTATCAGCCGGTGAACAGCGGCACTTATCCTCCCCAAACCTATCCAGGCGGCGGCTATCCCCCACCCCCACCCAACTACCCGCCTGCCGCCTATCCCCCTACGTCGGGTGGCGGCATGTTCGGTGGCGGAGGAGGTGGATTTCTGCAGGGGGCCATGCGGACGGCCGCCGGTGTGGCAGCAGGAGAGATTGCCTTTCGCGGGATCGAAGACCTGTTCAGCGGCTTTGGCGGCGGCGGGCGTGGCGGTGAACGTGGTTTCACCGGCATGGGCAGCGGCGGCGAAACAGTCGTAAACAACTACTACGACGACGACCGCAGCAGCAATCCTGGAGACAATCGGGAGGGCAACCGCGACGGCGGCAACTTCTACAACCCGTCCAATGACGCCAGCCGCGACGGCGGAGACACGCAGCAGTTCGCGGGCAATGACGTCAACTTCAGCGATTCGAACGACTCAAGCGATTCGAATGACGATAACGCCAGCTTCGACGATAGCTCCAGCTTTGATGGCAGCGGCAGCGACTTCAACAGCTAACCCTTTCGCGGCGATGGCGGAGCCAACCCCAGCTCTGCCATCACCCGCTGCAAATCCTTCCACGCCTCCGCTTTTTGGCGCGGGTCCCGCAACAGAAATGCCGGATGGTACGTCACGGCTACCTTGGCCTCTCGCGACAAATGCCATTGCCCACGCAGGGCAGACAACGGTTGCTTTACACCCAAAACGAAGGTGGCTGCCGTCGATCCAAGGGCCACAATCACCTTGGGACGCACGATATCAATCTGCTTAAGCAGAAACTGTGAGCAGGTCGTCGCCTCAACAAATTCCGGCGTCCGATTGCCAGGTGGCCGGCACTTCACGATGTTGGCGATGTACACCTGCTCGCGCGTCAGCCCCATCGCCCCGATCATATTGTTCAGCAGTTGACCGGCCTTGCCCACAAACGGCAGGCCCGAAGCATCCTCGTCCGCTCCAGGGCCCTCACCCACGAACATCAGCTGCGCATTCGGATCACCATCCCCAAACACAATGTGATGGCGACCGGCATAGGCCAGTGGACACCGCGTACAGTCCCCAATTTCAAGCCGCAACTGCGCCAGGGCAGCCGGCCGTTCTGCAGACGCTATGGGTGGGACGATTGGAAAGAGGCTGTCGAGCGGCTGTGGCTTGGGCATTGGCGCGATCAGCTCCGGCGGAAGCGTAGGCACCGCTTCGGGTTCGGCAGAGAAGTAGGACCGTTCTGCGGATGGGGTCTCCGGCGGAGCCGGCGGTGTACTGGAGGGTGCCGTCGAGCCGGAGGCTATAGTTGCCGTGCGGCCAGTCTGTACAGGTGCGCGTGCGGGTGAACGGACCAGCCCCGGTTGGGTGCTACGCTCAGCCGGCGAGCCGGTGATCTGGGTATTCACCCGGGAAAGAACCGGCGCAGCAGCTCCCGACGCCGAGCGCGACGCCGCCTTGCCACGCAAGCTGTCGAGCACAGCTTCTGACACGACATGCCGGGGATCCGTCGAGCGGTACAGGTCATACAGACCCATGTCCCGCAGGTACTCTACCCAGGCTCGAAGCGCCTGCTCCGGAACAGCGTTCATCGGACCCTCGACAACTCCTGCGACTATAACGTGGTGCGCGGCGCCGGCGGTACCGGCGGCTTCTTGCCAATCAACGTAAATCCTACCTTGCCGGCGCTGATCTCATCCTGCGCCACGCGGCAGGCCTTCATGGACTTCGAAACACCCAGCGGAGGCGCCCCCGATTGCAGTTGCCGTGCGCGACGAGCCGCGCCCTTCACAAGACTGTACTTGTTCTGCGACGGATCGTTAAACATGGCACACTTACCTTTCGGTAGAGCAGGGTTGACCTATCTTAGCCTTGATTCCGTGACTCTCTTGCAAATACTGCAGCGATCTATCTAATAGCCGGCTATCGAGCAATTACCGCCCCGGCTAACTCAACGGAGAAGCTCTGGAGCGCCGCGTTTAACGCGCTGGAACGCGAACTCACCAGGCAGCTGGCCGAGAGCGCTTCCTCGTCCCTTGCTCCCTGCCCCCGTTCCTTGAGCACAATCGCCCGCATCTCCGCTGCCGCGTCGTCCAGCTTGTCATTCACCAAAGCGTACTTGTAACCATCCAGCCGGGAAAGCTCTACCCTGGCCTGCGACAGCCGACGCTCAATCACGGCTTCCTGCATCATGCCTTCCGCCTGGCTGCGGTTGCGGAGCCGGCGCTCCAACTCCCCCGGTCGCGGCGGCAAAACAAAGATGGATACAGCATGCGGCATCTTATGAATGACCTGCAGCGCACCCTGCACGTCAATATCCAGCAGCAGATCGCGGCCCAGACTGCGCGCATGGTCCAGCGCACTCAGCGCCGTTCCGTAAAAATTACCGAAGACCTCGGCCCACTCCAAAAACTCACCCTGTTTCACCATCTCGAGAAACTTCTCGCGGGAGGTGAAGTGGTACTCCCGGCCGTCTTCCTCTGAACCGCGGGGCTCCCGTGTGGTGTAACTGATGGAAAAGTCCAACCCTTCCACCAAGCGGCGTACCTCGCTGACCAGGGTGGACTTCCCTGAGCCGCTCGGTGCCGAGATGATGAACAGAATGCCAGCCATATAGGTTTGTTACGCCTAGTCTACCGCCGGACCGGGTGTTCCCGCTGTACCAAGATGAGTCAACGAAGTCGCACCGCCTACGACTTCCCCGCCATGATGCCCCGTATTAGGCTAGCTCGTACCCGCCACGGCCATCGCCACCGGCTCAACCCCGCGCACCGGCTCCCGTTCGCCAAACTGCAAGGCATACAGCCGACTGTAGGTTCCGTTTCTTGCCAGCAGTTCCTCGTGACGACCGGATTCGGTGATGGTTCCACCCTCGATCACCACAATGCAATCGGCCCGCCGCACCGTTGAAAGCCGGTGCGCGATCACCAACACCGTGCGATCTTCCATCAACGTCGCCAGGGCCGACTGCACCGCTGCCTCGCTCTCGCTATCCAGCGCGGAGGTCGCCTCATCCAGGATCAGGATCGGCGCATCCCGCAGCAGCGCCCGCGCAATGGCCAGCCGTTGACGCTCCCCACCGGAGAGCCGCGCACCGCGCTCCCCGATCACGGTGTCGTAGCCCTGCGGCAGCCGCAAAATGAAGTCATGCGCCCGCGCCGCACGCGAAGCCGCCTCGATCCGCGCCATCGGCACATCAGGGCGCCCGTAGGCAATGTTGTTGCGCACCGTGTCGTTAAACAACACGGTTTCCTGCGTCACTTTGCCGATCTGCCCACGAACCGAAGCCAGCGTTACCTCGCGCAGATCCTGACCGTCTACCAGAATTGCCCCATGGGTCGGGTCGTAAAAGCGCGGCACGAGGTTCGCGAGCGTCGACTTACCCGCCCCACTCGGCCCCACCAGCGCGACGACCTCGCCACGACGCACCTTTAGTGAGATTCCCTTCAAGACCTCGTCAGACACACCCTCACGCTCGTAGCTGAAGTGCACATCCCGAAACTCGATGGCCCTTGAAAAGGGCTTCAGCACCGGCGCCCTTCTTGCCTCACGCACCTCGTCCTGCGTGTCGATGAACGCGAAGATCTCCTGACTCGCTCCTACGGCCTGCTGAAAGCTGTTGTAGTAGATCGGCATCTTGCGCACCGGATCGTAGAGCATCATCACTGCCGCTAAAAACGCGATGAAGTTTCCCGCCGTTCCGCCGTGATGCACGATGATCTGCCGCCCCAGGTAAAGCAGCAGAGCGATCGCTACCGCGCCCAGGCCGTCCATCAGCGGCGACGAAATCGACTGCACCGCGACGGACTTCATATTCGCTTTCAGCAGCCGCGCCGCCGCGCCCCGAAATCGCGTCAGCTCCCACATCTCCATGCCGAACGCCTTCACGATGCCGTGGCCCGTAATGGTCTCGTGCACGATGTTTTGGATCTCCGCCAGCTTGTCCTGCCCGGTGCGCGTCGTAGTGCGCACCCTGCGCCCGATGCGCCGCGCGGAGGTCACAATCACCGGCAAAAACAGCAGCAGGACCCAGGCCAGCTTGCCGCCGACTAAAATCACCGCCCCGACCATGAAAAGGAGCGTGAAACTCTGTTGCAGCAGATCGCTCAGCACGGTCGACATCGCCGTCTGCACCCGCTCCACGTCATTGATCAGCGTGGAAACCAGCGTGCCCGTCGCATGGCGCTGAAAGAAGGCCGACGACCGCCCCAGTAAGGCCTCATACAGGTCGTTGCGCAGGTCGGTGATCATGCCGAAACCTGCCCGATTTGCCAGCAGAGTTCCTGCGTAGTCGCAAATCGCCTTCAAAATCGCCGAAGCCACCAGCGCCAGTGCTACCACCGTCCATGCATTGTGAAAGTGCGGCGGCAACCAGCGCTGCAGGTCCACGTGAAGGCTCGTGCGCGGGACCGTGAACACCAGCACCCGCGCCGGCGAGTCGGCCGGGCTCAGCACGTTGTCCACAATGGGCTTGATCAGCAGCACGCGAAACGCCTGCATTGCGCCGACCACCGCCATCAGGAACACGCTGGCGAGCGTTTCCGCCGAGTACGGCCGCATGTAGCGCAGCAGGCGCGCAATCCGGCTCAAGCGCTGGCTCCCGATCGTTCATGGAGGGCGAAAACCATCCGTCTAGTCTATTCCTCGGAGGCCTGCACACACGAACGGGACGCGAGACGGAAGCTCTGACTCAGGCCAGCCGTTCTTCCTTCTCCCGCGCCAAAAACCGCTCCATGAACTTCGTGTCGAAGAACCCGGAACGAAATTCGGGGTCAGCGAAGATACGCTGGTGCAGCGGGATTGTGGTGTGAATGCCTTCCACCACAAACTGGCTCAAGGCCCGCTGCATTTTGTTCATCGCCTCTTCGCGATCCTTGCCGTGGCAGATTAGCTTGGCGATCAGCGAATCGTAATATTGCGGCACCACGCCCTCGGCATACTGCGCCGTGTCAACGCGCACGCCGTTGCCGCCTGGGACGTTGTAGACGCTGATGCGGCCGGGGCTGGGGATGAACTTCTCGGGGTGTTCGGCGTTGATGCGGCACTCGATCGCATGGCCGTTGATCGCGGGCTTCTCCGGCACAATGTGCGACAGCTTCTCGCCCGCCGCGATCCGCAGTTGCGCCTTCACCAGATCCACGCCCGTGATCATTTCAGTCACGGGATGCTCCACCTGAATGCGGGTATTCATCTCGATGAAGTAGATCGAACCATCCTCATCCATCAGAAACTCGATGGTGCCCGCATTCCAGTAGCCGATCTCCTTTAAGCTGCGCTCGATCGTCTTGCCCAGATGTTCGCGCTGCTTGGGCGTTACCTGCAGACTTGGCGCCTCTTCAATCAGCTTCTGGTGCCGGCGTTGAATCGAGCACTCCCGCTCGCCGAGCGACATCACATGGCCGTGCTCATCGGCCAGCACCTGGAACTCGATGTGCCGGGGCCGCTCGATGAACTTCTCCATGTACAGGTCGCCGTTACCAAAGGCGTTCAGCGCCTCGGTGGAAGCAGCCTGGTACAACGCCGGCAGCTCATCCTTCGTGCGGCAGATGCGCATGCCGCGCCCGCCGCCGCCGGCCACGGCCTTCAGAATCACTGGGTAGCCCACGGTCTGCGCCCATTCCAGCGCCTCGCCTTCACTGGCCATCACACCGTCTGACCCGGGCAGGATCGGCACCTTGGCCTTCTTCATCGTCTGCCGCGCCGTGGATTTTTCACCCATCATGCGCGTCACCTCCGGCGGCGGCCCGATGAACTTGATGTTCGACGCCCGGCAGACCTCGGCGAAGTTGGCATTCTCACTCAGCAGGCCATAGCCCGGATGAATGGCTTCAGCGCCCGTGATCTCCGCCGCTGAAATCACCGATGGCACATTCAGGTAGCTCTCCGATGAGCGCGGCGGCCCGATGCAGATGGCCTCATCCGCAAAACGCACATGCAGGCTGTTTCGGTCGGCCTCGGAATACACGGCCACCGTGCGAATGCCCATCTCCTTGCACGCCGAGATGACGCGCAACGCGATCTCACCCCGGTTGGCGATCAATATCTTACGAAACATCAATCCTGTACCTTCGGCGTTCACTCACCTTCGGGGAGGACGCACTCATTTGGTTGTCATCCCCGAAGGGGATCTGCGTTTCCAGCCGGCCACCCGCGCTACAGCCGTACGGCGAACAGCTTCTGTCCGTACTCCACCGGCTGCCCCGGCTTGGCATACACGGCCACGATCTCGCCGCTGGCATCGGACTCGATCTCATTCATGATCTTCATCGCTTCCACGATGCACAGAATCTTGCCGTTCTCCACCCGGTCACCCACCTTGGAAAAGACCGGCGCTCCCGGCGAAGGCGCATCATAGAACGTCCCGACCAAAGGCGAGTTGACGATGTGCAGACCGGCCTCGGGGGCGGGCTCCGCCGTCGTCTCAGCCATGGCGGTGGGCGTTGAGGGCACCGGCAAAGCCGACTCCGCGGCGGAGATCTGTCCGGTCGCGCCAGCCGGAGTACCGCCGCTGAACAGCCGCGCCAGCGCAGCTGCCTCCAGCGCGCTGCCTCCGCCTGCCGCGCCGGGTGCACTGCCTTCAAACTTCAGCCGAACCTTCATCTCCGGCCGTTCCATGTCGAACTGCGTCACACCGCTGGCTTTCAAAAACTCCACCAGCTCCCGCAGTTCCTTCAAGCTACTCAGATCGTTCAGATCCCCATCAGCCATTTACGTTTCCACTCCGCTATAACTGCATCCACGCTTTGGGGCTGGCCGCTGTCAGCACCTCAGCCCCGTCATCTGTCACCAGCACCATATCTTCGATGCGCACGCCCATCGCACCGGGCAGGTAGGCTCCCGGCTCAATGGTAATGACCATGCCCGGCTCCAGCTCCTGCTCCACCTTCGCCGCTACGCGCGGTCCTTCGTGAATCTCAAGCCCGACACCATGACCCGTGGAATGCGAAAAATACTTGCTCAACCCGGCCCGCTTCAGCACCGACCGCGCCGCCGCATCCACCGCCGCGCAGGTCACCCCGGGAGCCACGGCGGCCATGGCGGCCTCCTGCGCTTCCAGCACCGCATCATACACGGCGCGCGCCTCCCGGCTGGCCCGGCCCATGTGCACGGTGCGCGTCATGTCGCTGCAATAGCCATCCACGACCACACCAAAGTCCAGCGTCACGAAGCCCCGCTTCGGCAACCGGGCCGTGCTTGCCTTGCCGTGCGGCAGCGCACTGCGCGACCCGCTGGCGACGATAGTCTCAAAGCTCATCGCCTCCGCGCCCCGGGTCCGCGCCTCCACCTCCAGCGTCAGAGCGATTTCCGCTTCGCTCACTCCCGGCAACATGTACCCCGGCATCTCCGCAAACAGCTCGCAGCCCAGATTCGCCGCCCGGCGCATGATTTCGATCTCGTCCTCGCTCTTGATCTCACGCAGACGTGCCACCTGCCCTTCAGTGGCGAGGAAAAACGTTCGCCGGGCTGCACCAAGCTCCTTCGGCAGCGCCTTCCGCATGGAATCCAGCGCCGCCACTGTGGTGTTCCTTGCCTCAAAGGCGCATCGCGTCGCCCCGCGTGCCAGCAGCCAATCAAGGGCTAAATGTGTCGCCGACTTTTTGCCGACCAGCACCTGCAGATCCGGCGCCTCGGCCTTGGCCTGCGCCGTATACCGTCCATCCGTGCAGAGCACAGCCCTGCCGCCGAAAATAGCCACCGCCCCGTTTGACCCTGTGAAGCCGCTCAACCAGCGCACGTCCGCCTGATGCGTGATCAGCGTGGCATCGGCGCCGGCCTGCGCAGCCGCCGCCATCGCCTGGCGTCGTCGTTGTTTCGGAAGCATGCTCAGATTCTACAGAGTCTCCCCGTCGCCGACTTGCGCTGCCTTGCCACGTTCTCTCCCCCGGCCGTGGGGGTGACCGGCGTGCACGACAGACGGTATGATGGCTGTAACTGTGGATATACTCGCCCCAGAGAAGCACGCAATAGCCCCAGAGAAGCACGCAAGCGCCGCAGAGCACGCAATTGCTGACGAGCACGAAGCCGCTGCCAACCCTTCCCGCCGATCGTTCCTTTTAGGCGGTGCGGCTGTGGCCGCCGTGGGACTGGGCGCCTATGCCGGAACGCACGCCCGTCACGAGCTCGAAATCACCCACCATACGTTTCCCATTGTGGAACTGCCGGACGCCTTTGTCGGCATGCGTTTTGTGCAGATTTCCGACCTCCACACCGAGGAATTCACCGAACCCTGGTTCCTCAAGCACGTCGTTGATCAAATTAACCGGCTGAATCCGGACATGGTTCTGATTACCGGAGATTTTGTCAGCCGTGGCCCGGCCCCGCGCCGCGTCGCCCTGCGCGCCGCCGGCGTTGCAGCCGAGGTGCTTTCCGAAATCCATGCGCCGCGTATGGCCATTCTCGGCAACCATGACGTCGGCGTGGGTGCCGACTGGGTCGTCCGCGAGCTCGAAACTCACGGCACCCCCGTCCTGGTCGACAGCTATCTACCATTGGAGCGCCAGCGCGACCGCATCTTCCTGTGCGGTTCCGACGACGCCGGTACCCGCACGCCGGATCCGTTTCTGGCCATCCCGGCCGATCCGCGAGCACCGGTCATCTATCTCGTTCACGAACCGGATTACATCGACATCTTTCAGGACCACCCGCGTTTTCCGCTGGTCGACCTCATGCTTTCCGGTCACTCCCACGGCGGGCAGATCCGCCTGCCTCTGGTCGGGCCGCTTGTGCTCCCGCCCATGGGCAAACTCTATCCGCAGGGTCTCTACCGCTTTGGGAAGCTGCAGCTTTATGTGAATCGCGGCATCGGGACTGTCGGCGTTCCCCTCCGGCTGAACTGCCCCGCGGAGATCACGCACTTCACACTCACGCGCGCTTAATTGCCCTGCCTGCAACCGGCATACAGTGCTATCCGGCCTTCCGCACCGGCTTTCGCTGTCCGGCGGCTACATCCTCCGGCGTAACCATGGCTTGTTTTACGCCACTCTTTTCGTCCATCCAGGCATCCAGCAGGCTCTTGCGAAAACGCCAGCGATTGCCCAGCTTAAACGCCGGCACAAAGCCCTCCGACGCGTAACGGTACAGCGTGTCCCCACTGATGCCGAGATAGTCCGCGGCCTGACGGATATCCATGACCTCGCGAACCGCGATCTGTCCCTGTCCTGCTCCAGCCATCGTGCTTTCTCCGGTATTTCTCTCTGAATCTTAGGTGTAGAACCCTTGTATCCCGAGCGCCTCCTCCGGACAAGCGGAGTCGTACCAGCATTGCCACGTGCAGTTCCGGGTTCGGGCCATCTTTTGGCTTGGCCGATCCGCACATCAGCTCCCTCTTGGGCAATTCGCGTTCCGTTTAGGGAACCGCCTTCCACCATCCCGAATCGGCCGGGACGTCCGGCTTCACCTCGGTGGGTACTCCCGGCGTCGGCAGCCACAACGGCCAGCCTTCGGTCGCCGCCACCGCCGTCAGCCGCTCGATCGGCTCGCGCCAGCCGTGCAGCGCCAGATTGAATAGTCCCCAGTGAATCGGAAAGAGCCATCCGGCCTGCTTCAGTCCGCCCATCTGCCGGTACGCCTCCGCGGCCCCATCCGGGCCGAGGTGGATGTCCGCCCACAGCGGGTGAAACGCGCCGATCTCGAGCATGGTGAGGTCGAAGCGCTCATACCGCGCAGCGACCTCGCCGAATCCGGGCCAAAGACCGGAGTCCGCGCCAAAGTACACCCGGTGCCGCGGCCCTTCAAACACAAAGGAACTCCAGAGCGTGGTAAAGCGGTCCCAAGGGGTTCGTCCGGAGAAGTGCCGTGCCGGCCAGGCATCCACGCGAACGCCGCTCGCCAACTCCGTTCCGGCGATCTCGGCGCTCTGCGTCCAGTCCAGCTCCGTGATACGTCCCGCCGGCACACCGAAGGCCCGCAGACGCCGCCCAACCCCCAGCGAAGTGATCCATCGTGCCCGCGACGTAGCATTCAGCCGCGCCAGGCGCCGTACCGTCGTGGCCCCGAGATGATCGTAGTGGTCGTGAGAGATCAGCACGGCATCGAGTTCGGGAAGGTCTTCCAGACGCAGCGGCGGCTCGAAAAATCGTTTCGGCCCCATCCACCGCAGGGGGCTCGCCCGCGGTTCCCAAACCGGGTCGATCAGGATGCGAACCCCGTCTATCTCCAGCAGCAGGCCGGAGTGCCCGAACCACGTCACTCGGAGACCGCTCGCCGGAGCCGTGCCGTAGACCGCCGCGTCGGTCGTAAACGGCCCCAAGGGCCGCTTGGGCTCCGTCTCCGCCCGGTTGCTCATATAAAGCGGCAACACTTTGAAGATAATTTTGGCGCTGCCCACATCTGTAGGCACCGGGTTTAGGAACATTTTTCCCTTCTGTTCAGCCCGCTTCAGCAACGACATGATCCTCCCAAAACCACACTACTTTTCACCTGTCCGAAAACAACGGACCCAACAAAGCAAAGGGTCCCGCATCTGCGGGACCCTTGATTCAACCGAGACTGCCTCACTTTGTGAATATCTGCGTTCCGGGATTCTTGCCTTCATCGGCATGAATACGGTTCTGAGCACGCTTGGCGCTCTCCATCGCGCCGTGATCGGCCTTCTCAATCGGTGTGTCGGTGATTTCGGTAGCCTGCACACCTGTTTCTTCCACCGCCTCATGCGACGGACGTGCCGGAGTCTTGGTTGCGTCGAGTCCCTGTGCCATACTTCACCTCGCACATGTTGGGACGAGCGGTGTCTGCCCCGGGTTGCTCCGGCGAAACGACAGCGGCACCCGGATGCCTTCCAGCGCTAGCAGGAGCAGCCAGACATAGCTGCCAATCAGCACCGATTGCAGCAGCAAAAACCCCAGGGATCGCGCCTGCCCCGCGGCAAGGTACCCATGCAGAGCCGGGCCTTCAATCTGCAGGAATTCGGTCGCCCACACGCTGTGCGCCAGAATGGCGACCCAGCTGAAAGCCGCAAACGCCAGCAGACGCCATCGATCTAAGCTACCGGCAGGCACCACCGTCAGGCAAATCGGAAGCAGGACCAGCATAAGATAGGGTGGCCAGGACTTCTTTGAAAGCAGCAGCAGTGTCAGCGTCATGGCCACGCAGCCGGCCATCGTAACGGTCAACCGCCGCTCGGCCGAAGCCCCACGCAGAGCTGAACCGATCGCCACCATAAGGCCCAGTAGAACCAGCAGAAGAGCAGCATCGGCTGCACGGCCGGGCAAGCTCAGGCCGAGCATCGCCTCCAGCAGGAAAGGCAGGTCGCTCGCCGTCCTTGACTGCCCTTCCGCCTGCAGCGGATACAGCAGCGGCAGGTGCAGAGCGGCAAACGGCAGATAACCTAACGCCAGCGTTCCCGCAAACCCGGCCAGCCAGCGCCATCGCTGCCGGCACGCCATGAACAGGACCGGCGCAAACAGCAGCGGGAGGAATTTCACCAGAACAATGGCCAGCGCAAGCGACGCACCGGATAACCCAGGCCGGTCGCGGTAGAGGAACAGCATGGCGGCAGCCAGCAGCAGCGCGATCAGTACATTGTCCTGCCCGTCGATGGTGACGAACTGCAGACTGATCGGGCTCGCCAGATAGAGCAATGCCGCCAGCCGCACACGGCCCTCGCTGAAGCCGCATCGCGCGACTTTCAAGAACAGCGGAAAGGCGGCAGCTTCCACCAGCAGCGCAAACAGCACCAGCGCCAGCGGGGAATTCCAGACCCGCAGCACAGCAGCCCCTAAAAAGGGGTGGAGCGGCGCATAGCTGCTGGGGAAGTCCCGGTAGGGTAGCTTGCCCGCGAGAACGGCCAGAGCCTCAGGCCGGTAAAAGACCGGAATATCTCCCCGGGGCGTAATTCGAAGGCCAACGAAGATTAGGAGGTAGAGGCTAAGCCGGCTCGCCAGCAGCGCAAGGAGCGCAACAACGTCAAAACGACGCTGACTAAAGCCGTCGAAGCGCCGGGTGCAGCCGAGCGCAAAGCTGAACGCGGCAGCGACACCGCCCAGGGCTGTACGAGCAGCCAGTGTATGGGTTCCGGTCATTCCGCCAGCGCACTCCGCAATGGACTTATCGCCGGGGCCAGTTGGATTCGCTTCACAACAATCAGCGCCGCGGCGACTGCCACGAAAACCGAGATGTCCCCGTAAATTCTCGACTCCAGGATCTGCCCGACGGAGAGCAGCAGCAACAACCAGAATGGCAGCAGCAGAATGCTGGCGTAAAGTGCGGGGTTCTGCACCTTTGCGCGATTTAGGTAGATGTACGGCAGCAAAAATGCCGAAACGCTCAGGATATTGGGCCAAAGCATCGGATTCAGCAGATGGTGCACATTGCCGCTGATGCGCGGACCGGCTTCACTCAGGTTGCCGGCGTAGTGGCGGTGCTGCCAACCGGTAATACCGACCCAGCAAAGCAGCAAAGATCCGGCCTGCATCCAGTCCCTTCGCCGAACGTTGCCCAGCGCCAACCGCGATCCCTGCATCGCCGCGGTCAACAGCAGCACCCCAATCAGGAACAGCGTGGTTTCACGATTCCATGTGCCGAAGAAGAAGACAGGAAGCAAGGCCCAAAATCGTCGTTCTGCGATGAAGACAATTCCCCACCCAAGAAACGCCGTTGCGGGCAGGTCATAGGGGAAGCTGAACGGCACGTCCAGCACAAAGTCGAACAGACACACCACGATGAGCAGAGCCGAAGGCAGAAGCGGCAGCGGCGCCTCCGGCATCGCCAGCCGGTAGAGCCGCTCGGCCGCGCGCGCAGCCAGAAAAAGGGAGATGGCCGCGGCAACCTCCATCACCAGGAACTCCGGCGACCGTAACACGGCCCGCTCGGCCGTCGCACGCTGCAACCAAGGAAGGTGCGCGGCGGCCAGCATCGGCCAGCGCATCAGGTCGCGTCCCTGGAACGGCATCCGCTCCAGTCCGGCGGCGTACAGCCGCAGGTCGATATACGGCGGGCGGATGGTGCAGTAGCCCCGCGCAAACCAGATGCACGCTACCACCAGCGCCAGGCGGGAGTAACGTGCACTGTTCCGTTCTGCTCCGGGGCTCTGCGACACGACCCCAGTCTAATGTTCCCGAATGGGGTCAGGGACGGCGAAAGGCTATCGAAAGTGGCTGCCGCTCTGCGACTTTCGCGCTATTTGGCCGCCAGGATCTCCATGTGTTCGATGTGCAGATCGTTGGTAAACAGCTCCGGCGCCTTGGCCATCAGCGCCTTGGCGATCTCACCGTTTTCATGCGCGTCGCGACCGGCCTCATCGTTGAAGGTGTCGAACACGCCATAGACTCCGGGGCCCATCTTCACGCCGTACCAGGTCACCGTGCCCGCTTCGTCGCCGGCCATCTTCGCGCCTTGTGCCAGAAAGGCTTCGATCTCCGACTCTTTCCCCGGTTTCGCCTTCAACATTACCCACAACGCCTGCTTTGCCATCGATCGACTCCACGCACCGGACCTCAGCCCGGTGCCTTTCTGCCCGTGTTGGATGCAAAGAACGCCCGCACGTCTTTGCTCCCGGCCGCGGATAGAGCTAGCCTGAGGAGGTGATGTTCTTCGGCCGTTTCGGAAACCCTGCCCCGCTTCCCCTCGCTCTTGCCGCTTTGCTGCTCAGTTGCTGCGCTCCAAGCAACGCACAGACCACACCAGCGGCTCCCAAAACAGATGCGGTGACTCCGCTTACCGCGCCGGCGCCTGCCCAGACGCCAGCCTTACCTGACGCTCCCAGCGCTCAGGCGCATGAGGCCCCGCCCGCCGTCCCTACCGGCCCCGTGGTCCTTCTTGACACATCCATGGGCCGGATGACCTGCCAGCTCTTCGACAAGGAAGCACCCCTCACTTCGGCGAGTTTCGTCGGTCTGGCGACCGGCGCCAAGCCCTGGACCGATCCGGTAACGCAGGAGAAGATCACCGGTAAGCCGTTCTACAACGGCACCCAGTTCCACCGCGTCATCCCCGGCTTCATGGTGCAGGGTGGCGACCGGCTCGGGACCGGCACAGGCGATGCCGGCTTTTTCCTCCCCGATGAGATCTCCCCCGCGCTCCGCTTCGACGTCCCCGGCCGACTGGCCATGGCGAACTCCGGGCCCAACACGAACGGTTCGCAGTTTTTCATCACCGAGGTACCCTACCCGCAGCTGAACGGCAGTTACACCATCTTCGGCCAGTGCGATCCGCACACTGTGGTGCTGGTCGGTGCGATTGCCCGTGTGGAGCGTGACAGCAATGACAAGCCGCTGACCCCGGTCACGGTCAATAAGGTCACCGTTGTGCCCGCCGGCCAGCCCATTCCGTCGCCGCCCGTCACGGCTCCTGCCGCGGGGGCCCCCGCAACTCCTGTGATTCCGACGATTCCGACGATTCCGACCTCCCGCCCCCAGTTCTAGCCGGATTGGTGGGCCCGAACGCCCGGATCTGCATCCAAGTCCGAGGCGAGTGCCCAGCGAGTATGGCATCCTCAAGCGGAGGAGCCCACCGCCGCAGCAGCAAGTCACAGCAAGGAGACGTAATGCCCACCACCGCAACGTTCAAGACCTCTGAAGGCACCTTTAAAGCGAAACTCTTCGACACCGAAGCCCCGGAGACGGTCGCCAATTTCATCGGTCTCGCCGAAGGCACCAAGGAGTGGAACTCCCGCTCGAAGAAGGGCGCCAAGCTCTATGACGGCTCCATCTTTCACCGTGTTATCCCCAACTTCATGGTGCAGGGCGGCGACCCGGAAGGCACCGGCATGGGCGGCCCCGGCTACAAGTTCGCGGACGAGACCAAGGGCAGCCCGCATACCTTCAAGGAGCCCGGCAAGCTTGCCATGGCGAATGCCGGTCCCAACACCAATGGCTCGCAGTTCTTCGTGACCGTCACGGACACGGGCTGGCTCACCGGCAAGCACACGATCTTTGGCGACATCACCGAAGGTTATGACGTTGTAGAGAAGATCAGCAAGCTGCCCACAGGGGCAGGCGATCGTCCCCGCAAGGACGTAGTCCTTGAAACCGTAACGATCGAAAAAAGCTAACGGCGCTGCCCAGCAAATCGAAGGCCCCACTCACCGCAGTGGGGCTTTCTTGTTGGTGCAACATCTGCCACTCAACCCGTCACCGGAACAGCCGTTCGACGGCGCCCTCTGAACCACTTATTGATGGGCCGCTCGATCCCTTCATACGCCAGAACACCTGTGAGCGAGGAGAGAACGACGCTGATCGCAATCAGCATCGTCACTTCATAGCGCCAGGAGTGGCGCAGGTGTACCAGCAGCAGCCCAACGGCCGGCAGCACAAACGTGTGCACAAGATAAATCGAATAGGAAGCGTCGCCGATGCGGAGAGCCCAACGCGGCACATATCGTCCCCAGCGGTGTTCCAGGCTCAGGATCCCCCCAACGACAGCCACGGCCGGTACACCCCAGACCAAGCCTCGCATCGAAAGAATCGTCGGCTCCTGAAAGAACCAAAGCGGCCGGAATGCGAGAAGGACAACGCCCAGCGCCGCCCACCAGGGAACCTTGCGTAACTGCGGTAGAAGGTGGGCGAGCAGCATGCCTCCCGCAAACTCCAGCAGTATGGATCGCCGATAATACGCCACCCAGGGCTGCGATGCAGGCACCCCGAGCAGATCGATGACGGCAGCAAAAGCCAAAGGCGCGCCGACGAGCCACAAAGGTGGTCTGCGCAGAAACAGGGCCAGGGCAAAGAGCAGGTAGAACGCCATCTCGAAGTTCAGACTCCAGCCGACGAGAAGGATGGGTTCCTGCACCACATGCAGGCTTACGCTGGGCACAAACAACAGCGACGACACCACATGCTGCCAGTTACCGATATCGTTTCTGCCCGAATGGGGCCAGAGGAGTAGTGTGGCGACCCTGGCGAGGGTGACGATCCAGTACATCGGCACAATGCGTTCCAGCCGCCGGGCCAGAAAGGTCCGTGCCGGGTGCGGCGCATCCTGCAGAGGTTTGGAGGAGATCGTCATCACAAACCCGCTGATGACAAAGAAGAGATCGACTCCACTGCCGCCGTTAACCCAGTTGTAGCCCAGGTGCAGCCGCTCGAGTACGAGGATGGAGGAGTGGTGCGCGACCACCATCAGCGCCGCCAGCCCGCGCAGCGCCTGGATCAGCAGAAATAACGGTTTGCTGGCCGTTGGGCCTTCCTGGCCGTGTTCGTTATCGCTTTGAGTCACGGCTGGGATGCCGCCCCACGACAGGCGCTGCGGCGACCCCACCTATTGCAAAACCTATTGCACAATGCCCAGTACCTCGGCCGCCCGCGCCCGCGCCGAAGCCACGGCTGCTCCGTCCGAAGCCAGCGCCTGGCCGTACACCGGAATCAGCGCTCGCAGCTTGTCTCCAAGGCCGGGGATCGCCTTCGCAAAGCTCGCCTCCAGCAGCCCGGTCATGACGGCCACGGCCACAGAGGCTCCCGGCGAGGCGCCCAGCAGTGCCGCCAGGCTGTTGTCCGCCGACCGGATCACCTCCGTACCGAACTCGAGCCTGCCGCCCTTTTGGGGGTCGCGCTTGATGATCTGCACCCGCTGCCCGGCGATCTCCAGCTGCCAGTCCCCGGCTTCCGCCTCCGGCACAAACTCGCGTAGCGCCTCGACACGGGCAGCCGGCGACTGGGTCACCTGCCCGATCAGGTACCGCGTCAGGCCCACGTTATCCAGCCCGGCTCGCACCATCGGGTACAGGTTGCCCGGCTTTACTGACCCCGGCAGATCCAGGAACGACCCCGTTTTTAGAAACTTTGTAGAAAATCCCGCAAACGGCCCGAACAGCAGCTCCCGCTGGCCGTCGATGACCCGCGTATCCAGGTGCGGGACCGACATTGGCGGTGCACCCACGGCCGCTTTGCCGTACACCTTCGCGCTGTGCCGCGCAATCAGCGCGCGATTGGTACAGCGCAGCCACTGCCCGCTGACCGGAAATCCGCCGTATCCCCTGCCCTCCGTGACGCCGGAGCCCTGCAGCAAAGGCAAGGCTCCGCCGCCGGCGCCCAGGAACACAAACTTCGCCGCCACCGCCTGCTTGCCTCCCTTCCCGGAAAGCTGCACCCGCCAGCGCCCATCCGCAAGCCGCTGAATGCCCGTCGCACGACATCCGGTGCGCAGCTCGAAGCCGTCCTGGGGTTCCAGCGACCGCACCAGCTTACGCGTCAGCGAACCAAAATCTACATCCGTACCGAACTCAGCCCGCGTCATCGCCACCGGCTCCGCGGCATCCCGTCCGGCCATCATCAACGGCGCCCAGGCGGCAATCTGCGCACGCTCCTCTGTGTACACCATGCCGTGAAAAAGCGGCTGCTCCCGCAAGGCCTCAAACCGCGTACGCAGAAAGTGCACATCCTTGGCGCCGTGCACGAAACTCATATGCGGCACGGTATTCAAAAAGTCCGGCGCGTCGCCAAGGCGGCCACGTTCGACCAACGTGCTCCAGAACGACAGCGACTGCTGAAACTGCATGTTGATCGCCACGGCCTTGTCTACCGTCACCGACCCATCCGGCTGCTCCGGCGTGTAATTTAGCTCACAAAGCGCCGCATGCCCAGTCCCGGCGTTGTTCCACGCCTGGGAACTTTCCGCTGCCAGCTCATCCAGCGCCTCAATCATCAACACGCTGCGCCCCGGATCCAGCTCCTTGAGCAAAACACCCAGCGTGGCACTCATGATGCCGCCGCCCACCAGCAGCACGTCGACTTCTGTTTGTCCGGAACTCATCTCTGCTTCTATTCTGCGCCTAAATCGGCTTGGAACGCGGTACAGGCCTAAGCTTCCGGTACACCCTGGAGAGCTTCCGGCTTAACCGGAAAATTTGTCGTGCCTGATCCGCAGAGATGCACGCACTAACGTGCACCAACCTGGATAGGATCGCCTCTCGGGACCGGCAATGCACCATCGCTAACGAGTCTAGACTCACCCCATCAAAGTAGCCTTCGGCAAGCCGTGCATCCTCGGCGGGACTCCACTCAACGCGATGACGCGCTGGAACCACGTCTGTTTTGCTTGGCTGCTTACTTTGTTTCGATTGTCTGGCCATGACGAGTCATCTGGCTCCTATCACCCACTCACCGTGCAAGAAAGAAATACGCCAATGTCGTCTAGCGAAGCTTCAGCTTAAAACCAGTCCCCAAAAAGAAGAAAGCGCTCACGTGGAGCGCTTCCTAGTCTGCCGTTTAGCTCACCTTCTAGAACATGCTCCAAAGGAGCTGGTTGTATACATCGTGGTGGAATTGAATCTCCGGCGTTTTGATGATTGTGCCCAGCAGCCGCGCACAACGGTCCGCCGAGGCCTGCTTCAGATCCGCATACCTCTGCTTCACGTCCGCACCCAGCAGCTCGGTCGTCCATTCCCCTTTGCGGAAGTCGTCGAGCGCCGTGTAAATGTTATCCGGCAGGTAGCGATCCGCCTGCCGCAGGTTGGCGATGTCCGCAATTTTGCCGTCCAGACCCGTTTTGAAGATCGAAAACAGCACAAGGTACGGGTTCGCATCCGGCCCGACCGATCGGACCTCCACGCGCGCCGATTTCTCATTGCCTATCGGAATGCGCACCATCGACCCGCGGTCCGTGGCCGAAGCCTTGATCTGGTTCGGCGCCTCGAAGTGCGGATCCAGCCGCCGATAGGCATTTACGCTCGCATTCAGCAGCAGGCAAAGGTCGTTACCCGCGGTCAAAATGCGATCCACAAAGTCCCAACCGAACTTTGAGATCTTCTCCTCGCCGTTCGGATCCCACATCAGGTTCTTGCCGTCCTCCGTGACCGACACGTTGGTGTGCATACCCGAACCATTCACGCCCGTAACCGGCTTGGGCAGAAAGCTCGCCGTCATGCCCATCTGCGTGGCCACCTGCCGGCAGATCAGTTTGTAGAGCTGGATCTGGTCGGCCGCCGCGACCGCATCGCCGTAGGTGTAATTGATCTCAAACTGCGAGGGCGCCACCTCGGGGTGGTCCTTCTCGTTCTCAAAGCCCATCGCGCGCTGCACCTCGGCACACACGTCGATGAAATCCCGCAGAGGGTCGCCGGGGAGCGAGTGGTAGTACCCACCATGGTTGGTGTATTCGAACTTGCCGATCTCGTGATACTGCCGCTCGGCGTCGATGCCCTCAAACAGAAAGCCTTCAATCTCGTTGGCCGCGTTCAGGGTGTAGCCGTTGTTCTTGAACTGTTCGTCCGCGTAGGTCTTCAGCAGACCGCGCACGTCGCCCGAGTACGGCTTGCCGGTCTTATCGATCACCTCGCCAAAGACCAGCACTTTACCTGCCCCGAAGATGTCCGCCGGCGCCCAGTAAAAGGCGCTCCAGTCCAGCCCCAACCGCAGATCGCTCTCCCGCTGCGCGGTGAACCCGCGGATCGAGGAGCCGTCAAAGGTCAGGTTGTCAAAGCTCTTCACCAGGAACTTTTTGTCGTAGTCCAGCATGTGCAGCCGGCCTTCCAGATCGGAGAACATCACCGTGACGGCCTTAATGCCGGGGTTCTCGTTCAGATCCTTCAGGCGGTCTTCCTGCAGCTTGGCCGGATCCACGCGCTTTTTGCGCTGTTCCTTGAGCGCCAGGTTGCGCTCCTCCAGCTCCTCATACGACAACTCCAGAAAATCGCGGTATTCGCTCGACATAACAAACACTCCTGCTTCCGGCAGATTTTGCTGCCTCTGGGGGAAAATTGGCGGTGCCATCCATTGCCGTGGAGCGCAGCGCACCCACAACCATGTCCTGTAAACGGTGAGTCCTCCCTAAAAAGTAGCAGAAATGTTGGGATCAATTTCAGAAGCGGCACATAGAAGCGGTAAACTTAGTCACTACGAGGTGACTACATGCCTTCACGAGCCCTAGCGCGCACCGCGAAGGAAGCGATCTCGCCAGAAATTTCTGTAGCTCACGCAAAGGCACATTTTTCCGAGGTAGTGTCAGGCGTCGAGCAGCGTCGTCAGCCGGTCACAATTGTGCGCCGCGGTAAACCGGTAGCGCAGATCATCCCCATTGACAGCTCCGCGCCAGCTTTGTACGGCTCCATGCGAGGCACCATGGTAGAAGTCGGCGATATCGTTGGGCCAACCGGAGGAGAATGGACAGTTGGCGGCGAATAAATCGGGTCGCTTGTTGCTGGACACCCATATCTGGCTGCGCTACCTCGGCATCTCTGGAGACCTTCGGCCGGCAGCGTTGCCGTTGCTTCGAGCGGCGGAGATGAGCGGCAACCTTTGTGTGTCGGTCTACTCGATCTGGGAGACGGCTAAGCTCGTCCGGGACGGCAGGCTTATCCTGCAAACCAGCATGCAGGAATGGACCCAGCAGATCCTGTCCAAACCGGGCTATAGCCTGCTGCCTTTCACTCCAGAGATCGCCATAGAGTCTGTCAACCTGCCGGAACCTGTTCACAAGGATCCGGCAGATCGCATCCTCATCGCGACGGCTCGCGTGGAGGGACTTACCTTCGTCACGCGCGACAAGCTGGTGCTTGAATTCGCGACCCGCAATCACCTTTCACATCTGATCGCCTAGGTTCTATATGTCAAAACCCACCCGTGTCGCCCTGATCCAGATGTCCTGCGTAGCCGACCCGGCTGCCAATCTCGCCAAAGCCGTCGCCCGCGTGCGCGAGGCCGGCGAAAACGGCGCACGGATCGTCTGCCTGCCCGAACTCTTTCGCGCGCAGTACTTCTGCCAGCGCGAAGACCACGCCCTGTTTTCGATTGCCGAATCGATCCCCGGCCCCTCGACCGCCGCGCTGAGCGAGGTCGTCGCCGAACTCAAACTGGTCGTCATCGCCAGCCTCTTCGAGCGCCGCGCCCCAGGGCTTTATCACAACACTGCAGCGATTTTGGACTACGCCTCGGGCAAGCCCGACCACATCGCCGACGTGTACCGCAAGATGCACATTCCCGACGATCCGCTCTACTACGAGAAGTTCTACTTTACCCCCGGCGACCTCGGATTCCAGGCGCAGCACACCTCCGCCGGCAGTATCGGGACGCTCGTCTGCTGGGATCAGTGGTACCCCGAAGCCGCCCGCATCACTGCGCTCAAAGGCGCTGAAACGCTTTTTCTGCCCACCGCCATCGGCTGGCATCCTGCCGAAAAAGCTGAATTCGGTGAGCGCCAGTACGACGCCTGGCAGACCATTCAGCGCGCCCACGCCATCGCCAACGGCGTCTTCGTCTGCGCCGTCAACCGCGTCGGCCATGAGCTCGGCGACGTGCTGATCGACGGACAACTGAACCGCGTGCCCCCCACCGCCAACGAGGTCGTCGGCATGACCGGCGACTTCACCGTAGGACCCAACCCGGGGCTTGAGTTCTGGGGTGGCAGCTTTATCGCCGACCCCTTCGGCCGCATCCTCGCCAAAGCCTCGCACGAGCGGGAAGAGATCCTCTACGCCGAGCTCGACCCGAAGGAGGTGGAAATCACGCGCCAGCACTGGCCGTTTCTCCGCGACCGCCGCATCGACGCCTACGGCGGCATCACCAGCCGCTTTCTGGATTAACCGGCCGGCCTCGCCGCTGGATTACTGTTTTCCGCCTGTCGGGCCTGGTGCCTTTGCGGCAGGCACTTGCGGCGCTTGCACTCCAAGCACCTGTTTCACGTGCCGTGCCGAGGTCCCCAGCGCACGGGTCGTGTTGTGAAAACTGCGGCTGAGCGCATTCCCTGTCTTGCTCTCAGCCACCGAGATTGCCGCGGCCGTATTGCTTTCGCTTCCCGCCAGCGCCGACTCCGTTAATGCGCTCTTGGCGATCACACCCTGTGACGGATGCCGCCCCGGACTGTACCAGGCAATCTCATTCACCGGCAGTGCTTCGAGTCGCGCCACGGACGCCGGTGCAAAGTTCGACTGCGTCATCTTGGCCTTCAGCGGCCACTGCGGGGCAGCGATAAAGCTTACCCCGTTCATAGGGTGATGCGGCTCCCCTAGATTGATGATCTGCCGTACGGCCATCGGCTTCATCGCCTCGCAGCGGTCCGCCCCGCAGCCGCGTGCGCACAGCCGCGCATCCAGAAAAGAGGCGTGCTTGCCCGGGGAGATCCACACCTTGGCCCCCGTGGTCTCAGCACCCAGCGTCGCAGCCCGCGCAATCTGGCTCACATCGCACACTGTGCTCTCGTGCGCCGCCGCGTACCAGTATTCGGCTTGCCAGCTCGCAGCCGTCAGATCAGCGTTCGACGCCCTCAGCAGCACGGCCACATGTTCGGTGTCCAGGTTATGGCCACGGCTGCCGCAATCCCGATCCCACAGATGATAGAAGTGCACCTCCACCAGGGGACGCGCCGGATCAGAACCGTGCACCGGAAAGACCTGCCCGTAGATCGTGCCATCTTCCTGTACGGGGGTTGGAACGGCCATATCTGCGGCAAAACTCGCCGGCAATCCCGCGCACTCGTGCACGCCAATCCGAAACTCCGGAGTAAATTGCTGCAGCAGCCGTTGCTCCAGGCCGTCGCTCAACCCATCATGATCCGTATCCGGCCCGATCACAGTCTGCGCGCCTAGCTGCAGGGCGAACAGCAGCGGCAACAGCGGTACGACGCAGCGGTGAAAGGAGAGCGACATAGAACAGTCTCTCATTCGGTCTTTGAACCGCGCCTACCCGACATCGCAGATCTCCCCACCAACTTCGGTGATTGCGCGACTAACCTATGGGCCTGCTCCTGCCGTCACATGCATGAGGACCTCATGCCAGTCTCGACCTTTACCCTTGCCTTCGCGCTTCTCCCCTTGCTGCAAACCGCCGCTCCATCAGGCGAGGACTCCTCTCGGGACAGAACGCTGCCTCCGCCCGCTGCCCACCAACTCGCACAGGTGCAGGGTAAAGGCGTGCAGATCTACAGCTGCGTGGCGCAGGGCAACGGCATGGCCTGGGTCCTGCAGTCACCCGAAGCCAGCCTGATCCGCACCTCCGATAACGTCCAGGTCGGCACCCATGATGCCGGCCCGCGCTGGGCATGGAAGGATGGTAGTTCTATCCGCGGCAATGTCGTCGCCAGCCAGCCCTCGCCCCAACCGGGCAACATCCCTTCCCTGCTGGTTGAAACCTTTCCGGCGGGCGTCACCACTGGATTTCTCAGCCATGTGATCTGGGTGCGCCGTTCGGAAACCTCAGGCGGCGTTGCCCCCACGTCCCCCTGCGATAGGGACCACGCGCACATGCTGGTACGTGTGCCCTACCAGGCGACCTACACCTTTTACTCCGGTTCGGTCGATGTGACGCAGCCGTAGTCTGCACCTAAGGTTACCCAGCTACGAATCCGGCTTTCCGCATGGCAACCGCTATCTCAGGATTTCGACCAAACGTTGTCCACACAAAGCCTGATCGCAGATTCTCCGCCATCAGGAGGCTGATCCCGAGGTCGATGCCCAACACATCGGGATCATACCAGTTCGCCTGCGGGTGCAAGGCATCGCAGAAGCCGTACCGGCCCCACGCCTTCGCCCCGTACAGCTCCTTCAACGATCGCTGCACGCGCAAACACTCGGCAGGCAAAAACGGCAGCGATCCCGCCGTCGCGTACGGCACCACGCTGCCGTCGATGCCGCCCTGCTTCGGAGGCCCGCCCCACGCCTGGTAGCCGGCCTGCGAATCCGACGCCGAAATGCCCCAGTAATCCTCGCTGTATGGCGCTCCCAGGCTGCGGCAGAAGGCTTCGTGCGCCTTTGTCGCCGTCATGGAATTGTCGAAATAGTTGGCGTAGGCGTCATGCCTGTGCCGGAAGTCAAACCACGCCTGGCTGTACTGGTGCGTGAAGAGCGGATCGTTGCCGCTGATATACGTCAGGCCGTCGAAGGTGATCTTTGGCCGTGACCATGCGCTCCACACCTCCGGGCCCACCGGATGCGTCGGCGACCCCATCGCCAGCAGCGGAATCATCATCAGCTCGCAGTAGTGGTTCCACCGCGCGTCCAGGAACCCCGTCTTAGGCTTCCACCCCATGCTGAACTCCGTGCCGCCGTTCAGCATCCACGGCCAGTCCACGCGCTCGTAGATCAGCGTTGCCAGCCGCACGACCTCGGGGTCATTCACAAAGTGCGCCCGCGCCGTTAGCACACCACACAGCAGCAACGCCGTATCGATCGACGACCACTCCACATTTGGCCACGGTTTGCCGGTGTCCACGTCGTTGAAATGGCAGAAGAAGCCATGCTCCGCAGGCATCTGCTCCGCATGGAAGTGCAGCGTCCGCAGCACCTGCGATCGCGCTGCCTCGTGCGTCACAAACCCGCGCTTGTCCCCGATGCACAGTGCCGTTAATCCAAAGCCCGTAGCGGCAATCGAGGCCATGCGCCGCGGATCGCGCTTGCCGTCCATATTGTTTGCCGCCGCTCGGTCCAGCACCTGTCCCGACTCGGCTCCGACCTGCTCCGTGAAGTAGAGGCAGGCCCGCCGCTGCATGTCGTCCAGAAATGCCTCGTCCCCGGCAGCAAGAAAATACTTACCCTCGGCACGCAGAGGAATGGCTACAGCAGCAGCCGTCCCCGCCAGCAATCCCAGGGCTCCGCGTCGTGTGTACCTCACCGTCATCGACGCACCACCAGCACCGCCAGCCCATGCGCCGGCACCGTGACCGACAACTTGCCGCCACTCAACTTCAGGTGCTCCGCCGGCGCCATCGCAGCGGCAGCCTGCAAGGTCTTCACCTGCGCTTGAGTCAGGTCGCCTGCCGGCCGGCCCATCGCGTCGAACGCCTTCAGCACATTGCCGTGATCATCATCCACGCGATAGAGCTCCACAGAGGCGCCCTGCTTCACGTGCTGCAGTTGCAGGGTGAAGGTCTTGTCCGGCCCGGCAGGTCCCTTCGGCATCGTGTATGTCGCACCCTCACCCGTCGGCGGCGCGTAGTTCCACAGTGCCAACATCAGCGAATCGCCGGATTCCGTAGCCAGCGCCGACGTTGAGTCCAACGCGATCCGCCGATCTCCTAACTTGTGCAGCGCACGAAATACATTCAACGCCGGCTTATCGACATGATCTGCCGCGACCACGCCGAAGCCGCCGTAAAAAGGCGTCCGCACCACACCCTGCTCTTCAAACACATCCGAAAACGCCCAGTAGCTCATGTCGCTGATCAAGCCATCGCACAGCCGGATCGTGTTCGCCAGCCAGGGCCCCATATAGTCGGAGTCCGTCACGTTTGGCTCGTTTGCATAGCTCGCGTTGTACTCGCTAAAGATCAGCGGCAGCTTCGGCATCGCCGACGCCGCAATCTCGTCATGCACCTTTTTCACCGCGCGGTACACCATCTGGTCGCGCGGCACGTTCTCGTTGGTACCAAGCACGTTGTCGGCTGTGTCATTGCCGTACACATGCGTGGACACAAAGTCTACCGGCACCTTCTCCGCTGCCACATGCTGCAAAAACGGCGTCACCCATGCCGCTTGCGCCGTCGCCGGTCCACCCACCTGCAGCCTTGGCGATACCGACTTCAGCGCCCGCGCCGTATGGTCATACAGCTCAAAATACGTCGCCTGCTTCGGGCTTCCACCCCAAAAGTCCAGGTTTGGTTCATTCCATACTTCGAACTTCCACGTCGCCACTTCGTCAATCCCGTAGCGCGCGACGACATGCGCCGCCAGTGCCCGGATCATTGCATCCCAAACCGCATAATCCTTCGGCGGCGACACCACCGGTTTGTACCAAAAAGGCTGTGTCAGGTTCGGATCAGCAGCCATCTTGCGCGGCGTAAAGCTCAGTTCCACATAGGGCTTCACGCCCTCGGCGAGCAGACCGTCGTAGATCTGGTCGACATACGAAAAGTTGTAAGCCGAAGCATCATCGGCCGCCTGCGCTGCCAGCCCCGGGTTCTTCGTCATGCGATCCGGGTCATACAGCCCGACTTCATCCATCAGAATGCCATGGAAGCGCACGGCTTTGAAGTCCGTAGCCGACTTCACCGTCGCGATGTCCTTGCGGTAGCTGTCCCGCAGCGCCAGAATGGCCCGCCCCGAGCCAAAGGTCTGCTCCCAAAAGTGAGGGAACGGCGTGGTTGCCGCGCTCGCATCCACGGTCAACCGCTCCTGCGCCAGCACCTGATGCAGCGGACTTCCAGCCAGCGTGAAACTCGCCAAAACAGTGAAAGAAGCAAGGCAGTTTTTGAGATTCTTCATGCAGAACATTGTCCTTGGCGGCTCTGAGCCCGAGCCCGAGTCCGATTTCACTTGATCTTAGAGCCTGGCACACTTGCCATCGAAGAGAGAAAGGGTGCCCATGCCGGCGCACCCTTTCTGGTGATGAATGCTGAAGCTGCATCGCCGGCTAGAAGCTCAACTTTGCCTGCAGCTGCACCGTACGCGAACCCAGGGCCGCCGAATTTCCCTG
>CAXSBL010000024.1:0-1235 GCA_964235515.1 uncultured Bryocella sp.
CTGACGGAGCTGATGGCTGGCTTCGGGCAGAAGCCTTACCGTGCGCGGCAGGTGTTTGAGGCGCTCTATAAGCAGCGGGTCGGTACGGTTGAGGAGATTACAACGCTTTCCGGTGAGTTGCGGGAGCGGCTGACGGCGGAAGGCTATGGCGTGGGGCTGCCGGAGATCGTGCAGACGGCGGTTTCTGTGGATGGGACGGAACGCTACCTGGTGCGGATGGCCGATGGGGAGACCGTGGAGACGGTCTGGATGCCGGATGGGGATGGCGGGTTTGGGTCCGGATTTGGCAGCGACTCCGCTGAGGACGAGACGGAGGAGATGGCGGCGGGGGCTGAGGTCGGGGTTGGACTCGATGGCGGTGGCCCTGGGAATCAAACACAGATTCCCTTCGGGAATGACAAGCAAAGAAGTGGGGCTCGAGCTGCGAGGGTTGGCGGCCATGTGCCCAAGCAGCGGTTTGGGGCTTTGGCGGAGCGGGGGTACCGGCGGGCTACGATCTGCGTTTCGAGCCAGGTGGGGTGTGCGGTGAATTGTCAGTTTTGCCTTACGGCGAAGCTGGGGATCAAGCGCAATTTGACGGCGGGGGAGATTGCCGGGCAGGTGGCGGCGGTGTTGAACCGGCACGGGATCGTTGTGGGACAGGACCGGATCAACCTGGTGTTTATGGGGATGGGCGAGCCGTTTTTGAACTATGACGAGTTCATGGCGGCGGTGCGGCGGCTGGTGGAAGGGATCGGGATTCCGGAATCTCGGATGACGGTTTCGACCTCGGGTATTTTGCCGGGCATTGAGCGGTTTGCAACTGAGACGATCCGGCCCAAGTTGGCACTGTCACTGAACGCGTCGAACGACCGGGTGCGTGAAGAGGTGATGCCGATCACGCGCAAATGGAAGATTGGGCAGTTGTTAGAGGCTTGTCTGCGCATTCCGCTGCGGACGCGAGAGTGGGTGACGTTTGAGTATGTGCTGCTGGGCGGGGTGAACGATCAGCCTGAGCATGCGCGCGAGGTGCTGGCGCTGCTGGCAGGGATGCGTGCGAAGGTGAATCTGATTGTGTGGAATCCGGGGCCGGGAATTGCGTACCGGCAGCCGGCGCCGGAAGATGCCGCGCGGTTTCAGGCGATGTTGATCGAGGGTGGCATTGCGACCTATATCCGGCGTCCGCGCGGGCGGGATATTTATGCGGCCTGTGGGCAACTGAAGCGGACGGTCGCGGAGCAGGCGGGTGCCGGGCT
>CAXSBL010000024.1:1335-5197 GCA_964235515.1 uncultured Bryocella sp.
ATGACAAACAGCGATGACATTCGTTAGGCGTGGGTTCCGGTGAGATGAAAGCTGCGGGTGCCGGCAAGCTGTAGAAGAGCCTCGGCAACCTTGTCGTAGTTGTGCCGGAGCACATCGCCTTCATGGGCGAAGTTGCCGGTGATGGGTTCTACGCCGAGGGCGCGAACCGCGGCCAAGTCGGCGATGATGCTGTTCTGGCCTTCGGCGGCGTAGCGATCGACGGTGTCCTGATGGATGGGGCCGGTATTGATGAGAGCGTAATCGAGAATGGACTGCCCGGTGCCGGCGTGCTCGTTGATTTTCTGGATGTGCTGCGAAGCGGTAAGTCCCAGGCTTTCATTGGCCTGCGTCATGAGATTGCAGACGTAGATGCGGGTGGCCTTGCTGCTGGCGATGGCCTCCGAGATGCCGTGCACGAGCAGGTTGGAGATGACCGAGGTATAAAGCGAGCCGGGGCCGAGGGTGATGAGGTCGGCTTCGGCGATGGCGGCCAGCGTTTCGGGCAGCGGATGGCAGGTTTCGGGCTCTAGGCGCAGCTCGACGATACGGCTCTTCGAGGCGGAGATGCGGGTTTCGCCGCGGACGAGGGTGCCGTCTTCCATGACGGCGGCGAGCGTTGCATTCGCTGTGGTTGCCGGGTAGATGCGGCCGCGGGTGGCGAGAATCTGAGCGGCGGTCTGTACGGCCTGGGCGAAGTCGCCGCGCATTTCTGTAAGGGCGGCGAGGAAGAGATTGCCGAAGCTGTGACCCTGGAGGTCACCGGCTGAAAAGCGGTGCTGAAATAGCTGGCTGAGCAGGGCCTCGTCTTCAGAGAGGGCGACCATGCAGTTACGGACGTCGCCCGGCGGGAGGATGTTCATGTCTTCGCGGAGCCGGCCGGAGGAGCCGCCGTCATCAGTGACGGTGACGACTGCGGCGAGTTCGGCGATGGAGACCGTCTTCGCCTCAACGACCGGAGAGGCGGGATCCGTGCCTGTTGCGGAGGGTTGCGCGACAAAACGCTTGAGGCCGCGAAGCAGGGTAGAAAGGCCGGTGCCCCCGCCGATGGCGACGACGCGCAGGGGCAACGGAGCTTGGTTTGCTGAAGCCATCCGACCTAGTGTAGAGGTTCGACGACCCGCGTGGAACGGAACTAAGGTGCTACGCGGGGCTGAGATTATGCTTCAGGATAGAGCAGTTCCGTGAAGCGGGGATCGTCAGACATATTGGCAAAATCTGAATCCGAACGAGCCTGAATGCGGTTTTGCGGGTTAAGGCGGATGGCTTGTTCGAGGTGATCGAGGCACTCGTGGCTGGAATTGGTCATGCTGGAGAGCAGGGCCAGGCCGTAGAAGGCGTAGTCGCACTCACTTTGGTCGAGGAGGATCTCGTTGAAATGCTCGCGAGCATCCTCGTAATTGCCGTGGTTCAGCAGGGAGATGGCGTAGTCATAACGCTCCTCGTGGCTGCGGAACTCGGTGGTGCCGGTGTGGATCTGGGCCACGCAGGCGGCGATGTACATGCGAATGCGGTCGCCGAGATCGTGGGGAGCGTCCGCCAGCAGGCGATCAAACGCGGCGTGGGCTTCCTTGTACTGGTTGGACTGCATGAGCTGGATCGCCTGGCCGTAGAGGGCGAGGAGATCCTGCCGCTGCCGGTCATCGGCGGGATTGGCGATCCCGGCGAGGGTGCGGGGCATGCGATGGAGCTTTGTGCCGCGATCTTCGGTTCTGGAGGCGCGGGAAGAGTCGTGCTCGCCGTTACGGGCAGCTGAGCTGGGGGAGATGGGGCGTGCCGTTTTCGTGGCCATGATTTTCTCGTGCGCGATGGTATCTGCGAGTTACTTGCTGGCGTGCTTTGGAAGGCTCCCGGAGTTATAAGCGCTGCGGCACCCTCTGGTCAATGCCCCGGAAGAGACGTAGACGCACTGCAGTCGTGCGCGATGGGCTTCGGTGACTTGCCTTGGTTGCCGGTTCCATACAGTACGGGATTCAGCGTGGGATCGTTATACATTTTGAGCTGCCGATAAAGTTTAAACCTAATTTGACCTTTGTCCACATTGAGCCAAAGCTGGGCCAGGCAGGTGGTCAGGTCGCCGCGTTGTTCCTGAAGCAACACGAGGCGAGCGCGGTTGCGAGTACGGTGTGCCTCGTCGACCTCGATACGCTCGATCTGCTCGGCCGTGTGGAAGATTTTTAGAGCGAGGATGGAGAGCCGGTCAAGGATCAGACCGGGGGTTTCGGAGTGCAGAGACGCGGCCGGATTTTGCTGAATGGTGCTGAGAAGGAGCGTATCGAGCTGTTCTACCAGATCATTTCGACGCTGGTTGAGGCCATCGATCGAGCGTTTGACGGCGGCGATGGCGGGATCGCCCGCTTCGGGATCACGGGCCTCGTCCTCGCGATGCCAGAGATCGAAGTTGGCGCGGTGCTGGCTGAGCAGCAGCGCCTCCAAATCGCTGTGTCCTGGGAGTGCGAGGTCCTGTTCGGAGGGAGTCGAGCCGTGCGCCGGACGATGCCACGCCTTGGTGGCAAGTTCCTGCAGCTTCGCGAGGTGAATGGCGTTCAGCATGGTGGAAGCGGGTGGCCTGAGCATAGCGTGAGGTGAGTCCCGGAGCAAGTCAGGATTGGCTGACCCGGTTGGGTCATTGCCGGCTGCCGGCCTGGCATGGGATTAGTAAGGCAACATGGTCGACAACGCTGTACGCAGGGTGCTGGTCTACAGGCTGGGCAGCTTGGGAGATACCCTGGTTGCGCTGCCGGCGCTGCATCTGGTCCGACGGGCCTTTCCCCGTGCGGAGCGGCGGCTGCTGACCAACGTGCCGGTGCATGCCAAGGCGCCGGCGGCGGCGGCGGTGCTGGACGGCTCCGGCCTGATGGATGGCTACCTGCGATACGTGGTGGGAACGCGGAGCGTACGGGAGCTGACCGGGTTGTGGTGGCAGGTGGTGCGCTACCGGCCGGAGGTGGTCGTGTATCTGGCGGCGGGACGCGGTGTGGCTGCGGCGCGGCGGGATCTTCGCTTTTTCCAATGGTGCGGTGTACGGCGTGTGGTGGGTGTGCCTCTGACGGAGGCGATGCAGTGTAATTTTTACGGGGCAGAACCGGGGTCAGCCGAGGCTGAACGAATGCTTCACGAGGCGGCCCTGGAACCGGAGGCGGCGCGGCTGGCGCGGAACCTAGCGGTACTGGGCGAGGCGCGACTCGGGGTAGAGGCAAACTGGTCCATGCACCTGACGGCTGCGGAACGTCAGCGCGCCGCGGAGCTGACCCGGGATGCGGACAGCTGGACGGAGAGCCCCATCGCCGTGAGTGTGGGCACCAAGGTGCAGGCCAAGGATTGGGGAAAGGAAAACTGGCAGGCACTGCTGGCGCGGCTGGCAGCCGAGGCGCCCGGGCGGCCATTGTTTCTGCTGGGTGCACCGGAGGAGAGCGAAGCCAGCGCGTTTGCCGCGGCGGGTTGGGTCGCCCATGGGGGTGGACCGGTGATCGATCTTTGCGGCCGGCTGTCGCCACGGGAGAGTGCGGCGGCAATCGAGCGGGCAGGGATGTTTCTGGGCCATGACAGCGGTCCGATGCATCTGGCGGCTGCTGTAGGGACGCCCTCGGTAGCCATTTTCGCCGCGCGCAATATTCCCCGGCAGTGGTTTCCGTTTGGGAACAAGCATGCCGTGGTCTACCACCGCGTGGACTGCTGGGGGTGTGGCCTGGAGACCTGTGTGGAACAACGCAAGCGGTGCCTTACAAGCATCACCGTGGATGAGGTGCTGGCCGCAGTGCGTGGCGTCACCGGGCTCCAAGCAGCGGAACGGCAAGGAATGCCGGCCGTACAGGCCAGACCGGCCGCGCAGAACGCCAGGGGGAGCCTGGTAGCGATAGAGGCA
>CAXSBL010000024.1:5297-30536 GCA_964235515.1 uncultured Bryocella sp.
TTGCCGAGCTACGTTTTCGAGCTACGTTTTCGAGCTACGGCTTCCGGTTTTCTCGCTACCGTGTGGGAGGTGCGATGATGGTGCGGAGATGCAAGGGACGCTTCCGGATGTAGGAACGGTGCTAAGTCTGTTAGCCGGCGGATTCGCGCGGCTGCGCGTGCTGGTGATCGGCGATCTGATGCTGGATCGCTACATCGTGGGCGAGGTGGATCGCATATCACCCGAGGCCCCGGTACCCGTGCTGCGGCATGCGCACCGCTACGAGCGGCCGGGCGGGGCCGCCAACGTAGCCATGAATCTGGCGGGGTTGGGATGTCAGGCGCTGCTGGCCGGCTTCTGGGGCGATGACGCCGAACGGCGCGAGCTCGAAGATCTGCTGGGAAAGGCGGCGGTGGATACGGTTGGCGTGGTCTCCACGGCACTGCCTACGGTTTCAAAGACGCGGATCGTGGGGCGAACGCAGCAGCTGTTGCGATTGGACATTGAAAGCACCGAGCCACCAGCGACCGAGGATCTGCAGCGGCTCGTGGAGCGTGCGGAGGCGCTGGTCGAGAAGGTCCATGCCGTGGTGCTCTCCGACTATGCCAAGGGCGCGCTGACTGCGGAGCTGTGCAACCGTGTGATCCGGCGTGCCCGTGAGCTTGGGATTCCGGTTCTGGCGGACCCGAAGACGCCGGACCTGAGCAAGTACACGGGGGCAACGGTGGTCTGCCCGAACCTGCAGGAGCTGGCGCAGGCGACCGGGATGCCCCAGCAGGACATTCCGGCGATGTTGGCGGCGGGTGAGACGCAGCGGGGGGAGCACGAGATTGCGGTGCTGGCCGTGACGATGAGCGAGCGTGGGATGCAGGTGCTGTCGGCGGCGGGCAGTTTCCATTCGCCGGCAAGGGCGCGCGAGGTGTTCGATGTGTCGGGCGCGGGCGATACGGTGATCGCGACGCTGGCGGCCGGCTTTGCGGCGGGGCTGCCGCTGGAGACCGCGGTGGAGTTGGCAAACCTGGCAGCGGGCGTGGTGGTGGGCAAAGTGGGAACGGCGCCGATTGCGCACCATGAGTTGACGGCGCTGCTGACGCCTTCACAGCAACTCGGGGACGCGGAAAAGATTCTCGGGCTTGAGGCGTTGCTGGCGCGCGTGGCGGACTGGCGCGCCAATGGCGAGACGATCGTGTTTACCAACGGCTGTTTCGATCTGCTGCACGTGGGGCATGTGACGTTGATGGAGGACTGCCGCCGGTTCGGGTCCAAGGTGGTGCTGGGGCTGAATACGGACGCCGGTGTGCGGCGGCTGAAAGGGCCGGCGCGGCCGGTAGTGGGCGAACGCGACCGGGCGCGGGTGATGGCGGCGCTGGGCGCGGTGGATGCCGTGACGCTGTTTGACGAGGACACGCCGCTTGCCCTGATCGAGGCATTGGCGCCGGATGTGCTGGTGAAGGGCGGGGACTACTCCGTCTCGACCGTTGTTGGGCACGAGATGGTGCTGGCGCGGGGCGGACGTGTGGAGATTGTGCCGACGGTGGAAGGTTTTTCCACTACCGGCATCGTGCGCAAGCTGCAGGCCGTCGAGATGCCGGCGTAAATCCGGTCGTACAAATTTGAGCAGCTTTAAGCTACCGAATCAACGGGAGGGCGCGTGGAACAGACGGAGTCGCTCCAGGAGCCTCGCAGAATTCTTGTGAGCGGTGCCGGCGGGCTGCTGGGGCGGCACATTGTGCGTCAGCGGCGCGCGGCCGGGGACACGGTGGTGGCGCTCACCCGTAGCACAGGAGTTGCAGGTGCCGTGCTGTGGGACCCAGCCGCAGGCGTGCTGGATCCGCGCTCCGTGAGTGGCTTCGACGCCGTAATTCATCTGGCGGGCGAACCCGTAGCCGGGCGCTGGACGACAGCAAAGAAGCGGCGCATCCGGGAGAGCAGGGTACGCGGTACGGCGCTGCTGGCTAAGGCGCTGGCTGCTGCAGAACGGCCGCCAAAGGTGCTGCTCTGTGCTTCAGGGATCAACTACTACGGGGATCGCGGCGGAGAGGTTCTCGACGAAGGTGAACCGAGAGGTGCGGGCTTTCTGGCGGAGGTCTCGGCGGAATGGGAGGCGGCCTGCGATCCGCTGCGAGGCGTCGCACGGGTGGTGCCCCTGCGGATCGGGATGGTGCTGGCGCGGGACGGGGGGACGCTGCCCCTTATGCTGCCGATCTTTCGCCTGGGGCTGGGTGGACCCATCGATGGCGGACGCGGGTACCTGAGCTGGGTGGAGATCCGGGACGTGGTCCGCGCGACGGCGTTCCTGCTGGACTGCACTGCGTTGGAGGGGCCCGTGAACCTGGTAGCTCCGGAGCCGGTGACGGGCCGGGAGTTCACGGCCGCGCTGGCGGCTGCGGTCCGGCGTCCGGCGCTGCTTCCGGTGCCGGCTTGGACCGCGCGCCTGCTGATGGGGGAGATCGCGAACGAGACGGTGCTGAACAGCCTTCGCGCGGTGCCCAAGCGCCTGTTGGAGGCCGGCTTCCGCTTCCAGGGGGACACGCTGAGGAAGGGGCTGGCTGCCTGCGGGCTTGGCTGAGTTGGCCAAGCGTGTGCCTCCGCTGATCCGGCCCGTTTGAAAGCGTCGGCTTGTCATCTGGCAGGAGTTCTGCGCGTGCGCGCTTACCCTCTCTACACAATCTCGACGGCTATAGCACGACATCGTAGCCAAGCCTTGATCCAGAATTCGCAGATATGACTAGCTTGGCAGATTAGAGGCAGGTCAGCCGCAGTTGCCCTTTCATGCAGGACGCCTGTCCTGGCGTTGGTGGGACGTTCGTTATGTAAGACGCAAAGGAAAGGCTAAGCCAACTTATAGAAACAGCAGAGGACGGCCGAAGCCGCCCTCTGGTTAGGCGCACACCGAGCTAGAACTGAATTCGACCGGTGAGCTGGAGTTGGCGGGGTGCTTCGATCGTTGCATTTGGAATACCGAAGTTGTTGTCATAGGGATTGGTGTCCGGGGTAGAGAAGATGTGCCGGTTGAAGCCGTTCGGAATGTCTATTTTGAGGAACAACGTCTTGCCCTCCCCGAGCGGCGTCTTCTTCAGAACACTGAAATCTTCGTTGATGTACCGGTAGTTTCGTATTTCACTGACCACTCGCGGAATGTCGCCGAACTCATAGGCTCCACCGTTTCCGTTGACGTCACGTAAGCGACGAACATTAAAGGTGTTCTGATCGAGAAGGGCAGGCGATGTTTGCAGAGCGGCATAGGCCGGATCGTCGAATTGACCGGCGGTGTTGGTGGGTATGGCGAGTCCGTTGAATTCGGAATCCACATTCGGGTTGGGGCGGGCCGGCAGCGCTCTGGTAGCCGGCGCGTTGGTTAACCTGAATTGATTCAGAGGGTCAAGGTGGCCTTTCCGGGCGTTGCTGGCTAGACTGGCGCTCTGGATGCGGGTGAACTCGATAAAGTTATCCCATCCAGGGATGCCGGTCGCACCATTTGGCCCAAAGGAGATGGGCTCTCCGGATTGATAGCGCTGCACGGCACCCACCTCAAATCCGCTGATCAGGGAGCGTGCAATCGGATTCTTGAAGTCAAGGAATCTCTTGTTCAAACCGAACGGCAACTCATAGAGGTAACTCAGGACAAAGGTGTTTGGAATGTCCTGAATGGAGATTGCTTTTGTGCTCTTGGAGTCGAAAGGATTCTGCTCCTGCGTCACTCCGCCATTGGTTCCCGGGAGGGAAGAATCGGCGTTGGTGATGTCCTTCGACCAGGTATAGGAGGCGTTCAGCGTCAGCCCTTGGCGCAGCCGCCGCTCCAAAGATGCGATGAGTGCCTCATAGGAGGAATGGCCGGAGTTTTGAAGACAGCAGTCCGTGGCGATGTAGCCGTATTGCGGAAAGGGTCGAAGCGCCTGCTGAACGTTACCGTTAAATGCGGCATACGGGGTTGCCACCCCATTGGCTCCAAGGTTGTAGCTCAGAAGATTATCTCCACGGCTGAAATTGGAGGGCGCGATGTTGTTGATGTTCTGCAGGCCAGACCGAAGATGTGCGGAGGAGGAGCCGATGTACCCGAGCGTGAAAATCAGATCCTTTGCAAGCTCCTGTTGTACCTGCAGGTTCCATTGGTTAACCTGCGGCGGCCTGCCCTGGCCTGCTCCAATATAGCTGGCATTTACGTTTTCGGGAGCCATTGCGTTGCCGTTGTCGAAGTACGCCGGATCCAGATTGGTGCCCGGATTCGGTGTAGCCACGCCACCGTCGAGTTGGAAGGCAGGGTCGAAGCCGTTGGACACTTGTTGCGTTTGCACGGAGTAGCCGCTGATCTCGCTGCCTCCAAAGTCCGAGTACTGCAAGGCACCATAGAGGATCGAGTAGCCGCCCCGAACAACGAAGGTGTTGTTGCGCGACGCCGGCGCGAAGGCAAATCCGATGCGCGGCGCTACGTCTTTGAAGTAGGTATTGGCCCAACGTGTATTGGTTCCTGCCGGAGCCGTAGTGCCAAAGACCATGGCGCCCGGCCGTCCGTTTTTAGGGTCAATAGCGGTAAGGCTAAAATTTGAGGTGTCATTGTCGGCCTCACGGCGTGGCTGGTCGACGTCATAGCGAATACCAAGGTTCAACACCAGACTGTTGGACACCTTGAAATCGTCCTGCGCGAAGCCGGCCCAATAGTTGGAGATCCATCGTGGTTGATGAAAGGGTACCGTGGATGCGGAATAGTCGCCGGCGCCGATGAGCAGACTGGCCAAGCTGTTGCCGGTTCCATTCTGGTAAGCCAGGGTCTGGGTAGCTTTGGTTTCACCTATCTCAAAGTTGAGTTGACCGTTGATCTGGTTATTCACAAGCGAAGAGTACTGCTGGTAGCGGTAATCGATGCCGAACTTGAAGCCATTTTTGCCCTTCTGCCAGCTCACGGAGTCGTTGACTCGTATGCCGTTGTCGATGTTATCGCCAAGCTGATTGCGGCTGAGGGTTTGGTACCCACCCACGTTGGTGTTGGGAAATCCGGCTGTGAAGGGTGTGCCCAACAGCGGATTGTAGTTAATCCCGCTCTGTGCCTCGATGGAGCCGTTGTTGGAATTGGAACGATTGAAACCCAGGTTGAGATGGTTCAGGACGTTGGGGGAGAAGATATGATCCCAACCTGCGCGTCCAAAATGGGTAATGAAATCCTGGGTCTGTACAGTTGGATCCACCGGAGCCGGCAACGTCAGATTATTTGGGCTCAGGCGCTGGTTTTCGCGACTGCTGTAGCTGCCAAAGAGCTTGTCTTTGGTTCCGATAGAATGGTCCACCCGGATGGTGTACGTCGTGTCCGTCAACGGTGACGAAGAGAAAAGGGAATAGTTGTTGACAAGCCCGCCCGTTGTCGGCAGCGGATAGTAGGCTGAGATGTTCTGTCCGACGGTGCTCAACCGGTTCGTGGGGATGATGTTGCCCGGGAAGGCCGTTCGGCAACGAATCGGTGTCGAAACACCGGCGACGTTTACATTGACGGTGCGCGTGGTCGCGGGGTCGAAGATTTGGCCGTTCTGAATGGCCGTTCCATCACAGGGGTTGATCTGACCACTGGGGCCGTTGTTGAGCTGATCGGAGAAGTTGCCAGTCCGTTCCGCCACGGTCGGCACCGTGCTGATGGCCACTCCGCCTGTTGTGAAGCGAAATTGCTCCCACGAGAAGAAGGCGAACGTTCTGTTTTTGCCGTTGTACAGGTGCGGGATGCTCACCGGACCACCTAGACTGATGCCGAAGTCGAACTGTTTATCTGGGGGACGGCGATTGTTGTTGGCATCCACCGTATCTCCGATGGAGTTATAGAAGGCTTTCCGGCCGTTGTTGAACCAGTTGTTGGCATCGAGGAATTCGTTTTTAAAGATGCCGAATGCCGTGCCGTGGTACTGGTTGGTGCCGGATTTCGTGACGAAGTTCTCAATGCCACCTGTTGTGCGGCCAAATTCGGCTGCGGGAGTCGAAGTGGTGACCTTAAACTCCGAGATGGCCTCAACCGAAGGCGCCTCCTCATCAAAGGAGGATCCGTTTTCCGAGCGGGTCTGCGAGGCGCCATCGAGCAGAACCTCATTACCGAAGTTCTGGCCGCCACCGATCTTTGAGATGAACACGCCATTGGAGTTGTTCCCTGTGCCTGGACCCGCGGTGCCTGGGATTAAGAAAACAAACGACTCCGGGGAGCGAAGATTGCCGACACCCGCGCTGAGGGACAAGGGAAGTTCAATAATCTCCCGGGAGCTGACAGTACCGCCCACGTCAGAGGTCTGAGACTCAACTGTTGGCGCATTTGCGTCCACGGTTACAGTTTCGTTTGTACCGCCGGTGGCTATCTTGATATCGAAGGCGGAGGTAGAGCCGACGCTCACCTGTATCCCCGTGTCGATCTCCTGCTTGAAGCCGGGCGCGCTGGTAGTGATGGTGTAACGACCGAGCTCGATGGAGGGAAAACGGTACGAACCTGCGCTGGTTGATGCCGTGGTGTAGACCGAGCCGGTGGATTCATTCTTTGCGCTGATTTGCGCGTTCGGTACCGCAGCGCCGCTGGGATCGAGCACATTGCCGGCAATCTGGCCCTGATTCGTTTGAGCCTGGACGATCCCTCCCGCCAGAAGGCAAACCATCGTTTGTGGAACCAGTGACAATCTAAGCGTCTTTGATAACTTCATTCATCGTCTCCAGAGTTGGCAGCTACGGTAACGCATTCCGTACACACGAATACGGTCGGGCAGCTTGCGTAGCTGCTCCGCCAATCAGCGTAGCGTCTCGAGAGTGCCACCTCTGAAGGCTCAGCTGAAACCGGTTACATGTAGTGCTGATGATCCTATGGTGCGTATCAGAAATCTGTCAATGACAAATCGCGGAGCATTATCCTGGTTTTCGGAACGAAGCCGCCAGGAGGTTCGCCTTGGTCACTAAGCTTTCTTATCTTTATTTCTTACTGCAGGTGGGTACTGCGGTGATGGCCCTCACTACCCAGGCCCCGGAACCGCGTGCGCTGAACACAAGCAGCGATCTCGACGGCTAAAATCTGGAGCTTCTCTCGTGCTGTGAACGCGGGAACGGACGGGAAATGGAGAGCCGTATAGCGACGAGCAGATCCTGGCATGCTGAAGCAGGGCGAAGCCAGGGTCAAGACGCCGGGCCTGTGCCCGGAGCACGGGATCAGCGCGACGATGCCTTCGCCACCTCCATAGTTGGGAGCTGCCGGATGTGAAGCTGAGTTCGCGTGGCGAAGCGCTGAAGGCGGTGAATCGAAGACCGGGTGGAGCTCTCACGCCGCGGACGGAGAACCGTCTGCGGCGATTCCGGCTGCCGGTGTGAGGCGGGCTCCGACTGCAAGCCGTTGATCTTGGAGTGGTGGAGTTCGCGGTTACGATCCGCAGCCGGACCGGAACGTGGTACGAGCCAGCGCCGAGTAAAGACCCCTGGCCTAGTTGTGTGCTACCGCGTTCGCATCCTCGACCATTCGGTAGTTCTTCGTTGTCTTTGGACAGGTTCTCCCGAAGACGGCGTTATGGCTATTACGTTATGCCGGGACCTCTTGAAAACTGGTCGGCATTTCGGCCTTTTTGTTGTTGTCGGCGAGCCGCCGGTCGGCAAGGGCCTTGTACGCGACCAAACGTGCGCGGTTCATCCCGCCCAGGGGACGGTGCGCAGCTAGGGCATGGGCCGGGGAGAAGGTCAGATTTTCGAAGTACCCATCCTTCGCCGGATCCCATGCCGTTTGAACCGGAATGATGAGCCGGGCAACGGTCTGGTAATGCGACTCGGTTTCCGGCCATTTCGCCTGTGCGTCTTCGATCGGCATATCGTCCAGTCCGGTGTTGAGCTGGACCCGCATTTCGAATTCGGCTGCATTGTTTTTGAAGAATGCATTCATCGCTTCGCGCAGGGCATCAGGCGTCTCGGGATCAAACGGTTGGTCTTTGAGCTCCTGCAGGCCGGGCGATGAGGGGAAGAAGCCCAGCTTCGCCACATACTCGCCGTAGCGGTAAGGTACCTGTGAGTAGTATTCCTCACTCGCCGGATGCACAACGGGATGGCCATAGAAAGCCAGCTTCTCGGAGTTTGTCCCCACCGCATTCAGGACCGCGTTTGTCCCCCTGGCAACCGTAGATACTGCCCCTTTTACATTCTCCGAAAGCTTCGGTGCGATCTCCGCGTTTGGTTTGAACGCCTGGAGGAACTCCTTCATGCCGCTGGCAAGGAATTGCTTGCCTACATCAAAGACCCAATCCTGTGTATCCGCCGTGTGCCCTTCGAGCTTTTGCCCTTTTACGCCGAGAACTTTGACCGCCATGCCGCGATCGGTGGAAACCTTGGAATCGTCTAGCAATTCGCCAGGCTGCTGCGCCATGCGCACCAACACCTCGTACCGGCCGGGCTGCGCAAACAGACCCTGTGCCAAATGCTGGGGCAAACCATCGTCCACGATCAACTCGCCCTTGAGGAGGGCATGCGCTTTGGCGTGGGAGACACGCACCGAGCGCCCATACTTCTGACGCGCCAACTCCATTCCCTGTGTCATGAGGTCGACGATCTTCTGCTTCGTCTCGTTTTCATCGGGCGCTATCGTCTCGATGTCATCTCGGTACAACAGGTAGTTCGGCATGGCAGCATCGGCTCCTTCTCGCCTGTAGCGGGTAACTGTGGACGGATTGAGGCAGGACATCCGAGCGCGCTGCTTCTTGACCTAGGTTCCAGAACTGTTTGAACTTCTAGCCTGCACCGCCCGTGAACTAAGCGGGGATTTCTGAGATATCGCCAGGCTCCGCACGCTCCCGCTCATTGCGTTGGACGCGATACTTGATGGCCTCCTCATAGGCCTTGAGGCGGGAACGCATGATGCCGCCCAGCGGACGATGTGTTTCAAGCGAATGCCACGGGCTAAAGGAAAGCCGCTCATCCACGTATAGCTGCCGGGCGTCGGAGTAGGTGTCCTGCGGCAACACCGTGAGGCGTGCAACGGTCTGCCAGGGGCTCTTGTTCTCGGGCCATGGCTTATCGGCTATCTCGATGGGGAAGTCCTTGTCTTTCTCTTCCACCGTGGCGTCGTCGGGTGCGAGCGCCAGTTGCACTTTAACGTCCCACACGCCTGTCTCATGTCGGAAGAACTGCTTGATGAGCTCTTCGAGAGCGTTGTAGTCCGCACTGAGATCAACTGTTTGCCCTGTGAGCCTCTTCAGGTTTTCGGAACCGGGTGCAAAGCCGATCTTTGCGACATAGTCCCCGTACCGCAAAGGAGCGACAGTAGAGAAACTCTCACCGAGAATGTGAGTGGCGGCAGCACCGATGCCTTCGAGCGTCGCCGAGGGAAGATGAACGGTCTTCAGCACCGCGTTGGTGGCACGAGCCGCCACAGAGACCGCGTGCTTTACGCCCTCTGGCGTGTCAAGGTTTTTGTCGAAGGTCTTGATCTGTTCCAGAAAACCTTTGGGGCCGGGCGCGGTGAAGGCGTCTGCGTTGATGCAGACAAAGTCCTGCGTCAACTGGCCCCCGTGAGAGTTCACCTTGGCTCCGTCGACCTGGAGAATCTTCATCGCTAGACCGCGTGGACTTGAAACCGAATCCGCCAGCATGTCGCCGGGATTGGTGGAGAAGCGCATCACCACGGGATAGGTCTTTGGTTTCGCAAAAAGCCCCTGCGCCAGCGGCTCAGGCACATTCGGCAGCACCTCCAACGTACCCACCAGCACACCGTGAGACTTGGCGTGTACGGGGCGGTAGGCATGGCGGTAACGCGCCGCCATGTGCCGGGTGATGTGTTGCATGGTGCGGGAAAGCTCGTCGAAGGTGACGTGCTCATCCGGCGCTATCTGCTCAACGGCAGGACTGTATTGCAGGTACTGTGTTTCTGCGGGCATGAAATCTCCAAATGCTATGCGAAGCGGTGGCACGGAACGTACCACCATAGTTGTTCAGGCCAACACGGGTCGGCTAAGCGGGTCGCGAGGACCGCCCATGAATTGAAGCAGTTCTTCGTTCAATCTGTCGGCTGCGGTGAGAAACAAACCGTGCGGTTCACCGTGATACGCGCTCAGAGTCGAATGTGGCAGCAGCCTCGCTGAGCGGCGACGGGAGGCGTCGATGGGAACAGTGTGATCGCCGGTGCCGTGAATGACCAGCACTGGAATCGCCATGCGCTTCATCTCCTCGCGGAAGTGGGTTTCAACCCATGACTTGGCGGTGGCCAGCGTCGAGCGAAGGGATCCGGCGGAAGCCAACAGCTGCGTCCGCTCCTGGACCGGTTCAGAGACCGTGTGTTGCACGGCCAAAGTTTCCGTGCCATCCTGTGCAATGACATTCGCCATGCCCTGTCTCCTATACCGCAGGCCACACCTGGGGCGTGTTTTTATGATGCAGAAGAGCCCATGGTGCCTCTGGGTGCATACAGCGGACGCACCCAATTCTCTTGATTGAATAGTCATTTCATGAACAAGGCAGCGAACTTCTCCCCGCTTCGGGTGAGCCTTGTGGCGCTATTGCCGAACGCAGAATGCCTTCGGTGATGACCACACAGCAGACCCCTTCCGGGATGACAGAAGGAAGGAAAATGCGACAGCAGACATCAGCTGGACTGACTTAATCCAGCGCGTACATCGCCAGGCCCGAGAGGAGTTTGGGGTAGAAGTCGGTGGACTTTTGAGGCATGACTTCGAGGTGGAGGGAGATGTCTTTCATCTGGGCGAGGGTGACGGGCTTGATGAGAAATGCGGCGTCGGCGTTGCCGCTGCCTACCTGTTGGAGGGCCTCGGTGGCCTCGCGGAGGTAGCGAACGTTTTCGCCGGCCCGGACGGCCTCTTCGTCGAGGCCGAGGAGCTCGTGCAGGACGAGCTTGTGAAGTTGTACTACGTCAAGCTGAGCCTGGCGGGGGCTGGCATCCGCGAGGGCTTCGGTGGCGGCTGCGGGTTTGGGGGTAAGCAGGTAGTCGCCGTCACGGGTGGCAGCGATGAAAGCGACGCCGGGGGTGTCGTGGAGGCGTTTGAGGAGATTGGGGGCGCCGGTGAAGTGGCCGTCGGGGGTGTTGGGGAGTTCTTCCACGGTGAAGAGGCGCTCGGCGGCCTGCGCGAAGGCGCGGCCGTTGAAGCCGGGCAGGCCGAAGACGACGCGATGGGTGGGCAGGATGGTGATGCCGGGGGCGTCCATGTTGACGAAGGTCATCATCATGGCGGCTTCGGGAAAAGCGGGGGTGGGGAGGGCCTCTGAAGTGCCGGTTCCGGGCTGTGGGGCGAGATCAGCGAAGGACTCATCGAGCGGCGCGTCTGCGTCTGCGGCCTGGAGGCCGAGTTCGGCGGCGCGCTCGTGCCTGTAGGCGACGGAGGTTTCGTAGCGGTGGTGGCCGTCGGCGATGATGAGCTGTTTGTCCTGCATCGCGGCGAGGACCTGCCGGATGCGGGCGGGGTCGGCGAGCTTCCAGAGACGGTGGGTTACACCGTATTCGTCGGTAATTTCGAGATCCGCGGGACGTGGGGCGGCGTGGGGATCGGAAGCACCGGGGTCTTCGAAGATGAGGTGTTCGGCGGTGAAGCTGGGGTCGGAGTAGAGCATGTAGATCTGCTCGGGGTAGGCGCGGAGGGCTTTGAAGAGGGCGAGGCGGTCGGACTTGTGCTTGGGAAAGGTCTGTTCGTGGCGGAAGACGACCTGGTCGGCGTAGTCGTAGAGCTGGCCCAGGGCGATGAAGCCGCGGCGTTCCTGAACGACGGGATCGGTGCCGTCCGTGACCCCGGTGCCGGGGACGGCGTAGGTCTGGGAGTAGCCGTAGAGAGCGGGCTCGGTCTCCTGCTGCAGGACGCCTGCGGCGCGCCAGTCGCTGAAGTCGGCGGCGGCGCGGGTGTAGACGTTGTGGCTGTCTGTATCGCCGGGTTCGCGCTTGCCGAGCACAACCCGGATCAGGTTGTAGGGGCTTTTGGCGTAGTAGCGGTCCTGCATGGCGGGCGTGATTTTGTCATAGGGCTGGGTGACGACGTCGGCCATGTTGACGCGGCTGGTGTCATAGCGGAGAGCGCGAAATGGATACAGGCGGGCCATTGTGGCTATTGTACGGAGGTGTGCGCGGCGGCTGCGGTTCGGGTTTGCGGTCTGGCTTCAGGGCTGGCGCGTGTAGGCATCGAAGCGGTCGTGGTGTGCCGTGAGATGGTACCGGCTCCAGAGGTGCGGAGGGCGGGATCGCGCTCAAACCAGGCGAGCAGGTTGTTGTGGCAGGATTCGAGAATCTGGCAGTTCACGGCTGGCTCCTGGCAACGCACCGCCGCCATGGCGGCTGCAGCACAGGATAGAAGGATGAAACAACGACGGAGGGCATCTGCCATGCGGGGAGTGAGACGGAGATGGACGCGGCAGAGGCCGGTATGCGGGAGAACAAAAGCGAAGGCGCTGGGGAATAGACGGCGAAGACCGCGTAGGGTAGTCTAGCCGCACGCGAAGGGAATGAGGCGAGCAATGTCCATCGGGAGAGGGATGCGATGAGTCATCAGGCACGGGAAAAGTGGACGTTTGCTGTTTCAGGTGTCGGCCTTTTCTGGCCGCTGCTGGCCTGTCTCGCGCTTCTGCTATGCCCGGAAGACGCGCTCCACGCGCAGGAGAGCCCGCTGGATGCGGTGCATGCCGCGACTCCGGCACCTGCTTCCAAAACTCCTCAACCGGTGATCTCCGGCAACGCCAATGTAGCCGTTAAGGCGACCTCGAATGGGCATTCGTCGCTCCTGGTGAATGCGGACCTTGTGCTGGTGCCCCTGACTGTCACCGATCCACAGAATCGTCTGGTTACCGGGTTGGAACGGCAGAATTTCGCGCTCTTTGACGGCAACGTGCCGCAGACGATCAAGAGCTTTGCGACGGAGGATGCGCCGCTGTCGATCGGTATTGTCTTCGACCTGAGCGGAAGCATGCAGAGCAAGTTCGTGCGCGCACGAAAGGCCCTGAGCGAGTTCCTGCGCACCTCCAATCCGCAAGATGAGTTTTTTGTCGTCGGGTTCAATGACAGGCCTGCCGTGCTGGTGGACTATACCTCGGATGTGGAAGACGTGGAGGCGCGCATGGTGATGCTGCGACCGGAGAACCGGACCGCGCTGATCGACGCTATCTATCTGGGTGTAAACAAGTTGCGGGATGCGAAGTACACGCGCAAAGCCCTGCTGGTGGTGTCCGATGGCGGCGATAACCGCAGCCGCTACACCGAGGGTGAGCTGAACCGGATCGTTCGCGAGAGCGAAGTGCAGATCTATTCGATCGGCATCTTCGACGCCTATGCGCCGACGGTGGAAGAGCAGAATGGGCCGCAACTCCTGCATGAAATGTCGGAAGTCACGGGTGGGCGGCTCTTTCAGGTGCGGGATGTGCAAGATTTAAGCGATATCGCCGAGCGTATCAGTGAAGAGTTGCGGAATGAGTATGTGATCGGGTACACCCCGACGGACCGCCGGCACAATGGCGTTTATCGTAAATTGAATGTGCGTTTGTTGCCGCCGCCGGGTCTGCCGGATCTTACGGTGCACAACCGCGAGGGCTACTATGCGCCGTCGCAGTAAGGCAGGATCGACCCGGGCTCTCCAGGCCGTGATGTGTTTAGCATTGGTTTCGCCGTTCGCGTGGGGACAGAACGCTCCCCAGCAGGGTGCTCCTGCCACGATATCGAATCCGCAGGTGCCCCCCGCGATTGATAGCGATCCGGTGCCCGCCCCGGAGCAGACCTTACCCGCAGGATCCCCGACGGGAGCAGGGACCGGATCTACCGGGCAAAATGCCCCCGCAGGTGTAGTTACAGAGCGGAACGGACGGTACACCCTCCAGGCTGAAGCCTACGAGGTAAGACTGAACGCGTCCGTTGTGGATGGTTCCGGGCGGAATATCGACAACCTGACCCAATCGGCTTTCCACGTGTATGAGGATGGAACACCGCAGACAATCATCGGGTTTCGTCATGAGGATGTGCCGGTGTCGCTGGGTATTTTGATCGACAGTTCCGGTTCGATGTACGACAAACGCGCCGCGGTGGATGCGGCGTCGCTTGATCTGGTGCGGCTGTCGAACCCGCAGGACGAGGCGTTTCTGGTGGATTTCAGCTCAGAGGCATATATCGACCAGGATTTCACGAACAACATCGACAAGCTTCAGCAGGGGCTGAGCTACATCAAATCCAGCGGGGGAACGGCGCTGTATGACGCTGTGATCGCTTCGGCGGACTACCTGGCGAAGAACAGCAAGCGTTCCAAGCAGGTGCTGCTGATTGTCACCGATGGTGACGATAACGCCTCAAGTGCGAGCCTGGAGCAGGCAATTCGGCGGGTGCAGGAGCTGGACGGGCCGGCGGTGTACTGCGTCGGGCTGTTATTCGGCGAGGATGTGAGCCGGAGTGAGTCCCGGCACTCGCGCGAGGTGCTGAGTGAGCTTTCCGAGCAGACCGGTGGACAGGCATACTTTCCGCACGCATTAAAGGACGTGGACGGGATTACACGGGAGGTGGCGCAGGATATTCGCCAGCAGTACACGATCGACTATCGCAGTACGAAGTCGCCCTCGATCGGCGGCTACCGACAGATCCACGTCGAAGCCAAGGAGAAAGGGTTCGGCAAACTGCAGGTACGGACGCGGGCAGGGTATTATCCGCGAGTGGCCTCGGCGAAGACGGGACAGAGCACCGGAACGGGCCAGTAAGCGGGCGGCGAACGGCGACCCGATGCTGGGGGAGCGAGTTGTCTGGGTGCCATGCAAGTGCCCTTCAAGCCTGGGCCTGGTGTGCATCCAACAAATAGAAAAAGGGCTACAGGTACGAAGGAGCAGGTACGCATGTTAGAGATTTCGACCCTGAACGATGTGTTTGAAATTGTGGCTGCACGCGGAGACGAGACGGTCGCCCAGTGGAAGACCGGGGGCGAATGGAAGCCCATCACCTCCAAGCAGATGTACGGACGTGTGCGCGCTGTCGCCGAGAAGCTGCAGAGCTGGGGTGTGGGCAAAGGTGACCGCGTGGCGCTGGTGGGAGAAAACCGCTGGGAGTGGCCGGTGATCGATTTCGCCGTTTTGGCTGTCGGAGCGGCGGATGTGCCGCTGTACCAGACGCTGACGCCGGAACAGATGGGCTACATCCTGAACAACTCCGGGGCGAAGGTGATCTTTCTTTCGACCAAGGATCAGTACGACAAGTTAACCAAGGCGGGCGATCTCACCTCGATCGAGCATGTGGTGGTTTGGGACGATGGCCAGTTTGAGAATGCGGAGAACCTGTCCGAGATCCTCAAGCGGGCTTCGGAGCTCGAAGATCGCGATCCGAAGTTCGATGCGATGTTGAAGGCGGTCAAGCCGGAAGATTTGGCTTCGATCATCTACACCTCAGGGACGACAGGCGACCCGAAGGGCGTCATGCTAACGCATGACAATATGGCCTCGAACCTGCATTTTTCGACTGAAGGCCTCCGCATCGTCAAAGGCGACAGTTCGCTTTCCTTTCTGCCCCTGAGCCATGCCCTGGCGCGTCACCTGGACTATGCCATGTATGCACATGGATCGACGATCTCCTACCTGCCGAAGTTCGATGACCTGCCCAAGGCGATGAAAGCGGTCAAGCCAACGATTTTTCTGGCTGTGCCTCGCGTCTTTGAGAAGGTGCGGCAGGCTGTGGAAGGCCGGGCCAAGGGTTTCCAGCAAAAGGTGCTGCGGTGGGCGCTGGGTGTCGGCGCCAAGCACAAGGACGAGATCGCTGCCGGAAAGATTCCCTCCTCCCTCACCTGGACCCTGGCCAATCGCCTGGTATTTTCCAAGGTCGCCGATGCCTTCGGTGGGAATGTGAAGTTGTACGTTTCGGGCGGCGCACCGCTCGGCAAGGAGACCACGGATTGGTTTCTGAGTGCGGGGATCCGGATCATTGAAGGCTACGGCATGACCGAGGTGTCACCGGTGATCTCTCGCAATACGTTTGACGCTTATCGGGCCAACACGGTCGGCAAGGTGATCCCGAACCTGGAAGCCCGGCTGGCCGGCGATGGCGAGCTTGAGGTGCGCGGCAGCTCGGTTTTTGCCGGGTACTGGCAGAACGAGGAAGCCACGAAGAAGGAGTACACCGAGGACGGTTGGTTCAAGACCGGGGACATCGGTAAGCTCGAGGATGGTTTTCTGGCGATCACTGACCGGAAAAAGGAACTGATGAAGACCTCCGGCGGGAAGTATATTGCGCCGCAACCGGTGGAAAGCAAGCTAAAAGCGGATGGTTTGGTGGAGCATGCGGCCCTGATCGGGGATAACAAGAAGTTTGTGAGCGTGCTAATCTCGCCGAACTTCAAGGCGCTTGAGGAATGGGGCCAGAAGAATGGTGTGAGTGTGGGAGACCACGCCAAGCTTGCGAGCGATCCCAAGGTGCAGAAGCTTTATGAAGGAATCATCGCAAAGGTAAACGGAAGTCTGGCGCACTACGAGAGCATCAAGAAGGTGACCGTGGTGCCGGATGCGTGGAGCGTGGAAGAGGGCGAACTCACGCCGAGCTTGAAGCTGAAGCGGCGCATCATTGTTGATAAATACAAGAATCAGATCGACAAGATGTATGCGGATGGCAAAGGCGACTAGGTGAGGGTCCTCGTCGCGTAAAAGGGGTTCAGCCTGTGGCTGAACCCTTTTACGTGTACGTGACGAAGACGGCTACGTGAAGCTAGATCGCCGCAGCACCAGCCTCTGCCACGGCCTGATCCTGTGCGCCGAGGCCGCCGGAGACGCCGATGGCGCCGATGACCGTATCGCCCTTCTTTATGGGGATGCCGCCGGCGAAGATCATGACCTTGCCGTCATTGGAGGCGTGAATGCCGAAAAACTGCTCGCCCGATTGGGAGAGTGGGGCGAGATCATGGGTGGCGATGTTGAAGGCGCGGGAGGTGAAGGCCTTCTTCTGGGCGATGTCGACCGAGCCTAGCCAGGCGTTCGGCATACGCTCAAAGGCGAGCAGGTAGCCGCCGGCACAGACGACCGCGATATTCATGGGCTGACCGATTTCTTCGGCTTTCTTGGTGGCGGCGGCGAGGATACGGCGGGCGTCGATAAGATCGAGGGTTTCGTGGGTAGTGCTCATTGGGGCTCCATTTGATGGTGAGGGCTACGCCGGTTAGCGGCGGAAGAAGTCTTTGACCTGCTGCACGAAAACGTCGCGGCCCATGTCTGAGATGGCCTCGGTGAGGGGGAGTTGCTTGGGGCAGGCCTGGACGCAGTTTTGGGCAAACGAACATTCCTGCACGCCACCGTCGCCTGCGAGCGCGCGGAGACGCTCGGAGGAGAGCACGGAGCCGGCTGGGTCCATGTTGAAGAGCTTGGCCTGGGCGATGGTGGCAGCGCCGACGAAGCCGGTGGCGTCGTTGAACTGCGGGCAGACCTCCATGCAGATGGTGCAGGAGATGCAGTTGCTGAGCGGGTAGCGCTGCTCCTGGATCTGCGGCGCCTGGCGCGGCGCGGGGCCGAGGTCATAGGAGCCGTCGATGGGAACCCAGGCTTTGACGCGCTTCAGGTTCTCGAAGAGGACGGAGCGGTCTACGGCGAGGTCGCGGACGACGGGGAATTTGGAGAGCGGCGCCAGGGTGATGGTGTTGTCCGGGCCGAGCAGTTTATCGACCAGGGCGGAGCAGGCCATCATGGCTTTGCCGTTGATGCGCATGGCGCAGGAGCCGCAGATCTCCTCCAGACAGTTGGCGTCGTAGGCGATCGCGGTGGATTCTGCACCGTCGGTGGTGGTGGGGTTGAGCGCGATTTCGCCAAGCACGGAGGTGATGTTCATGCCCTTGCGGTAGGGAATGGCAAAGGTTTCGGTGCGCATTGCGGCGTCGGGCGAGGCCTGGCGCTGGACCTTCACGGTGAAGGTGCGCGTGGAGGCGGGGTGATGCGGACTGGTGACCTCGGCGACCGGAGATTCCGACTGCATTTCAATCACGGATGTTGCCATTTTGCTTCTCCTGTTCGCGGGCGTGGACCTCGCCCCTAGAGTCGGTTACCGGGTGTAGACCTGCATCGCGCAGCTTCTGGCGGCGGCCATCGATCCAAGCGCCGTAAAGCACAAAAGCACCGTAGAAGAGACCGGCGCCGACGGTGAGCAGGATGGAAAGAAGCGTCGTGCTCATGTGACCGGTGTTCAAGGTGGTCTCCTATGCTTGCGGCCGCGTCTGAGCGGCGGTTATCGCTTGTGCTTCCGGTACTCCGCGCTTTCCGAAATCTGCGTGGCCATGATGCCGGCTTCGTGGCTGGCAAAGGGCTTGCCATTGGGCTGCAGGCGAGTCTGCCTCGCTTTGGCACGGATGTTGTAAAAAATCATGTACGTGATCACAAGGACGAAGGCCGTGACGAGAATCACGTAGACGATGTGGGTGAGGGTTTCGGGGCTCATGATGTGTGTGATGACGGTGCGCCGTCCGAGGGGTGGATGTCCCTAGGCGGCGGCGTCATATCTCCTTGCACGGGGAGTGATGAACTGGGTATCAACCTCTTCCCAAGTAATTTTGGGAGCGTCGTCTTCGAAAAATACCTTGGTGGTTTTGAGGAACTTTTCATCGTTGCGCTCGGGGAAGTCGGGCTTGTAGTGCGCGCCGCGGCTTTCGTCACGAGCGGCTGCGCCCTGAACGACGACGCGGCTGAGGTGGAGCATATTCCAAAGCTGGCGGGCGAAGGCAAAGCTGGTATTGGCCCACTGACTCTTGTCGGAGAGGTTGATATTGCGGAAGCGGTCGAGCAGTTCGACGATCTTGGCGTCGGCTTCTGCTAGGCCCGCGTTGTAGCGGATGATGGTGGCGTGGCGGGTCATGGTATCGCCGAGCTCGCGCCAGAGGCGGAAGGGGTTCTCCGTGCCTTGGTTGTGCAGTAGAACCTCGTTGTATTCGCGCTGGCGCTGCTTTTCGGCGGCGTGGCCGCCATCGCCGATCATCGTAGGCAGGTTCTTGGCATATTCGAGGGCGCAGGGGCCAGCGACGAAACCGCCGTAGATGCAGCTGAGCAAGGAGTTGGCCCCGAGGCGATTGGCCCCGTGAATGCTGTAGTCGGCCTCGCCCGCGGCGAAGATGCCGGGGATGTTGGTCATCTGGTGGAAGTCGACCCAGAGGCCGCCCATGGTGTAGTGCATGCCCGGGAAGATTTTCATGGGAACTTCGCGGGGGTCGTCGCCGACGAACTTCTCGTAGATCTCGAGGATGCCTTCGATTTTGCGGTTGAGCGTTTCCTTGTCTATGTGCGTAACATCGAGGTAAACCATAGGCTGACCGTCGATGCCTAGATTTTCCTGATACACGATGCGATGGATGGCGCGCGTGGCGATGTCGCGGGGGACGAGGTTGCCGTACTTGGGGTACCACTCCTCGAGGAAGTAGAAGCGGTCGGCCTCGGGGATGGTCTTGGCGGGGCGTGGGTCGTTGAGCTTGCGTGGAACCCAGACGCGACCACCTTCGCCACGGGCGGATTCTGACATCAGGCGGAGCTTGTCTTCGCCGGGGATGGCGGTCGGGTGCACCTGGATGAATTCGCCGTTGGCGTAGGCTGCGCCCTGCTGGTAAACGGCGGACTGCGCGGAGCCGGTGCAGACGACGGAGTTGGTGGATTTGCCGAAGATCGCGCCGATGCCGCCGGTGCAGAGAATGATGGCGTCGGCGGGAAAGGTGCGGACCTCCATGGAGCGGAGATCCATGGCACAGATGCCGCGGCAGACGCCGGCGTCATCGAGCACGGAGCTAAGAAACTCCCAACCTTCGTACTTGGTGACCTTGCCTTCGGATTCGAAGCGGCGGACCTGCTCATCGAGCGCGTAGAGGAGCTGCTGGCCGGTTGTGGCGCCGGCGAAGGCGGTGCGGTGGTACAGGGTACCGCCGAAACGGCGGAAGTCGAGCAGGCCTTCGGGGGTGCGGTTGAAGGGGACGCCCATGCGGTCGAGCAGATCGACGATGGCGGGGCCCTGCGCGGTCATGTTTTTGACGGGGGTCTGGTTGGCGAGGAAGTCGCCGCCGTAGACGGTGTCGTCGAAGTGCTTGAAGACGTTGTCGCCTTCGCCCTTTGTGTTTTTGGCGGCGTTGATGCCGCCCTGGGCGCAGACGGAGTGCGAGCGCTTGACCGGGACGATGGAGAACAGGTCGACCTTGCCGCCGGCTTCGGCGATCTTGATGACGGAGGAGAGGCCGGCTAGGCCGCCGCCTACGACGATGATGCGGGGTGTGGTTGCTGCTGCCATACGTTCCTCAGATCTCGTACTTTGCCGAGCTTAGCGGCGGTGGTGCCTGCGATGCGGGCGGCCGGTGCCGGTACCTTCATCTGCACTTGCTGCGTCAGGAGTTGCGGCCGCGGGTTGCTGCATGGCAGCTGGCGCGACGGTGCCCGGCTGCGTTGGATTGGTGGTGTTCGGCGCTGCGACGCGGGGAGCGGCTTCGACGACGCCTGCGGGCTGGGCGGCCATGACGTCGGCGGGGGCGTTGGGGTACTTCCAGACTACGGCGTACATGCTGATGAAGCCGAGAATGCAGAGGGCGACGCCGAGCGCGCCCCAGACGTAGCCGCTTTTGCGCCGGGCCTTAACGCCGGGGGTAATTCCCCACTTGGCGCAGAAGAGCCAGCCGCCGTAAGCGAAATGCCAGCATGTGGCGAGCATGGCGATGGCGTAGATGGCGAACATCCAGGGGTTCGAAAGCTCGTGCTGCACCTTGGCGAAGGCGGCGCCGGGGTGTTCGGGAAGCGAGGTGCCGAGAAAACGCTGCCGGATGACGTGCTGGATGATGTAGGCGAGCGCGATGATCCCTGTGACACGCTGGGTGATGTAGGCCCAGTTGCCGGCCCAGGGATAGACGTTGACGTTGACGCGGCCGCGGAAGGTGATCCAGACGCCGTAGCCGGCGTGGAAGGCGAGTGGGATGAAGATGAGCGCCCACTCGAGGACTCGAACCAGCGGGAGGCCGTTGAGGAACTTGACCTGCTGCGCGTAGGCGAGCGGACCGTTCCAGGTTTCGAAGTTTGAGACGATGTGCTCGACGAGAAAGGCGCCGATGGGGATGATGCCGGAGAGCGAATGGAGGCGGCGCCAAAGATAACTGTGGCCTTCGCCGGCGCGAAGGGGCTGCACGCCTCGGCGTTCGTGGCCTCTGTTGGGACCTCCGGCGGCCTGGGCGTTGTCGGGGGGTGCCATGGGTGCGGCTGCGGCCATCGGGAACTCCTTGCGTGGGTTGCACCGCGGACGGGCGAGCGGAAGCGCTACACACTCGGGGCAAGTTTGATTATTTCGCTGCAAAATAGGGGCGTCAAGCAACCAATGGGCCACATGTTCGCTTACCGCTCAGGTTGTGCGAATTCCGGGGGCCGGCCCAAGTGGCAGGCAAGCTTTTGAAGCAAGGTACGGAAGGCTTGTCCTCGATGACTGATCTCCCATTTGGCGTGGGAGTCGAGTTCGGCCATGGTTTGGCCGGCTGCCGGCAGGAGAAAGAGGGGATCGTAGCCGAAGCCGTTTGTTCCGCGCGGTTGGTCGAGAATTTCGCCTTTGACCGTGCCGGCAGCACGAAGAAGTACCCCACCGTCGCGGGCGAGGGTGAGGGCGCAGACGAAGCGGGCTCCGCGGTCGGTCCGCCGGCCGCGCGCGGCTTCAAGCTGGTGGACCAGAGAGAGCAGGCAGAGATTGTTACGCTCATCTTTGCTTAGGCCTTGATCCACCCCAAAGCGGAGGTCGTCGGCGAAACGGGCGGAGCGGACGCCGGGCTGGCCCTCTAGGGCGTCGACCTCCAGGCCGGAGTCGTCGGCGAGCACGAGCAGGCCGGGGGCCAGCAGGGAGTAGGCGATTGCCTTCAGGTCGGCGTTGCCGGCGAAGTCGGGGGCGTCTTCGGCGGGTTCCGGCATCGCCGCGAGGCCGGGGATAGGGAGGATTTCGATGCCCTCCGAGGCTGCGCTTTGGGCGAAGTCACGGAGCTTGCCAGTGTTGGATGTGGCTACGTAGATCTGCATCGTTCCCCTTCTCGAGAGCCGTGCTGTTTGCGGGCCTTAGCTGCCAGGAAGTGTGGCGAGCAGCGCACGGAGATCGAGCGGGCGGGTGTACATGGTGAGATCGCCGTTTCCAGTTCGCGGCCAGTCGGTTTCGGGGCGGTCCCAGTAGAGCTCGACGCCGTTGCCGTCGGGGTCTTGGAGGTAGAGGGCCTCGCTGACGCCGTGGTCTGCGGCCCCGTCGAGCGAGATGTTTGCGCGCAGAAGCCGCTGGAGGGCATCGGCTAGCGCGCCACGGGTGGGGTAGAGCAGCGCCAGGTGGTAAAGGCCCGTCGAACCGGGCGGCGGCGGCGAGCCGCCCAGGCTTTCCCAGGTGTTCAGGCCAATGTGGTGGTGGTAGCCGCCCGCGGAGAGAAAGGCGGCGGAGTTGCCGACGCGCAGTGTGATCTCGAAGCCGAGGACGCCGTGGTAGAAGGCCAGGGCGCGCTCGAGGTCAGCCACCCGCAGGTGGACGTGCCCGACACGGGCCTGGGGATGAACGGGCGAGGTCATAGACGATAGATGTTCGGAGCCGGGCCGGCGTTTCGCTCCCGCTGCCCTGTTTGTCTGGCGACCGGAGTTAGTGGGCTGCGGTGGACTTCGCCGAGGCGAGGGCGTCGGGGCGGAGCAGGCCGATGCGGCCTTTAGGGCCTACGACGAAGGGAAGAGATAACGCATTCCAATGTTGGTCGGCGTCGGGGGTGTCGTTGGCGGCGGGGTCGGGTTTCAGGGGTTGCCAGTTGCGGCCGTCGTCGGTGGAGAAGTCGGTTCCGTTCGGGCCAACGGTGATCCAGGTGTTTGTTTTGGGAGCGTAGGCTACGGCGCTGCGGTAGCCGCCGGGCAAGGTTGTTGAGGCGGTCCAGGCAGCGCCGCCGTCCCGGCTAAAGGCCGCGGTACCGTTGGGATCTGCCGGCTGGTCGTAGGTTCCCCCCACCGCTACCACTACCACGGAAGTTTTGCCGCCAGCACCGGCCGCTAGATGACCGGCCAGGGAGAAGACGCCTGCCGCGGCAGCGCCGTGGGCCAGAGGCGTTGGGAAGGCCTGCCAGGAAAGATTGCAGACACCGGTTGTGGCGTCGCATTGGGGCGACATGCGGTAGACCGCTGCCTGCGGACCACCGGAGCCAAAGGCGAGATTGGTACCAAAGCTGGTGAACGATGAGTTGCTGGCAGCGAAGGCTCCGGCCCCGGCGGGTGCGTCCAGGCCGGGGTCATCGGCGACGTACCAGGTGCTGCCGGCGTCGCGTGAGGTGAACATGCTGAACTTGCCGTTGACGGGGTCGCCCAGAACGAAGAGCTGCTTGTCGGTGGCGCGGCGGATGGCGTCGAAGAAGCCGGTGTCGTCCGGGTCAGAGAAGACCAGCTTCCAGGTCTTGCAGCCGTCGGTGGTTTTGTAGAGGCGGGAGAGATCGCCCTTGCCGCTGGACATAACAACCGCCGTGTCTTTGTCGAAGGCCTGGATGCCGCGGAAGTCCAATTTCGCAGCTTCAGGTGGGGTGGCGCAGTGTGTCCAGCTTTTGCCCATGTCCTCGGTGCGGAGAACTGTGCCGGCTGAGCCGGAGGCCCACGCTACCCCGTCGCCGAGGGAGTCGATGCCGCGGAGGTCGGCGGTGGTGTTGGCGTTCTGAAGCTGCCATTGGGCCTGGGTTGGGGCTGCAAGGAGCGCGAATACGGCAGAGGCGAGCAGGGGGCGCATGGAGGCAGTTTAGTGGCGCGTACCCACCTTCGCGACGATGAAACTGTCTCGGAAGGTGGGTACCCCGGTGGAGCAGCGCAGATTCCCTTCGGGAACGACATAAGGAATGGGAGGGCAAACGCGGATTCCCTTCGTGAATGACAACCAATGAAGGGAAGTCACGCTTATGCGGTTATTTGGCGATGCTCTGGACTATGCCTTTGGCGCGGAGACCGGCTTCGGCCTCGCCGAAATAGTCCTTTACTGTGCCCTGGGTCTTGATCCATTCGACGTAGCGGCCTATGCCTTCTTCGATGGTGACGGAGGGTTCGTAGCCGACGGTGCGGATCCGGCTGATGTCGGAGATGAGGGAGCGGATTTCGCCGGGCCGAAATTCGCCGCGGGCGAGCGGGGCGAGGTTGATGCCGAGCTGACCGGCGATGATGTTGGCGAGATCACGGACCGAGGTGGCGCGGCCCGAACCTACGTTCACGGGCAGGCCATCGAGCTTGTCGGATTCCATGACAAGGAGGTTGGCGCGGGCGATGTCTTCAACGAAGCAGAGATCGCGGGTCTGGCCGCCGTCTTCATACATGACGGGCTGCTGGCCCGTGAGCAGGCGGGTGCAGAAGATGGCGATGACGCCGGTGTAGGGATTGAAGAGCGACTGGCGCGGGCCGTAGGTGCACGAGTAGCGCAGAGCGACGGTGGGGATGCCGGTCTGCTTGCCCCAGAGGAGGACGAGCTTTTCCTGGTCGACCTTGGTGAGGGCGTAGACGGTCTCGCCGCCGCCGGGGGTGGATTCAGGGGTGGGGATGGAGGTGGTCGGCTTGCCGCAGGCATTTCCGTTGACCAGGACGGGGCAATGGACGGCGAAGTCGCCGGCGCGGAGTTGCTCCACGGGTCGGATGAGCGGGACGACGTGGCCGTGCTCGGGGCAGAGGGCGGCGCCTTCGGAGTAGACGGCCTGAGAGCTGGCGACAACGACCTTTTTGATGGGTAGTTTGTGATCGCGGATGATTTCGAGCATCTGCGCGGTGCCGAAGCTGTTGACGAGGACGTACTTGGAAATTTCAGGCATGTAGCCGCCGTAGGCTGCCTCGTGGAAGACGACGTCAATGTCTTCGAGGGCGGACTTCATGGTGGCGTAGTCCTGAACCTCACCCTGGCGGAACTCGGCGGCCGGGTTGATCCAGGCGGGCTTGCCCTGTTTGTGGGTGTTGGGCTCGAGGTTGTCGAGGATGCGGACGGTGTAGCCGTTTTGGATCAGGAGATCGACGATGTGGGAGCCGATCAGGCCCGCGCCGCCGGTGACCAGGGCGCGCTTTCCAAGTTTGCCGTGAGAAGTCATTAGGGGAATGGTAAAGGTTGAGGCGGGACTGTGCCCACCCCAGCCTTTTGCGGAAATCCGACATCGGGAACTACATGGCGTGCTTGGGCGGGAACTTGTAGAACATCTCGTCAATGGCTTTTTGCAGCTTGCCGGAGTTCTTGTTCATGTTGTCGGAGTCGGTCTCGTGTGATGTTCCGCGCCAGACCAGGTTGTGGGTGTGGGTGTCGTACATGTCGACGACGAGGGTGCCAATGGGAATCTCATGGACGGTGGTGGTGTTGTCGCCAAATCCGCCGCCACCCCAGCCGCCACCCCA
>CAXSBL010000024.1:30636-39697 GCA_964235515.1 uncultured Bryocella sp.
GCCGCCACCCCAGCCGCCACCCCACCAACCGCCGTAGCCGCCCCAACCGAAGCCGGGTCCGAGGCCGTTGTAGAAGCTTTGGTATTGCTGAGTTTCACGCTGAGCCCCGATCACTGTAATCACGACGTCGCCGCCCCGTGGCACCTCCTGCAAATGGTGATATTCCAGATCTTTGCGGATCTCGCTGCGAAGAACATCCCCATCCAGCGGGTTTACGGTCTGGACCTTGGCGATCGAAAAGGTGTGGTAATCGGTCAACGGAGCCTTATGGTCGTAGTCGGTCTGCACGTGCTGTGCCTGAGTGACCGGGACGATGAGGGCGAGAAGCAATGCTCCGAGCGTAAGTTTGCTGTTCATGATGCCTGGACCTCCGGAAGCCTTCTGCTTCCTCGGCCTATTAGACGCCGATTCCGTTCACAGGAGGGAGACAGCCCACGGCATACCCCGCCGTCCCTTAGCATGGGGGCATGAAGGTTTTTACCGAGTACCTGACGTTCAACACGCGGAAGCAGTATGAGATGGTGCACATCACCGATCAGGTGGAGGCGGTCGTGCGCAAGTCCGGCGTAGACGATGGGCTTTGTTTCGTATCGCCCATGCACATTACGGCGGCGATCTACGTAAATGACCACGAGAGCGGCCTGATCGAGGACATCAGCGTGTGGCTGGAGAAGCTGGCACCGCGATGGCCGGGGTACAAGCATCACCAGACAGGTGAGGACAACGCCGATGCCCACCTGAAGGCACTGCTTTTACACCACGAGACCACGTTGCCGGTGACGCGCGGCCAACTGGATTTGGGCACCTGGCAGCGGGTGTTCTATGCGGAATTCGACGGGCAGCGGCCGAAGCGGGTGATAGTGAAGGTGATGGGGAAGGGTAAGGACGAGTAAGACGTTCTACGAGTTACGTTGTACGTTCTACGTGATCTCTGGTCGCTGTACACGTATGACATAGAACGTAGAACCCCCTCACACGGCGGTGAGGATCTCTTCCTCGAGGCTTTGCTTTTCGACCAGTTCGGCATAGTAGCCGCCGCGTGCCACGAGTTCGTCGTGGGTGCCGATTTCAGTAATGTGGCCGCCGTTAAGGACAGCGATGCGGTCAGCATTACGAGCGGTGGAGGCGCGATGCGCGATGAGGAGGGTTGTGCGACCCTGCATGGCCTGGCGCAGGCCGGCAAGGATCTGCTCCTCGGTGTAGGTGTCTACCGAGGCAAGCGCATCGTCGAGAATCAGGATGCGGGGCTGACGGAGCAGGGCTCTTGCGATGGCGGAACGCTGCTTCTGGCCGCCGGAGAGAGTCAGGCCGCGTTCGCCAACGATCGTATCGAAGCCCAGGGGAAACTCCTGAATCTCGCGGCCGATGTGGGCGGTCTGGGCTGCGGCGAGAACCTGGTCGGCGGTTGCGTCGGGCTCGCCAAAGGCGATGTTGTCGCGGACGGTGGTGGAGAACAGGAAGGTCTCCTGCGGAACGAAGCCGATCCCGGCGCGGAGTTGGGCCAGCGTGTAGTCGCGGATGGGGCGGCCGTCGATGAGCACTTCGCCGGGCGCGGCGTCGTGCAGGCGCGGAATCAGCGAAACGAGGGTGGATTTTCCTGAGCCGGTGGGGCCGACGATGGCGAGAGAGGTGCCCGCGGCGATGTGCAGGCTGATGTCGTGGAGGATCTCCGGGCCCGTGTCGTAGCGGAAGCTGAGGTGGCGGAGCTCCACTTCGCCGCTGATCTGGTTGTCGGCCTCGTTGAAAGCCTCCGCGCGGGTGCTGTTCAGCGAGGAGGTTTGAGCGACTGAGCGGTGAGTGATAGCTGCATCGTCGGCGGTCTTGTCGGCGATGGAGGGTTCTTCCTTGAGCAGGACGTCAATGCGAGTGATGGAGGCGGTGCCGCGCTGCACGAGGTTGACGACCCAGCCGATGGCGATCATGGGCCAGGTGAGCTGCACCATATAGACCATGTAGCTGGTGAACTGGCCAACGGAGAGCTGGTGCGAGACGACCTCATGGCCGCCGACGAGCAGGGTGATCATGAGCGAGACGCCCAGAACAAGCTCAAGCGTGGGCCAGAGCATGGCCATGAGGCGGGCGAGCAGAAGGGAACGGCGAATGTATTCTCGGTTGGAGGTTTCGAAGGCGTCGATCTGGGCCTGCTCCTGAGCAAAGGCGCGGATGAGCCGGGCCCCGGAGAAGTTTTCTTCGGCCTGGGCGGAGATGTCCGAGAACATGGCCTGGATGCGTTCAAAGCGGGTGTGGATGCGGGCACCGAAGTACTGGACCAGGATGGAGGCCAAGGGCAACGGGAGAAAGGCAAACAGGGTAAGCCGGGGGCTCATGCGCAGCATGAACGGAAGGGCGGCGGCGGTGAAGACAACCGTGTTGGCCGAGTACATAATGGCCGGCCCGAGCAGCTGGCGGACGGCGGAAAGGTCATTGGTGGACCGCGCCATGATGTCGCCGGTGCGGTTTCGCTGGAAGAAAGCGGGGGGCTGGCGTTCGAGGTGGGCGAAGAGGTCGTTGCGGAGGTCGAACTCGATCTCGCGGGAGGCACCGATGATAATCTGCCGGGTGAGATAGAGGCAGATCGCGGAAAGGACGGCAATACCGAGGATGGCGAGCGCGTGTTGCCAGACAGCGGCCGCGTGGATGTCGCGGCGCATGTCGTCAACGGTGCTGCCGACGAGCAGGGGAATGGTGGCCTTGGCGCAGTTATAGATGACGAGCGCCAGCCCGCCCCAGGCGAAGCTTCGCCAGTAACGGCGGAGGTAGGGAAAGAGCGGACTGAGGCGCTTGAGCATCGTTTTGGTGGTGTGCGGTGTTGCGGGTTAGAGCGCGCCCTGGGGTGGCTGCTTTGCGGTCGGGGGTGTTGTCGTGGAGGGGGCCGAGGGAGTGCCGGGTGTGGGCGGGACCGGCTTGACGTCGGGGCCGGTTTGCGGCCGGGTTGAAGGCGCCGGTTGCGAAGACGGAGCGGGAGTTACCGTCACGGGATTGCTTTGAATCGGGCTGGCGGAGGGCGTACCCGGGCCTGCAGGGGGCGTTGAAGGCGTGGGCGGCGCATCCGGATCCGTCGGGCTCTGCGAAACGAGCTCCATGTCGAAGATCAGGTCGGATTTCGGGGGAATGGGCGGACGTCCGCGCTCACCGTAGGCCAGCTGCCAGGGAATATAGAGGCGACGCTTGCCGCCAAGGTGCATGCCCTCAAACCCGATATCCCAACCGGGGATGACGTGGTGAGCGCCATAGGGAAAGGACAGCGGTTTGCCGCCGGGATGATCCGCGGAGGAATCGAATTTTGTACCGTCCGGAAGGTAGCCGCTGTAGCGGACGGTGTAATACATGTGTGGCTGCGCTGGGGCGCCGACGCCCAGGACCTCGTCCACATAGGCGAGCGTGAAATGCGTCGATACGTTCTTGAAGCCTTCCCGAAGTGCGGGTCCAATCAAGGGGGAAAGGTCCACCTTCTCCTCCACGCTGACCGTAATCAGCGATTTCGGGCAGGGGCTGCCCGAGGGGAGAGCGGGAATCTTGGGAGACATGGGCGGCAGGGCGACACAGTCGGATTTTGCGACCGGTCGATGAGCCGTCGCCGTGGCATGATGCGCTGTTGTCGAGCGGTGTGTCGTAGAATTCTGCGCGGCGGCGCCGGACACGGTAGCCATGGCCGTGGTGCCAGCAAGGAGGAACAGGCGAACGTTCACATTCGTCATCTCAGGTCCAAGTCTAGTGCATCCGCGGCAACGGCCAAGATAGAAGCTCGGAATCCGGGTTACAAAGCCAACGACACGGCTGCAAGTGCGAGGCCACTATTAAGTTTCGGGCTCTGGACCTCGCACCTGGTGCGGTTTAGGTGGGGGTGCGGAGCAGGAGGTAAGAGCCGGCCATGGCGAAGAGCAGGTCCGGCGACCAGGCGGCCAGAACAGCGGGCAGCGAGTTCACATCGCCCAGATTTTCAAAGATGCCGGCGATGATCCAGTAGGCGATCGCCACACCGACCGCCGCACCAAGCCCGGCGATGTTGCCGCGTTTGCCGGTAGAAAGTGCGAAAGGCACAGCGAGGATGGCCATGACGAGAGTTACCAGTGGATAGGCGAGCTTGCGATTGAGCTGGACGCGCAGACGCGTGGTGTCGAAGCCGCTCTGCTGCAGGTCGCCGATATAACGATGCAGTTCGTCGTAGCTCATTTCCTGCGAGGGGCGCTCCTGCTTTTTGAAGTAGGCGGGCTGCTCGTGAATCTCCGGGAAGGACGCGGTGTTGAAGGTGTTGTAGGAGCCTACCGTTTCGCCTGAAAAGGTGCGCTCCCAGCCGTCGGAGAGAATCCAGTCGTGCTTCCCGGCGTCCCAGCGGGCGCTGCCGGCGTACAGGCGGCGGGTAAGCGCGAAGGTTTTGGGCTGGAACTCGAAGACGGTGAGGTTGGCGAAGACGTCGCGGTCGGGGTCGAAAAATTGGTAGTAAAAGATGCGTTTGGGGTTGCCGGAACTGTTGGTCTGGCCGGAGATCCATTGGCGGTCGGGACGCAGAAAGGTCTGCGAGGGCTTGCCCTTGATGGCGGAGAGCAGGGCCTCCTGCCGGCGATTGGCAGTGGGCAGGTAGAACTCGTCAAAGGCGAAGAGCGCGAGGGAGAGCGTGGCGGCGATGACGAGAATGGGCGTGACGATGCGGTAAAGGCTGACCCCGATAGCCTTCATCGCAGTGAGCTCGCTCGATCGGCTGAGCGCACCGAAGGTGATGAGCACCGCGATGAGCGAGCAGAGCGGGGTCATGGTGTAGAGCACGAAGGGGATGAGGTTGAGCAGGTAGTCGCCGACCGTGACCAGAGGGGTGCGGTAGCGAATGATGTCGCCCATGAGCTCGAAGAAGGTAAAGATCAGGAACAGGATCGTGATGCCGGCGAGCACAAGGGCGAAGTTGCGCAGAAAGCTGCCCATGACGTACTCATCCAAAATGAGCGGAAAGCGGCTGTGCAGGGCGACGCGCAGGCGTTGGAGCGGGGTAACCGAAGCTTCGCGGCCGGCACGGACGTTGGCGGGCGTTTCGTCTTTCGGCGCAGAGACGCGACGAAGCGCGGGACCGAGCGAGGCGATGTAGGACAGAACCGCGCCACCCGTGGAGATCTGCTGAATCAGCAGGATCCCGAGAACGGAGAAGACCAGATTCGCAGCCCAGACCCCGATACCGGCGGGCAGGCGGCCGTCGCGGGCAAGCGCCGTACCCATCAGCGAGGCGAAGTAGTACAGAAAGACCAGCAGCAGAGCCAACGCGAAGGCCGCACCTTTGCCGCCGCGTTTCGAACTCAGGCCGAGGGGAACGCCGACGAGCATGAGCACCAGGCAGGCGGTCGGGAAGGCAAGGCGGCGCTGGAACTCGATGCGAAAGGTTTGGACATGTTGCCGATCGGCGAGTTTGCCATAGGCGTGGGCCCAAAGAACGGGTGTGTCCATGGCCTGCAGTGGGGTGTCCCGCCGGGTGATGTGCTGTGTGTCCTCACTTTGTCCGCTTTGCACGGGTAGATCGGTGGAACTGAAGGTGGAGATGTCATACTGGCCGGGATCTTTCGCGACCATGTCGTGGCGGGCGCCGTCGGCGAGTTCGAGATGCAGGGTCTGGCCGCCGCCGCCGAGAACGACGGCTTCCTTTGCCGTGATGATGTGGGGCGAGGCCGGCTGGGAAAGATCGGCAAGGAAGACGTTCTTCCACAAGGCGGTGCCATTGGAGCCGGGCATCACGTCCTGCACATAGAGGACGTAATTCTTCAGGTCCTCGTAGAAGACGCGGGGCTGGACTTCGAGGGTCGCCTGGGAGGTTTTGCTGGCTTCCTCATAACGGAGCAGGTCGGCCGAGGCGCGCGGGGCGACGTAAAGGGCGTTGGCCAAGCCCCCGATCCAGCAAAAGACGGCAAGGATGCTGACGATGCGCAAGAAAGCAACTACACCGACGCCGCTGGCGCGCATCGCGGTGATTTCGCTGTCCCCGGCGAGGCGGCTGAGACCAAGGAGAATGCCGACGAGGACGGCCATGGGCAGCGTAAGCGTGAGGGAGTTGGCAAAGAGCCAGGAGAGCAGCCGAAGGAGGTCGTAGGGGGAAGCAATGCCGCGCACGAAAAGCTCCAACAGGGGGAGCAGGTAGCGCATGAGCAGGACAAAGGTGAACAGGAGTCCGCCAAGCAGGGCGTAGGCAAGGATCTCGCGAAGGATGTAACGGGTAAAGATGCGCACGGGCGAACGACTCAGGAGGTCAGGCCTGAGTCTACCGTAACGGCTGCTTTCCCGACGGGGCGGTGTTCGCCGGGATGCGCCAGCTGGCGGGCAGCCGGGTAAGGCGAAGGGCATTGAGCAGGACGCTGACCGAGCTAAACGCCATGGCGGCGCTGGCGAGCGCGGGGCTGAGCGCAATACCGAAATGCGGCAGCAGAAGGCCGGCGGCGAGCGGGATCCCGAGCAGGTTATAGATAAGCGCCCAGGCCAGGCTCTGGCGCATGAGACGCTGGGTCTTGCGGGCGAGGCGGACAGCGAGTGGTATCAGGCGGAGGTCATGGTGCAGCAAAAGCACATGCCCGGCGTCGCGAGCCAGGTCGGTGCCGGAGGCGACCGCAATGCCGGCATCGGCCTGCGCCAGCGCGGCCGCGTCGTTGAGGCCATCGCCGGCCATGGCGACGCGGCGCCCTTCGCGCTGCATGGCTTCAATCGCCAGAACCTTTTGCTCGGGGAGCAGTTTGGCGCGAATGTCGGTGATGCCGGCTTGGGCGGCGATGGGGTTGGCGGCTTGGGCGGTATCGCCGGTTAAGAGGACGGTGCGGAGGCCCAGCTTGGCCATCGCAGCGGCGATGCCGGCGGCGGAGGGGCGAAGGGTGTCGACGGCGTAGAAGGTAGCCTCATGGTGGTCGTCGACGACGAGGTATATGGGGGTGGCTTGTTGCAGAGCTTCGGGGATTGTTGAAGCTTCGAGGGATTGCAGTAAGGCGGCGCTGCCTACCGAGACATGATGGCCGTCGACGGTGGCCTCGGCGCCGGTGCCGGGCAGAAGGCGGCCGTCGGTGATGTCCGTTGCTGTTGTGGCGTTCGGTATAGCGCCGAAGGTACACACAGCGGTGGCGAGGGGATGCGTGGAGAGCTGCTCCACGGCTCTAGCCCAGGCCAGCAGGGTGGATTTCGGGTAAAGGGAATCGGGCGTTTGGATGAACGCCTGGATCTGGGGGCGACCTTCGGTGAGGGTGCCGGTTTTGTCGTAGGCGATGACCTCGGCTCCGGCGAGGCGTTCGATGGCTTCACCGTCCTTGAAGAGCAGGCCGGCACGCACTCCGGTGCCCAGGGCCACGGCGACCGTTGCCGGGACAGCCAAGCCCATCGCGCATGGGCAAGCGATGACAAGGACGGAAAGGGCCAGCGAGATGGCACGGCCCAGGCCGCTGTGGTGGCCGCCGCTGTTGTCGACAACGGCCCAAACCGTGAAGGTGAGCGCGGCAAGCACCAGAACGGTGGGAACGAAGACGGCGCTGGCCCGGTCGGCGAGGCGTTGCATGGGGGCGCGGGTGGAGCGGGCGCGTTCGAGCAGCTGGCTCATGCGGGCGAGGGTGGAGTCGGCGCCCAGGGCCGTGGCGCGGAGGATCAGCGCGCCGTCAAGGTTGAGGGTGCCGCCGAGGAGACGATCGCCGGGAACGCGGGTGATGGGCAGAGGCTCGCCGGTGAGCATGGATTCGTCGACGGAGCTGCGGCCGGCGAGGATCTCGGCGTCGAGCGGGACTCGGTCGCCGGGAAGGACGCGGAGGATGTCGCCGACCATGAGCGCGTCGACGGGGAGCATGGTTTCGGGGGTGCCGAGCAGCGCGTTTGGGTCAGCGGGAGCGGTGTCGGCGAGCCAGCGGGCCTGCGCGGTGTTGAGCTGGGCGAAGCTGCCGACGTCCCGCATGGCGCGGCGGCGGGCGCGGCCTTCCAGCCAGCGGCCGGCGAGGAGGAAGCCCAGGATCAGGACAACGGCCTCGTAATAGACGTCGCCGAAGAGGGGAAGCGGATGATGCAGGGCGTCGGCCACGGTGACGGTGAGCGAGACGGCGAAGGCCGAAAGAGTGCCGAGGGCCACGAGGGTGTTCATGTTGGTGGCGCGGTGGCGGGCGGCGCGCCAGGCGGCGGCGTAGATCTCCGGCGCGGCGAACAGTATGGCGCTGAGGGAAAGAAGACACAGGACCCAACGGACGGGCTCAGCGGGAAGGGACATCAGCGCCGCGGGCAGGAGCGGCGCGGTGAGGTGCATGAGCCACCGACTGAGTGGATCGGCGCCGGCGGCAGGATTTGTGCCCATTAGCGGCATGGACAGGACCATGGCGACGGCGCCGGCGGCGAGGCAGAGCGCGGCACGCAGGCCTAGGGCGGAGTTGTGATCTTCTTCGGCGGGTTGGGCCTGCCCGGGGATGGCTGATGAGCTGGACGCGGGGCTGCCCACGTCATAGCCGGCCTTGCGCACCGCGTCCGCGAGGGTTTCAGCGGCGATGGCTGCCGGGCCGGAGATGCGGGCCTTGTGCCCCAAAAGATCTACAGAGACAGCCTCAACGCCGGGCACAGCCTCAAGGGCGCGCTGCACGTGGATCTGGCAGGCGGCGCAGGTCATCCCCTGGATGCCGAGGCTCTGTTCTATGGGTTCCGATGTGATGACGGCGGTTGGCAAAGGGTCAGGCGGAGGCCTGGGCGGGGAAGCCCGCGGCCCCGAGCGCCTGGAGAAGGTCGCTCGGGGGAGCGTCCGTGGTGACGCGAGCCGAACCAATGGCTACTTCGTCGGCGTGGGTGCCGGGGAGGGCGTTGAGGGTCTGGGTGACACGCCGGACGCAGGCGCCGCAGTGCATTTTTTCAATCTTCAGGGCTATCGTTGCCATGCCGATTGGATGCGGGAACGGCGGGCGGGACTTAGAGGAGCATAACCGCCGATCTCTCCCTTCGGCTTCGCCTCTGGTCGAGAGGACAGCTTTGGGCCGGGTGCTGATCGGTGTTCTGGAGCGGAGACGCAGATTCCCTTCGGGAATGACAACCAAAGAGGCGAAATCGATCTCACGATAAGGCGTTCAGCTGCAAGGCGTTCAGCTGC
>CAXSBL010000024.1:39797-52668 GCA_964235515.1 uncultured Bryocella sp.
GTTCAGCTGCAAGGCGTTCAGCTGCAAGGCGTTCAGCTGCAAGGCGTTCAGCTGCAAGGCGTTCAGCTGCCTTGGCTGGCGGCTGGACCCACGAAGCGGTAGCCTACGCCGCGAACGGTGAGCAGGTGGACCGGGTTGGCGGGCTCGGGTTCGAGGTAGCGGCGGAGTCGGACGATGAAGTTGTCGATGGGGCGGGTATCGGTGTCGCCCTGGACGTGCCAGACCTCTTCGAGGACCTCTTTGCGGGAGACGACCTGGTTGGGGCGCTCGACGAGATAGCGCAGGAGGTCGGCTTCCATGACGGTGAGGCGGATCGGGACCTCACCGCCGCGAATTTCTAGGTTGTCGAAGTCAACGGTGCGGTCGCCGAGCCGGAGCAGACTGAATCTGGGGACCTCCGCCCTTATCTCCGCAGACAGGGCAGAAGTCGGCTCGGCGGGCACCTCCACCAGCCATTGTTTGCGCCGCAGCAGGCTTCCCAGGCGAGCCAATAAGACGTTTAGATCGAAGGGTTTGGGTAGGTAGTCGTCAGCACCGGCCTCGAAGCCTTCGAGGATGTCCTCGGTGCGACCGCGGGCGGTGAGCAGGAGGATGGGCACGAAGCATTTGGCCTCGCGGAGGGCACGGGTGATCGCAAAGCCGTCGGCACCGGGCAGCATGACGTCCAGCAGGACGGCGGCGGGGCGGGATGTGGGGGCGAGCAGCCAGGCGAGCGCGGCGGAGCCGTCGGCCTCGTGGTGGGTGTTGTAGCCTTCGGCGCGCAGGTTGAAGACCAGGCCCTGGGCGAGGTGCTCTTCGTCTTCGATGACGGCGATCAAGGGGGCGTTTGTCATGGGCGGGGGCATTGTTAGCTGAGGGCGAGCGGAAGTTTCAGCAGCATGGTGACGCCCTCTCCGGGGCCGTCGCTGAGGGCGCGTACGGTGCCGCCGTGCTGGCGGGCGATGGTGTGTACGAGGAAGAGACCGAGCCCGGTGCCCTTGATTTTGGCACGATCGGAAGCGTCGGCGCGGTAGAAGCGGCGGAAGATGCGTTTGAGCTCGTTGGAGGGCAGGCCGAGGCCGGTGTCGGTGACCGAGAGCACGGCGAAGGTGTAGCGCTCGATAGAGAGCCGGCAGCGGATGTGAACGCCGTGGGGCGAATATTTTACGGCGTTGTCGAGCAGGTTCAGGATGGCGGTGCGGAGGTCTTCGATGTGGCCGAGGACGAAGAGGCGTACGTCACCGGGGACCTTTTCCTGCACGATGGCCTGCTTTTCGAGGTTGTGGCGATCGAGCGTGGTGGCGATGCATTCAGCTAAAAGGGGTTGCAGTTCGAGCCGGGTGCGCTCGCCGGTGCGAGCGCGCTGACCGAGCTCGCCTGCCTTGAGCACCTGTTCGACGGTGCCAAGGAGGCGGTCGGTGTCGGAACGCATGATGCGGTAGAAGGCCTGGCGCTGGTCGTCGGCGACGGGGCGTCGTTCGAGGGTATCGAGGTAGAGACGGATGCTGGCGATGGGGGTTTTGAGCTCGTGCGTCACGGTGTTGAGGAAGCTGTCCTGGCGCTCGTTGCGGCGGATCTCGCGAAGCAGGAAGACGGTATTGAGCACGACGCCGGCGATGAGGATCGCAAACAGCAGAACGCCGAGCAGATCGATCGCGAGGCGGCGGCCATTGTGCATCACCCAGGTCACGTTCAGGGCCACCGCGAGGCAGATCAGACAGACGCCGAGCGTGGTGAAGAAGGCCTGGCTGGCACGGCGTCGGGTGAGGTTCATGGGCTTCGAGGGAGAGTATAGCGGCTGGGAGGGGGAGAAACAGCAAGGGCCGCCATCGTGGATGGCAGCCCTTGCGACTCATGCGGAGAGGAGGTTAATTGGCGCCGGCGGGACGGGGGTCCTTGGGGTCGAATTTGGCGATCTGGACCTTTTTGGCCAGACCGGCCCTTTCGAGAAGCCAGATGCCGTAGTAGTTGATGTCGAACTCATACCAGGCAAGGCCGTGACGGGCGCTGACGGGATGGGCGTGGTGGTTATTGTGCCAGCCTTCGCCGCCGGTGATGAGGGCGACCCACCAGTTGTTGCGGGAGTCGTCACGGGTCTCAAAACGGCGTGCACCCCAAAGATGCGTGGCCGAGTTGACGAGCCAGGTGGCGTGCAGGCCGAGCGTAGTGCGCAGGAACGTTCCCCAGAGCATCATGCCGATAGCGCCGACGATGCGGTGACCGGGGTTAGCCAGGGCGGCGCCGATGGCGAGCTGCAGGAAGCCGGCAACCGTCAGGGGCAGCCAATGGAAGCGTGAGAGCCAGACGTGAACCTTGTCGCGGGTGAGATCGGGAGCGTAACGTCCGAGCAGCGCGGTCTCCGAGTGCAGGGCACGGCCAGAGAGTATCCAGCCGGCGTGCGCCCACCAGGTGCCGTCGTGCGGGCTGTGCGGATCGCCTTCGTGGTCAGAATACTGGTGGTGTACGCGGTGCGTGGCCACCCAGAAGATCGGTCCACCTTCAAGCGCCATGGTGCCGCAACCGGCGAGGAAGTACTCAAGCCACTTGGGGACGCGGTAGCCGCGGTGGGTCAGCAGGCGGTGGTAGCTCATGCCGATACCAACGTTGATCGCGAGGAAGTACATGATGACCGCGGCGGCCAGGTTCTTCCAGGAGAAGAAGAAGAGAGCGGCAATCGCCAGGACGTGAAACGCGCCCATGAAGATGCTGGTGATCCAGTTGATGCGGCCTTCCTGATGCTCACGGCCCATACGCAGATCCTGCTTGATCTTTTCGGCGGTCTGCTGCACCGAAGACATGCGATCCCCGTCGGGATTGGGTGAGGCGGGGGAAGGTTCCGGGTGAAGAATGGCTGAGCTCATGAAGGGGTTCTTTCTCCTCAACTTCGACAATACAGAGCGCGGGCGCAGAGCGGTGTAAGACTTCTGTAAGGGACTTCTAGACGCAGTCAGGCCAGGCGATCCAGGCGGTTAGACAGGCATCGGCCTGTGCCGAACATACCCAGCACCACCAGCAGCACAAGAATGGGCTCGAGCGGCTGGCGATAATCCATAGAGCTGTGTGTCAGGTAATAGGGAAGCGGAAAGATGATCAGGGCCAGCACGTAAGGGACCGCCGCCGCCCGATCTTCGTGCCACCAGCGCCCGAGGCCGCGTACGGTGAAGAACAGCAGAAACAGGCAGAACGGAACATTGGGCAGATCAAATGGTTCGTATTTCAGATAGCCGCGGCGGAAGGACCAGAATCCTGTCCAGAAGCGAAGAACGCGGCGGGCAGTGGCCACCACGAAGAAGCCCGGATGAGTTTGAACGAAGGCGAGCGAGGCCGCACGCTTCTGAGCCATGTAACGGATCTCGCCGGCGGCCTGATAGCGTTTCATTTCCTGTGGATTGCTGGCAGGATGGGCGAAATTGGAGTTCGACTCTGTTGTGTCGCCGTTGTTGCCGGCATAGAACTCCAGCCAGAAGCCGTCGCGCACAAAGAAATCGGCGTGCATGACGCGGTGATTGCGGATCTGCCACGGAGCACACACCATGCAAAAGGCCAGGGCGGTCAGCAGGGCGCCGCGAACCCAGCGGAGCGGAGAGTCGCCCGCTTTCCAAACACGATAGATCGCAACCAGCAATAAAGGAGGCAGCAGCGAGGCGACGGAAGGGTTCGAGAGCACGGTCAGCCCGTACAGGGCGCCGAAACCGAACCAAGCCCAGGCGGTGCGCTCATGCAGGGTTTGGGCCAGCAGCAGACAACAGGTGAAGAGAAGCGAAGTGAGGGCGTAGTCCCACACGCGGTCCGCTGAGAAGTAGATGGCAAAGGGATACAAAGCCCAGGCAAGGGCAACCAGCGACGCGGTGCGCCGGTTCAGGGCACGGCGGGTCAAAAAGTAGAGCGGCAGGCAGGTGAGTGCGGAGAAGATGCCGTTCAGTCCGAGAATGGCAAAGGCAACCTTGACGGTGTTTAGCCCAAGAAGATGGAATCCCAGAGACAGGAGGTATGGGTAGAGCGGCGGCACCAGAGCCGTGGGTCCGGAGACGGGCAAAAACGGGGAACTGAACCCCTGGCCGAGGAAGAGACTGCGGGCAGTCCAGCCCATCTCCCAGCTTTCCCAGCCAAAATCGTTGTAATCAATGGTGTGCGACGGCACATGGATGAGCAGACAAGCGACCACCACAAGGCGCAGGCCAAACGCTAGAAGCACCGTTCCCGTAAGAAACGCCGGAACGGAGGGGGAGGTTTTGAAGACCGTGGCGAAGGGCCCCCGGTGCACCGTGGATGCGCCAGGTTTGTAGAGCTTCGTCGCTAAAATCTGAATCACAACTTCCTTACTAGGCCTACGGCACCTGATTTTATCGTGGATCGTCCGGCAACGTGCCCTGCCGGGTATTCGGAGCTCATCGAGGGTTCCATCGGAGGTTCCATCGCGGCCCAGCCAGCTTAGACGGGGGAGAACCGCTTTTTGTTCCGCACGATCCCGTCCGACCTTTTTAATGCCGTTCATCTACTCTGTTAACGGCACCGCAGGATCCGGATTCGCGGCTCCCGGACAACATAGGGAAGCGTCACTGGCCACCCCGTGCTTGCCTCCCAGTCCGGGTCCCAGGCGCTGATTACCAGGTATTGCACCCCGAAGCGCAGGCAGTACTGCCGGGCCGATGCCGCATCCGGCGCGGGTAACGTGTAGAGCTGCGCCGTCGCCGTCTGGATCGCCGGGCATGGCCTGGGGTCGCCGCCGAAGTGAATCGCGCATTTGCCCTCGGCGTTCAGGATCTGCCGCCCCGAGTCCATCACGAGGGTCCGCTGGTAGAACTCGTTAGGCATCATGACCTCTTCGTGGCGGTCGGGGGTCGGGTCGATCGGGCGAAAGGCGACTACGGCTGAGAGTGGCGCCACGCGATCCAGCACGCCAAAGGCCTCGCGAATTTGGAACTCGTCCTGGGGAGACGGACCGAAGCCACTTCCCGGGTGGTGGGCTTCGATCGGCAGCCAGAGCCGCAACAGAAGTGCCCAGTACAGGGAGCCGGCTATCCCCAGGGCGAGCAGACCGCCCAGGAGCCACCGCCAGCGCGGGGTCAAGGGCACCACGGCCGATGCTGGGGAGGACCGCCAGGAGCCGAGTATCTCCGCCGTCAACAGCAGGAGGAAGAACTGGGGCAACATGACCGCACGGTAGCCGAAGTCGTTGTTGGTGATGACCGATGAACTCAAAAACATCGTCATGAGGAGGCCGCAGACCGTGAAGAACAGGGCCGTACTGTGGGCAAAGGAGGCGGCCCGTGACCCAGTCTGATACCCGATCTGGGACTCGGTAGAAGGCGGCTCCCTTCGGTTCACCCAAAGTAGCAGCACCAAAACCGCTCCATACAGGCCGAGTTCCATGGCCAGACCGGGCAGCAGCAGGCCCAGCCGGACCGCCTGGTCCAGCAGCACCGGGTGCGTCCGGTTCCAGCCGGCAATGGCGGGCAGCCCGGTGAGCAGGCCGGAGTCGATCATGCGCCGCACACTTAGCTCGAAAAGATGCGCCGGTGGCGCGGTGGTGCCCTGTCCCGTGGCGCTGGCCGAAAGCGCGGACCCGGTCGCCAACTCATGTAGATAGGGGGCAAGCAGAACCGCGCTCAGCAGGCCCGTGACGGCGATGCGGCGCCACCAGAGAAGGCGCTCCGAGCGCCGGAGCAAAAGAACCCGCACCAGCCAGGCAATCATCAGCAGCGCAAAACCGAAGGCGACATAGACGGAGAGCCCGACGGCGCTCGCAAACGCTGCCGCCGCAAGAACGATGGGCCATCGAGCGTTACGGCCAATGTTGGGCTCAAGAAAAGATGTCTGTTGTCTGGACGCGGCAGCGCGCCACAGAAACAGGAACACGAGCAGGCAGCACAACACGCTCGCGACGTGGTGCGGCACCCACAGGAGCGAATCCGGCCAGGCATCGATCGGGTCAACCGACCACCACTCCGTATCGCCATTCAAGGTGGGTTGCAGGATGGCCTGACCCAAGGCTGGCACCAGATCGGCGCCAGAAACCAACAGCAGGCCGAGCGCGATCCAGCTCTGCTGTCTTCCCCACCTGAAGAAGTGCATGGTGTACAGCTTCACCGTGGCCAGCAGGCCGAAGCCGGCCCAGACGCTGCTCGCGATAAAGGCCTGCCTTGCCGAAACATGCGCCAGTTTCACCACCGCGGCGCACAGGATGTACCAGAAATAGTAGTACCGCATCGTCGCCGGCGTTCCAGCGAAATACAACGGATTGGCTGGCGGAATGCCTGTCCTGACCACAGCGTCCGTAAAGGCGATGCGGTAGCTCTGATCGGCCATCACCACACTGAAGTACAGCTTCCTTCCGACCTGCACATCGAGGAGCATGAGCAAGACAAACGCCGTCCAGCCGCACACCAGCAGCGCGGCAGTGCGTCGATCGCGTGCCGGCCAGATGGCTCGGCCATCAGGGCGCAGGAAGAGCAGAAGGACGCCCAGCGCCGAAGCCGCAAAGAACCAGCAAACACCGCGCAGCCCAGTGGCGCGCCCCCCAAGATACCCGGCAATCGGCGCTACGCTGAATGAGCACGCCAGCGCCCACAACGAGCGCTCGGTGAAGGGCATTTGCCTGAAGCCAAAGAGGTTTGTCGCGTAACCGATCAGGTAGCCGGGCGCGTACAGCACAACGGCGAAGGTCAGCACCGCGGCAAGGCTGCCCAATGCATCCTGAAGCGTGCAGTTGTGGACCACAAAGCCATGCGCGGCCACGCCGTTGATCCAAGTGGGATACAACGTCTCAATCTCCGTCTTCTAAGCTCGCATAGCGCGCTTGAGCAAAGGGGTGTGTCACAAATTCGGGTACGCCATACTAGCCCAGAAATACTCTTAATTCGGCGGCAGCGGCGCGCAGGGGCTGCAGAAAGCTGGTCTGCATACCGAGCATGGGCATGCGGGCGGCGTTGCCGCTGAGGTTCACTGTCGCGACGACGCGTCCGTTGGGCGCCGTGACGGGAACCGCCAGCGAGCGGAGGCCGACCTCAAACTCCTGGTCGCAGAGCGCGTAGCCATTGCGACGGACGTTGCGCAGGGCAAGGCGGAGTTTTTCGACCGAGTTGACGGTGCGCGGCGTGAAAGGCGTGAGCACGACGCGCGCCATGTACTGCTCCAACTGATCCTGGGGCAGGTAGGCGAGCAACACGCGGCCCATGCTGGTACAAAACGCCGGCAGCCGTGAACCGATGTGCAGATCAACGGACATGACGCGGTTCAGCGACGACCGGGCGATGTAAACGATGTCGTCGCCATCCAGCGTGGCGACGGAGAAGCTTTCATGGTGCACGGCGGACATACGTTCGAGGATGGGCTGCGCGGCGCTGGCGAGGGTGCTGGAGGCGGTGTAGGTGTTGGCCAGGGTGAGCATTTTGGGCCGCAGGGAGTAGCGCTGCGACTCATCCGCGCCGGCAAAGCCAAGCTTGACGAGGGTGTAGAGGCAGCGGCGGACGGCGGCGCGGGAGAGGCCCGTGCGCAGGCTTAGCTGCGAGATGGTCATCTGCGGCATCTGCGGGGTGAAGGCCTGGATGACGACCAGCCCACGGGCGAGCGAGGCCATGAAGTTCGGGTCGCCGGTATAGGCGTCCAGGGCAACGCCGGGGAGCTCACGCGTTCGGGCGGCACCGGCACCGGCACCGGCTCCAGCGGCGGCGGGCACGGGCGCGTTGGCAAGGGACAGGTACGTCGAAAGCACGGGAAATCCTCCGAGGACGGCAATAGCGGTTGCGGCTTTGTTCGATTGCCGTCCTGTGGATACGATAAACGCACCGCTGGGGGCCGGCAACGGCTGTGCCGGCTTCAGCTTGACGGCAACAAAAAAAGCGCGGAGTTTGGGCTCCGCGCCGTGACTTGAACGATGTTTCTTGCGCTAGCCCATGTCCTGAAGATCTTGCGGGAGCCAGGGGCGGTGTGCGCCAGTCTCCCCTTTGAACTCCGACCTGACCCACATCACAAAGTGACACCGTTAGGTTAGATTGACGTTTTCTACTACTTGCTCGAGCGATAGCGCTGGATGAGGTTGTTTGTGGAGCTGTCGTGTTTGAGCTCGGAGGTGCCTTCGATCTCGGCAGCAATCTTCTGTGCGAGGACCTTGCCGAGTTCAACGCCCCACTGATCGAAGGAGTCGATATTCCAGATCACACCCTGGGTAAACACGGAGTGCTCGTAGAGCGCGACGAGTTTGCCGAGCAGGTTGGGGGTAAGTTCTTCGGCGAGGATGGTGTTGGAGGGACGATTGCCTTCAAAGACGCGGTGCGGGACGAGGTTGTCGGCCGTTCCTTCCGCTTTCACCTGCTCGGCGGTCTTGCCGAAGGCGAGCGCTTCAGCCTGTGCGAAGACGTTGGCCATCAGGATGTCGTGGTGGGCTCCGAGCGGGTTCAGCGACTTGAAGAAGCCGATGAAGTCGCAGGGGATCAGGCGAGTCCCCTGGTGGATGAGCTGGTAGAAGCTGTGCTGGCCGTTGGTGCCGGGCTCGCCCCAGAAGATCGGGCCGGTTTCGACCTGGACATGCTCGCCGGTTAGGGTGACGTGCTTGCCATTGGACTCCATGGTGAGCTGCTGCAGGTAGGCCGGGAAGCGCTTCAGGTATTGCTCGTACGGCAGCACGGCGACGGTTTCGGCGCCGAAGAAGTCGGTGTACCAGACGGTAAGCAGGCCGAGCAGGGCAGGGAGGTTCTTTTCGATTGGCGTCGTGCGGAAGTGCACGTCCATGGCGTGGAAGCCGGCGAGCATGTCACGGAATCCGTCCGGCCCGATGGCAATCATGGTCGAAAGCCCGATGGCGGAGTCCATGGAGTAGCGGCCGCCGACCCAGTCCCAGAAGCCGAACATGTTTTCGGTGTCGATCCCGAACTTGGCGACCTCTTTGGCATTGGTGGAGATCGCGACGAAATGCTTGGCGATGGCCGACTCATCACCGCCGAGACCTTTGAGCGTCCACTCACGGGCGGAGCGAGCGTTGGTCATGGTTTCGAGCGTGGTGAAGGTCTTGGAGGCGACGAGGAAGAGGGTTTCGTCGGCCTGTAGGTCCTGCACGGCTTCGACGAAGTCGGTGCCGTCAACGTTGGAGACGAAGCGGAAGGTGAGCGAGCGGTCCGAGTAGTGCCTGAGTGCCTCGTAGGCCATCACGGGGCCGAGATCCGAGCCGCCGATGCCGATATTGACGATGTTCCTGATGCGCTTGCCGGTGTGGCCGAGCCACTGGCCGGAGCGGACGCGCTCGGCAAAGCCGCTCATCTTGTCGAGCACCTTGTGCACTTCGGGGACGACATCTTCGCCATCGACGATGATCGACTCATCTTTAGGCGCGCGCAGAGCGATGTGCAGAACGGCGCGGTTCTCAGTGATGTTGATCTTCTGGCCGGTGAACATGGCCTCCGTGCGGCCCTTCAGATCGACAGCTTCGGCGAGGGCGGCAAAGAGCTTCAGGGTCTTCTCATCGATTCGGTTTTTGGAGTAGTCGAGGAGCAGACCTTCGGCTTCGACGGTGAGCTTGGGGCCGCGGCCCGGGTCCTGGGCGAAGAGGTCTTTGATGGTGGTGCTTTTGATCTCGGCGGCGTGGGCCTTGAGATCCTTCCAGGCCTGGAGGTCGTTGAGGGGTGCGGCGTTGGGGCTGAAGGGCTTTGAATCGCTTTGGGGCATGTGCATCGTCTCCCGTGAGGTCTGTCACTCTTGAGGGTAAATTAGCGCAATCACAGGAAAGGGCAAACGGCACCGATGCGGGCTATGCCACGAGCACCTCAGGGTCAATCCCCATTCCGATCACGCAGGCAATATTGCCTGTAGGGTCGGGCTGTTGCGTGTCGGTAACACAAAGCGCCACCTTCTCGGGCGACGCCTTGTTGTCCAGCCGTTTGCTTGGAGATCCAGTCTTCGGGATCTTTTGTGAACTATGTGAGATCAGAGGCTGCCGGCGTTGCGCAGCATCCCGCCATCGATAAAGTGTGTGTTGCCAGTGACGTAGCCGGCATCGTCAGAGGCGAGATACACGGCGAGCTGGCCTACCTCCTCGGGCTTGCCCCAGCGATGCATGGGAATTTCGTTAAGGATTTCATCGTTGAGCTTGGTGTTCTCCTCGACGTCCTTGTCGATCGGCGTGTAGATGGCGCCAGGACCGATGTTGTTCACCGTGATGTTGTGGGGTGCGAGTTCCACGGCGATCGTGCGCATCAGCATGCGCAGAGCGCCCTTGCTGGCACAGTAGGGTGCGTTGGTCGGCATGGGCAGGTCTTCATGGATGGAGGAGATATTGATGATGCGACCGCCTTTACCCTGGGCGATCATCTGCCGGGCGGCCGCTTGCGAACAGAGGAAGGGCCCGGTGGCATTCACGGCGATGATCTTGTTCCACTCGTCCAATGGAAAGTCGACAAAGGCGAACTTCTTTTCGATCCCGGCATTGTTGACGAAGATGTCGAGCTTGCCGAAGGCCTTCACGGTTTGCTGGATGAGGTTGTCAACATCGGCGGGATTGGAGATATCGGCATCCACGCCGAGTCCACGACCACCCATGGCTTTGATTTTGTCCAGGCTGTCCTGGGCGGTTGAGGCTTTTCCGACGTAGTCAACGGTGACTGCGGCGCCCTCCTTGGCCAAAGCCAGGGCGATGCCCTGCCCGATGCCGGATCCTGCCCCTGTGACGATGGCTACCTTACCTTCAAGTCTCACGCGTATAGCCTCCGGCGGTTGAGATGCTGACAGCAATGGGGCCGGGTACAAGTTCCGTGCAGTTTTGCTGAGGGCGGCGGCCCGGATCGGCTTCGTGCCACGTTTGCCGCGGATCTAGCGAAGCCGGGCGGCGTAGTGTCCGCGGACATGCTGATTAATGTAGGTGGCCAGATTTTGGCCCTCGGAGGCCAACCGTTTCATGGCTTCCACGTGCCCCGGGCCCGGCACCTGGTAGGTGTAGCGGTACCGCGGCCCATCCCGGAACTGGACGTCAATATAGTCGGGGCCCGATTGGTAGGCCGTGACGCCGGAGGTGCCGCGATGGTCTCGATAGGGCTGCATGGGCGGATCTGGCGCACTAAACGCGGAGGGCTGTGAGGCGGGATGTGTCTTACAGGCGGCGGCCGGCTCGTCACCCGCAAGAATGCGCTTGGCGCGGCGGCAATCGAATGCTACACTAGACAGGATCGTAGGTTCCGATCTGGTCTTCTTGCAAGCGTCGGCTGTACGCACACCTCGCAAACAACACCATATTGCGTCCGACCGGTACATTTTGCTTTAAAGAGGAATTAGTATATGGAACAGGGAACAGTTAAGTGGTTCAACGACACCAAGGGTTTTGGATTCATCAGCCGTCAGAGCGGTGAGGACGTTTTCGTTCATCACTCCGCTATTCAGAGCAATGGCTTCCGCTCGCTGCAGGAAGGCCAGCAGGTCCAGTTCGATGTAGTCAAGGGCCCCAAGGGCTGGCAGGCAGAGCGCGTTCAGGTTCTGTAGTTTTACAGGATCTCCGCAAGGGGCAGCGACACGTTCGCTGCCCCTTCCCGTTTGGCTGGGGCCTTTTCCGTTTGGCACCGGTCAACTTACAGGATCGATCTGCCCCCGGACGATTGGAGATACCATGGCTGTACCCACTCCCGACAAATATTACCTGCGGACGCTTCACCAAGAGATTGACCTGTTCGACCGTAAACTGGCGCACATGCTGAAGTACGACACCTTTGCAACAGAGGCGGAGCGGTCGACTTCGGCGACCAAGATGAAGGCAAAGCGTGATCTGCTTGTCCTGACCGCTAAGGACTTGGTAAGCCAGGGAATCGAATTCAAAGCCTCGGAACTGCCCCGTTCCCTGCGAACCGCCGCCGAGTTGAGCGAACCCAGCGCCGCTCCCGTTGCGGTCATTGAGGCGGCAACCCCGAGCCTGCCACGTGCGGCCGCGCAGCCACGGCATTTTGCCTCGCCCTTTGCCGGCGGCGTTCTGGATGGTCAGGCCATTATGCAGAACTATAAAAAGGGCCGCTCGAAAGCTCCTGTACCTCAGGCATAGACTCGAAAGCCCAATAATCCCAAACGTGCGGCATAGGCCTGGCTCTTACAATGAGTCAAGCCTATGCCGATTTCTAATTACAGTGTCTTAAAGGGTCATCCCACCGCAGGGAAGGTCGTCACCGGATCCAGTGCTCACTACCAGATCACGGTGAATGCATTGGATAGCGCACATCGACCTCTCACTATTGCGGTTAATATCCAGAGCGTCGACGGGAGTGAGGTGCTGTATGCCATCAAGCCATCGTTTACGCCTCCCAGTCCCGCCGGGCTGGCCGCACTGACCACCGGCATCGCACCACTTACCAGTCGGACGGGTGGCCTGGCGCTAGATTTTGTGCGTGAGATGGTCGCTGGTCAACCCCTGGTCACCCGGGCGGAGATGTCCCTGCTACCGATCGAGGCAAACACAGCAAGCTTCCTGGCGGAGCAGCGATCTGGTCACCGAATCGCCAGCAAGCAACCGGCTCATGCTCTTGAGAACGCCGTGGTAGAGCTCCTCAATCAGGCAGTGGCAGATGCGGATTCCGTGTTGTATGCCTTCGGAAGCGCGTATGCGGATGGCGGGATCATCGACGGCATCCACGACATCCATATGAACCAGGGCAATCCGTTGAACAACCACGCCAATGAGAATGGTATCTGGCAGGATGGTGCGGTCTTCGTAAGCCTGCCTTCGCAGGGAACCTGGACGGCGCTATTCCTGGCATTCCAGACCGAGAGCTGGACGACGGACAAGGCCGGCAACCCCGTGTAGTTCCACTCTCTGGGAACTTATGTAATGATCCAAACCCAGTACTCAGATTGGTAGAGCCCAGCAGCTAAGCTGCGAATCATGCAAATCTCCCGTAGCGCCCTGGGCCCTGAAAATGGTCGCCTA
>CAXSBL010000024.1:52768-53869 GCA_964235515.1 uncultured Bryocella sp.
GCTGCGAATCATGCAAATCTCCCGTAGCGCCCTGGGCCCTGAAAATGGTCGCCTACCAATCCTGGTATGGGCTGAATCCTGCTTCCTCCGGTCGTTTGTCCATTGCAAAGCCGACCAGTGCCCGGAGAGATGTCTCCCTGGCCACTATGCTTGCGAATGGCAAACCGGGGAACGTCACGTTGGTGTGCACTTCCGTACAGCTTCACCAGAGTGCGTGTTACTACTGATACGACGTCCGTGGTATTGCGCAGAATAGAATTAGGTCTTATGGGCGACACCAGGTTTGGTATCTTCGGGCGACGGCTGCTGGGGTTGGGACCATCGGCCATCGTTGCCGGCGGCCTCTCTCTCCTGGTGTTGGGGGGACTTGGCTCATTCCGCCTCTATGAGCGACGGCACATCAGTGCGGATCTACGGCAGAACCTGTTGGTCGCATTAGCTCCGGATACGCCGGACACTGCCGTGATCAGATCGCTGGATAAGGCAAAGACGCATTTGCGTACCCTGCGCGACCATCAGGAGTACAACAAGCTGCAACATGCGGTGGAGTTGACGCAGACGGCTCGGAGCCGTGAGGTGCAGCTGGTCGGGCAATTGAAACAGGCGCAGGCCGAGCTCGATGCGGAGATGCACAGCGAGCGACTCATGATCGTGACCGAGCGCGCTTACCTGAACAGCCACCAGGCGATGCCGGCAGGGCTGGCTGCCGATGTAGCCGGGGAGCAACTGCGCCGGGAGCGGGTGCGGGATCAGCAGCGGCGCGCGGAGGAAGGTGCGTGGCTCGACCTGCTGCAACAACGGCTGGATGCGCAGGTGCTGATGCAGGAGCTGCGTGTCGATCTGGGCATCGCGCGGCCTGTGCCAAGGTCCTAGAAGATCCTCCCTCATACTTGCGTTGGATGGTAGTCGCTCCTCGTTTGGAGCGGCATCATGGCCGCAGACGCTGGTTATAAGAAATGGCAAGACGCGGTCGACGCCGCTGTAACAATTTTTCGCATTGCGGCGATTCCCGGAGAATGTTCTGGCCCGGATCGATGTGTACAAGACTTCGGCGAGTAGCCTGGTGACGAGATTCGGAAGCCGGAGAGCCTCCAAAGTTAC
>CAXSBL010000025.1:0-52112 GCA_964235515.1 uncultured Bryocella sp.
CCGGCCCGAAGCATCCCACACCCTCGAAAGGTGTGGGGGTATAACTTGTGAGAATTGGCTAAACCAGAAAGGTTTTGCCTCTCACGATTGGCACGTTCAACCATGTTGTCAAAGATCCTAGTCGGATCAGGCTTGAGCCGTCCGCTTTGGATCAAGGATAACGAGCTAAGCTCGGTCCTCGAATTTTCGTCTATCAACGAGCTTCTCACTCGCCTTCGACTTCTTAGTTGTATCAGTAACTTGGGCTTTTTGGCAAGTCCGGAGCATTTTGCTCATCCGGCTCGTTGACCAATCCAGCACTTGGACTGCCGGGCTAGCAGCTGTTCGCCGCATCACTCCGTAACAACTTTCTTAGAGTATCGCCGGCGAGCATGTCTGTCAACACTCCGTTCGAAAAAAAATTCGTTCAGCGGTTTGGAGGCCTTTCGCGGTCCCGGAATTGCGGCGCCAGCACTGCTGCCAACCGACCTTCTCACTCCACCCCGGGTTCCGCTCCGAAGCCGTCAGTTTTGGGAGGAGTCGGGCCCGCTACAGCGTGTTGGCCTCATGTTGTCCGAAGACAGGGCAATCTTCGGTGCACTGCAGAAATACGTCCCTTTGGCCGTCGGCTGGTTATAGCCGGTGCTGCCCGGGACTGATGTCGGTCCCGCAGCGCTCATCGCATGGGGAGCAAAAGAAAGAGCCCAGGCTAAAGCCCGGGCTCGGTAGATCACAGTGAAGCGAAGGCCTAAGCCTGCGCCTCAGGCTCAGCGGAAACCTTGACAGCCGCCACGGTGAAGGCGGGATCGCCGACCTTGAACCGGGCAAAACGCCGGACGGAGATATTCTCCCCAAGTTTGGCCACCTTTTGCGCGATCAGCTGCCCAATGGTGAGCGACTGTTCCTTGATAAAGGGCTGCTCCAACAGGCAGACCTCCTCGTAGAACTTGCTCATCTTGCCTTCAAGCATGCGCTCGATGATGTTGGCAGGCTTGCCGGTGGCCGCAGCCTGCGCGCGATAGATGTCCTTCTCACGCTCAATATCCTGAGGTGTCACCTCGTCCTTGCCGACATAGCGCGGATCCACGGCAGCGATATGCATCGCCACGTCGCGCAGCAGCTCCTGGAAATCTTCTGTGCGGGCCACGAAGTCAGACTCGCAGTTCAGCTCCAGCAGCACGCCGATCTTTCCGCCAGCGTGGATGTACGTCCCTACCGCACCCTCGTTGGTGGTCCGGCTCGCCTTCTTGGCCGCCGAAGCCATGCCGCGCTTACGCAGCACGACAAAGGCGTTCTCCATATCGCCGTTGGCCTCTTGCAGGGCCTTTAGGCAGTCGCCCATAGGAGCACCGGACCTTTCGCGAAGCTCCTTCACGAGCTTGGCGTCAATCTTCACTGTTTCAGCCACAGTCATCTTCCTTCCTCAATCTTTCGTCAACCGACCGCAATCCCTGATCCTCTAGGCTGCCCGGACGTATTCCCGAAGCTTCTTGCCAACCCAGTCGAGCGCAAACATGTGCCCTACCACAGCCACAGCGGCCGCTGCTGTCGTTACGCCCGCCAACACAACCTGCCCCTTGCTCAAACCGTCACGCATGATCTTCCTTTGTGCGACGAGCAGATAACACCCTTACTCGATCCGCGTACCAATGCTCATGCAACTCGCCAGGAACGTCTATCCCGCTGTTGCGGCACCTACATGATGGATGTTTCAGGAAGAGAAACGACTGCGCCGGTACCGCCCGTCTGGGGCTCCAGCGCAGTCTTCCAACCAACTCAGCTAAGCTGAAATGACCTGCTCGAGCTCTGCCGGGGTGGCGTCCACGTCGCTCTCCGCCGCAGGAGCTTTACGGATCCCACCGCCCAGCGCCGCGTTGAGGTCGATGGTCTCTTCCTCTTCGGGAGCTGCCGTCTCCGCAATCGGCATTGCCGCTTCGCCGGGCTGAAGCTCCTCTTCCTCACCCAGCAGGTGAGTCTCAGGGGCAATTTGCTGTACATCGGCATACTCATTTGAGAACGCCTTGTCGGAGATCATCTGCGTACCCTCGAAGGCCGCATCGGCAATCTTGGTCGTAAACAGGCGAATCGCGCGGAGGGCATCATCATTGCCGGGAATGACGTAGTCGACCACCGTCGGATCGCAGTTGGTATCCACTACGGCGACCACCGGAATGCCAAGCTTTCGCGCTTCGGCCACGGCAATGGCTTCGTTGTTGGAATCAACGACAAAGATCGCATCCGGCAGCCGGCGCATGCTCTTGATACCGCTGAGCGAAGTCGAAAGCGATTTGCGCTCGCGCTCCAGCTTGATCACTTCTTTCTTTGTCAGCAGTTCATAGCGGCCGTCGGTCGCCATGTCGTCCAGCTCCTGGAGGCGCTTTACCGACTTCTGCACCGTCACCCAGTTGGTCAGCAAACCACCCAGCCAGCGTGAGTTGATATACGGCATGCCCGCACGATTGGCCTCTTCAGCAATCGCATCCTGCGCCTGGCGCTTGGTGCCGACGAACAGAATCAACTTGCCCGTCGAGGTCAGATCAGAAACATACTTGGACGCTTCCTTGAACATCTTCAGCGTCTTCTGCAGATCGATGATGTAGATGCCGTTGCGCTCGCCGAAGATATATTCCTTCATCTTGGGGTTCCAGCGCTTGGTCTGATGTCCGAAGTGAACGCCCGCTTCGAGCAGCTCCTTCATCGTGATGCTAGCCATAAAGGCTCACTTTCTGGGGCATCGCTGTCTGTACATCCGGTTGCGACTCAAAGCAGAACGGCAGCCTTGGCGACAGACGATTGATCCCGATAGGTTGGGAGATTAAATTCCGGGCCACAGGCGCGCTGCCGGTGGGTGTAGCGAGGGATTAGAACAAAGGGAACAAGGATCAGCAGGTTGAATCTAATCCCTGTTCCCTGCAAGCGTATTAGCGCTTGCTGAACTGGAAGCGAGCGCGAGCGCCCTTCTGGCCGTACTTCTTGCGTTCCTTGCCGCGCGAATCTCGCGTCACAAAGCCGGCTGCCTTCAGAGTCTTGCGCAGCTCCACATTGAACTCCATCAGCGCGCGGGCGATGCCCAGCTTGACCGCATCGGCTTGGCCGTTCACGCCACCGCCCTTGACCGTGGTGTACACATCAAAAGTCTCGTTGATATCGGCAATGCCGAAGGGCTGCTTCGCGGCAGCACGCTGCGCCGGCGTCACAAAGTACTCTTCAAAGCCCTTGCCATTAACCTTCCACTCACCCGAGCCGGGGCGAAGGAACACGCGGGCAATGGCGCTCTTGCGCCGCCCCGTGCCGTAATACTGAATCAGATCTGCCATGGTCGTTATCCCTTGGGGAGTGTGCCCCTGAAAACTGGTTTATGGAAGCGGAACTAGCCGCGAAGCTCAAGCACCACAGGCTGCTGTGCGTGGTGCGGGTGATCGCCACCCTTGTACACCTTCAGCTTGGTAGCCATTTGGCGGCCCAGCTTGCTTTTGGGCAGCATGCCCTTAATCGCCTCTTCCAAAATCTTCTCCGGACGGCGGGCCAGCAGCTTGATGAAGCTCTCTTCACGCAAACCACCGGGAAAGCCCGTATAGCGGCGATATACCTTCTGCTCCGCGCGCATGCCGGTCACGTGGATCTTCTCCGCGTTGATCACGATGACGTGGTCGCCCATATCGATATACGGCACATACAGCGGGTTGCGCTTGCCGGCCAGAACGCTGGCGGCCTCCGAAGCGAGACGGCCGAGGGTCTTGCCCTCTGCATTCAGCACATACCACTTACGCTGAATGTCCTTGCCGCTGGGGATAACGGTCGACATTGTGGGTTACTCCTTACCTCTGCCGTCTTCGTGGCCGGCTTGATGCGCGAAGATATTGTGCCTGCCCGGTCGAAACCCCGGGGTAAAGCGGCTGACAGATCTGCGAAATCCTTCGCCGATGCGCAGCACGAACGCTGTTGTGGAGCGCACGGAGCCTGCAAGTCCAGACTGGGGAGCGGAAACCCTCGGCCTCACTGTTCAGAAAGCCTGATAGCCACAGGAACGACTACCGGAGAGCCTCGCCTCGATGCCTCACCCTGCCATACCCCGATCCACGTCGGCCCAAACTGCCGGGCCACACGCACGAGGGTGCAGGCGCGAAACTGCGCGAGTGTCCAGCATAGAGCACGGGACTCTGCGCGGTCAACCAAAACATGCGGCTGACAATGTAGAACGGGTCGCCCCTTTCGGAGCGACCCGTTCTCTTCCTGTTCAAGGTGTTACTGGTTCTTCTTCCAATTCAGCAAATCGCCCAGCGTCGTCGAGGAGGACGATCCACCGGAACTCTGATTGGATTGGCCACCACCGCCCTTGCCCTTGTTGCCGGAAACGGTCTCCTTGTAGCTTTCCACCTCGGCGCGGCTGGCCTCTTCGCCAATCGCCTTCAGAGAAAGGCCGACCTTCTTCTCTTCCGGGCTCATCTTGACGATCTTGAACTCGTGCTCATCGCCCACATTCAGGGTGATGGGACGGCCGTTCTCGTCAGCGGCCTCGGACACATGGCACAGACCCTCGACACCCTCGGCGATCTCGACAAAGGCACCGAACTGCGCGGTTCGCAGAACCTTGCCATGTACGACATCCCCTGCACGGTGCTGCTCGAAGAACGTGTCCCACACATCCGGCTGCATCTGCTTGATACCCAGCGAAAGGCGGCGATTTTCAGGCTCAACACCTAGAACCACAGCCTTCACCTTCTCGCCCTTTTTCAGGACCTCCGAAGGATGCTTGATGCGCTTGGTCCAGCTCAGGTTCGAAACATGCACCAGGCCGTCGATACCGTCTTCAATCTCGATGAACGCACCGAAGTCGGTAAGGTTACGCACGCGACCCTCAACAATCGCACCGGTCGGGTACTTGTCTTCAAGCGCCTCCCAGGGATTATCCTGCAGCTGCTTCATGCCCAGCGAGATGCGGCGGTCGTTCGGGTTCACCTGGATGATGATCACTTCGACCTCATCACCCGGCTTGACCATCTTCGACGGATGCTTCATCCGCTTGGACCAGGTCATCTCTGAGACGTGAACCAGGCCTTCAATGCCCTGCTCCAGCTCCACAAACGCGCCGTAATCGGTGACCGAAAGCACGCGTCCGCGAACCTGCGCCCCAATTGGATAACGCTCTACCGCATCGAGCCACGGGTCCGGTGTCAACTGCTTGAAGCCGAGCGAAACGCGCTGCTTGTCTTTGTCGAACTTCAGCACCTTCACCTGGATCTCATCGCCGACATTCACCAGGTCGCGCGGATGCGTCAGACGACCCCAGCTCATATCGGTGATGTGCAGCAGCCCGTCTAAGCCGCCCATGTCGACGAATGCGCCGTAATCGGTCAGATTTTTCACAACACCGGTGAACACTGCGCCCTCTTCGAGGCCCGCCAGGGTAACGTCTTTCTTGGCGTTCTGCTCCTCTTCCAGGATCTCCTTGCGGGAGACGACCACATTGCCGCGCTTCTTGTTCAGCTTGATGACGCGGACCTCGATCTCCTGACCGATGTACGCATCCAGATTGCGGACGGGGCGAACCTCGACCTGCGATCCGGGCAAGAACGCCTTGATGCCGATATCGACCGTGATCCCGCCCTTAACGCGCGAAACCACAATGCCCTTCACCGGAATCTTGGTGTTGGCCGCCTCTTCCAGCGTGTCCCAGACCTTGTGGCGCAGTGCCTTTTCGTAGCTGACCAGGTAGCCGCCTTCGGACTCCTCGCGCTCCACCACAACCTCGATGGTGTCGCCCACCTGGAACTTGGGTGCGCCCGTGTGGTCAACCACCTGCTCCAACGGAATCAAACCCTCGGACTTCAGCCCAATGTCGACCACCATGTGCTTGTCGGTGATCTTCACGACAGTACCGGTCACAACAGTCTCGTCAGAGGTCAGCGACTGCGCGGCGTCCTTTTCGGCGGCCTGCTCACGGTCAAAGCTCTCCAGCGCCGCGGCAAAGTCGTCAACATCGTACTCAGGCTCGCCGGAGGCAGAACCCGTCTTCAGGCTACGCGTCTGAACGATGCCGTTTTCGGGAGTTGCCCCGCCGTGGAGCGCCTCAGGCGTGTCCTGCAGGGACTGATTCAATCCGTGCTGTTCAAGGCTCTGCTGACCGTCGCTCTGCTGATCTAGGCTTTGCGAGTGGAGGCTTTGCGAATCGAGACTCTGCGAGTCAGGGCTATGGGAGTCGAGACTCTCAGGGGTAAGGGTTTCAATCGTTGTGGTTTCAGTCATGGTGGGATCGAGTGTGGTGTTCAGGGGTGTGCTCTCAGGGTTGACGGTTTGGTGGTCGAAGTCGGCCATGGTGACTACTCCAGGATCAGTGCAGCTGAGTCCAGGTACATCCCAAGTACCGCCCGAAGGCGGCAGAACGTTTAGCCAGCCTTTGGGGGCTGGCCAACTACTCGGTAATGTAGAAAGGAATCGGGTGATGCATTCAAGGGCAACTGCGACTGAATCCCGCGTGCAATCGCGACTACTTTAGTTTAGCAACTAGGTCACCCCCGGTCAAACAGTGCGACCCCTGATGCCTGCCGCTCTTCTCGAATGCGTCGCAGATTTCTCGCGCCTAAGACTCCGGAACAGAAATAGGACCATCTCACGGCGCCGCGATCCTTCGGAAGCCCTCCACCAATGCGCCTACAGACGCGCCCGCTTCCAAACCGAACGCACGCTCCCGCAACTGTTTCTATACTGAAGCGATGGACCGGCTCTGGACCCCGTGGCGCTACAACTATGTCACCAAAAGTGAAGAACACCGAGATCGGAAAGGGGTTCCCGACGCCCTTAAAGGCTGGCCGGGGGATCTCGGCTGCGTGTTCTGCAATCTCATCGGGGCCGCCGACTGGGGCCTAGCTCAGGGCATGGACCTGTCTGCCGTTGACCGCGCCATCTACTTGCTCGAGCGCGGCACGTCCTGCTACCTCGTTCTCAACGGCTTTCCCTACAACAACGGTCACCTGATGATCGTGCCGTATGAGCATCAGGCCTCGCTCGCCGCGCTTCCTCTCGCCACGGCTGCGGAGATGATGCGAATGGCCCGCCGGGCCGAGCGTGCTCTGCGCGCAGTCTACAAACCGCACGGCCTAAACTTCGGCCTGAACCTCGGCGAGGCCGCGGGTGCTGGCGTCGCGGAACACTTGCACCTGCACGGGTTACCCCGCTGGAACGGCGACACCAACTTTATGACGGTGGTAGGGGAGACGCGGATTTTGCCTGAGATGCTGGAAGGAAGTTGGGAGCGCCTGCGTGAGGCACTTCGCCAACTGCCGCCGGAATCTTAGCGCCCGTCGGCAACACTCCACCCGGCACCCGCGTCGCTTCAAAGTTGGTGATGCGCCAGGCGTTGGCTGGGCCCCGCTGGTACACCCTCGTGTAGCGGAACGAACCGTCCACGGGATGGCCGTCCATGGTGCCGTTGATCTGTACCAGCGATGTCACCACCGCCAGATTGCCGCTGATCTTGATCTTGCTGTCGGAGATATCCAGCCGCTGCAGATCAATCTGCCGCATCCGCATCCGATCGAGCTGCTGTGCCTTCGTCACCACCTGGCCGGAGGCCGTAATGCCCAGAAAATCCTGCGCCAGCAGGCGATCCATCTCAGAGATGTTGTCTGACATCTGCGCCTGGCGCCACTGCTGCTCCAATTGGCCGATTTCCGCGCGCTCCACACGCTTGCGCTCATGGCGCTGCGCCATCACCGGCGTGCAGCACAGGCTGAGAAGGCTGGCTGCTGCAAGACTCGCGACTTTGCGGTTTAGCCCGCGCATGGGCGGAGAATAGCGCGTCGGGTCAGTGCAAGTCAAAATTTCCCAGTACCACAAAAAGGGCACGGGATGACGATAAGGAGTGAAGGGGAACTCCGACGTTCACTCCCCGTCGTGCACCCCGGCTGACGCGGCGTGACTAGCTCAACGCATCCAGGTCTTCGACCGCGCGATCCAGCATGTGCTGGTACAGTCCGCCGGTGGCCAGCCGTGCAAAGTGCGGCGTCTGTCGGTGCGCCTCCCGCGCCGCCTCGTCGACGTATTGCTCATAGATCAGCACCGTCTCCGGCTCGCCCTGTACCGTATGCGCCACGTAATTCACACAACCAGGCTCTTGGCGCGAAAGCTCCGCCAGTTCCCGCAGGATGCCGGCAATGGTCCCCCGGTCTTCCGGTCGAAAACGCAGGCGCACCGTAAACGAGATCAAGCAAACACCTTTTCAAAGCCGCCCACGGTCATCGTCTGCGCCCGGTCCGGTCCCGTCGAGATCATGCCGATCTTCGCCCCGGACTCCCGTTCGATAAAGTGCATATACTGCTGCGCCGCCATCGGCAGCTGATCGAATTCCGTGATGCCCAACGTGTTCGTGTTCCAACCCGGCAGCTTGGTGTAGATTGGCTCGATCGCCTTGAATCCACGCACGTCCGCCGGGATCACGTCGGTCACCACCCCGTCGATCTTGTACCCCGTGCACACCGGGATCTCCGGGCACTCATCCATCACGTCCAGCTTGGTCACCACCAGCCATTCGGTCGAGTTGATCATGTTTGAGTAGCGCAGAAGTGGCAGATCCAGCCACCCCGTCCGCCGCGGCCGTCCCGTTACCGCGCCAAACTCCTGCCCGCGCGCCCGCAGCAGGTCGCCCGAAGCTCCCGAAATCTCGGTGGGAAACGGCCCTTCCCCCACCCTCGTCACATACGCCTTGGTCACGCCGATCACCGTGCCAATCCGCGTCGGTCCCACACCAGTGCCCGTCACCGCACCGCCCGCCGTCGACGACGAGCTCGTAACAAAGGGGTACGTCCCGTGATCGATATCCAGCAGCGCCCCCTGTGCGCCCTCAAACATGACATTTTTGCCCGCGTCGATGGCGTGGTTCAGCAGAACCGCCGTATCCGTCACAAACGGCGCAATCTGCTCCGCCAGCCGAGCGTAGTCCTCATACATCTGCTTCGGATCCAGCGGTTCGGTCCCGAATAGTGCGTGCGCAATCGTGTTTTTTTCATTGCAGGCGTTCGTGATGTGGGTCCGCAGCAGCGAAGGGTTCAGCAGATCCACCACCCGCAACCCGTTGCGGTGAATTTTGTCCTCATAGGCCGGCCCGATGCCCCGCCGCGTCGTCCCAATCGGCTGACGCCCGGGCGCCGTCTCCGCCGCCAGCTCTATCATCCGGTGATACGGCAAAATTACCTGCGCACGGTTCGAGATACAGAGCTGCCCATCGGCTCCGCCCTCGATCGGCAGCCCGGCCTCGCGCAGCTTTCGCACCTCATTCAGAAACGCCGCCGGATCCAGCACCACGCCATTGCCGATCACGGCCTGGCACCCCGGCCGCAGCACACCGCACGGAATCAGCTGCAAAACGAACTTTTTGCCTTCAATAATGACCGTGTGCCCGGCGTTGTGACCCCCGGCGTACCGCGCCACCACGTCAAACTTCTCCGACAACACATCAACGATCTTGCCCTTGCCCTCGTCGCCCCACTGAGCTCCAAGAATGACGGCGGACGGACGACGGGACTGGTTCACGAAGAATTCCTAAGCAAAGAATGTACGCAAGACTAACCGCGCCTTACGAAGTCTACTACTTTCCTTACATACCCTGCGGTGCCCCAGCAGCTGCAATACCCTGCCGTCCTTCGCACCAGTTACGGGTTACAGAACATCGAAATGCGTCCGCGGCGGCCAGGCAACGAACATTACCGGGTCATGACCTAAGTGATTTCACCGCTAAAGCTTCCACTCTGGCCAGGAGTAAAAACTTACTGATGAGCAACGTGAAAGGGATCCGCAACACGAGACTCCTTCTAAGGGCCGCAAACGGATTCTCTCCCTTCCCTCCAAGCCCCTTCCATGAAATTGTTGCGAAACGCCAGTGATCAAGCCTTCACCGCGGCCTTGATCACCGGCAAAGCCGGCAAACCTGCTTTCAACGGCCCGTCGTTCTCGATGGCCTGCATAACCTCTTCAGCAATCTTTTGGTCCGTTGTGCCCGCACTGCCCAGCTCTACAGGGAATAGCACGGCGAATTGCAGCCCGCCGTCGGCCAACTCCAGGCGCGACTCCACATCCGGCGCCGGTAGGGCCGTCCCAACCCAGCCCTCCACATCCCTGTGTTGCGCCTGAATGCGCTCCCGATAGCCGCCGTACACATCATTTACGACCTGCAGCAGCGCTTTCGTCACCGCAGGCACATCGGCGGTCCCGTTCAGCTTGGCCGTCAACTCATGCCAGGCATACTCCGTGCCCGGCATCTGCTTGTACAGCGGCGTGCCCGTCTGGAACAGGATTGAGTTGGCAAACACCGCCACCCGCCCCGTCGAGTGCAGCTCGGTCCCCGTACCCACCAGCTCCATCATGTAAAACCGCACCAGTCCGACTTCGATCACATCACCCGTCACGCCCGCCACCGTAATCCGGTCGCCCACCCGCACCCCGTAGCGCCCGACGATGAAGAAATATGCCGCCACGGACAGCAGAATCGATTGCAGACCCACTGCAATGCCGGCTGAAATAAACCCCGCAAAGGTCGCCAGCGAGCTGAACTGCGTCACAAAGCCGAACAGGATCACCAGTCCGCTCAAAAACCCGATCACTGCCCGCCGCACAAACAGCAACTGCCGCCGCCGCCGCAGATCGCTCACATACTTCACCGTCGCCTGCGACCAAAGCTTGCTCGCCAGCCCCAGCAGTCCCAACAGAATCGCGATCACCACAACCCGGATCAGCAGATCCCGCAGGATCGAGTGTTCTTCCTCACTGACTGCGGTGCGCCACGTCGTCAGCGTGCCGCGGGCATTTTCCAAAAGCACAATTTCCTGACTAAGCGGCATCGTCGCGTTCGCCAGCACCTCGAAGACGGAAGTCAATGAATCGAACTGCTTGCGTGTATTCGCCAGATCCTGCGCATCCGTCGTGGCGGTCGCCTGCAGATTTACCGCTTGCTGCGTCAATGCCTGTCCCTGCCGGACCGTGCTCCGCAGCACCTTCGTGAATGGCGTCCGCAGGTCGTCGGCCTGGCTGCGCAAGGAATCAATCGCCTTGATCTGGTTATCGATCGTGCTGACCGAGGACAGCAGACTGAACAGCGTCTCCGCCTGGGTAGTCACCCCGGCCTCATGCACCGCGGCCAGATTCGAAAGCAGCGGCGGTGTGGGCGGTTTGGTTCCGGTTGTCAGCAACTCCGGTGCCGACCTCTGCAGGCGGTCAATGTCGCCCGCCAGGCCCGTCTGCGTCTGCGCGGTCGAAAAGCTGGCGACCTTGTCGAGCGCCTCCACCATCGCCTTTTGCAGCTCTATGCCACCCTCAACTTGACTTTCCTGCTGCTGCAACGTCGGCAGGTCCGCTCGTCTCGCCGTCGCCATCTGCGCCTGCAAAGCCGTCTCCTGCGCCTGCAGACTCGCTAACCTGGCCTGCGCCTGGGCCTGCAACGCGATCAGCCGTTGCGCCTCACTCTGGACATCAGTCGGCGCGGGAACGGTATTCGCTTGCGACCCGTTGCCTCCGCCCGGAATCTTGCCCAGCAGCGTGGCCTCGTTCTTAGCCGCCTGGAAGGCCACCTGCGCGATCGCCAGCGCCTGCGCGGAGCTCTGTTCCGCATACAAGACATCGCTCGGCTCACCTACCTTCTGCACCGGCATTTGCGCCGTCCGATAAAGGTGCAAAATGCCGTTCAGGTGATGCAGCACCTCTCCACTCCGCTTTGGCACGTTGATGTCCGTGCCTGTGATTGGCGGCAGCTTGGCAATCTGGGCCTGCAACGCCGCCGCAGCATCCACGGTCCGTGCACCGGCGGCAGCCACGGACTTCGCCTGCGCTGTCTCGCTCCCTCCGCTCGCCGGCACCGCCGATTGAACGGCAGAACCTCCGCCAACAGAAGGCGCAGCGGCCTTCCCCGTGATCGCCGCAGCAGCCGGCGGCGTACTCTTGGCCCCGCTAACCGCCGCAGCCGGCGCCACCTGCCGCGCACCGGCAGCCGCTCCTCCACACAACAAACCAAACCCGGCCAGAACGGCTATCGTCCTACCCAACCCAAACCTGTGTTTCTGCAGCGAAATCGTCATCGTCTGCTCTGTGAGATGGCGCGAAGCCGCTTCGCGCTGCGGGGGAACCCTGCCACCTTTCGGTCAGCCGCTGTCTCTTTTTGGGACGCCTGGCACATACGGTCCACACCAGCGTGAACAACCTCACCGAACTGCACCCATCCTCGGCATCCAAGCCGGTATGGTCGATACCACGAACGCCGCCCAGAAACCCCTTCTTCAACCATTTCAGAGCAAAGCGCTCCAGCTGAAAAACAAGGTCTGCATGGCTCCCATGACCCGCGGCCGCGCCGACAACCCCGGCCACGTTCCCCCGGCGATCTCCGTCGACTACTACACCCAGCGCGCCTCCGCCGGCCTCATCATCACGGAAGGCACGCACATCAGCCCTCGCGCGAATGGCTGGCAAAATGTTCCCGGCCTTTACACCCCCGAGCAGATCGAGGGCTGGCGCAAGATTACCGACGCCGTCCACGCCGCCGACGGGAAGATTTTCTGCCAGCTCTGGCATCAGGGCCGCATGTCCGTCCCCGAACTCCAGCCCGAAGGCAAACTTCCCCTCGCGCCGTCGGCTATCACCGCGAAAGGCGTTGCCGGCTACCTCGATGGCGGCTACAAGCCCGCTCCGGTCCCCGAAGAGATGACCGCCGACGACATCGAGCAGACCGTCGCCGACTTCCGCACCGCCGCTGCCAACGCCGACAAAGCCGGCTTCGACGGCGTAGAGATTCACGGTGCCAACGGCTACCTTTTGCAGCAGTTCTTCACCACCCAGGCCAACCAGCGCACAGATGAGTACGGCGGCACCATCGAAAATCGCGCCCGGATCCTCTTCAAAATCATCGACGCCGTACTCGAAGTCCTGCCCGCCGAACGCGTGGGCCTTCGCCTCTCCCCTTCCATGAGCGACATGCAGGGCATCAACGTCGACGACCAGGAAATTCCCACCTTCGGCTACATCGTCCAAAAACTCAGCTCCTACAACCTCGCCTACCTTCACTTTCTCGAGCCCATGAAGCCCGTCGACGGCATCCCCTACGCCGTCTCGCACGTCGCCAAGCACTTCCGCCCGCTCTACCGGGGCACGCTCATGATCAACAAGGGCTTCACCTTCGACTCTGCCAACGAAATCCTCGCCTCGGGCGACGCCGACCTCGTCAGCTTCGGCACCCTCTATATCGCCAACCCCGACCTCGTCGAACGCTTCGCCACCGACGCCCAACTCGCCGAAGCCGACAAGGCGACCTACTACACCCCCGGCACCAAGGGCTACAACGACTACCCTCCCCTGCACTGAGGAGTGAAACGGTTCCCGATTCGTCGCCACTCCTTACGCTGCGGACTGGTCGGGCAAGCGTCTGACATGAATCTCTGTCCAATCATCTGCGGCAAGACCTAGGGTGCGGAGCGCGAGCCAGCGATCAGAAGATCGACGATGCGACGAGCGCTCGCCTCCCAGCCCGGCAAGGCCGTCGTATAAAACACGCCGATGAGCGCACGCACAATGTCGTCCGGGTCTGTGTCGGCCCGAAGAGCGCCGCCGTCAATTGCATTTTGGACAAGGCTTAGAAACATGCCGTGAATCAACGGACGCGCACCTTCCACCAGGCGCATGGAACCGCCCGCGACCGTGTCCATCGCGGGCAGAATCAGTCGTTTGTCCGCCACATGGTCGATGAATAGCAGCATCCAGGCACGCAGCGCTTCAAGGGGAGGCTCCTTGGCCGCGAAACGCTGCCCCGCTGCCGTGAGCTTCTCCACCTCCGTGCGGTACACGGCTTCAACCAGCGCGTCGCGCGTGGGAAAGTGACGGTAGAGCGTTCCGGAACCGACACCCGCCTGCCGGGCAATGTCGTCGAGCGAAGCCTCAGCTCCGTGCTGCGTAAAGGCGAGTCGGGCCACCTCCACAATGCGCTGGCGGTTCTGCTGCGCGTCCGCGCGGAGCTTACGTGGTGCCGTGGTTGTAGAGATCTGCTCGTACACCATGACACAAGTTTCTCAGAAAGACATGCAACCGGAGACGGTCCCCGCATCTCCAATAACCGGAGATTGTCTCCGCTTGCAGTAAACGGAAAGAGCAACCATGGTGCGATCCAGACAATCGCTCCAGAAAACGGCATAAGGAGAGGTCCATGCGCGTCTTTGTCACCGGAGCAACAGGATTTATCGGCACGGAACTGGTTAAAGAATTACTGGAGGCGGGGCATCTGGTGCGCGGGTTGGCCCGCAGCGATGCCGGTGCGGAACAGCTGAAGGCAGCAGGCGCCGAGGTCCAGCGCGGCACACTGGAAGACCTGGACAGCTTGCGCCAGGGGGCCACAGGCATGGATGCAGTGGTGAATCTCGCCTTCAATCACGACTGGACGCAATTCGCACAAAGTGCGGAGAACGAGATGAAGGCGATCGAAACGCTGGGATCGGTTTTGAAGCCGGGCAAGCTGCTGCTTGTGACCTCGGGCATAGGCCTTACCAGCGGCGATCCGGGCCACGTGCGCCTTGAAACAGACCCCGCCATCGACATGCCGGGCTTTCCGCGGAAGCCTGAACACGCTGCTAGGGCTGTAGCGGAACAGGCTGTGCATGTGGGGATCGTGCGATTGTCCCAGGTGCATGACACGCATAAGCAAGGGCTGGTGAGCATCCTGATCCAGATCTCGCGCGAAAAGGGCTTGGCAGCCTATGTGGGTGAGGGCTCCAACCGCTGGGCCGCGGCCCCGCTCAAGGATGTTGTTCACCTCTACCGACTGGCTCTCGAAAAGACAGGGCCGGGCGTAACAACGTACCATGCGGTGGGCGAAGAGGGTGTATCTTTGCGAGCAATTGCGGAGACAACGGGCAAAGGCCTGCAATTGCCCGTTGCCTCGCTCTCCCCAGAAGAGGCTACAAAGCACTTCGGTATGTTCGCCCGCTTCGCATCGCTGGATATGCCCGCTTCCAGCGACCGGACACGCAAAACCCTGGGCTGGGAGCCGACCGGGCCCGGCATAATTGAAGACCTGACAAATATGAAGTATTCCTGACACGCTATCAGGCAAGTGCCTTCATGAGAATCGAGCTAAAAACCCATCTGCTTACATTTCTCTGAATGCAAGCCGTACTTTATCCACACCGACAACCGCAGCAAACGCGAAATGCCCGGCTATTGCCTCCTAAACTGAAGGCATAGCCGGGCATCATTTGTCAGTTGAACCTCAACCGAACCATTAGATATCCAGGTTCTTCACATCCAGCGCATTCTCTTCGATAAACCGCCGCCGCGACTCCACATCCTCGCCCATCAGCGTCGTGAAGATCTCCTCAGTCGCCGCGATGTCCTCCAGCCGCACCTGCAACAGCGTGCGCTTGGCCGGGTCCATCGTTGTCTCCCAAAGCTGCGGCGCGGTCATCTCGCCCAGTCCCTTGTACCGCTGCACCTGGTACTCCTTGCGGCCCTGTTCGATTACATACTCGAACACCTCGCGTACCGTATTCTTTTCGACCGGATCCTGCGAGACCTTTGAGTTGCGCTTGCCCGGCTTGGCCTCGTCCATCGTGCCCGGCGCGGCCGCGATCGTCTCGTTCACGCCTTCTTCCTGCGCGACCTCATCGGCCTCATCCATCTCTTCCTGCGAAGGCGCCGAGTTCACCACGGTATCCGCCTTGGCCGCGTCCTTGGCGTTCTTGCCGGCGTATTCAATGTGAAATGGCCCCTGCAGCGCCTCGCCTAAATGCGCCTGCTTGGCGAGCAGCTGCCGCGACTCCGGCGCACTCGCCAGCGTCCAGTCAATCTTCCGCGGCGCTCCCTGCGCGTCCGTATAGACCACCGAATACGTGCGGTGCTCCTCATCGAACAGCACGTCGCTCACGCCCTTGAACTGCCAGTGCCGCGCAATCTCGTTCAGCTTCACGCGCATGGCTTCCAGCTTTTCAGGCGATTCAAAGTCAGCACGCCGTGCCGACTCCTTGCCTTCATTCCCAAACGTCTCCGCAAAGAAGCGCACGGCCTGGTCATTGCGCAGCCGCTTATTTACTTTGTCGAAGAAGCCCAGATAATCGTCAAGCTGCGACATGAACTCCGTCAGCTTCGCGCCTTCAAGCGTGTGCCCCGCATCGCCATACCGCACCACCATGCCATCTGACGCGCGCTTCACCATTACCTGCACATACTCGCGCTCGTCTTTGATGTACTGCTCAAACTTGCCCTTCTTGATGCGGAACAGCGGCGGCTGCGCGATGTACACATTGCCCCGCTTGATCAGCTCGCCCATGTGCCGGAAAAAGAAGGTCAGCAGCAGCGTGCGGATGTGCGATCCGTCCACGTCGGCATCCGTCATCAGGATCAACTTGCCGTACCGCAGCTTCGCGATGTCGAAGTCATCCTTGCCGATGCCACAGCCCAGCGCCGTGATCATGGCGCGAATTTCTTCGTGCCCCAACATCTTGTCGTAGCGCGCCTTTTCCACGTTGAGGATCTTGCCCTTCAACGGTAGAATCGCCTGGAACTTGCGGTCGCGGCCTTGCTTGGCCGTTCCGCCGGCCGACTCACCCTCGACCAGGTACAGCTCGCACAACTCCGGCTTGCGCTCGGAACAATCCGCCAGCTTTCCAGGCAGACCACCGCCATCGAGCGCACCCTTGCGGCGAGTAAGATCGCGTGCCTTGCGCGCCGCTTCACGCGCTCGCGCCGCGTCGATCGCTTTGTTGATGATCTTCTTCGCAACCTGCGGATTCTGCTCCAGAAACGCACCCAGCCGCTCATTCACAAACGCCTGCACCGGCCCCGCGATGTCGGAGTTCAGCTTGCCCTTGGTCTGCCCTTCAAACTGCGGCTGCGGCAACTTCACGCTTACCACGGCGACCAGGCCTTCGCGCACATCGTCGCCCGTCAGGCCTTCGGTATCGTTCTTAAACAGTCCCAGCGACTTGCCGGATGCATTGATCGTCCGCGTCAGAGCCGTGCGAAACCCGGACAGGTGCGTTCCACCGTCGACGGTGTTGATGTTGTTCGCAAAGCTGAACACCGTCTCCGAGTACGAGTCGTTGTACTGCAGCGAGATCTCCATCACCACATTGCCGACCTCGGCCTCCATGTAGATTGGCTTCTCGTGCAGCAGCACCTTGCCTTTGTTCAGGTGCTTGATGAAGCCCGCGATGCCGTCATTGAAGATGAACTTCTGCGTCTTCGCCTCGCCCGACTTCGTATCCGTCGCGCGCTCATCGGTCAACGTGATCTCGATGCCTTTATTCAAAAACGCCAGCTGCCGCAAACGATTCGCCAGCGTGTCGTAGTTGTACTCATGCACCGTAAAGATCGACTTGTCCGGCAGAAAATGAACCTTGGTCCCCCGCCGCTTCGACGGCCCCATCTTGCGCAGCTCCGAGATCGGATCACCCTTCGAGTAATCCATCTCCCACGCAAAGCCATCGCGCCAGATCTCGACATCGAATTCTTCGCTCAGCGCGTTCACGCAGCTCACGCCCACGCCGTGCAGACCGCCTGAAACCTTATAGTTCGACGCATCGAACTTGCCACCCGCGTGCAGCATGGTCAGCACCACCTGCACGGCTGGCATCACCTCGCCCGTCGGCAGCGTCTTGTTGTCCACCGGAATGCCGCGCCCGTCATCAACCACCGTCACCGAGTTATCGACATGCACCGTCACATCGATCCGCGTCGCATGTCCCGCCAGCGCCTCGTCAACCGAGTTATCCACCACCTCATACACCAGGTGATGCAATCCCTGCTCCCCCGTTGACCCGATGTACATCGCCGGCCGCAGCCGCACGGCCGCCAGGCCCTCGAGAATCGTAATATTCTCGCCGCTGTAGGAGTTCGAGTTGGCCGCAGGCACTGGCTGCTGCGGATCGGGAAGGGGCGTCTGGGTTGCCAAGCGAGCTCCGGCAGGCGGATACAAGTACAGCCATTTCAAAGCCATGCTTGGCCGGGAAATGCAAGGAAAATCCGCCTGTTCTGGTATTTATCCTTGGCTTTAGTTTACCATGCAGCCCGCCTGCAGCCGCTTTTGGCCCCAGGACGCAACTTTACGGCCCTGTCCGGCGTTTTTCCACCCGAGCCCCGCAGCGGCTTCACGGCACCCCGTTTCCGCGCTTTTCGCCCTTCACCTCGCCGGGGCCTTCGCCCCGCCCGCGCCCGCACCTGGCGACTGGCTCGCAATTGCATACAGCGCCTCCCCGGAGATCCGGCGCGCCAGCTGCCAGGACACAACATTCAGCAGCAGCAAGATCGGCAGCAGCCTCCAGTTCCCCGTCAGCTCCGTTGCCATTAGGGCCGCCATCACCGGGGCATGCGTCACCGCCGCCATCAGGCAGCTCATGCCCACCAGCGCCCCCAGCGTCGCCTCCCCCGGCGGCAACAGATGCCCCAGCAGCGCGCCCACCGCCCCGCCCGCAAACAGCGTCGGCGTAAACGCTCCGCCCACCGTTCCGGTACCCACGCAGAACGTGGTCGCCAGCAGCCGCATCGCCAGCAGTAGCGCCAGCGCCCCAACCCCGGTCCCCACCAGCGGCAGCTGCTGGTGCGCCTCGGCGATGCCCAGTGCCGCACTCAGCCCCAGGTCCCCGTTCCCCCACACCCGCGGATCCCGCAAGGAAAGCACCCCCACCAGCAGCCCGCTCCACGCCAGCCCCAGCGGCAGCGCCTTTGCCACCTGCAAACTTTTCACCAATCTCTGGTACAGCGGCCCCAGCAATCCGAACAGAACTGCCAGCGCCGGCAATGCCATCCACGTCCAGGCCGCCGCCGGGAAATGCACTGGCGCGGGGTACAGCCGCCGAAATCCCAGCATCTCGCCCGCAACCACCCAACCCGCTGCCGAAGCCAGCCCCAGCATCGGCAAGGTTCTCCAGTCCTGCCCCCCCAGCACGATCTCCGACACAAAGAACACGGACGCCACAGGTGCGTTATAGGCCGTCGTCACACCGCCTGCCACGCCGAGGGCCACCAGCAGGCTTAGCTCCTGCCGCCCATTACCGTCCTCGTTCCCTCCCGGAGGTGCCTGCGCCACACCCAGGCCCTCCCGCCCCCTGAGCCTCCGATCCAGCCATCCGCCGCAAGTCGCACAGATGGCCCCGGCAAACTGAATCATGGAGCCCTCGCGGCCCACCGCCGCGCCGCTCGCCACGGAAAACGCCGCGGAAAACGTTCGCCAACAGTTCGGCACCAGGGGAATCAACCCTCCCCGGTGCCGTACCGCCTCCACATACTCCACATACGGTCGAGGTTCGCGCCCAAGTCGATGCGCTCTCCGCCTTCGGAAAAACAACACGACCGTGGCCAGCAACCCTCCCAACACCGGCGTCAACACCCGGTGCCAGGCAGGCAGATGCATCGCCGCCAGTGGTGGCGCCGCCGCGGACTGCGTCAACATCCATTGCAAACCGCGAAATCCCAATCGCACGAGCGCAGCGCTGAACGCTCCCAGGGCCCCCATCGCCACCGCGGCCAAAGCCAGGCGCCAACGAACCTGCCGCAAGCGAACCACCGCCTCGGGCAGGTGTACCGGTTCCAGCGCCTGCATTTCCTTCGCCTTCTCACTCATCCCAGGTCTCCGCCCGGCTCAACCCGCAAAGCCCATGCCGCCACCCTATCCCGCCGCCCATCGCCTACCCAACAGGTATGACGCAGCGCACGCCGTGTCCAAATCTGACTCACTCTGCGACGGACCTGTTACGAAAGATTTGAGCCTGGCAGCGAACGCTTACGTTACGCTTTGACAGCGTATGTTCTCGGGCAACTTTCACAAGTATTCTGAAATCCCGCTAAGTCGGTAAACAACATGTTCGATGAAACCGAACTCGATCCGCGCGTCGTCTCGTACCTTCTGCAGATCGTGCGGTTGTGCGTCTGGCTCGTCCTGCTGGCCATCGTTTTTCTGCCGTTGGAGCGCCTCTTTGCGCTGCATCCCAGCAAAATATTCCGAAAGGCAGTCTGGCACGATCTGCTCTATTACTTCCTCAGCAGCCTGCTTCCCGCCGCACTCCTCAGCCTTCCGCTGTCGATCATCGCGCTCGGCGCCCATCACCTGATCCCCGGAACCTTCTTCGCCGCGGTCGGGCATCTGCCCCTGGCACTCCGCATCGCCCTGTCGTTCGTCATAGGCGAAATCGGCTTTTCCTGGGGCCACCGCTGGAGTCATGAGATCCCCCTGCTCTGGGGCTTTCACGCCGTTCATCACAGCGCCGAACACATGGACTTCCTGGTCAACACCAAGGCCCATCCCGTCGACGTTGTCTTCACTCGCCTCTGCGGCCTCGTTCCCCTTTACCTTCTCGGTCTGGCCGCCCCCGTTCGCGGCGTAGCCGGCACCATTCCCTTGCTCGTCGTCCTGCTCGGCACACTGTGGGGCTTTTTCATCCACAGCAACGTCCGCTGGCGGATGGGCTTTGTCGAAAAGCTGATCTCTACCCCGGCTTTCCACCACTGGCACCACACCAACGACTCGCCAGAGCTCTACAACAAGAACTACGCCTCCATGCTCCCGGTCATGGATCGCCCCTTCGGCACGCTGCACCTGCCCCGCCGGCAACACCCCGGACGCTATGGTATCGACGAAAAAGCTTCTCCCAACTTCGTAGGTCAGCTGCTACATCCATTTCACGTAGGCCGGCGTAAAGCGGAAACTCCGCAACAACCGATACGCCGAAAGCTTGAGTTAGATCCTGCTCAGTGCCTCGCCCTTCTGCCGATTTAAGTTTGTAGATTGAGTTACCTAATACATTGTTCTTTTGGATCTTTTAACTTGCAACAGCAGGCGATTGGCCGCAGACTAACTTTCAGGCCCCATAACAACCATGACATGCTTCCCCCCAATAAGGGTTCCTGCGTGCTTGGATATCACACAGGAAGTGGTCCAACGTACGAAACTAAGTCTTTTTTCAAGGCAGCTGCCTGCCTTGGCTCTGCTTGCGTCCGGTGCCTTTGCTCATGCCGCCAGTATCAATGTCACCAACGGTGGGTTTGAGTCCACAATGCTGACCTCTTCGGCACAGTTCGGTTCCACCTACGGTGGCCAAACGGTGAACGGCTGGACAGGCGACGGCTACACCTTACTCTTCACACCCGGCTCTGCTGACACACAGGTGCCACCGGCCAGTATGGCGCCTTGAGCCTCTGGGGCCCCGGGAACGGTTCCAGCAACGGCCTTCCCGCCTCCAGTCCCGTCGGCGGTAACTTCGTCGCCATGGACGGTGCGTACGAAGACGGCTCCATCTCCCAGATGCTCAGCGGCCTGACCGTCGGAGCCGATACCGTTGTCAGCTTCTTCTACGCCGGCGCCCAGCAGTACGGCTACACCGGTCCCACGACGGAAGCATTCAATGTCAGCCTTGGTAATCAGACCCTCTCCATAGCGATCCTGAGCGATGCCAGCCATGGCTTCACCGTTGGCAGCAGGCCAGCCTCCACTTCACCCCCACCAGCACCACGGAAGCGCTGACCTTCCTCGCTCAGGGCACGCCCAACGGCGAGCCGCCGTTCACCCTCCTCGACGGCGTCACCGTTGCAGACAGCACCGCCGTCACTCCCGAACCGAGCTCCATCGCTCTCCTCGGGACCGGCCTGCTCACCGTAGGCGGCCTGCTTCGCAAGCGTTTCCTGCAAGCCTAAACTCCCGGCAGGTCACACCAAGTCACCATCAGAACGCCAGCCGAGCGGAAACGCTAAGCTGGCCTTTTGTCCATGACGAAGCTCCTTTAAGCGTCGAAAGCCCTGCGAGCTTCTCCGAGCGCGCTCTACATGCGAGGACGGTGCGTGAAGAGCCGTAAGTCAAGGGAGAAACCAGGATGTGTACGTTACAGGCAGGAGATTCATTCTGGCGCATCGCCTGGCTTCAACTGGGCGACCCACATCGGTGGGCTGACATTGCCAGCTTGAACCTTCTGCGAAGGTTGAGACACGCTGCTGGTTGGACAACGATCGACATCTACCGATGTCGCGAGGCCAGAGTCTCTCTTTACCAGGCCCAGGTAAATGCAATCGTGCGAAGCTGCAACCGTCGCTCTGTCACCTTCTGCTTCTCCAACTAATTGCACTCCCAAGTTGACCCATCAGGCGCTGTTACACGCGCCCGAGCACCATTGCATGCCCGCAATGACCGATCGTCTATCTAGCCGGAGGCGGCAGGTAATACGGCAGCTTTTCCTGTTGTTGTGTCCCGCGTTTTACAGCTATATCCGAAAACAGCAGAGCAGGCGTGATAGTCGTCTCTGGCAAAGGGCTGATCTCCTGCGAGATGTATGAGCTTCCGCCGGCGGCGATCAGTTCCGACCGCAGGGATCGCTGATCCAACTCATCAAAGGCCGCGCCCCGGACAAGCGTCCGCCGGCCGTCCGGAGACACGCGATACAGCAGGCGAGGGATCAAATCACCGCCGCCCAGTGTCTCCACCTCATACACATCCCGTCCCTGCTCCTTGGCTAAGCTTGCAAGTTTCTGGCGTAACTGGTCCAGGCTTAGGTTCTCCGTGCTCTTCACCAGCAACACCCCCGGATGCGGATGCGCGGGGCCGCCAAGGGTCGCTCGTCCATGGCCATTCGACTTCGGAAAATCCTTCACCGGCTGCCGCCCGACGAGAAAACCCACCAGCTTTCCACGCTCAATAAGGGTCACTGGCTCCGCCGGTTCTCCCTCGTCGTCCACACGGTAGGCGCCCACCAGTGAACGTCCGTCAAAGGTCTTCAACGTCGGATCATCGACGAGCGTCAAAAAGGGCGGCAGCACAGGTGTGCGCAGGCTGGACTGGTAGGCTCCCTGCGTCCTCGCCGTCGTCCCCATATCAGGCCGCTCCGCATCGATATTGGGCACGATCAGGCGGTTCACCACATCGGCGGCAGCGTCGCCGGAAAACAGGACGGGGCCATGGTAATCCTCGGCCTCCACTACAGGTGCCTGGCGCAGCGCCTCGAAGCTCTTCAGATCCGCAATCGTCCGCTCTCGCAGAGCCTGCGCCGACTCCAGACCCGCGGCGGTTGTGGCCGTAGATCCGTTATTGCGCCCCAGTTGCATGCCGTCACCGGCCTGCCCGCCCACCGAAATGGAGTCCTGATACCCCGTAAACCCATGCCGAACCGCGGTGCCATCCGTGTTGACCGTATAACGATTCACAGCGAGAGCGTTCAAGGTCGCGCTGGAATACTGCACGTCCGTCGCAAAGGACCTCACGGCAGGATCGGTCGCATACAGCCCGCTGGCTTCGACCAGGCGACGCTTCCACTCCTTGCGATCCAGATCCAATCGCGCGACCGGCTCCAGCATTCGCACCGGCTCCGCCGCGGTGAAGTCGTCGGCGTTGGGGGCGTTCTGAAACTGCTTGATGGCGGCAAGCTTTGCCGAATAAGATCGCAAAGCCGCCTTGTAGGCTTCATCGGTCGCAGTCCACAGCGCCTCTCGCAGGACTACGGGATCGTTATCTCCAGGCGCCAAAGCCAGCGAACCATTCCCGCGCGCGGAGCTGGAATCGGTCACGTAATCCCCTACACGTACCTCCACCCGCACCACACGCTGCTGATTTTCCACCTCACTCGTCAGAGCGCCATAGCTCCCCACGGCGTCAAAGCTGTGAATATCCTCCAGTCGGTACTCGATAAAGTAGGGCGCCCGCATGCCCGGCATCACCAACTGTGCCTTCTCGCGTGTCAATTCCGCCTGCATGGCCTGCAACAGAGGATCAGTTCCTCCCTCGCTGGTCGCGGCTGCGGAGGGCACAAACGCCCTTGGTACAGCCTCGAGCTCTGCAGGTTTCGTAACACTCCGGAGCTCTTGAGCCGCAACGGGGCAAGCGCCCACCGAGATCAGGCAGAGTGCCGCGAGACAAGAACCCACCCGTACAAAAAGAGAAAGCCGGGAACAGACACGTACGACGCGACGAAGTTCAAAGACATGAGGCATCATTGCCCACCTCTTATGGCCGCGATCGGTGGTGCGGGCAGAATCGGGGGCCGGGCCGTGCCTTGGGCCTGCCGCTGCGTTTCAATCTCTGACACCAGCATCGCGGGAGCTACAGCACTTACAGGAATCGTGCCGCTTTCAGCCCCGCACTCTCCGTTGAAGACATCAGGTTTATCGTTCGTGGCCACGATGCGGCTCAGGGCAGCCTGCGGTGTGCCCACAATGCTTACACCGCGTACCAACTCATCCGGCCGGCCGTCGACGTACACCCGATACACCACCAAGGGAATGACCTGGAACGCCTGCGGGGACGAGCGCGAGGTCACCGCGAAACCTGAACTGATGTCCTCGAAATAGAGGCCGTACGGCTTGCCCTGCTTCTTAGCTTCAGCCTTCAGCATCTCGCGTAACTCTGCATTGCTCACCGCCTTTGTCGACGTGACAATCAGGTTTCCCTGCCGTCCGGTCGGCATCTTACCTGTCTCCGCACGCCCATGCCCGTTGGTGCTGGCGAAACCCGCCACCGGCAAACGGGACATCAAAAACGTCTTCAACACGCCTCCATCGACCAATTGCACACGCTGCGCCGGTGCACCCTCGTCATCGAACAGGTAGTGTCCACTCAAGGGCTGGCCGTCAAAGGCCTTCAGCGTCGGATCGTCGGCAACCGAAAGGAAGCTGGGAAGAATGGGTTTCCCAAGCAATTTCGTAAAGGTCTGCCCTTCCTCATCGCCGCGCTGGCGCTGGCCCTCCAGTCGGTGCCCCAAAACCTCGTGGAAGAACACGGCAGCCGCGCGTCCAGACAGAATTGCCGGCCCGTCGTAAGGCTCGGTGATAGGGGCGGACCTTAAAGCATCAAGGTTGTTGGCCATGGCCTTGGTCTTGGCGAGCACGGTGGCTTGGTCGGGCAGGTTACCTGTCGCATCCGCCTCGAAGGTCTCTGCCCGGAACAGGTCCATGCCGTCGGAGGCGCGCGTCCGCGCCACGACCACCAATCTTGCCACCTGGCTCGGCGCCGCCAGCTTCGCCCCTTCGCTCGAAACAAAGTAGTTTGTCTCATGCGAGGCCTGCAAAATCGCCATGTCATAGGTGATGCTCGCGTGATCGCGAAATTGCGCCGTGATCTCCCGCAGGCGTCGCTCCCACATCTCCCGGTCAACGCTCAGAGCCGGTTCTGCGGGCAGGATCTTCGCTTGTGCGGTCTCGGCGGAAAAGTCAGCGGAGGTATCCTCTTCCTTCGCCCTCACCTCCTGCTCGGTACGGACCTTTTCCAGTGCATCAAGCGCCTTGCCGTACCCTCGATTCGTCGCATACCAGAGCGATCGTTCAATCGCCGCACGGTCGTCTGTCAAGGGCAACGGCAGTGTTGTCAGAGCGCTCGTGCGGTGGGTACCATGCGTGTTGTCGAGCGTCGGCGAACCCAGCCGCACCTGAACATCCGCCGTCCGCGAATGACTGCTCGTTGCCTGTGCCACCGCTCCAAATTGCGCCGTGATGTTCAGCGTCTCGGTATCCGCAACCAAATAGCTCAGAAAGTAGGGACGCGGCTGCCCGATTGCCTTGTGCGCCGCATCTGTGGTCGCGGCCGGCGCAATCGCTGCTCCCAGCGCTCCCAGCGCACGGTGCAACTCCGTCTCCATGGCCGCAATCAGCACAGGGTCCGCGGCGCCGCTTGCCCCTTCGGACGTGGCTTTCCCCGCATCCGCCGCATGTGTCCCGGCGCTCGCGCTCTTACCGCCTGCAGAGACCTTGGTTTCTGCCCGTCCGCCGACTCCACAGAGAAAAAGGCCCGCGACGGCGAGGAGCCGTGCGACTGAGCCACAGAACCATAAGCGAGAAAATCGCATCACTTGCACCACCCAGGGCCCGTCTTCACCCAAACCACAGCCGAGACCAAGCTACAGCCGCAGTGTAACGGGCAGGCGAAGATTTGGCGACAGTACAGAGGTAACGTGCGCCCGGAACCCACGGCAGCTTGCCTTTTCCCTTTCCCTCCCCCACACTCACATCACCTCCTCGCATGCGTCTCCGATCTCCCATGCTTGCCCTGCTTCTGCTCCTCGGCACCTACCCCTCCGGTGCCCGCGAAACCGCGGCCGAGCACAAGGCCGCCGTCTATGCCGCCCAGCAGATCGCCGCCGCGCCCCTTCATGGCAACCTGCCCGATTATTCCCTGCAGCCCGCCCAACTCGCCAAGGCACAACATCTCGCAACCGTGCACACCACCATGCACTTCGCCGATGAGATCTGGAGTCTCATCCAACTGCTCCTGTTACTTTTTCTCGGCGGCATCGCCTGGATGCGCGACCGCGCCCTCACGCTCAGCCGCAATCGCTGGCTCCAGGGCTACACCTTTCTCTTCCTCTTCCTTTTCGCCGGCTCCCTTCTCAACCTCCCTCTGGACCTCTACGGGCACAGTACCTCGCTGCGTTACGGCCTCTCCGTCCAGCGCTGGGGCAGTTGGTTCGGCGACCTGGCCAAATCTTTCCTCCTCGAATGGTTAATCGGCGGGCTGCTCCTCATGCTCCTCTTCTGGATCATCCGCAAGCTCCCCAACCACTGGTGGCTCGTCTTCTGGGGATGCACCCTCCCCCTCATCCTCTTCGGCCTCTTTATCGGCCCCTATGTTGAGCCCCTCTTCTTTCATTACGAGCCGCTCGTGAAATCCCAACCCGCCCTCGTGCAGCGGCTTGAACAGGTCGCCCGGCGCGGCGGCATGGACATCCCGCCTGACCGCATGTTCCTCATGCAGGCCTCCGCCAAATTCACCACCCTCAACGCCGACGTCGAAGGCTTTGGAAGCTCCAAACGCGTTGTCGTCTGGGACACCTCCATCCAGAAGTTCACTCCCGACGAGATCCTCTTTGTCTTCGGCCACGAATCCGGCCACTACGTCCTCGGTCACATCGTGCGCGGCCTCCTGCTTGGCTTTATCGGCAACTTCGCGCTTTTGTTTATCGGTTTTCTCTTCGTTCGCGCAGCGCTCTCCCGTTTCGGGAATCGGTGGCGCATTCCAGGGCAGGACGACTGGGGCGCCTTCGCCGTTTTGGTCCTCGCCTTTGCCCTGTTTTCCTCCCTGCTCGAGCCCATGGCGGCCACGATCTCGCGCTCCCAGGAGCACGCCGCCGACATCTACGGCCAGGAAGCCGTACACGGCATCGTCGGGGACCCGCAGACCACCGCCCGCCGCGCCTTCGACGTCCTCGGCTCTACCTCACTCGCGGACCCCAACCCCAGCCGTTTTCTGGAGTTCTGGACGTTCGACCACCCCGCCATTGGCCGCCGCGCCGCCTTTGGCCAGGCCTACAATCCCTGGGCTCCGGGCTACGTTCCTAAATACTTCCCCGTCACGCGGCCCGAAGACCAGCCGCAAGCGACGGAGAAGTAGCAAATCACGAACGTAAAGCAGCTACCAGAGCACTCCACGTACAGGTACCTCGGCCGCCGGCAGCGCCGTTTCATTCATCAACTGCCGCAGATTGATCTCGATCGTCCGCGTGATCGCCGTCAGCGGCACATCGTAAATTCTGTTGTCGAATGGATCTTCCAGATCACGGCCAATCTGATCCAGCGCCAGGAACATAAACCCCACCAGCGTCGAGCCCAGCGGGGTAAACCAGCCCAGCGACTCCACCATCCCGATCGGCAGCAGAATGCAGTAAATCCGCACAAATAGCATCGGAAAATAGTCGTACTGCTTTGGCAACGGCGTATTTTTGATCCGCTCCGCGCCACCCTGGGCATCCATCAGATCGTCCAGGTTGCGGTCCATCGCCTGCCATTCCAGCGGGTTCAGCCAGCCCCGCCGGTGCGCCGTGTGCAGATACGTGCCCATCGCGCGCTGTATCGCCAGGGACACATTCTTTTGCCCCTCCAGCGCCACCACATCCGCATCCGGCAACTCCGCCTTTGTAAGTACCGCGCGTACCTCGGCGACGGGGTCTAACCCGCGCAGTTGCTGCCGCAGAGCGTGCACAAACGCAATCTGCAGATGAACGATTCGTGAGCGCACACCGTCACATGCGGCCGCCTCCTCAGGCGTCGCACCCGCCGGGCAGCGCAGCGTCGTAAACACCTGCCGCCCCAGGGAGCGCGAATTGTTTACGATAGAGCCCCACAACGTACGCGCCTCCCACCAGCGGCTATAGGCCGAGTTGTTCCTGAAGCCCACGATGATCCCAATCGCTGAACCGTATAGCGCCAGCGGAATGCTCTTGGATCCGACCCACTCCCAGTGCAACACCTTGAAAGCGACCACGATCAGCACATCCCAAAGAACCAGCCCCAGCAACGGCCAGCCCACATATAGCACCATGCGCTTCAGTTGCGGCGCGCGCGGCACGATCATGCTGTCACGCCCGCTTCGGCCTGTGCCGCCTCCCGGTTCACCGGCACAAACGTCCGCGTACCGTCCTCCGCGATCCGAATCCCGCCTGAACCGATGTCATACACCCATCCCGACACCGTCAGCTCCCCACGCGCAATGGCCCCCGCGACCGAAGGATGCGTCTTCAGGTGCAGTATCTGCATCAGCACGTTCTCTTCGGTAAGCTGGCTCAGCTTCCCCAGCGGCTGCTCCTGTGGCCCGCCCAGGGTCTCCGCCACCTGCAGCGCCGCCTGGCCGTGGCGCAACCAGGACCGCACAGTCGGCAGCCCCTCCGTCGACGGCGGATTCAGAAGCGCCTTCATCGCTCCGCAGTCTGAATGCCCGCAAACCACCACATGCTGCACCTTCAGCGCCGAAACCGCATATTCAATCACCGCCGACACGCCGCCCGGCATCTCGCCATACGCCGGCACCATGTTGCCGACGTTGCGCGTGATAAACACCTCACCCGGCCCGGAGCTTGTAATTGTCTCCACGTCGACGCGCGAATCCGCACAGGCGATCACCAGTGTGTGCGGCCGCTGCGGATGGGTTGCCGCGTATTCGTATTCCGCAACCTTGTCGGGGTATACCTCAGATTGAAAACGGCGCGCGCCTTCTTTCAGGCGCTCTAGAACTGACGGGGAGGAGTTAGCTTCACTCATACCTTCCTTAGAAGAGCCTCGCCGCCGGGAGTTAGCTCGCAAAGACAATAAATCGAGAGATCCTGCCTTTCTTTCCAGCTCTGGTTCGTCGCGCTTCGGTCTCGTTCCGGGTCCGCGAACTCCCTATCCACTATCATCACCTCATGCCCGAAGCCTTCAACCCGGACTGCCTGTTCTGCAAGATCGTCGCCGGTGAAATCCCCGTCACGCGCCTGCACGACGATGCCGACACCCTCGCCTTCCCCGACATCCACCCCCAGGCGCCTGTGCACGTCCTCGTCATCCCAAAGCGCCACATCGCCTCCCACGCCGACGCTCTGCCCGAAGATGCCGCGTTGCTCGGCAAGCTTCTCGCCGCTGCCGGCGAGGTCGCACGCGCCCAGCACCTCGAAGGCGGCTACCGCCTCGTCGTCAACACCGGCGCCGACGGCGGCCAGACCGTCGAACACCTCCACATCCATGTGCTCGGCGGCAGGCATCTGGGTTGGCCGCCGGGCTAGCGTTCGCTTGCCCTCTGAGCGACCGTAGCCCCACACCTAAACCAACCCTTGAGCCTCCTGTTTACTTCTTTGGTTCCGGCCGGTAGCCGGAGATGCAGCATCGCAAACGGGGTGAGCTGCGTCCAAGCTACGTGACTGCCTTTCCCTGGCTGCAGCCCGCGATCGCTTTCGCGACGATCGTCCTGTTGTGCGTCCTTGGGCTAAGGCTCTGGAGACATATGGCCATCGCATCATCCCGTAAGGAACCTATCCCCGCGCCTACTCATGACGTCGTCGCTCCCGCCTCAGGCTGGGAGGCCGGCCAACACGAAACCGCCGTCTTCGCCGGAGGTTGTTTTTGGGGCGTCCAGTCCGTCTTCCAGCGTGTCAAGGGTGTGCTCGAGACCTATGTGGGCTATACCGGCGGCTCCGCCAGTACCGCCGACTACAAATCCGTAAGCTATAAGCAAACCGGTCACGCTGAAGCCATCGAGATCGTCTACGACCCGGCAAAGGTAAGCTACGGCACCCTGCTGCGTATCTTTTTCTCCGTCGTGCACGATCCCACGCAGCTGAACCGCCAGGGTGGCGACGTCGGAACGCAGTACCGTTCCGCAATCTTCTTCACGAACGACGAGCAGCGCGAGGCCGCGGCAGCCTATATCAGGCAGCTCGATGAGGCGCACGTCTTCTCCGGCAAAATCGTGACCGATCTGACACCGCTCACCACCTTCTATAAAGGCGAGGACTACCACCAGGACTACGCCATCAAAAACCCCCACAATCCGTACATCCAGGTCTGCGACATACCCAAAATCGCGTCTCTCGGCCAGCAATTTCCGGACTTGTTCCAGGAGTACAGCAGGTAACATTTTCGCCGGAGGTAACACCTTTGCAGCACCAAGGTCTCGTTACTTGCGTGCTAAAGTTTGCACAAGTTGGTACCTCGCTCGATCAAGCCGGCAGCGTCTCTGCCCAGGTGACTCAGATTTTGACAAAGAAGTACAGCATCGTTTCTTCCAAAGTCGTTCACCTCGCGTTGCTGGCGACGATTTGCACCCAGGCGGTTGGCGTTGCAACCGCGCAGAACCCGACAGCCGGGCAACCCGTCACCTCCGGGCAGCAGGCCCTGCAGCAGCTCGGCGGCAAGGCGAAGCAGGAAAGCAACACGGCCGGCGGCATGGGCTCCAAAGACGCCACCACCACGCAGAAAAAGACCGGCGACACCGGAGCCAGCCAGCCAGCTGGTGCCGCGGAGGAGGCCGCCAGCACCTCCAAACTCGCCCTCACACCCACCGACCCTTCCGTCCCGCCGACAGACCTCCCCAAAAAACGCCCGGTCATCGGCCTCGCCCTGGGCGGCGGCGCCGCCATCGCCCTCTCCGAGGTCGGCACCCTGCAGTGGCTCAACGAGCACCGCATCCCCGTTGACGTCATCGCGGGCACCAGCATGGGTTCCATCCTCGCCGCGCTTTACTCCACCGGAAAAACACCCGAGCAGATGAAGGGCATCCTCACCGGGGACAGCGTCGCCCGCGTCTTCCGCATCGGCGCCGCCTACTCCAATCTCAGCTTCCGCCGCCGCGAAGAGGACCGCGAGGTCCCCAACGCCATCAACATCGGCCTGAAGCACGGTGTCTCACTCCGCAACAGCCTGCTCACCGACACCGGCTTGAACGATCTGCTCGACAAGGAATTTCTTAGCTACAACGATCAAACCGATTTCAATAATCTCCCCATCCCCTTCCGCTGCCAGGCCACCGACCTCACCGCCGCTAAAACCGTAACTTTTGCCCGCGGCTCGCTTCCCGACGCCGTCCGCGCCTCCGCTTCCATCCCCGGCGTGTTCCGCCCCTTCCAGATGGGCAGTCATGAGTACGTCGATGGCGCCATTCTCCAAAATCTGCCCACGCCCGACGTCAAAGCCATGAAAGCCGACGTGATCATCGCCGTCAGCCTTCCGCTCGAACCTGTCGGTCAGGGTCAACTGGACTCCATCCTCGGTGTCCTGCAGCGCGCCTTCGCCGTCGGCATCGAGGCCAACGAGCGAGAGGACCGCAAGCTCGCCAACATCGTCATCATGCCCGAGGTCAAGGGCTTCACCGCCAATGACTACCTCGCCATGGACAAGCTCTCCGCCGCCGGTTATGCCGCCGCCGAAGCCCACAAGGCCGAACTACTCCAGTACGCCCTCTCCGAAGATGACTACAAGACCTATCTCGCCGCTCGCCGCTCCCGTGAGCGTGCCCCGGCCGGCTCTGTCCTGCGCGTCAAGGTCACCGCGCCCGCACCCGGCGTGAAGGAATATGCCGAACGCAAGTTCGCCCCCATCGTCGGCCAGCCCGTCGACACTGACAAAATCGACGACCTGCTCTCCGATATCCGCTCCGACGGCCGCTACGACGCCGACTACACCGTCGGCTATGACAACACCCAGTCCAACCGTCCCATCGTGCTCGTCGCCGTCAGGGACAAGAACACCGGCCCACCATTTCTCGATGTCGGCCTCAACGTCGCCGCACAAACCGGCGGCATCACCCGTTCCACGCTCTCCACCATCCTGCTTTACCAGGACCTGGGCGGTTTCGGCTCCGGTTTCCGCGCCAACATCGACGTCGGCTACCTCACCCGCGTGCAGGGCGAGTATTTCTATAAACTCAATCCCTTCACCCATTTCTTCGTCGCCCCGCGCGCCAACCTCACCCGCGAGCCCTTCTACATCTACAACGGCAACTATCGCGTCTCCGAACGTCAATCACAGTTCGGCGGCTTCGGCGCTGACGTAGGTTGGGGTGACGGCAGAATGAAGGAACTCCGCGCCGGCTGGAACTTCCAGAACGTCCAGTGGTATCCCACCACCGGCCAGGACACTCTGCCCAACTACTACGGCAACTCTCAGACCGCGCGTGTCCGCTTCATCTACGACAACCAGGACCGCGCCCTCGTTCCTCGCTACGGCATCCGTTCCGACACCAGCCTCGGCTATCTTTATGCCACCCCCGGCAGCCCCAGCGCACCGCAGCTGCTCAGCCAGCTCGAGTTCGCCCATGAACTCAACTTCGTCCACCGGAAGACCTTCAAGTCCGATCTTTTCCTCCTCAATGCCGAGGGGGGTACCATGTTTAACCGGAACGTCGCCCAGCCGTTCCGCTTCACCCTCGGCGGTCCTCTCCGCCTTAGCGCTCTTTCGATCGACCAGCTGCGCGGCACGGATTACTTCCTCGTCACGCCAGGCTACCTGCACCGCCTGATCGCCCTGCCCGCTCCCATCAGCGGCGCGGTCTACGTCGGGGTCGGCTACGAAGCCGGCCAGATGCGCTCACCTGACTCCGCTACCGTCACCCAGCAGGATGTCTACCTCGGCCTCATCGCCGAAACTCCGCTCGGCGTCATCACCGCGGGCCCTGCGCTCGGCACAAATGGCCAGCGCAAATTCATCTTCACCCTGGGACGCTTCTTCTCCACGCCCGGCTCCCTGCGCTAAACGACCTCGAACACAAAGCGAAATCGCCTAGCGGCCTGAGTCCAACCGGGTCGCCAGGCGTTCCGGCAAACCCGCTGCCCGGATTGCTGTCTGCGCTCCGGTGACATCGTAAGCCACGCGCCGAAACGTCACACAGCTCTGCTCGCTGTCGTAGAGCGCAAATGCCGCGCGCGGATCCAGGTCCCGCGGCTGGCCCACCGAGCCTGGATTGATCAGGTAACGTGCCTCCGGGCCCAGCGGCAATCGGCACTCCCCGTTCGCGTCGCAAACCGGATGAACCTCCTCCCACTCCGCGCCCTGCTGCGCAAACGCGCCCTGCACATGGGTGTGGCCAAAGAAGGTGACCGGCGTCGCCATTCGCTGCAGCGGCGTCCACGCATCCCGCATGGACAAAATGTATTGATCCTCATGCAGCGGCGACCCATGCGCGCAGGTGGCGCGTTCGCTCGCCGGCACCGGCCCCTTCGGCATTGCCTTCAACCACTCGAGATTCTCAGGCGTCAGGTGCGCCTCGGTCCACGCCGCGGCCTGCGCCGCCACGGGATTGAAGCTTTGTGTATCCGACAGCCCCGCACACGCTCGATCGTGATTTCCGCGCACATTCACCGTTGCCCGCTCCCGCAAGGTCTCGATCACCTCGTTCGGATTGCCGCCATAGCCCACGGCATCGCCCAGATTCCAGAGCTGATCAAAGCTCCCCGCCGCTGCCAGCACGGCTCGCAGAGCGTGAAGATTACCGTGTACATCGGAGACGACCAGCGCACGCATAAGAACGCTAGTCTACTCTCCAGCGGTACCCCGCCCCAAGACCCAATCCACTTATTCCAGCCCCGAAGGTAATCCCGCCCCGAGCACCGGTAACGGCACCGCAGGCACCGGTAAAGGTTTGTCCCGCGGCGTCCGCATCGTCGGCGCCGCCGCCAACAGCCCCCGCGTGTACGGGTGCCGTGGCGCCGTCAGCATCTCCCGCGCCGGCCCCTCTTCCACGATCTCGCCGCCCCGCATCACCGCGATCCGGTCCGCAATCTGCCCCACCACGGCCAGATCGTGCGAAATAAACAGCATCGCCAGCCCATACTCCACGCGAAGCTGCTTCAAAAGCTCCAGCACCTGCGCTTGCACCGTCACATCCAGCGCCGTCGTCGGCTCATCTGCGATCAGCAGCCGCGGCCGATTGATCAGGGCCATCGCAATCACGATCCGCTGCCGCTGCCCCCCCGAAAACTGGTGCGGATAACTTCGCAGCCGCCCCTCCGGATCCGGCAAGGCCACCGCCCGCAGCACGGCCAGCACCCTCTCCCGCACCTCTATCCTCGGCGTCCGCGGCGCATGCGCCAGCACCGCCTCGCCCACCTGTTCGCCGATCCGCATCACCGGATTCAGCGCCGTCATCGGCTCTTGAAACACCATCCCCAGCGACCGTCCCCGGTGCCGCCGCATAGCCTCCTCCGCCAGCCCCAGCAGATCCGTGACCTCGCCGCCCGCGCCGGTTCCGCCTTCGCCGCCCGCGCCCGCCCCCCGCAACAACACCTGCCCCGACACCCGCGCCGCCCCTGGCAGCAGCCGCATCAGCGCATTCGAGGTCACCGACTTTCCCGACCCCGACTCCCCCACCAACCCCAGCGTCTCCCCCGCCCCAATCCGGAAGGAAACGCCCCGCACCGCCTCCGCCGCCCCAAACCCGACTCGCAGATTCCGCACCTCGAGCAGCACCCCAGCCTCACCAGCCACCATCTCCAGAGCATACCCAACCGCCTCTGCAACGGATCACCCTCCCGCGCACCTGCCCCGGTTCTCTCCTCCCGCACACCTGCCCCGCATCACCCACAACTCCCCCCAAGTCATCCCACAGCGCAGCGGAGGGATCTGCTCTCTGCGCCCAAACGCTTCTCCCTACGCGTGGCCGGCAGCCAGGACTGGATCGGCGTCGACACAACACCTTAATCGCCACGACCTTTGCGAAAAGTCGAGTTTCGGCTCCAACAAAGACGGCATCAGCCCCGCGGCCAGCGTCATGTACAACCCGCTTTCGTGGATGATCGCCTACGGCACCTATGCCAGCAGCCTGCAGCAGGGCGACATCGCCCCGGCTCCGCAAATCTGATCAACGCCAATCCCTGGCGCCGTACCGCAGCAAGGAATGGGAGATCGGCTTCAAAACCGACGCGCATCCGCTCGCAATCTCGGCCGCGCTCTTCCGCATCCAGCGTCCCTTCGCCGAAACCGTCGCCTTCAACGCAACCCGCAACATCCGGCCTCTACAGCGAGTACCGCCTCCCCCGGCATCAATCGCCTGAGCCTCACCGGCGAGTGGCAGTTCATCGGCACCCGCCCCCAGGACGACGAAACCTGCACACCTCGGGCTCAACCAACACCTTTGACCTCGGGTTCCGCTACGCCCACACCCTGTTCGTTCTAGGGGTCCCGCGCACAAACTTACCCCCCAAAGTCCCTGGATCGAAGACTTTATCCAAAAAGTACGGGTGGACTGCCAACCGCTCGTCACCAGGTGAACCACCCGCAGCCGCGAAGCATCCAATTTGTGGACATCGGAGCTATCGTGAAGAAATCATCTCTGCTGCTGACTCTCGCCGCCGCCGCAAGCCTGCCCGCGGCTCTTCTGGCCCAGAACGTTGCCCAGAATGCGCAACCGATCACCGGTCAGGACGCCTTTGCCGGCTACGCCCAGCAAAAACCCGGCACCCTGCGCAAAATCACCGTCGCTGATCTACCCGCCCCGGATCAGGACCAATCTGTCGACAACGGCCCGTCGATCATCGATAAGCCGGCAAACGCCTGGCCGACAGCCCCGGCCGGCTTCAAGGTCACGCTCTACGCCGGAGGCGACAACGGCCACGATCAATCTGCCAACCAGAAAGAGATCTTGGGACCGGCCACGCAGGGCACCTTCCGCGAGCCGCGCCTTATCCGCACCGCTCCCAATGGTGACCTCTTCGTAGCCGATTCCGCCGCGGGTGTGGTGTATATCCTGCGTGGGATCGGCTCTGACGGTCACGCTAAAACGGTCTCCCGCTACGCCACCGGGCTCGACCATCCGTTCGGCATTGCGTTCTTCCCGGCCGTGAATCCGCAGTACCTGTACATCGGTGACACCACCCAGGTCGTGCGCTTTCCGTACCATGCCGGCGACCTGAAAGCGACCGCAGCCCCCCAGACAATCGTGCCGGATATTCCGGGCTTTGCCCAGCTCCGGGGTGGTGGTCACTGGACCCGCGACGTTGTATTCACCAAAGACGGCCAGCACATGCTCGTCTCGGTAGGATCGGGCTCCAATATCGACAACCCCGATACCCATCCCAACGAATTCCACCGCGCCGACGTGCTGGAATATAGCCCCACCGGCACCTTTGAGAAGGTCTACGCCTCCGGTATCCGTAACTGCGTTGGCGAGGCCATCAACCCCGTCACGGGTCAACTCTGGTGCTCTGTAAATGAGCGGGACAAGCTGGGCAATAATCTCGTTCCCGACTACATTACCTCCGTCAAGGAAGGCGGCTTCTACGGTTGGCCTTGGTACTACATGGGGCAGCACCGCGACCCCCGCCTCGACCTCCCCTGCGCGAACGGCACGGGTGCCAACCCCCAGGCCGCAGCGCTTTCGCCCGCCGACGCCGCATCCTGCCAGAAGGTCGACGTCAGCAGCAAGGTCCTTACGCCGGACATCCTTGTGCAGCCGCACATGGCCTCGCTGGAAATGACTTTCTACCCCCAGAACGCAACGGAAAAGTCCGCCTTTCCTGCAAGCTTTGACGGTTATGTCTTTGCCGCCGAGCATGGCTCTTGGAACCGTGCCCGCCGCGGCGGCTATGAGGTTATCTCTGCACCTGTTGCAAACGGCCAAGCCACCGGTGCGTACATGGACTTCCTCACCGGCTTCGTCACCCCTGACGGCCAGGTCTGGGGCCGTCCTGTCGGCGTCACAGTCGGCAAGGACGGAAGCCTCTACGTCACCGACGACGGCAGCCGTTCCGTGTGGCGCGTCACGTACACAGGCGTCGGTACGGGCAAAGCCATCGCCTCCCGCTAATCCGATTCAGCTTGGGGGCCCTGCATGCGCAAACATGCAGGGCTTTCCACTTTGTAGGACCTGCTTTGTCACTGCAGAACCGTTGCACCTTTGCGCGGTGACGGCCTCTGATTCCTGCAGGCGTCCACGCTCATCCAACCTTGCATGAGCGACTCTCGCCCTCCGCTTCGCCTTTCGGTTCTCGATCAGTCCCCTGTACCCGCAGGCCACACCGCCGGCGAGGCGCTGGCAAACTCACTGGATCTGGCGCAGCACGCCGATCAGCTTGGTTACACCAGGCTCTGGTACTCCGAGCACCATGCGATGGAGATGCTCGCCTGCACCGCGCCGGAGATCCTCATTACCCGCGCCGCTGCGGCAACGAAGCGCATCCGCGTAGGCTCCGGTGGCGTGATGTTGCCGCACTACTCCGCTTTCAAGGTCGCCGAAGTTTTTAGCACGCTCCACGCCATGTTTCCAGGCCGCATCGATCTCGGCATCGGCCGGGCGCCCGGTGGAGGCCAGCTCGAAAGCTACGCCCTGCGCCGCACTCGCCAGGGTTCGCAACCGGACGACTTTCCGCAGCAGCTTGCGGAGGTCCTCGCTTACCTGCACCCGGACCGCTTTGCCGAGTCGCCCGACCACCCGTTCCGCAAACTACTCGTCGCCCCTCATGAACCCGGCGCACCGGATGTTTGGCTGCTCGGCTCGTCCATGTGGTCCGCAGTCACGGCGGCGCAGGAGGGTTTGCCCTATGCCTACGCGCACTTTTTCTCCGCGCAGGGCACACGGCAGGCAATCGAGTACTACCAGCGCAACTTTCAGCCTTCCCGCTTTGACGACGACGGTCTAGGTCGCAAAACACCTGAAGCCACGTTGGCCATCGGTGCGATCTGCGCTCCCACGCAGGAAGAAGCGGAGTTTCTGCACGCCTCCGTGCGGCTGCTGCAGCGACGCATCCGTACCGGAGATCGCCGCCCCGTGGCCTCTCCAGAAGACGCCACACGGGAGCTTGAGACCATGCGTCCGCAGGCACCGAATCCGTTCGCTTCCTTCACTGCCGGCAGCTTCGATGAACCGGATGAGGAGTGGCCGCGTTATGTCGTCGGCACCCCGGATAAGGTAGCCACAAAACTGCGTGCTCTGGCTGACGAACTACACCTGAGCGAGCTAATCGTAAACACAATTACGCACTCCCACCAAGCGCGCCTGCGGAGCTACAGCCTTCTTGCTGAGGCGATGGGGCTTTCTACGACGGACGCGTCGAAAGCCCAAAACCTTCAGGCGGCGTAGGCCATCGAGCTACGCCTTTAACACTTCCAGCTTGCCCGACAGGGATTTGCGCACTCCGAAGAGAAAGCGGCCGGATGCATCGAGATGACGCAGCTCCAACGCCTGCTTCGTCGCAGCAAGATGGCTAAAGCCGTGTACCTCCTGCGCATAGGGTCCGCGTTCCAGATCGTCGATCTTCAGAACGTACAGATCGGCGCCACCGCCGCCGGAAAGAAAATGCGTGGTGGGGTGATCTTCAAATTGAAGAACCTGCAGATCGTGGTCGTGTCCGGCCATGTACAGATCCACCTTGTACTTCAGGAAGAGCGGATCCCAGTCGCGCACCAGCACGGGATGATCGCCGTGCGGACCGTTCGAGTACACCGGATGATGGCCCATGACGACCAGGAACGGCGCCGTCCGCGGCCGTTGCAGCTGCTGTTCGAACCACTGCAGCTGTTCGGCCTGCTGTGATGGCGTCAGCGTGAAGTTGGCGCCATGCGCTGGGCGGCCGTCGATGGGCGGCATGTTGCTGTCGAGCACGATGCAGTGCATCAGCGGATGGCGCGCCGGAAAGTCAAACGTGTACCACCGCGCAGGCAGCGTCCATCGTGTCGGCTTACCGTCAAGGCCACGGCCGATGCGAGCATATTCCAGCTCCGCTTCAACCTTGTCCACCGTTGGCGGCAGCTTCTGGTAATCGTGATTGCCCAGCATCGTGTACGCCGGCCCCGGGAACAGCTGTGCCGGGTACATTTCTTCAAACTGCGTCTTCCAGCGCGCGCTTTGCGCTCCACCCGGAAGATCGCCGTACCAACTGTCGCCCAGCAGAAACAGCGCCTCCGGTTTCAGCTTTTGCGCGGCGAGGTAGTGGCGCATGCCCTGCGCCACCTGCATCTGCGCGGCAAATCCATCGCCGCCGCGAAGGTCATTAGGCCCGACGACATCCAGCCAGCCCCAATCCCCCAACACCACAGCATGAGCCGCCTCTGCACTGATCTGGGGTACCGCAGAGGCAAAACCACGGCCCGGCGCTGCGGCCATGGCGCTCCAGGCAAAGGCCTGACGCAGAAACCGACGACGGGACGACGGCGAAACAATCTCCATTCCCTCATCTCAGCACAAAGCGAGCCAGAAATGTAGAGGGCCCGCTTTTATTGCGGCCCTTCCTGCGACTGCCGCACTTCGCAACAACACGACGCCTGCCGCCGGCGATGAATTGAAACACTGGCGCAACCGGATGTTCATACAAGCACTTTAGGGTTGAGGCAATCCGTTTTTTTCACCTTTGCCACACGCGCGTACTCAGGGTTCGCCGTGAATTGAACGTCCGGAGTGCCCATGAAGCGGTTCCTACTGCTCCTTTTCTGCTGTCTATTCGCTTTTCTGCCTTCTCTCTTCGCCCAGTTTGAAACCGCTTCGGTGCTCGGCTATGTGCGCGATGCCTCCGGTGCGGTTGTGCCAAAGGCCACGGTCACACTGATCAACCAGGGCACACAGACCCAGGTGCAGGTAAAAACCGGCGATGGCGGTGCGTTTGAGTTTACCGACGTGAAGCCGGGTCAGTACCGCGTAACGTCGCAGGCTACCGGTTTCGACCTCAGCACCACTGAGCCCTTCACGGTGCAGGTCAACGCTCGCCAGCGAGTGGACGTAGCTCTTCATGCCGGCGCAACCGACACGGTAACAGTCACCAGTGCCGCCTCTCTGCTCGACACCGATGACAGCGAACGCGGCCAGGTCATCGGCACACGCGAGGTAGAAAATCTGCCGCTGAACGGCCGCGCCTATGCCGACCTCGCGGCCCTGGTGCCGGGTGTGCGCCGCGACGCGCTGGAGAACCAGACAGACACCAACCGCGATGCCTCCTTCAACGTCAATGGTCAGCGCTCGGAGTTCAACAACTTCCTTCTCGATGGCCTGGACAACAACGCCTACGGCACATCGAACCAGGGCTTTTCCAACGAGGTCATTCCGCCCTCGCCCGATGCCATCAACGAGTTCCGCGTGGAGACCGACAACTACAGCGCCGAGTACGGCCGCTCCGCCGGTGCGGTGATTAACGTCAACATCCGCAGTGGTACGGATCACTTTCACGGCAAGGCGTATGACTACGTTCGCAACACGGTCTTCAACGCCATCGGCCCCTTCACGCCGACGACCAATCCGCTGACCGGCCATCCGCAAAAGCCGAGCCTCATTCGCAACCAGTTTGGCGGCACCTTTGGGGGCCCCGTGTGGAAGGGACACACCTTCTTCTTTGCGGACTATGAAGGCAACCGGCAGGTAGTGCACTCGGTGCTGACGGCTACCGTTCCCACCGCAAACCAGGCCGGCACCAGCGCTCTGGCGATTGCCAACGGCGGGTACACCTTTCTCGGCGCAGCCCGCAGCGCGAGCGGCGGTTATCTTGGTTCCGAGGGAACGACCCCGCTGCAGATCCGTAATCCGATTACCGGGCAGATCTACGCCAACGGTGTGGTTCCGTTCAACGATCCAACCATTTCCAGTTTCGCCAAGGGTGTTCTCCAGAACCTGCCTACACCGAACGTGGGCACCGGCCTCTTTGCCAACAACTACGCCTCGCAGCCGGCGGACACCATCACAGACAACAAAGGCGATATCCGCGTAGACCAGACCTTCAGCGGCAAAACGACGGCCTTTGCACGCTATAGCGAGCACCAGGTCGACATACTTTCGCCGCCGAACATCCAGGGGCCGGCCGGCGGTAACTCCAACGGCAGCGTACAGATTTTCAATCAGCAGATTGCCGGCGGCGTGACCCGCATCCTCACGCAGAACGCGATCCTTGACGCACGCTTCGCGTTTACGCGCACCGATGGCGGCAAGTTTCCGTACGGACAAAACCTGCCCAGCCTGATGAGCGGCATCCCCGGCCTGCCCACGGATCCCACCGTGGTGCGCAGCCTCAATGTGCAGAGCGTCAACGGATACTCGCAGTTCGGCAACCAGGGCAGCAACCCGCAGTTTCAGAATCCCTACGTCTACAACCCCAAGGTAAACTTCACGCTGCTGCATGGACGCAACAGTTACAAGATCGGCTATGAATACCAGGCCATCTTCACCACGGTGGATGACTTCAATCCCGTCTACGGCCAGTCCACCTACAACAACGGGTACAGCTCCGTGGGCGTCACCTCCAGCCAGCTGAGCGCCTCGCCGGATACCGGTTTCAAAGACGCCGCCTACCTCGGCGACTTCCTCTTCGGCGCGCAGAACAGCTACCAGTTGAATAACTTTTCAATCGTGCACCTGAATCAGCGGATGCACTTCATGTATCTGCAGGACGACATCCGCGTCAGCTCCAAGCTGACCGTCAACGCCGGCCTGCGCTATGAGCTGGTCACGCCGCAATGGGAGTCCAGCAACCTGCTGGCGAACTTCAGCCCCGCGACCAACTCGCTCATCACCGCCTCGCCGGGTTCGATCTACAACCGCGCTCTGGTGAACATGCCGAAGCTTGATTTCGCACCCCGCGTCGGCTTTGCCTACTCCATTGACCCTAAGACCGTGGTGCGTTCGGCCTACGGCATCAACTACGCGCAGTTCAACCGCGAAGGCGGCGAAAACCTGCTGGTCTATAACCTGCCCTACATCGTGAACACCAACATCAACCAGGTGCCGCTGAACGGCAATCCGCTGATCGTCGGCGCCAACGGTCTGGCCACCTGCACGGCAGCTCAGGCGCAGGCCACCTACGTGCCCGGCGCGGCGACCTGCTTTCGCACCACGACCCAGGGTTTCCCGACGGGCTTTACCAGCCCCTCCGTGGTCACCAAAACCAGCTATGCCAACACGCAGGCTCGATATATTCCGGCTAACCTGCCCACCGGCTACGTGCAGTCATTCCAGTTGACGGTGCAGCGCCAGATCACCAACTCTTCCACCTTTGAGGTGGCGTATGTGGGTGAGCATGGCGTCAAGCTGCAGGTGCTGGGCGACTACAACCAGGCCACCGCAAACCCAGCAACAGCGACGTGCAACAGCACCATTACCACGGGCTGCGTGAACCTTCTGCTCAACAACCAGGGACGCCCGCTCAAGACGTTCCCCACCATTGAGGAGACGCTGCCCGCGGGCTTCCTCTCCTACAACGCGCTGCAGACCAAATTCGAGCATCGCACCGCGCACGGGCTGTATCTGCTGAACTCCTTTACATGGTCGCGCGCGATCGACAATGCCGGCGGCCATCTCGACACCAACGCCGGCGACAACTCACGCATCAATCTCGCTAACCCGCTTGGGGATCGCGGCGTGTCCGGCTATAACCAGCCGCTGAATGAAACGCTCTCGCTGGTCTACGATCTTCCCTTCGGCAAGGGCCGCGCCTTCGGCTCGAACGCTCCGTTCCTGCTGCAGGAGTTGCTCGGCGGATGGCAGATCACGGCCATCGAGAACGCGGACAGCGGGAACCCCGTCAATGTCATTTACTCGCCCTCCACGGCGCAAGCGGTCAGCACGATTCTGAACCAGCGGCCCAACCAACTCTCCAAAGCCGCCGTGATTCCGAAGGCCCAACGCGCACGCGTCAACAATAATCAGGGCATCACCACGCTGCAGCTGAGTGCCTTCAGCCTGCCCACAGCCAACCAGCCCTACGGCAGCGCCGGACGCAACTCGGTCCGCTTCGACCCGTACTACGACACGGACCTCGGCCTGCACAAAGCCTTCGCGCTTTATCCGGAAGGCGTTGTGTTTGACTTCCGCGCGGAGGCCTTCAACGTGCTCAACCAGACCAACTACGCCTTCCCGGGTAGCGAAACTTTCAGTCCCGGCTCCAGCAGCTTCGGCATCGTCACCGCGGCGACAACGCAACCGGCGCGCATCCTGCAGCTTGCCGGCAAGATCATCTTTTAAACGAACCACAAGCCTGCAAAACGCGGCAGCTGTCCGGCCTCCGGTAGCTGCCGCGCTGCTTTGCAGCCTACGCCATACCCTCAAAAGGAATTTCCTGTGCCGCTTCGCCCTTCACTCCACGCCTGCCTTCTCGCGTTGCTCTTTCCCGGCATAGCCCTCGCCCAAACCGCGGCTCAGACTGCGTCACAAACCAGCCCCGAGGCCGGAATCAAGCTCAATCAGATCCAGGTCGTCGGCACGCACAACAGCTATCACGCCGGTCTGGCGCCAAACGCTGCCAAATGGCTGGCAAAGCAGAATACGCAGGCCGCCGCAAGCCTGGACTACAGCCATCCGCCGTTGACGCAGCAGCTCGATGGCGGCGTCCGGCAGATTGAGATCGACATCTACGCCGACACAAAGGGTGGCCGCTACGCTCACCCCAGGGGCCCGGCCATGGTGGCAGCCGCCGGGCTTCCCGCCGATCCGCCCGAAGATCCCAAAGGCCTGATGCTGAAGCCCGGGTTCAAGGTCATGCACGTGCAGGACATCGACCAGCGCAGCACGTGTCAGCCCTTTCTCGCCTGCCTGCGCGAGGTGCGCACCTGGTCGCAGGCACACCCGGCGCACATCCCGATCTTCATCCTTGTCGAAACAAAACAGGGCTCACCGAAGAACATGCCCCTGACCGAACCGGAAAACTTCACGCCTGCGGTCTTCGACGCTCTCGACGCCGAGATTCGTTCCGTGTTCTCGCCGGCGCAACTGATCACCCCCGATGATGTGCGCGGGAGCTCCGCTACCCTGAACGCAGCCGTGGTGGCAGGCGGTTGGCCGACCCTGGCAAGCGCACGGGGCAAGGTGATCTTCCTGATGGATCAGCGGCCGGTCACGCCGGTTTACCTGCAGGGGCACCCCTCGCTGCGCGGCCGTGCCATCTTCACCAACTCCGTGCCGGGCCAACCCGATGCCGCGTTTCTGGAGCGCAACGACGGGCCCGCGGCGGAGATCACCGCGCTTGTACGGCAGGGTTATCTCATCCGTGCACGCACCGATGGCGATACAAAACAGGCCCGCACCGATGACACCTCCACGCGCGACACCACCATGGCCAGCGGCGCTCAGATCCTGAGCACGGACTACCCGGCGGACGAGCCGGCACGCTGGCCGGGGCACTATTCCGTGGCGTTGCCGGGCAACGCCGAGGTGCGCTGCGATCCCGTAAACACGGCCGCCGGCTGCGCTGCTGAGCTTCTGCAGGGGAGCGCCCAGGCCAAGCGGTAGGTTATTTCGATCCTGCTCCAGAAGTAGCCGCGAGCGGCCGCTTCTGGAGCCGAACCGCCCCGGTACACTGGGAAGGCCCATGTTGTCCTCCTTCGACGCCCTGATCGTCGGTGCCGGTCCCGCCGGCTGCGCTGCCGCTTTCGACCTCGCCCACGCCGGTCGCCGCGTTCTGCTGCTCGACAAGCGCAGCTTCCCACGCGGCAAGGCCTGCGCGTGCGGCCTCACGCGCAAGACGCTAAAGGCGCTGCGTTACTCCGTGGATCCGGTCATTGAACGCAGCTGCCGCGACGTCGTTCTGCAGGAGGCCGGACCCGCGTTTCTGAACGGCCGCCGCATCGCCGACAAGGCCTGCGAGGTGCGGGTTCGGCTGCGCAAACCGTTCTGCGCCATGGCCGTCCGGGAGCGCTTCGACGCCTTTTGCCTGGAGCGCACGCTGACCGAAGGTACACCCGGAATGCGGCCGGAGTTGCGCAAGATCGAAGGCATCGTTGCCCTGCGTGAGTTCTGCACACACATTGAACTCGACGTAGCCCTGGCAAACGGAACCACCGAGACGCTGCAGGCCCCGGTGCTGATCGGCGCCGATGGGTCGAACGGCCAGACGCGCCGACTCGCCGCAGGGATTGAGGCGGATGTTGCTGCTGCGAGTTTCGCCGCCCAAGGGGAGAAGGCAGCGTCGCGCCAGGCGCAGTCCTCCGCACTTCCCGCCGAACCGGCCTGGTACGCCCGCGGCTTTGCCCTGGAGGCCACGGTTCCCTACAGCGCTTTGCCGGCGATGCTGCCGGCCGGCGATGCTGCGCTCGATCTCGTCTTCGACTTTGCCCCGATTGCCGGGGGCTACGGCTGGCTCTTCCCCAAAGGCGATCACATCAACATTGGCGTAGGCGGTTTTGTTCCGCAAACCAGCACTCCCACAACTGCAGAGACTGACGGCATGGCGTACGAGACCGTCTCGCGCGCTCTGCTGAACAGCTACACGCTGACCAAACTGGGTGTCGATCTCGCCGGGCTGCCGCAGGCGCGTGTCAGCGGACAGCATCTGGGCCTCGGCGGCCATGCCTACACGCCGCAGGGCCGCATTCTGCTGACCGGGGACGCCGCCGGTCTGGTGGACCCGCTTACCGGCGAAGGCATTCACTCTGCCATCGTGAGCGGCCAGGCCGCGGCAGCCGCCGTGCTGGAGGCTACGGCGGCGGGCAACGCCTCGCAGGCAGCAGAGATTGCCGCCCGGTACCTTCGCCACCTGCAATCCCTGCAGGCGACCCTCGCCTTCTCGCACCGGGCGGCGCGCTCCTTCTACCGCGAGCCGGAACGAGGCTTCAAGGTCATGCGCAAGCCCCTGCTGCGTCAACTCGTGCTAAAAACCTACGCCGACGGCCTGCCCACGACAAATCTGCTTGCCAGCCTGGCGCGCCGGGTCGCCTGAGATCCAACGCAGCGCCAACTTCCACACCACCCTGCGGAGCTCCTCATCGTTCCTCTTGCCCCAAGGCTAGTCTTCGGTCTCCAACTGCTGTCGTCGCTGAGCATGTTCGGCATCATCTGGTTTGTGCAGATCGTGCACTACCCGCTCTTTGTCGAGATTGTGCCCTCGTCCTTCACGCGCTACGAGACCGCCTACGCCAACCGCATGGGGTACATCGCGGGTCCGCTGATGCTTGCCGAGTTGCTGAGTGCGCTCCTGCTGCTCGCACCGTCGCTGCGCCTGCCGGTCATTCCAGCCTGGCAGGCCTGGTGCGGGCTGGGACTGGTAGGGCTGCTTTGGGTCTCGACCGCATTCATCCAGGTCCCGCTGCATAACCAACTGCACACGGCCTACAACCCCGGCGCAATCCGGCGCCTGGTCCTGAGCAACTGGATGCGAACGATCGCCTGGACCGCCCGTGCGGTCCTCGTTCTGTACTGGGTCGATCGACTGGCACGGACGAGCAGTTAAATCCACTCGAAGCGCGGCCTACTGAAAGCGCGGAAGGTGCTCAAGATCCGCCTCGGGCACAGGTTCCAGCGGTCCCCCCGCCTTTATCCAGGCGCGCAGGCCGCCCTGGATCACCTTGGTCTGACAGTCTTCCTTCTCCAGCATCTTGGCGACGCGCACACTGGTCGCGTCGCGGGCACACGAGCAGTAGAGGTAGATATCGCACTCCGGCGCCATAAACTCCCGCAACGCCGCGAGTTCTTCTCTCAGCCGGTTCGGCTCTACCCGGATGGAATTCTTGATGCGCTGCATCCCGGCGTCATAGTACCCGTGCGAGCGCACGTCCGCGATGACCACCACGCGGTCTCCGGCGGCAGCCTGGAGACTGGCATGCAGATCGCTCGCCGAGATGCGTTCCACGGCACTGAAGCGAGTGTCGCGCAGGTAACTCATCACAAGCCAAAGAAGGTACAGGACCAAAGCCATGGTCAGAGTTGCGGCCGTGATATGACCGACGCGTCCCAGCCACCCGATGATCTCCCGCAGGAATCGCGCAAAGACAAATCCCACCAGGCTCCAGGCCGTGCTGTACAGCAGCAAGCCGGTCCCATCCAGCAATAAGAATCGCCAGGGCTGCATGTTCAGGCTGCCGGAGAGCGGTGCCGCGACGGTGGCCAGACCGGGGATAAACTTCGCAAAAAGCAGGGTCTTCGGTCCGCGCCGGTAAAACGAGTTTGCCGAACCGAAGATGCAGGTCTCCGGGTTCATGCTGATACGGCAGATCCCGGTCAGCAGCCACCACCCCGTCAGGCGTCCGCCCAGATACATCAGGGTGTCGCCCGACAACGCTGCCCCAGCGGCGCACAGAATCAACAAGCCGAGATTTAATCCGCCGCCGTGCGCCGTTGCCCCCGCGATGAGCAGAACAACGGAGATCGGCAGAGGCAATCCGCAGCAGGACAGAAACAGGATCGCCGAAGTGGCCGCATATCCGTGGTGCTCCACTGCGGCCATCAGATTGATCACGTGCTGTACTCCGGAGCGCGAAGGGGCCTAAAGACTAAACGGCGTTCAGCATTGGATGCACGCCGGACCTGCAGCGACTTACCCCGGAGTTCCCCCTTTCGGGGGATCCGGCAGGGTGATTTCAGGTTTCAACTAGCGATGCTGTTCCAGGCGGGAGAGCTGATCGGCATCCATCGTGCCGCGAATTTGCAGCAGAAAATGCGTAGTTGCCTTCTCCAGATCGGCGCGAGCCTGCGCGATGCGATCGATCTGCGCGAAAAGGGCGCCCTCGTCTAATGTCTTGGCCCGTGTCAGGGTCTCCATCCGGCTCTGCTCACCCTCCAGGTCGCTGTACCGTTTCAGCAGCACGGAGCGGTTGCTCTCAAAGGTCGCATCCATCTGCCGCTGCTGATCGGGCCGCAGCTGCAGCTGCTTCGCGAAGTGCTTGTCGTCCCACCATCGTCCCGGCGGCCCCAGCTGCAGACCAGGGCGCAAGGTACTGCTGGTGGCGTTTGCCTCGGACGAATTCCCCGGGAATGGGCCGCCACGTTCGCGACCAAAACCGCCCGGGCCACTGGGTCCGTTGGCGAAACCGGGGCCGCCACCCCGCATCCCGCCGCCGCCACCCCCGCCACGCTGGGCATGTGCCACGTCCGCCGAGCAGCAGAGAAGGGCAAACATGGCCATCGCCGGCATCAATCGCGCAGAGGGGGCACGGACGCGCATTAATCGGTGACCGCTCCCCGAAGATCTTCCGGAGCATGATGACCCGCTGCCCTCAGGTCAGCCAGGGATACCGTCGGTTGCGGGGCGGAACTCAGTTCCTGATTGATGGAACTGAGCAGGCGATTATCCTCCGCCAGCTCGGCTCCGCTGGGCGTCGTGCTTGTCGCTCGTGTGACCGGCGCAGCCACGGTTACTGGAGCCGTGGGCTGCGAAAGGTGAAGGCCGACGGTGAAGACCACCGCTGCCGCGGCTACCACGCCTGCGCTCCAGGCAGGATGCGCGCCCCACCGAAGCGTCCAGCGCGACGGCGTGCGCACCCGGCGCAGGGCCTCCCGCTCCGCCCAGATCACGCTGAATTTATTGAACTCCGCCAGCGAACCCGTAATGGCTTCGGCTTCGGCTCGGCATCGAGAGCAGCCCGCCAAATGCTCCTCACAGCGACCGTCCAGGGCATCGCCGGATAGAAGATCGCTGACCTGCGCATCCGTGAGGTGGACGCCATGGATTCGGTCCTGGCTGGACATGGTCGACCCGTTCACTTGGCCACCCCCACGCGCTCCCGCACAGCACGAACAGCGCGGTGCAGATGTGTCTTCACGGTGTTCAGCGGCATGTTCATGGCCCGGGCGATCTCTGCCAACTCCATCTCCTCTGAGAATCGCATAAGAAACACCGCCCGCTGATTCGCCGACAAAGTTTCTACAACCTCGGCCACCGCCCTGGCCTTTTCGCGAGCCAGCAGCTGCCGCTCGGGAGAGCTCTCCTTGCCCGGAAGGACGGAGGCCATCTCCATAACATCGGTGGCCGTCTTCGCGGCCTTGCGCCAGAACTGCAACTTGCGGGTGCGCTGGTGATCCCGCACCAGATTCAAGGCAATGGAGGTCAACCACGTTTGCACACTGCAATCGCCACGGAACTTGTCACGCCCGGTATACGCCTTGACGAAACAGTCCTGCACGATGGAAGCGGCCACATCCTCATCCCCAACCGAAAAAGCCACAAAACGGAACAAACGGGCACGATGCGTCCGAACCAGAGCGTCAATGTCATCAAGCTCCGTGATCGCGCGCTCCCGCTTTTCTGCCCCAAGCATATCCAACGCGATCGCGGTCTGCATACGGCAATAGACGGGCAACCCCGGCAACCGGATTACAATTTTGCACCTCGGTTTGACGCTTTCGGGGCGAGGATGGCTCTTTCGGGTGAGGCGACGCGAAAGCCTCGGTGGAAACTCGGGCATAGCGCGACCAGGAAGTACTGAAGGGATATCTGCCTTGGACCCAACTAGATCACGGCAGGTCCTAGCTTCGCCAGTGCAACTCCACCGGACCTGCCAGCGGGTGATCACCCTTTCCGGTGAGCCGGCGCTGCTTCAGGGCGAAGTACCACTTGGCGGGCTTGTCGGCGTCATCGATCAGCATCAGCCCCGGGTTGGATCGCAGCCCACGTGCCTGCTCAACCATCGTTTCCTGATCCTGGGCCACAAACCGGCCGCCGAAAAACCGCACCAGCGACGTCACAAATGGCACGCCGTAGGCGATGTTCCACGCTGCGACCACGTCGATGCGGCAGGTGGACGCCGTCACCGGCGTGACCGTGGTCAGCGACGAAAACCACCGTTGCTTTCCCCGTTCATTGGTGGCCACGATGGTCTCCGTGCGCCGGTTCGGCAACGTGAAGTCGATCGTCGTCACCGGCCTGCCCAACAGCTTGTATGGCGCAGAGTTCGCACTCGGAGCGTGCGGGCTCATGCGAAAACCGGCGTTGCGCCCATCTCCCGCCTCATCGAAAAGCGGCTCAAAATGCTTGGTCTTCTCATGGATGCTCGCGGCCGACCGCCACCACCATGCCTGGTGCACAAACGGTCCATGCGCCGGGTCCATCAGCCCGATAATGCCGTGGTCCACGTTGCAGGGAAGATCGGCCGCAAGGTGCGCCGTGCGAAACCGCGCGCCCGGTCCACCGAATTTAGGCAGAACCGGCAAGGGCGGCAGTGCGTCCGCTTCCAGCACGCGCCCAGCCCCGGCAGCGGGAACGTACACCCAGGCATACCCATCACTCTCCCGCGCGGGAAAGGCGTTGGCATAAATGCGCGTGGGCTCCAGGTGATCATGGGAGGTCAGCGATGGAATCTCCTCGCAACGTCCACTGCACGGCTCAAACCGCCATCCGTGGTACTTGCACATAACCGTCTCGCCATCAAACCAACCCGCGCTGAGCGGGATGCCGCGGTGCGGACACAGATCGCGCAAGGCAAACAGCGCGCCGTCGCTTTTGCGCCCTAACAGCATCGGTATGCCGAGCAGCGTAGCTAAGGCCGTCCCGCCGGGCCGCAATCCAGCCGTCCGCACCGCCGGGTACCAGTCGCCGAAGATCATCTCCGCGGGCGGACCCAGCCTGTCCCCACCGGCAACGGCGACCTGCACCAGCCCGGCCCCGCCGCCAGCCCGAATTGGCCGCATGCGCCCCACATTCTCAGTCTACTGGAGGGAGGTCGTTATCCCCGCTCCAGTCCCGCCCCGTCCAGCTGCTGTGCTGGAGCGCAGCGCCCCGCTTCTCACCGGGTTGCGGAACAGGAATGCGCTCTCTATTCTTAAGCTGTATCGAGGCGTTCGTTGAATCACAGCATTCCAGAAATCTCAGACACCACTTCTGTCACTAATGAAGTGATAAAGAGGGCACCGAATGCGAGCTGGCTTTTGCATCCGGTGTTCATATTTTCTGCCGTTTGGCTGGGCGTCCTCGCTCTCTACTCTTTGCGACTCAGCTACATCCTTCGCTATACGACAGACAATGCCTTCGTTTTGGTAGGAAGACTTTGGATTCCCTTCGTGGGGGCCTGTGTTTGTTACAGCGTTTTACGAGTTATCTTTCTTAAGCTATACCCGTCCCACACAGGGTTAGCGGACTTTAATACGCAACGTTTTCATCAAAGGCTAAAAAGCTGTTTTTTGCTCTGGATAGCTATAACGGCTGTCGAGATCGTCGTCAGCGGCGGCGTACCGTTGCTTTGGGCCCTGCGGGGAAGTGCCAAGACCTACACAGATTTCGGCATTCCTTCTGTCCACGGCTTCGTGAATTCCTTAGAAACGTCGATTTCCCTCTGCTATTACCTGCTGTATCTCATCAGCAAGAAGCGCAGCTATCTCAAGGTCCCAGTGTTCTTTCTTATTTGGACAATGGTGATCATCAACCGCAACATGCTTCTGGTTACCTTGCTAGAATTTGCCGTTCTGTATGTAAGGCTCAGAAGCATTCGATTGAAGACCGTGATTCAAATTGCGGCGGGGGCCTTGGTATTCATCCTTGCCTTTGGGGTCATCGGTGATATCCGGCAGGGTTCCAATGCCCTGATCCGTGATCTGGCGCAACCTACAGACGATTATCCCGAATGGCTGCCTTCCGGGGTTCTCTGGGCGTACATTTACATTACAACACCGATCAACAACCTGCTTTACACCGTCGACACAAGTCACCCACAATACAACATTCTCTTCCCAAGCACGATTTCTACCCTGTTTCCAAGTGTCCTGCGGAAGCAACTCTACGGCGACACACTCGACGATGCCGAAAGTGGATCACTGGTCACCTCGGCCTTCAATGTGAGTACCGCGTATGTGGGCCCCTACCAAGATTTCGGGTTTGCTGGGATCTCCTTCTTTAGCATCGGCATTGCCATCATTACGCTCTTCTTCTGGTTCAAGAACGACCTTCGCAGCACGACGATGTTTGCTGTTGTAGCACAGTGCCTTATACTTACCCTGTTTTTTGACCACTACTTCTATCTTCCGGTCATCACTCAGCTCGGTTGGCTTTTGCTTCTTTTTTCTGCTAAGCAGGTTGTATGGCCCATTCCGCGCTCCTGGACCCGCCGTGCGTTGAACGCTGGGAGCTAAATTTTGAACACGATCTTTTTAAGCGTTGTCGTACCGACCTTTTCCCGCCCAACGATCCTGCAAAGAACTCTCGAAGGGCTCTGCAGGCAGACTTATTCGGCGCAGAGCTTTGAAGTAATTGTTGTTTGCGATGGCATAGACTCGGAAACCCAACGCGTAGTCGAGCCTTTCTTGTCCCGGCTGCCCTTGTCTTATCATCAGCAACCCAAACGGGGTGTAGCAGCTGCGAGAA
>CAXSBL010000026.1:0-5108 GCA_964235515.1 uncultured Bryocella sp.
CTAAGGCAAAGCCACAGGCCCCGCCACGCTCTTCGGCGTGCTCAAATACCCCGTCACCTGGTTCTTATTCATGTTATTCACCACAATCTCAAACAAGGCCGGCGTCTTGCCCGAGTAAAACTGCACCGGCTCATCCAGATTTTTATCCTTCTTCTCGATGTTTTTATCGTCCGCCAGGATAAACAGGTTGTACTTGGACCGTTTCACATCCGACTTCTTCAACGTCAGCTTGGTCGTCCCCACCACCTTGGGCACATTCTTCTCCAGCGTGAACTCGTAGTAGTTCCGCTCACCCCGGCGCCGAAGCTGCTCCAACTCATCGTGGTTGGTCGCAATCAGCCCGCTCATCACACCCTGGTCGCCCACCACCCGCGTCAGCTGGCTCTTCGTCGTCGAAAGATCCGCCTGCGTCGAGGCCACATCCTGCTTCACGCCGCCCACATCGGTCTTCACGCTCGAAACATCACTCTGCACCGCGCCAATCTGCGCCGTGTTCGCCTTGGTTTCCTTGCTCAAACGGTTGGTCGCCGCATTCGCCCGGCTCGCCAGCTGCTGCGCGCTCCGTTGCGAGGCCACCAGCTCCTGCGAGCGCTCCTCCAACTGCTTCTGCGTCAGCCCCACGCTCTGCCCCAGCGCCTCACCCTGCGCCCGCAGCCGCTCGTTGGTGTCGTCGATCTTCTCCGCCAAAGCGCCGTTTTGCTGCGTGGCCGCCTGCAGGTTGCGCTCCGCGGTCGCCAGGTGATTCTGCAGCGTCAACGCCCAGATCAGCGCCCCCAATGCCGCCAGCAGCGCCAGTATCGACACCGCCGCCAGCCAGTTCGGCGCCCGGTGTTCGACCACCACCTCTTCGTTTCGTCCGTTCATGCTCGCTCCTTCTTTCGTGTTGCTCACCGGGAAAGCTCTCGTTCTGCCGTGAGGAGTTTATTGGTTTGGTTCATTCCACATGGGACAAAGCACCGTCCCGCAGACATAGCCGCTATAGCCGCCTGCCGCGCGGTGCAGACCCGGGTTGGGCGCCGTCATCCAAAACACCTCTACACTTGGTGCAAGGAGCTTCGCCGTTTGCCGCCCGTTTACAAGGTACTCATCATTGGCGGCGGTGTCATCGGCCTGAGCCTTGCACGGCAACTCCGCCGCCGCTCGATCGCCGTCACCGTCAGCGATCCGATCTTCGCCTCGGCTCCCGATCTGCCCGGCCCGGTGGCCTCACGCGCGGCCGCCGGCATGCTCGCCGTCGAAGACCCGCACAATCCGCCGATGTTGCTGTCCGTCTCCCGTCTCAGCCGTTCCCTCTACGATGACTTCCTCACCGACATCAGCGAGCTCTCCGGCCAGTCAGTGCCCTACCAGACCCAGACCACCCGGCAAACCATGCCGGACGGCTCTCTCCGCGAGCTTCCGGAACAGTCGCTCGATCCCCGCCAGCTCGGCCCCGCACTCCGGTCCGCCGTCCACCGCCTCGGCGCCATCCTCACCTCCACGCCACCCTCTGTAGAGGACGCGTCCTTTGACGCTGTGGTGTACACCGCCGGCGCCTGGACCGCCACCGACCCCGCTGCCCTCGCCAGCCATGAAAACGCGAGCAGCCCGGCGAACCTGCCGGTCACGCCGCGCAAAGGCCAGATGCTGCGCGTGGCCATCCCACCCAGCCTCCATTTGTGCGAGGTTTACCGCGCCGAACACGTCTACATCGTGCCGAGGCTCTTCGGCCCCCAGGCCGGCACGGCGCTGATCGGCGCCACCGTCGAAGACGTGGGATTTGACGCAATGGTGACCCCCGAAGCCCTGAAAAGTCTGCGTTCCTGGGCCGCCGCGCTTGTGCCCGCCCTGGCCGACGAGGGCCTCACCCCTACCGTGGAAGCCTGGGCCGGTCTCCGCCCTGCCACACCGGACGGCCTTCCACTGCTGGGCGAACTGAGTCCGCAGCCCACGGCAAATTCAAACGCAACAAGCCCACGCCGGCTGGTCGCTACCGGCCATTACCGCAACGGCATCCTGCTCGCCCCGGCCACTGCGGTCCTGCTCGCCGATCTCCTGGAAGGCAGGGCGCCTGATCCCTCAGTTCAGGCCGCGCTCGGAGCCTTTGCCCCCGCCCGCTTCGTGAAGCCTTGACCGATCGGGCAGTGGCCCCCAGCGACTTGGGGAGCGAAACGCAACCGGATGGCAAGCCAGACAAATTCAAGATCCGGAGCCAATCAGCTCCGGCTTTTACGCCTCGCTCATCACCCCAAAACTCAAAAACTCGCAACTCATCAACTCGCAGCTCAAAACTCAACAAATTAAACCTGCCAATACCCTGCCCGTTCCTATAGCGGAGCCGTCAACCCCGCGCCGGCCGGTGGTATCAGCAGGCCGGCCCCCGGATGGAACGCCGTCTCCTGCTCTGGCACTGCCTGGCACACCTCAAGCGCCGCGAGGCACTCCGCATCCAGGGCGTGCGGCACATCCCTGCACAGAATCCGCATCACCTCGCCGTGACTCAGCGCCTCGCGGTAGTAGCGCTTTGCGCTCAGGGCCTCATACATGTCCGCCACCGCCAGGATGCGCATGGCCCGGCACAGCTCCTCGCCCCGCATGCCGCGATGGTAGCCGGACCCGTCCAGTTTTTCATGGTGCGCGCTCGCAATCTCTGTGATCGACTCAAAGGTCGGAATGCGCGCCAGGATCTGGTGCGTGTAGAAAGGGTGCTTCTTCACGCATTCCCACTCCTCCGCCGTCAGCTTGCCCGGCTTGTCCAGAATGGAATTCGGCACACTCAGCTTGCCCACGTCATGCAACAGGCCCGCACGCCGCAAAGTCACCAGCTCCTCCGCGCTCAGTCCCAGGCACTCCCCCAACTCCACCGCGATCCTGGCAACATTCACCGAATGCGTGTACGTGGAAGGCGACTTCGCATCCACGACCTCGGAAAAGGCCACGCAAATCCGATCGATCCCTGCATCGTCCGCACTCAGCGTCAGGCTCTCCGGCTCCAGCGCGGCAACCCGTTGCCGCAACTCCGGACGGTCCAGCCCCTCCCACAGCTCCCCGCGCCGGATCAGCACCAGCGCCGCCCGCACCAGATCCGGATCGAACCACCGCCCGCTCCGGCGCCGCATGCAGTCCAGCGCTGCCACGGTCCCATACTGCTGCTGAAAGACATCCAGCGTCTGCGCCAGGCTTACAATTTGCGCCAGCCGCGGAATCCCGTGCCCCCGCAGGCGGCTCGGATAGCCCTTGCCATCCCAATGCTCGTCCAAATTGTAGATCGCCTGGGCGACGCCATCGCCCAGCCCCAGCGACCTCACCACATGGGCTCCCTGAAAACAGCGCAGCGTAAACAACTCCGCTGCATTCTCGCTGCTGTGCCGCACCATGCTCCCCACGGCCTTCATCCGGTCCAGAAACGGCTCACCGCTGTGCACAAACTCCATCAAAAACCGCAACTGCCGCCACTCGTACCTTGTCCAGTCATTCGTCTTGGTGAAGGCCTTGGCGCGGATCTCATCCCCGCCCACGATCTGGTGCAGCCGGCTCGCGTTGCTGCTGCAGCCCGCATCCTTCAGCAGCAGTGCGTAGTACAGATCGCTCAGCTCCGTCTGGGAAAGCCGCAGCTCCGTCCCGATTCTCATGCCGAGCAAACAGGTCCGCACAGCATGTCCGGGATGCGCACCCTCGGTCAAATCCAGCGCATACGACAACGCTCCGATGATGGTCGAAAAGGTTAACTGTTCCGTGCGCACCATCACTCCTCACGTCCCGCGGCGCTGAATGCCTGCTCGCCCCGTCGTGGACGCCTGCCTGACCTTACGTTTCTTTCACGTCGCAACCACCTCAGCAATCACCCATAAGTCTGAACTTTATGAGTCACTTACGCCAGATCGTCCCAACTTCGCACATCGCTGACGATATTCGGTCATTGCGCCGTGACAACAATTTCCGCAAACTCGGATAATCAGTCTGCGTTTCCAACGCCCGGAGCCCGATCGTATGTCCACCACCGCCGCCGCCCCCAAAGGACTTCAGGACGTCGTTGCCAATGAGTCATCCATCTGCTTCATCGATGGCGCTCGCGGCATCCTCTCCTACCGCGGTATCGACATCCACGAATTGGCCCAAAAATCCACCTTCGAAGAGACCGCCTTCCTGCTCTGGAACGGCGCTCTCCCTACCGCCGACGAGCTGAAAAGCTTCTCCGCCGCACTCGCCGCCGCCCGCCATCTGCCCGCACCCGTCCTCGACTTCCTTCGCACCCTGCCGGCCGACGCCTCCCCCATGGAGGTCCTCCGCACCGCCGTCTCGCTGCTCTCGATCTACGACCCCGACTCCAAATCCACCACCCGCGAAGCCAACCTCCGCAAGAGCTTCGACCTCACCTCCCAGGTCGCCATGCTCGTCGCCGTCTTTGACCGCATCCGCAAAGGCAAGCCCGTCGTCGAAGCCGACCCCACGCTCTCCCACGCCGCCAACTTCCTCTGGATGCTCACCGGCGCCAAACCTACCGAAACCGCCGCCCGGGCCCTCGATGTCGCCCTCATCCTCCACGCCGACCACGAACTCAACGCCAGCACCTTCGCCGCCCGCGTGATCGCCGCCACCCTCTCGGACATGCACTCCGCCGTCACCGGCGCCATCGGTGCCCTCAAAGGCCCGCTCCACGGCGGCGCCAACGAAGCCGTCATGTCCCTGCTCTACGCAGTCGATGCCTCGGGCGAAGATCCCGTCGAGCACGTCCGCAGCATGCTCGACCGCAAGGAAAAAATCTCCGGCTTCGGCCACCGCGTCTACACCACCGAAGATCCCCGCGCCACGCACCTGCGCCGCATGAGCGAAGAACTCGGGAAAGACGCCAATCCCAAGTGGTACACCATGTCCCGTGCCATCGAACTCTTCGTCAAGGACCAGAAAAAACTCAACGCCAACGTCGACTTCTACTCCGCCAGCACCTACACCACGTTGGGCATTGACATGGACCTCTTCACCCCCCTCTTCGCCGTCAGCCGCATCGCCGGCTGGTGCGCCCACGTCCTGGAGCAGCACGGCGACAACCGCCTCATCCGCCCCCGCGCCGACTACACCGGCCCCACCTACCCCGCCCCCTACATTCCCCTCCACGCCCGCTAGCTCCT
>CAXSBL010000026.1:5208-13326 GCA_964235515.1 uncultured Bryocella sp.
GCCACCAAAAATCGGGCCCGTCTTCCGCGAGGAAGACAGGCCCAGTAGCGTTTACAACCTCTGTTCCAGCGCTCTACGCGAAGCCGGCAGGCTGCGTCGTCAGATTCGCCGCAGTCGCCGCAGCGGCGCTCGCCGTACCCGCAAACGCACCGTTGATCCCGGTTGGGAAGAACGCGCCCTGCGTTAATCCGGCTCCGCCGTACGCCAGATTCAACACCTGGCCCACGCTGCGCAGCGCCGGCAAACCATTGGAAATGTTGATCGGCAGATACTGGTTCTGCGCACCCGTCGGGGGCGGCACCAGGTCAGCACCATCCAGCACCGGTGAAGCGATGTTCAAACGGGCAATCTGCGTGTGGATCGAACCCACATGCAGCGCCTCGACCGCCAGAATGCGCGCCGCCGTCTGAATCACCAGCGGCGTGGTCAGCAGGTACGCCGCACCCGCGTAAGCGGTCACGCCGATATCCTCAAAGATCCGCGCCAGAGCCAGAAACTCGTTCTCGCTACCGAAACCAATGCCCAGCGCATTCAAATTCAGGTTGGGCTTCGCAATCGCCTGCGATCCCAGGAACGACTGCAGCAACACCACGTGCGCGCGCTCGTCGGAACCAATCTCCGCCGTGATCGGCTGCGAGAAGATCAGCGAATTCGCAAACGTGACCTTCTTGCCGCCCGTCGTCGTTCCACCCGAAGCCGGATTCCCACCAGCAGCTACACCGCTGGTCTTGATGCCAAGCTGCTCGATCCCGTAGCCATACTGGCCATAGGTGTAGAACTCCGCCTCAAGATACTCCAGGTTCAGCGCAAAATTCAGCACAGCCAGCTCGGTCGAGCTCTGCGCCTCTGCCGAAGGGGTAGCGACGCCCATCGCGGTAACCGCGGCGGTAGCGGCGCCCAGCGTCTTCAGAAACTTGCGACGATTGGGCGAAGCTTTAACGACTTCTTCAATAATATTCTCAGACATGAAGGATCCTTTGTCGTACAGGTAAACTCGCCGGCGTGCAGGCGAGTGGGAGTGGTTTACTTACACGAGCCGGCGGCGCACGCTGTACATCACAGCAGCGGCTCCGGGCAACATCAACAACAACGAGGAAGGCTCCGGGGTGACAGCCGCCGTCGATGCCGTAAAAGCGTAATTAGAAGTCCGCTGCTCGCCGGTGATGTCGTCGACAAACATACCTGTTCCGCCCTGTAGCTGGCCCGTAATGTTAGGCACATCCGCATACAGGAAGCCATCGCTCAGGTTGTTGATCGCGACGTTCGGGAATTCGGTCAGAAACAGGTCATACGTTCCGGTCGAAAGCAGATCGCTCAACGTCGCATCGCTGACAGCCGAGCCATTGCTATCGATCACCATCCCCGTTGTGTCGTTAAACAAGGTAAATACGGGAATAAAACCGCCGCTTGCGTAGGACGTAGTGGCAGCGCTGAAGTTGCTTGCACCGTCCACGCTGAAGGTCAGTTCCGACAGGCTGTTATCAGCCTGAAATTGGCCGCTCGAAGTATAGGTCGACGCATGCCCAACAAGACAGAGAGCAAGGCCAGCCACGGCCGTAAGAGCGCGGGGCGCAAAAGAGCGAAAATTCATCGATTCTCCAGTGATACGCGGAATGCATATACCGGAGGCAGAAAATACAACAGCAATCGCGACAAACCGTATCAGCTCGGCGGGACAACACACGGTTGAGACTCACCTAAAACTGTCTGGTGCCTCTAACCCGTTTGCGTCATTCACACGGTGACCAAATTATGCTCCTCATAGGGGAGCCCTGTGTGAAAGTGAGCAGAAATGTCGGCTACCGCCGACAAACTGTTGCCGATATGCAAGAAGTCTGCGATTGCTTGCCGCAACACGATCTTCCGCAGTGGCAGAATCGCTCGCCGCAGCACGATCTTCGCCCGTAGCACGATCTTTATAGACAGGGGCCGTAGTCTCCGCCCAAAACTTCGCCACTCGGAAGGGCACGGCTTCAGCCGTGCCACCCAAGTCCTCAGCCTACAGAGGCTTTAGCCTCTGAGGTCGGCCTGGCCGCTCTCCGCGGCGGCTTAAAACCATGCTCCCCCAACCCAGAAATCTACGTCCTCCACGCGAGACCTGCCTCAACACACCCTAGAGCCCGGCGTACCAGTCATAGCCCAGCTTCGTCCAGTAGTCGTCCGGCTTGACATCCGTATAGGCGATCAGCCCGATCCGCTTCAGCTGCTTGTACCCGTACTTGATTGGCATATACAGTCGCAATGGCGCTCCATGGTGCTGCGTCAGCGGCTGTCCACCCATCTCCGTCACCAGCAGGCTCTGCGGATGCCGCGCCGCGCTCATGTTGTACCCGGCGTAATAATCCCCGTCCGGCGTCTCCATGTACACATAACGGGGATCGCGCCCGTTGATCTTCTCCGGAGGGTAGGCCTCGATGAAGTCGCGCAGACGGTACCCTCCCCACTGCGTAATCTGGCTCCAGCCCTCCACGCACTTGAACTGCAGGGCAAGCTCTACCTTCGGCAGCTTCGCGAGCTGCGCCATCGTCAACAGCAACCCCGGCGTCCCAATATCAAGCGAGCTGTACGACGCTCCCGCCTCCCCATCGCCCTGGTTGCGTTTGTGCGTAATCGCCTGGGCCATGCGATTGAAGCGTTCCGCAATGTTCGGATCACCTGCGGCGCTGGGCGACCCCGCCCCAGGCACCGCGGCCGGCGCCTTCGGGCTCCCGGGATCGCTCGCATTCGAGCTCTGTGGAGATTCACCCGGCGGTGAAGCTCCAGCCGCCGAGCCCTGGCCCTTGCTCTGCTGCGCCCTCGGTCCGGCGCTCTTGTCGCCTGTGCCCTTCTCATCCGTATTCTCGCCGGTCTTGCTGTCATCCGGACCGTTGCCCGGGGCGCTCTTCACGTTCTCTGACTGCGCGTTCGCCGGCAGGTCCCCACCATACTCGTAGTTCCACGCCGTCACATCGGCGGCGTAGTGCGGCGATGCCTTCGCATTCGCCACGCCCGTCACCTGCAGACGGTACGACGCCGGCTCCAGCGTTTGATCCAGCCCTACCACCCCGTTCAGCCGCAACTCCGACGCCCGGCTCAGCGGGTACTCCGGCGCCAGGCCACGCTCGTTAAACAGCTCACGGTCAAGCCGGGCGTTGGCCAGCAGGCTGCGCCGCAACACCGCCTGCAGTCGCCCTGCCGGCGGGCTGTTGTTGATCCAGTGCCAAACCCCATACCCCGCCACGGCTCCCAGGCCGCCCACCAGAAAGCTGCGGCGCGTCCGTTCCGCACTGGCCCGGTCCACGGTCTCCGCGTCCCCTTCGGCCACCACGCGCGCCGGCGGATCACCCCACGCATCTCGACTTCCCAATCGATCTCCCTTCGGCTCACGCCCTGGCTCACTCATCGCCGGCTGCTCCCGTGGGTTCCCCGCTGCGCGCATCCCACGCCTGTCCGCCACGCACAGACTGGATCTCATAACCGCTCACCATCGAGCGAAAGTTGTTCCAACCCGCCAGCACCACCTGCGACACATGCAACAAAAAGAACCCGCAAAATCCAATCGTCAGCCAGAAGTGCAGCCAGCGGGCGGCTTCATAGCCACCCAGAGCCGTCGTCAACCAGTGCGTCTGCGTCGGCTTGTAAATCGCCAGCCCTGTCAGCAAAGATCCACCGCCCATCAGCGTAATCACCGAATAGGCGATCCTCTGCGCCCCGTTGTACTTGCCCTGCGGCGGCATGCCCTCACGTCGCGCCGGTGGCCAGTGCAGGTCATACAAGGTCACCTTGGCCGCATCGCGAAAGGAGTCCAGCCGTGGCCAGACCACACGCCATTCCCCGCTGATCGCCAGGTATAGAACATAAACAATCCCGTTGACGGCAAAGAACCACATCGTCAGAAAGTGCCAGCCCATGCCCGTGGTCAGCTGAAACGGTGCATGCATCCACTTCCAGAACGGGTCAGGAAAAAGCCGGAACAGCGTCCAGCTCCCAAGCCCCACCCGGTACACCTCATGCGGGTGCTGGTAGGGCGGAATCGAATCCGTCCAGTAAATCAGCAGCCCGCTCCAGATCATGGCCGTCAGCAGCGGAAAGTTGATCCAATGCATCCACCGGATGGCGCGTGGGTGCTTCTCTCGTAGCTGGAGCCTCTCGGACATAGGGTGGGCCTCGCTCCTTAGACTGCTCCACGTCGGCGTCGACAGCAAGCCTTCTTTTGTGGAATCCGTACCTGGTTTTTGTCTCAATTTGAGACACCCGCACCTCCCTCCACCACAGATCCCCCCTCAGCTGCACAGCATGACGCCGCAACTCGCTACGATACACAGGAAGAGGTGGAGGAGCATCTGCCCAGTTCATAAAATCGCCTGGAAGGCATAACGCTCACAAAGCAGACGCAAACCTTCTGCTCGCAAGACTTTACAAAAGAAGTACGGGGGGACCAAACAAAAGCGGCGGCCCTTTCGGCCGCCGCTCCCGCAAACAACACCGCTCTAGTGAATGTCGAACTGCTCCGGATGCAGGCTAGGATCGCTCTTGATCAGAATCGTCTTACCCGCGATCTCTTCCATGTCCTGCAGCCACTTGCCATTACCAGACTTCAGCTGCTTGACGACCTCCGGATTGACCCGCAGCATCACATCGCCCTTGTCCAGCTGCTTATTCATCTTCCGCAGCTCGACGTAGATCTCGTTGCAAACCGTAATCGGCGACTTCGTCATGCCTGTTCCAGCGCAAATGCCACAAGTCGTCGACAACGTGCGCTCCAGACTCTGCTTCACACGCTTACGCGTGATCGCGACCAGCCCGAAGTCATTGAACTGCAGCACCTTCGACGGAGCCCGATCGTTCTTGAGCTCCTCCTCCAGCGCCGCGAGCACCTTGTGCCGGTTCTTGCGGTCGTCCATATCGATGAAGTCGATCACGATGATGCCGCCCAGATCGCGCAGCCGGATCTGCCGCACAATCTCCGGAATTGCATCCAGGTTCGTCTTGACGATCGTGTCCTCAAGCCGCGCCGTCTTGCCCACATATTTGCCCGTATTAATGTCAATCGCGACAAGCGCTTCGGTCTGATTGATCACGATCGATCCACCCGACTTCAGCCACACCTTCGAGTGCAGCGCCTTGTTGATCTCGTCCGTAATGCCGAACTGCTCAAACAGCGGCGTGTCTTTGGTGTACAGCTTGACGCGCCGCATCAGGCTAGGCTGGAAGCGCTGCAGGAAGCGCAGCACCCGCTCGTACTCAGCCTCTGTATCGCACCAGATTGCCGAGAAGTTGTCCGTCACCTGATCGCGCAGGATGCGTTCCACAAGGTTAAGGTCGTGGTAGATCAACGCCGGTGACTTGGAGCTCTCAGACCTCTGCTTGATGTCCGCCCAAAGGTTCAGCAGGAAGCGCAGATCGCTCCGCAGCTCCTCTTCCGTTGCACCCGAAGCCGCAGTCCGGACGATGAATCCGCCTGAAGCCTCGCCCTTTTCGCTGAGCAAAACCTCCTTCAAGCGGCGGCGCTCTCCATCGGACTCAATCTTCCGCGAGACGCCGATGTGGTTGACCGTCGGCATAAACACCAGGAACCGTCCCGGCAAAGCAATGTGCGACGTGATCCGCGCACCCTTCTTGGCAATCGGCTCTTTGGCGATCTGCACTAGAACCTCCTGCCCAGGCTTCAGCAGGTCGCTGATCGCGGGCAGATCGGTGGTCTGCATGGAGTGCCGGCTGGGCCGTCCCCCATTGGAGCGCGAGTTCGCCATCCCGCGCGAATCCCGTCCACCCCGCCCACCACGATCACGTCCGCCACTGCGTCCGCCACGGTCACCGCCCTCGCCGCGACGGGGCTCGCCGCGACCCTCATGACGGGCTTCACGCTGCCCTGCCGGCTCCTCCGCAAACTCCGGGAACTCGCCCATGGCCGCAGCCGCGGGTTTCTCACCCGCTTCCTCGAAGCTCAGAACACCCTCGCGTTCATGGTCCTCGGTGAAATCTTCCTCCTCGGTCAGGTCAGCTTCATTCCCCAGCTCTCCGGCGCCGTCGAGTTCGTCCTCCTCCATCTCTTCTTCAGCAATGTCGAAATCGTCCTCTTCGTCCTCCTCGGCGGGCATCAGCGAGGTCAGCTGATCAAGCGCGCGGTCACGAACCATGGAACCGATCTCCGCGCCGGCCTCAAAGGTCTCCTCTTCGGTGTCATCGCTGTAGCTGGCGGCCACGTCGAGCATTTCGAGCTCGTCATCGTCCAACAACTCCTCTTCGAGCTCGCCATCACCCGGCGCAAACGCCTGCGTTTGCCCCTGGCTCAGCTCGCCTGCCTCATGTGCCACGCCCGCTTCGGCGGCCTGTGCCGCGCTGTTCGGGATCGCATCGGCATCAGCAAGAAAGGCCGACTGCACCGCGGTCTCGTGTTCTATCGGGTTGGCGGGATCCTCACCCGCGCCGGGCACGGCAACCTCGCCCGGCAGCTCGGAGAGCATCTCGCCTGTGGGCTGAATGGCCGTAAACTCGTGCGTGGACCCTTCCTGCGCGACCTCACTGCCCTCGTCAAAACGAACCTGCGCGGAATTGAGGTCGTCTTCGATCAGACCGCTCTGGCGGAACTCACTCGGCCCTGCCGGGTCCACGCGGTACGTCGCCGAGGCATCTTCGCCGGGCTCATACTCGGTCGTCTCTTCGTGAAAGTCCTCCGTCGCATGAAGCGCCGCCGGCTCAGCCGAGGCGGCCACGGTCTCGTGCAGCTGTTCCACTGCCTCAAGAAGAGCTTCACTCGGACCTTGCTCGAAGGAGACCACCGTATCTGTGGAGGTCTCGTAAAAAACGTCCTGGGGCAGGGTCTCTCCCTGAGACTCCGACGCGGCGGCCGTGGGCGCCCCTTCGTCGAAGCTGGAGAAATCCTCAGCGGCAGCCGATGCGTTCAGATCGAAAACCGCGGTCCCCAGCGGCAAATTCGACAGGTCGGAGGGCTCGGGTTCGTGCCCCGAGGTGATTCCGGGCTGCACCGCATCGATCGGCTCCAACGCTTCACGAGAAGCTACACCCGAGCGATACTCGGTCGGAATCTCTGAGCTCGTTTGTTGCGTTGCTACCTCGTCCCCGCTACGACGGTTGGAACGACGATCACGATCGCGACGACGGTTCCGGCCGCCACTGTCGCCTGATGAAGCTTCTTCACCACCCCGCTGACGCTCCATTGGCTGCTCTGGCTGGGAAAACTGGGCCGTCTCCGGGCGCGACGTTGCCCCGAACTCACGAGACTGTGGTTCGCGGCCGCCTTCGGGCTCGCGCCCACGCCGGCGCGAGAGTGTCTCACCAGGAAGCACGGCGCTGCCGTCCCAACCGGCGAGCGAAAGGTCCACCTGCGAGGAAGGCTTTGCGGTCAGCAAGTTAGCCTGGGGCCTGGACGTGACGGAGGCGGAGGCCTGTGTCTCAGCGTCGCCGCCACGACGGTACTTGGACAGGGACTCGCCAGGCAGAATGAAAGGTTCGGCTTGCGAGGTGGGCGTTGCCGGATCAGCGTCATCGCGAGACGATGCTGCGCGCGGCTCATTCGCCGGCTGAGCCGAACCGCCGCGCTCCCCGGAACGTTCTCCCGAGCGCTCCCGTCCGCGCCCACGGTCACGGTCGCGTCCACCGCGTCCACGACCACGGTCCTCGCGCTGCCGGCCGGCGGGGGCCGGTGATTCGGCCTGCGTCTGTACCGGCTCGGCGCTGCCCTGCAGATCTTCGAGATCGGCCGACTCCGCTTCCTCAGCGGGAAAGGCAGGCTGCGCAGATTGCGCCTCTGCTGTGTCGGTTCCGAAGGCGGCGGCGGTGCGGGGCTCTCCACTGCGGCCACGGCGACGGCCGCGGCGACCGCGCCAACGGCGGCTGCCCTCGGCATCCTCTGCTTCGCCGGTAGCGGCCGAGGTGGAAGGCACACCCTCCATCTCTTCGTCGGGAGAAAAATCTGCTTCGGCGGGCTTCGGGGCGGCCTCCTGCCGGGGCGCGCGCTCGGCAGACGCCGCCGAAGCATCACGGACTTCTCCGCCGCCAGGGCGCGCACCACGGTCACCGCGTCTGCCCGAACGTTCGCTCCGCTCCCCGCCGCGTTCAGAGCGCTCACCGCTGCGCTCAGAACGTTCCCCAGCACGCTCAGGGCTGCGTTCCCCA
>CAXSBL010000026.1:13426-19485 GCA_964235515.1 uncultured Bryocella sp.
CGTTCCCCGCCCCGTTTGGTCTCGCCCGCGCCTTCAAAGTCAGCGGCGTCGCCCTGCTCTTCCATGAAGTCGGTGATATAGAGAAACGCATCGCGCTCCAGGCCTACATCCACAAATGCCGACTGCATGCCCGGCAAAACCCGCGTCACGCGCCCGTTGTAGATGGAGCCGGCGAGCGTGTATTCGTTCTCGCGCTCGTAGTAGATCTCGCTCAGTTCGTCTTTTTCAACGATGGCCAGCCGCGTCTCATGCGGCGTGCTGGAGATATAAATTTCCTTCGACATAGTCACTGCTTTCTGCCCGTTTTCGGGCTGGCAGGACAGACGAGGATCGCGCCTGAGCAGGAACTACCCTACCCAGGCTGCCTCCCTTGCTCCGGATAGGCATTGAGAGGCGCAGGCTGGAGTAGAAGCTGTCTGCCGCCGGAGCCACATGGCCCCGCGACGGGCGCGCCCGGCGGACCGCGTTACGCGGGACCCCGAGCCTTCGCCATCAACATAAATTTCCAGAAAGGGTGCCTTGGCCTGGCTGCGCTGCTTTGCGTCTTCAGACCGAACGTTCGCCACGGAGTTTGTGACCACATCAGCCTTGGGAGGCGGGGCCGTTAACCGTCCGTATCGAATCATGCTCAAAACCTGTCCGGCCGCGAGAGTCGATCCGCGCCTGGCCGGCCTTTAATGTTTAATCTTCCGTCCGCCGCTCCGGGAATGGTCTCGTCCGTCGCGCCGGGGGTACTCAGGACTCGGGCCCTCTGGCCGTCGTCCTTTCCACATAGTATGCCTCAAACGAATGAAAAGTTAATGCCCGATCACAAAGTGGCCGTGCTCGCTTTGTAACGTGCCCACCACGGATCTAACACTACTGGTGAAAGATGGAGCTGTTTTAATTCGCAGATGCCAGTTCGGTGCGACCCACTAACGCAGGCTGAGTAGCTTTATTGCTTGGACGCCTAGTTCACAAACCGCCGCATCCGAATATTCATCACGATCCCGAGCGCCAGAAACGTAAACAGCACCGACGACCCGCCGTAGCTCATCAACGGCAGCGGAATTCCTGTCACCGGCATCAGTCCCACGCACATGCCGACGTTCACCGCCACTTGAAACAGCAGGATGCCCGCTACGCCCATGATGATCAGCGTTCCTGGCGGGTCGGGCGCGGTCTGGGCGTTTTCGATCAGGCGCACCAGAATGAGGAAGTACAGCAGCAGCACGCCGAGCGCGCCGAGAAACCCGTGCTCCTCGCAAAACGCCGCAAAGATGAAGTCCGTGTAGGGGATGGGCAGGAAATCGCCCTGGGTCTGCGTGCCCTTGTTGGCGCCCTTGCCCCAGATGCCGCCCGAGCCCACCGCGATCAGGCTCTGCCGGATCTGGTAGCCGGAGCCCTTGGGATCAGTTTCCGGATTGGTGAAAGCGGTTAACCGGGCCTTCTGGTACGGCTTCAGGATCTTGCCGCTCTTCCAGACGCCGCCGATCACCAGCACAAAGCCGACGACCAACACCAACGCCTGCCGGGTCCGAATGCCGCCCAGGAACAGACCGACCAGCAACACCGGCGAGTACGTCAGCGCGGTGCCCAGGTCAGGCTGCGTGAGCACCAGCAGCATTGGTCCGCCGATCAGCGCAAAGGCCTTGGCAATATCCAGCCAGCCCAGTTCCTTCTTGCTCGCGATGAAGTTCCAAAAGAATCGCGCGGCCGCGACGATCAGGATCAGCTTCACCCACTCCGAGGGCTGAAAGTGCACACCGCCGCCTAGATTGATCCAGCGCCGCGCGCCCAGCACCCGCTGCCCCACCACCTTGACCGCGAGCAGGCTGGCCACGCCCACGCCGTAGGCCCAGGGCGCAACGTCCAGCAACCGGTGGTAGTCCACCAGCGACATCAGGAACATGAGCACCAGGCCGATGCCCAGGAATCCCATCTGCTTCACCTGGAAGCCGTGGAATTTGGTCATCGCCGTGGCGGAACGGATCTCGACCACGCTGAGGACGCTGAGGATCAGCACAAAACCCAACAGCGTCCAGTCAAAATCGCGAAATCGTGAGTTCATCGCCTGTTCAGTCTAACGGGCCTGCCCTTCAGGCGTTCAACGCACGACGGGGAGATTGTGGCTTGTTCAGGAGCGAGTCGATCCGCTTGCCTCCACGGAATTTGTTCACCGCGTCGGTCAGGTAGGTGGTAGTTCCATCGAGCGTGAGATCCGAGAATCCGGCGATGTGCGGTGTGATGAAGATCTGCGGCAGCTGCAGCAGTGGATTTGACGACTTGATCGGCTCCTCCTGAACCACATCCAGGCCCGCCGCCCAGATCTGGCCGCTCTGTACCGCCTGCTGCAGAGCCTTCTCCTCCACCAGTGAACCGCGGGCGATGTTTACCAGCACGGCACCCTTTTTGGCGGCGTTCAGCACGTCGGCATTGATCATGCCCTCGGTCTCCTTGCTGGCGCGCACGGCCAGCACGATGGCATCCGCCTCACCGACGGCCTGCTTCAGAGCATCGATCGCATAGCCCTTGACGTCCTGCGGCAGGGAGTTCGTGTGTTTATCGACAGCGGCGAGCTTGACGCCGAAGGGACGCAAGCGGTTCGCGATCTTCGATCCGATATCGCCAAAACCGACGATGAGAACCGTCTTTCCCCTCAGGGCCTTGTTCAACAGCGGGCGGTTCTTGCCGTGTTCCTCAATGAAGGCAAGCGCTTCGCCGACACGGCGGCAGGCAGCAATCAGCATCATCACGGCGTACTCCGCCACGGAGTCGGCATTGCCGCTGCCGTCGCCGGGCGAGTAGGACACCCAGATGCCCAACTCCGTAGCCGCGTCAATGTCCACCGTCTCGTAGCCGTCGCTGGCCGTCTGAATCAGGCCGAGTTTCGGTTGCGCCTCCATCTGCTCCCTGGTGACAGGACCGAGTGCGAGCACGACCTCGAAGTCCTTGGCTGGCGGCTCTGTATCCGGCAACCACGGCATAAATTCGTCCTGCGGAAGTGTCGACTTGAGACGATTCAGGAGAGCATCGGCAAACTCGTTCGTTGCCGCGTGGAACGCAATCTTCATGGGAATGGATCCTTTGGGGAGCCGCCGTTCGGTGCCGTCTCCGCAGACTGAGATGCAAAGCCTGCCCAGGGACCAGAGACGAGGAGGACTTTTCTCAGTCCAGGCTTACCGGCCGGCTGCAGGGGAATCAGTAGCCGGAGGTGGAGGAGCCCCGGTTCGTGGCTCGGCGGCAACCGGCGCCTCGGCCGGGTTTGCCGGCGCGGGGCCGCCCGTACCGGCGGGAAGATCCGGGGTGGCCGCTGCCATCTTCACGAGGTTGCCGCTGCGTGCCCGCTGCTTGTTCACGTACGCACTGATCACCTGAGCGGCCAGCTTGGCGGAGTTGTTGCCCCAGTTGCCGTGTTCCCACAGCACCGCGACGACAATGTCCGGATTGCGACGCGGCGCCATGCCCACAAACCAGGCATTCGGTACAGCGCTCTTGCCCTTTACCTCGTGCCCGCCGGAGTGCCCGACCACCTGCGCGGTTCCGGTCTTGCCGGCAAAATCCACGCCCTCCAGCCTCGCGGCATAGGCCGTACCGATCGGGCTTGAGGTCACGTTGGCCATGGCATCGGTGATGATCTGCCAGTTCTCCGGCGAAAGCGGAATGGTCCGGTCGCCCGAGCCGGGAAAGCTTTCAAGCTCTGCCTGCTGCTCTCCCGCCGTCAGCTCATTGGGAAACACCACGTGCGGCCGCCGCAGAACACCGCCGGAGGCGATGCCGCCGATGGCCCGCGCCAGCTGCAGAGGCGTTGCCTGGATCGCGCCCTGGCCGATGCCGACCGAAATCGTCTCGCCGGCGTACCACTTGTCGTGCATCTGCTTGATCTTCCACTGCTCGGAGGGCATCAGACCGGCCGCCTCGTCGGGAAGATCGATGCCGGTCTTCTGCCCGATGCCGACCTCCGTCGCATAGCGGTCGATCGTGCCGATGCCGAGCCGGTTCGCGAGCGTGTAATAGAACGTGTCGCAGGAATAAGGGATGGCGTTATAGATCGAAACCGCGCCATGGTGCCGGTCGCAGGCAAAGAAGTGGCCGTAGAAGCTCGCACCGCCGTTGCACTGCACCCGCAAATCCTGCGCCACGCCCTGCTGCAGGCCGGCCAGCGACATGATGATCTTGAAGGTGGATCCTGGCGCCAGCTGCGCCTGTATGGCCTTATTCAGCAGCGGATGATCCCCGTTGTCGAGAATGGTCTGCCAGTACGCCTTGGTCAGCCGCACGGAAAACTGGTTCGGATCAAAGGTTGGCCGTGAGGCCAACGCGAGGATCTCGCCGGTATGCGGGTCCATGGCCACGATCGCGCCGATCTTGCCTTCGAGTGCCTGTTCGGCCGCCTTTTGTACATCAAGGTCCACCGTCAGGCGCAGGTCCTGGCCCGGCTTGGCATACTCCTCGCCGGCTACGCTGACCTCGCGGCCGTGGGAGTTCACGACGGTGTCGCGCGATCCGTCCACGCCCCGCAACTCTTCGTCGTAGGCCTCCTCCACGCCCGATTTGCCGACCACATCGCCGGGTTCGTAAAAGGCGTATTTGGCGTTGTTGAGGTCCGCTTCGGAGACCTCGCCGACGTACCCGATCAGGTGGGCCATAAAGCCGTTTTTAGGGTAAAGACGGCGCTGCTCATCCAGCGTATCGAGCTCCGGGAGTTCGTCCCGGTGCGCCGCAATAAAAGCCTGCTCGTCCGGCGTGATGTCCTGCTTCAGCGGGATAGGTTGGTATTTGGGAGCGTACTGAAAGTGCTTCACAATGGCCTGGATCTGCGCCGGGTCCATGTGCAGGCCCTCGGCGATTAAAGGCAGATCGTGCTCCACGGAACCGAGCTGTTCGCGCAGCAGGTAGCAGGTCACCGAAGGGTAATTGTCGACGATGAGCCGGCCTTCACGGTCCAGAATGCGGCCTCGCGGCGCCAGCACAGGCACCTTGCGGATGCGGTTCTGCTCTGCCAGCACGCGGTAATTTTCTGCTCCCAGCACCTGCAATCGCCACAGTCCGATGCCCAAAATCACCAACACCAGAGCGACGACGTACTGCAGCGCCGTAAGCTTGCTCGCGGGAACGCGCTCTTTGCGTTCAAGGTTTGGTTCGAGACTGGGTTCCAGGGATTCCGGTGTCACTTGGCGGCCCGCATTTCCGGGCTTTCACCCGCTAGAGGCAGTCTACCCGATGGGAAAGAGCAGTACCTGCGAACCAAATGCCTGCAAAACAGCAGCCTGCAAACCAGATGCCCGCAAACTACTCGTCTCGCACCTTGAATCTGTCCAGCAGCATAAAGATTGGAATGGCGACTACCGTGTTCACCGCCGCGCGTAGCAGGTCATATGCGGGCTGCAGGTGTTCGGAGCCGATGCCGAGCATATGCCGGCGAATCAGAAACAGCATACCGCTCTGCAGCAGACTGGCGACGAAGTTGAACAGCAGACGATTCAGTACATTTTCCACATCCACATTGAAGCCGACGCTGGCACCGACATACCCGATGATCGCCTTGGTGATGCCGAATACGCCAAAGGGCTGGTCCGTGAGTGCATCCTGCACCAACCCGATCAACGTTCCGGTGACCGCGCCGGCTACCGGACTGCGCCGCGATACCGCGAAAAAGACGGTAGCAATCAGCGGCAGATCCAAGATCTCCAGCGGCGTCCATAGCCGCGGCAGCATTGCGCCCAGCACGATGCAAACCAGGGGCGCGAGCACCGTGACCGCAGGGTGAAAATGGAATTGTTCAAGCTCGCGTCGAGAGGTGTAGCTGTGCTCAGGCATGCTGTGGGTTCTTTGAGCATACCGCGAGGTGGTACCTCTGCCGGTGACGCCCGCTACGGTTGCGGCTGGGCCGGCGCGCCCGGCGTGAGATCGCTGGCCGGCGGGACTGTTCCCGGCGAGTAACGGTCCGGGTGCGCCGCCGGCTTGGGCGTGGGCATGCCCGAGTTGGGGATTCCCGGCACACCGCCCGGTCCCTTGGCTGCGGCCTGAGCTGCGACCTGAGCTGCGGCTTCAGCGGCCGCGGCGGTCGCTCCGGTGGC
>CAXSBL010000026.1:19585-41519 GCA_964235515.1 uncultured Bryocella sp.
CCTGAGCTGCGACCTGAGCTGCGGCTTCAGCGGCCGCGGCGGTCGCTCCGGTGGCGGCTACCGCTCCGGAGACGCCGGGCGCGCCGGTAGTGTTTCCGTCGTGGATGCTGGGCAGCCGCTCGGCGACAAGATCAGAGGCGCGTTTGTTTTCCTCTGCGGCCGCCTCCGCGGTGGCGGCATCCGCCTGGGCCGCCTTCGGCAGGTCCGCGACCGTACCCGTTACGACCAGCACCTCCTCCAACTGATGGAGATTGGCATCCGGCTTGATGTGAATCAGGGTGTACGGCGGGTGTTGCGGATCGAGTGCCACCGCGGTGATCACTCCCACGGGCAGGCCCCGCGGAAAGACCTGGTCCCCGCCCGAGGTGATCACCTTTTCGCCGGGCTTGATGCGGTCGTCGGAGGTGAGATTGCTGATCACCACCTCCCCCGTGGCCGTGCCGCGCAGAATGCCGCGCAGCCGGGTGGAGGCCAGAAAGACCCCCGCCCCGGAGTTCGCATCATTCAATAGCAGCAGCTGCGAGGTGTGCGGCATCACCTCGCGCAGCTTGCCGACGACGCCGTTTGGCGTAATCACAGGCTGCTCCGGGCGCAGGCCGTCGTCGGAGCCCTTGTCGATCCAAAGCACGTGCGAGTGATCCGAGCCGCTGGTGCCGATCACCTGCGCGGCCACGGTCGCCGCTATATATTGCTGCTTGAATCCCAGCATGCGTTGCAGACGCCGGCCCTCGGCGGCGTCCTCGGCGAAGCTGGCCTGCTCCTGGCGCAGACGCGCGACCTCCTCCCGCAACTGCGCGTCCTGCTCGCGCGTGTGGCGAAGATCCACATAGTTGGACCACAAACGCCGCGTACCCGACCCCGTCGCCTGTGCCGCACGTTCCACCGGGCCCAAGATTGCCATGGTCCAGGTCCGCAGAAGGCTGACCTTGCGGCTATCTTCCGTCCCGGACAAGGGAACACCGGGCACTCCAGCGCTGGGCGCGGCCGGCCGGTGCACCTGCACTGCCAGCCAAAGCGTCTGCGCCAGTACCAGCGCCAGCAGGACCAGCGGGTTTCTCAGTCGAGCAAAGGACCCCATGAGGACAGGGTACAGAATGCCGCCTTTCGACATCTCCCGTCCGTGTTCCCTCCCTTCCCTGCGCTCCTTTCTGTACCCTGTCCCTTGTGGCTCTCACGCTCCAGACGCCGGTCAAGTTCCTCAAGAAGGTAGGCGATCGCATCGCCGGTAGCCTGGCGGAACGCGGCGTTGAGACAGTGGAAGACCTGCTCTATCACCTTCCCTTCCGCTACGAGGATCGCGCGCATCCCCGGCCGCTCTCAAGCTATGCGCCCGGCGACATGGCGTCGGTTGTCGGCGAGGTGCGCGGGGCGGTTCTGCTGCGTACCCGGGCCAAACCCATCTTTGAAATGACCGTCGGCGTCCAGCCGGCACCGGCGGCGGACTCCCCTGGAGCAACGAACGGTGTCCTCACCCAACCACCGGTGCTGGAGACGATCAAGTGCCTTTGGTTCAACGGAACCTACCTGCAGGACCGCTTCAAACCGGGCCAGCAGGTAGCGCTCTACGGCAAGCTGGAAGGCTCGCGCTCCGGCAACGCGCCCGGCGCCGCGCCGGGCAGCACGCGCTGGAAGATGATCCAGCCCACCTTCGAAATCCTCCCCGGCCCCGATGCCGCCGGTGATGACGCCGAGTTCACCACGCTCGAGATGGGACGGCTGGTCCCGGTGTACGAGTCACTGGGCGGCACCACGGCCTGGGGCGCCAAACTTGGCTCACGCTGGCTGCGCCGCGTGCTCTGGTCCCTCTTCCGCGAGCTGGAAGAAGCCGGCTTAGAGGCCGACGAAACCCTGCCCCGCGCCCTGATTGACCGGCTCGTCCTGCCCAGCCGCATGCAGGCGCTGCGCGACCTGCACTTTCCCTCAGCCGATACATCTCTTGCCGACCTGCAATCCGCCGTGACGCCCGCGCATCGCCGGTTGATCTTTGAAGAGCTCTGGTACCTGGAACTCGGTCTGGAGTTGAAACGCCGGCGGCTGCGCGAGCGCGAGGGTACGGCCTTCACCACCGACGAAAACGTGCGGGAAGCGCTGAAGCAGATTCTGCCCTTCAAGCCCACCGCCGCGCAGAAACGGGTCCTTGGCGAGATCGTCAGCGACATGCGCGAGCCGAGGCCCATGCGCCGGCTGCTGCAGGGCGATGTGGGCTCCGGCAAGACCATCGTCGCGTTTGAAGCCGCGCTCGTGGCCATTGAAAACGGCTACCAGGTGGCCCTGATGGCGCCCACCGAGATCCTTGCCACGCAGCACTACCTCTCGGCCCGCAAACTTCTGGCTGAAGCGGTATCGCCCTCCAAGGGCAGGCTCTACCGCGTCGGCCTGCTCACCGGTTCGCTCGACGAACGCACCAAGCGCGAGGCCCGCGGCCGTATCTTTCGCGGCGAAACCGATCTGGCCATCGGCACGCACGCCCTGGTCGAAGAGAAGGTCGATTTCGAAAACCTGGGCCTTGTGATCATGGACGAGCAGCACCGTTTCGGCGTGCAGCAGCGCTACAAACTAATGCGTAAACCCGGTCCGAACGGCGTTGCCACCGAACCGGACGTCCTGGTCATGACCGCCACGCCCATCCCCCGTACCCTGGCGTTGACCATCTACGGCGACCTCGAGGCCAGCATCCTCGATGAGCTTCCACCCGGCCGCACCCCGATCACCACGCGCCGCATGCCCGCCGAGCGCGCCGCGGAGGTCTGGGCGTTTGTGCGCAAGCAGGTCGAGGCCGGACGCCAGGCCTACATCGTCTGCCCCATCATCGAGGGTGACAAGGACGATCAGCCCGAGCTGGACTTCGCGCACGACGTCGAATCGTCCCTGGCTCCGGGAGCTCCCGAACACAATCCAGCGGCGTCACCCCTCGCTTCAAAAAAGAAGCGAACTCCCGCAAGGACCACGAAGGCGGGAAATCCGTCCCTGCAGCCTTCTGCCAGCCACGGCACCGGCGGTGAAGCGTCCCCTCTGCGGCGTGTCGGGCCCAAAGAGAAAGCAACGCCCGCCGCCGCCAAGGCTGGTTCAGGAACGAACCTCGCTCTGCCGGCTATCAAGCGCACTCCGAACCGCCCCAAACTGCGCTCGGCGGTGGAAGTCTACGAGGAGTTGGGCGCCGGGCCGCTGTCCGGCCTGAAGCTGGGCCTGCTGCACGGCCGCATGAGCGCCGATGACAAGGAGGTCACCATGGCGCGGTTCAAACGCGGTGAAGTCCATGTGCTGGTGTCGACCACGGTGATCGAGGTCGGCGTCGACGTTCCCAATGCCACGGTGATGGTGATCGAGCACGCCGAGCGCTTTGGCCTGGCTCAGATGCACCAGCTCCGCGGCCGCGTCGGCCGAGGCAAGGCAAAGAGCTTCTGCGTCCTGCTCACCGGCGAACGCGTGTCACCGGAGGCGGAGGCGCGCCTGGACACCATGGTCCGCACCCAGGACGGCTTTGAACTGGCCGAATTCGACCTTGCCCAGCGAGGTCCGGGCGAGTTCTTCGGCACCCGCCAGGCCGGCATGCCCGACCTCCGCGTCGCTGATCTGGTGCGTGACCGCAAACTGCTGGAGTGGGCCAAAATGGAAGCCGCCCGCTTCGTCGAACACCCCGATCCGGCGATCACAGCGGAGGAACGAGCCGCGGTCTGGGCTCGCCTGAAGCAGCAGTGGCAACGACGCTACGGTCTGGTCGAGGCGTGAATCCTGCCTAGACCGCCACCGCGAGATGGTGCGGTTGCGACGTTTGGGACACAACCTGCTTCTTGGGACCGCGCTTGCGGGCCACCAGCACGCGGATGCGATCCAGCAGCTCCGCCGGGGTACAGGCGCCCTTGGGAAGAAATGCGTCCGCCGCGCCGGCACGGTCAAAATTCGTCACCATGTTGGACACCAGCATGGCCGGCAGGGCCGGATGCAGGGCCTTGCTGCGGCGCACCAGCTCATTGCCGTCCATGCCGGGCAACAGCAGATCGGCCAGCAGCAGATCCACACTGCCCTGCAGCGCGTCCTGAAGGTGTTCCAGGGCAGCCGCCGCGGAGGTCATCGGCACAACCCGGTAGCCGCGAGTCTCCAGCATAAATTTGCGAATGGACAATACCTGCTCATTGCTGTCAACACAAAGGATCGTCTTGCGAGGGCGCATGTTTCGTGGTTCTCCTGCCGGTTTTGCGGCATGCTGGGGCCTGCCCGTGCCGTGCACAGGTAGATCAGAATCGTGATTTGAGCCGAGCGGGGACGTTTGCCTCTTTGAAAGGCATCGGCCGGCATCCGGCTTGTCTACAAAAGTTGGTGCGCTGCGAGCTGCTGTCCCGGGGACTTGGAGCTGCCGGCAGGCGCGACGCTACGGCCGCGCGCCGGAGCGAAACCCGGGGCGTGTTGGCGGTCTTCCGCGAACTCCCCCGGTGGTACGCCGGACGGCGAACACGGGAGGGCGTTGCGGGCTGGAGTCCGCTTTGGAGTGAAATCAGCTAACGGCTGATTTGCCTGATCTTAAATTCCTAAAGATGAGTTCCTGTCAAGGATTTCGTACCTCGTGTGGTTCGCTTCCTTGACCTGATTGCCTGAGCATACGGAGCGCGGGGGTTCGCAGCAACCCGAAAATTCCGCAACAATTCACGGAGTTGGCGTCCCCCGATCCACCGACTTCTCCCAACCGTTGGTGTTATTGACTTTGCGGGTACCCTGCCCTGTGCATAACGCCCTTAGTCGGCAAGGGAAAACCGTCCCGTTGCCACAGGGACGGTGCGGCCTCCCACAAAAGTGTCAGCGATTCGTCCCCCAAAGTTGGCAGCCTGCACCGTAATCCGGCTGGGACGAAGGATCTCCACCCCCTGCCGCAGGACCACAGGCGTCGCCGAAGCGGCCAGCCCAACCCGCACGAGCCAGGCGATGCACGGTCCCGCGGCCGAGCCGGTGGCGGGGTCCTCGCCGCTCGACCACTGCATGCGCGCCCGCCAGACGGCAGGAGCCTCCGGGGACGCTGCGGGGTCCCCGGAGGCAATCTCGGGGGCAATGCAGTAGAACCACCGGATGCCTCGCTCGCGCAGCCAGGCCGAGGCCTCGCGCTGCGGGATCGCCAGCTTGCCGAGCGCCTCCACCGAACGCAGGGCAACAATGCAGAACGCATTGCCCGTCGAGACCGACTGAGGGCGGTAGCCGGGGAGCAGATCACCCGCGGGGACGCCAATCAGGGCAGCGATCATGACCGGATCGAACTCGGCACCGAACACCGGATCGTGCTGCCGCATCTCGCCGTACAGTCCAGCGCCGCCACCGACGTTTGCCTGGGGGGTGAATCGCACCGGGATGGGCCCGACGTGGCACCGCAGGACCACCGTCTCGGCTCCCTGCACCGGAGGGTAGTGCAGGTGCAGCCACGTGGCCGTGCCGAGCGTGGGGTGCCCGGCAAAGGGCAGCTCCTCTTCCGTGGTGAAGATCCGCACCCGAACGCCCTCGCGGCGGTCCTGCTCCGGATCCTCGGAGGGCAGCACGAAGACGGTCTCGGACAAGTTGGTTTCGCGCGCCAGGGCCTGCATTTCGTCGTCGCTGAGGCCGCGACCATCGTGAAAAACAGCCAGGGGATTGCCCTCAAGTGCCCGTTCCGCAAAGACATCCAGTACCGAATACGCAAGCTCTCTCATGAGGTCCAAGTCTAGGGGAGCAGCCTCCCAGGCGGAGCGTGAGAAGCGCCGCAAAATGACACTTCAGGGGAACAGGAGTTGACAGCAGGGCAAGGCTTTCGTAGGGTAGGACTCACCGCAGCGGGGATAACCTGCCCTGCGCTGATGCCTCGCATCGGCCGCGGTTCAAGTTTTGGAACCTTGCCATGCCCGCCGCCCTCACCATCTCGACCCGCATCTGCCGCTGTTGCCGCCCGTCGGCCAGGGTGTGCGGATGGGCGTGACGCGGTAGAAAAGGTCACACGCAATCCAGGCCCACCCAGGCAGCTGCCGGGTGGGCTTTTTCATGGGGACCTGATATTCAGGCAGCGACCGCCACACTTCCAGCGAATCTAAGCAGTACGAGTAACTGAAACGGGCAGCCCGATCAGCCCAGAAGCAGCAGAAAGGCTCATCGATGTCAGTGCGCATCAACGATATTGCTCCAGACTTCACCGCCGAAACCACACAGGGAACCATTCACTTTCACGAGTGGATCGGTGACGGCTGGGCCGTGCTCTTCTCTCACCCCAAGGACTTCACGCCTGTCTGCACGACAGAGTTGGGCGCGATGGCCGGCCTGGAGACGGAGTTCGCCAAGCGCGGCGCCAAGATCATCGGGCTTTCGCTGGACCCGGTCGACAGCCACTCGAAGTGGGCTCAGGACATCGAGGACGTTGGCGGATTTCCGGTGAAGTACCCCATGATCGGTGACCCGGAGCTAAAGATCGCCAAGCTCTATGACATGCTGCCGGCCGATGCGGGCGAGGTCGACGGAGGCCGCACGGCGATGCACAACGCCCCGGTGCGTACGGTGTTCGTCATCGGACCGGACAAGCGCATCAAGCTGCACCTGGCCTATCCCATGACCACGGGGCGCAACTTCAACGAGGTGCTGCGTGTGCTGGACTCGATGCAACTGACAGCCCGGCATAAAGTGGCTACGCCGGCGAACTGGCAGCAGGGTGACGACGTCATCATCACGGGTGCGGTCTCGAATGAGGAAGCCGCGATCAAGTTCCCAGGGTATAAAACCGTAAAACCCTACCTACGCACAACCGCGCAGCCTGAGTAAGCTAAGGATCGGGGCACAGGACTGCTTGCGAACCTGTCCCTGTTCCCTATTTTTGTTCTGTTTCCTCATGAGCACCGGTGGCGAAGTGGCTAACGCGCTGGTCTGCAAAACCAGTATTCGTCGGTTCGATCCCGACCCGGTGCTCCACAATTTCATCCAGGCTGAGACTCAAGTCCGCCACCCGTACTTTTGCGCAAAGTTCCCACGCTAGGCTCCCTTCGCAGCGGCGACCATGCCGACCAGGGCGGTGCGGGTTTCAGCGGGCGTGCGGACCTCCGCGGGGAAGTTGATGCGAGTGCCTTTCATGCCCTCCGCTGTCTTCAGACGCAGGGTGAAGCCGAGGCGGTCGACGGAGGTCATGGCGGCTTCCGTAGCGGCGAGACCCGAGTGTTTCCCGGCCAGAAGCAGCATGGCGTCGACATGGTCGGCGTTCATGTGGGACAGGATGCCCGCCGCGGACTTTGCGAGCGGATCCGGCAAGGCATCGCGGTAGGCCTCGGCGGTGACCCAGCCCATGACGCCGAAGCCACCGACGTAGTAGAGATCGAGCGGCTGGAGCCGGAAGAAGCCGAAGTCTTTGAAGTCCACCCAGTAGCGGCTGTTTTCGTGGCTTTGGAGGTAGCGTTCCCGCACCTCGGCGAGATCCTCGTCCGGTACGGGTTCGGTGGGCCCCACAAGCGTGGCGCGAGCGGCGCCGAGGGGATCGCCGTCAGCGCCCTGGGCGGAGACAAACAAGCTGGCCCGCGGATCGGCCTTCACGTTGGCGGTGTGCATGGCCATGTTGCTGATCAAAAACAGGGGACGCCCCTGGGCATCAAGCGCGTAGGGCATGAGGGAGCCAAAGGGAAAGCCCGGCTGCCGGCGCGATACCGTGGAAAGCATGCCGACCGAGGCCAGCGAAAGCAAGGTACGTACCCGCTCGGCGTGATCCGGCTCCGGAAGCTGCGGCAGGGCAGGACCGGTGTACGCGTGCTGGCGTGTGGAAGCGGCGGCGGTGTCTTCAGGCATTGGGCAAGTCCTTCTTTCCAGGCTGGCTTTAGGATGCTGCCGGCGGCGACGGCTGCAGTGGATGCTCCGTTACGCCGGCGTTGACTACGCCTTGATTTTTTTTCGATCCGCCCTTGCCAACTTCGCCTTTGCTGACTACTTTAGGTGCGACTCGAGAGCGCTCCCTTCTGTGTAGGTCAGTTTTGCTGATGGGATCGGGGTCGTGTCGGAAAGGCTGCACGCGAGATGACAAGAGAACGAGAGAGCGGACCGGGATGCCAAACGTCGCTCGAAGCCACACCCCTTTCGGAGGTAGGTACCCTGAAGGCACCTACGCAGCCAAGACAGCCAATGATAGGAAAAAATCGGCGGGAGCGCAGAAGAGGGCGCGCCCTTTCCCCGAAGATGATGGGCGCTGTCGGAGCGATGATTTCGTGCTTCGGTATGAGCGGCGTTGGACATGCGCAGCTTTCCACTGCGGACATCCTGGGCACGGTAACGGATGCAACCGGCGCTGTGATTCCCAATGCCACGGTAATCGTTACGAACAAGGGTACCAATGCTGTGCGCAAGGACACCACTGACGCAAGTGGCAACTTCGACGTAGCCTTGCTGCCGGTCGGCGTGTACACCGTCACGGTGGACCTCGCCGGCTTCAAGAGCACAACCGTTACCAACCTGTCCGTTGAAGCGGGTGATCGGGCCCGTGCGGATGTGAAGTTGCAGACCGGTGCCACAACCGAAACCGTGAACGTCGAAGCTCAAACGCCGCTACTGCAGGCGGACAGCGCGACGGTCAGTTCCACCGTGACCGCCAAGGCCGTGCAGGATCTGCCGCTGAACGGACGTAACTTCGTGCAACTGGTGCAGCTCGTGCCTGGTGCGAACGAAGGTCCGGGCAACGGTTTGACCTCTGGGAACCGGCCAGACGACCGTCGCCAGACCAGCAGCTTCTCGGTAAACGGCCAGGACGACACGTTGAACAACACTACAATCGACGGTATCGACGACAACGAGCGCATCATCGGCACCATCGGCATCAAGCCAAGCGTCGAGTCGATCCAGGAAATTTCAGTACAGACCAACAACTACACGGCTGAAGCCGGACGTACAGCCGGCGGCGTGGTGAACATTGTCACGCGTTCGGGCACCAACCGGTTCCACGGCACGGCGTATGAGTTCTTCCGCAACGACATCTTTGACGCGCGGCAGGTAAAGCAGACCTCCGGCCGCAAACCGGAACTGCGTCAAAACCAGTTCGGTGGCAGCCTGGGCGGACCGATCTTCCGGGATCGCACCTTCTTTTACGGCGACTATGAGGGTTTGCGCTTGGTCACCGGTGTGACGTACCAAAGCACCGTTCCTACCCTTGACGAGTACAACAACATCAACAGCGTTGGCGGGGGTTCACCGCAGGCCCTGGTCGCTGCCGGAAACGGTACGGCAGGTTTTGCCATCAGTCCCGTGGCGTTGAATTACCTGAAACTCTACCCGATGCCGAACGCCGGCGCTGTGGGTCAACTGACGAATAATTACGTCGTCAGTCCGAATAAGACACAGAGCAGCAACGCGGCCGACGCTCGTATCGATCACAAGTTCAACGACCGGAACATTTTCTTTGCTCGCTACAACTATGTGAACGTAGGCACGTTCATTCCGCAGGCCCTGGGCACAACGAATGGCATCCAGGTCTCCGGCGGACGGTATATCTTCGCCGGCCCGGCGGTGGACAAGGCCCAGCAGTACGGCTTCGGGTTTACGCACACCTTCACGCAAAATTTGCTGGTGGACCTTCGTGCAGGCTTCACGCGCATTAATAACCTGTCGCAGCCGTTGAATTTCGGTACGAATCCCGATACCAAGGTCGGTTTCGGTTCGAACATGAACTACAACGCGAACGCCTCGTTCCTGACGCCACTGAGCTTCGGTCCTTTTGCCGACATCGGTGACGGCGCGTATGTGCCAATCGACGACATTGACAACACCTTCCAGTATCTGGCCAACCTGAGCTACACCAAGGGCAACCACAACATGAAGTTCGGCGCCAGCTTTATCCGCCGGCAGGCGCGCAATGTGCAGAGTAACTTTGCCGCCGGTCAGTACGGATTTAATCTGTCCACGGATAGCTGCGTGCCGGGAACGGGATTCGATCAGATAAATAACCGGTGCGTGACCTCTGCCTCAGACAAGCAACGACAGGACAATCAGCTGGCATCGGGTCTAACGGGTGCTTTTGTCTCCGACAACCGCAACACGGATCTGAGCCCACCGGACTACCGTGCTTATGAGCCCAGCGGCTTCGCCGAAGATAGCTGGAAGGTGAACTCGAAGCTGACCTTCATCTACGGTGTGCGCTATGACGTGTTTACACCCTTCACTGAAGCACATTCGCACCTGTCAAATTTTGATTACGACCAGGCGCTCGCTTCCACCTCTGCGAACGTCACCAACGCGCTGAAGGTTGCCAATCAGAACGGTGTCGACGGGCATGCGGGCGTTCGCACCGACTATTCCAATGTGGCACCGCGTATTGGCATTGCTTACTCCATCAATCCCACCACGGTTTTGCGCGGTGGTTATGGGCTGAGCTACTTCCCTGGCAACTACACTTCGAATGCCTCACTAAAGAACGTTCCGGAGGTGGCAGTTTTCTCGCCAAACTGCCAATCGGCCAATGCAATCGACATCCAGACGAAGTTCGCCGGGCAGTCGATCGACAATCTCGGTGGTACCTCGCATGACTGCCGCAATATACCGGGTGCGCCTACAATTTTTGACCAAGGTCTGCCGCTGCCCGTGGCACCCGACGTCAGCTATCTGCCGGTCGTACAAAATCTTTCTTTCATCGCTACGCGCCCCAACCTGCGCTCGGCTCGCATTCAGCAGTTCAACCTGCAGCTTGAGCAGCAGTTTGGTGCCAATGTGTTCACGATCGGGTATGTGGGCAACACGGGCGAGCACCTTCCCCAGGTGTTCAATGATGTCAACGTGCCAAAACCGTTCACCACCGCGAGCACCGCTGCCAACCTCGGAGCTCGTCCGCTGGCCGGTGTGCTTCCGCTGCTGTCCAGCGTAGGTGAGGTCGGCAGCGAAGGCTACTCCAACTACAACGCTCTGCAAACCTCCTTCCAGCGCCGCTTCACCAGGGGCCTGGCCTTTGATGCCAACTATGTCTGGGGCAAGGCGATGAGCAATATCACCGGCTTCTCTAATGAAGGCGCCGAAGGTTGGGGCAATGCTGACTGGACCCGGGTCAGCACGATCGAATACGGCAAGGCTGAACTGGACATCCAGAACCGCTTCGCTCTTTCGCTCAACTACCAGTTCCAATACGGCAAGGAGTGGCACGGCTTCAAAAAAGAGCTGTTGGCCGGCTACCAAGTCAACTCCATCGCGGTCTTTCAGAGCGGCAAGCCTTTTACCATCTTCAACGGTGGTGGTGGCCCCTTGGGTCAGCTCGGCAACCGTGCCGTCCCCTTCAACAACTCAGGCCAGGATCGCCCCAACCAGATTGCAGATCCACGCATGGTGGCGGGTGGCAGGACCTTCGCGCAGTTCTTCAATACTGCCGCTTTTGCTCCTCAGCCACTCGGAACTATCGGGACCACACAGCGTGATTCGCTGTTCGGACCTGATTTCCGCCATGTCGACCTGTCCATCTTCAAGGACTTTCCCCTCGCGGAAGGAATCAACGTTCAACTTCGCGCGGAATCCTTCAACATCTCCAATACCCCGAGCTTCATCATCAACTCGGGCAGCGGCACTACCACAATCGGCAGCTCGAACTTCGGCCAAGTAACCGATGTGGATGCCAACTACAACCCTCGCCTCTTCCAGTTCGCGTTGAAGCTGCAGTTCTGAACGAAGCCAAACAATAACGGGAAAGGGACGGGATCTTCGGATCTCGTCCCTTTCTCTTTCTCGGCAGCAAACGTTCAGCCACAAAGGCTGCCCTCCAGCTAGAATCGGGCTTGTATGCCTCTATTGAAAGTTCTCATTCTGGCCATTGTGCAAGGCCTTGCCGAATTGCTGCCCGTTTCAAGCTCCGCCCATGTGGTGGTGGCGGAGAAGCTGATGGGGCTTGATCCTTCATCGCCGGATATGACGCTGATCCTGGTCATGCTGCATACCGGAACGATGTTTGCGGTGATTTTTTACTTCTGGTCACAGTGGAAACGGGCGTATTTTTCCTCCGTGGATGCCTTTCAGCGCTTTGCGGTGCGGGCGATCTGGGCGACGGTGCTGACTGCGGTGATCGGGTACCCGATCATCAAGGTGATTGAGAAGACGGCATTCAAGGGCTATCCCAAGGCCGAGATCGAACTGCTTTTCTCGCGTCTGGACCTGATCGCCTACGCGCTGTTCGCGGCGGGTGTGCTGATTCTGGTGTCCGGGCTGCGCGAGCGCCGGCGGGAGGCCGTGGCTGCCCGCGGCAGCAGCTTTGAACGCAGTGCACCGCGTTCCGGTGAAAACGTCACCTTCGGCCAGGCTGGATGGATGGGTGCGGTGCAGGGTTTGGCACTGCCGTTTCGCGGGTTTTCCCGCTCCGGCTCGACGATCTCCACGGGGCTGCTGGCCGGGGCCAACCAGGAACGCGCCGAGCGCTTTTCCTTCGCGCTGGCCGTGATTCTTACGCCGGCCGTGATCGGGCGCGAGGCGCTGCGGCTGGTGAAGGCCTCCCATGAGGCCGCGGCGACGGGGATTCCGGTGAACCTGCACGACAGCGTGGCGTTTGCGCTGATCGGGATGTGCGCGAGCTTCTTTGCCGGGCTGGCGGCGCTGCGCTGGCTGAGCTCGTGGCTGGGCAATGGGCGCTGGTACCTGTTCGGGATCTACTGCATTCTTGCCAGCCTGGCCGTGCTGTTCCTGCATAGTCTGGGGTACTAGGTGGTGCCCCGTCCTTTGGCGAGGTAATCTCTCCTGCCGCCTCACCTTTCCTTGTCATCCTGAACGAAGTGAAGGACCTGCTTTTCCCGCAGCGGCATAGCAGTCCGGAGCGAAATCAGCTCCTGCGCGTTCTCGGGAGAAAAGGCGTGTTATTCAGGAGACCCCTATGCGGGAACGCTGTTTGGCCGGACCGGCATAAAACACGGCCCAGGCAATCAGCGGCAGCTGCAGCGGAAGGCGTGCCCACAGCACCCACGGCGGGATGGAGCTGAAGCGTTCGGGGTGCTGGGCCATCCAGAGATTGGCGGGAAACACGGCGACCAGAAGAGCGGCGAGGCCCCAGGCGGCAGGACGGCGCGTGGCGGGGATCAGCACACCGAGCCCACCGGCGAGCTCAGCCAGGCCGGAGATCCGGACCAGAGCGCGATGGTCTGGAAGGTAGTCGGGAACGATCGCGAGAAAGAATTTTGGTAGCAGGAGGTGGGTTATGCCGCCTCCCATAAAGACCAAGCCCAAGGCCAGTCTGCCAAGTTTCACTGGAGCCCCCATGGAGCTGTCTGCAGTACCGAAGCACCCTGTCCGGTGAAGTGCTGCGCAAGTACAAGGGGCGGCCATAGCCGCCCCTCTGAGATTAACCGCCCAAGCGGTTACTTGCCGGCCAGCGCGTCCCGGTGGTTGCGGACGTAGTCATGAGAACTGAGAACGTGCGCCTGCTGCTCGGTCAGCAGATCGCGGACGGGCATTGGCAGATCCTTCTCAAGGGCTTCCTTGTATGCCTTCTTGGCGACATCCTCACCCTGCTCCGCGGTAACGAGCAGCTGGTGATCACTGCCCGCACCGAGATGGGCTTTCAGGTCGCCCCAGACGCGATGGACAGAGGCGACAGCGGTGCCGGACTCTTTCACATCGGCCATGCCGGCACGGTGCAGCTCATTTTCCAACTCTGCGCGAAAGTTAGCCCGTTTGAGACTTTCGGCCAGAAAGTAGCGCTTGAGGGTGTCATCCTTCAGATGTTCACCGATGTCGGCGAAGCCCTTCTGCCCATCGATCAGGGACTTTATTACGTCCAGAAGTACGCGCTCGGTTTCCTTGTTCTTGTCCGATCCGTCCAGTTCGTTCGCCATCGTCGTCTCCCCAAAAAAAGTCTTGCTGTTGCGTCGCGGTGCTTTCTGCTGCGGATCACGGGGTCAGGCGGCTGATGCGATTCTCCTTCGCCGCCTGCAAGGGGGAGAAATCGCGAAAATCCCCCGCCCCCGTGACCATAACCCGGCCGAAACAAGATTGCCTCGGCGTGCACCTCTAAGGATGCGCGTCCCGCGCTGACGTTTGCCTGCGAGTTTTGTGAGCGACCGGTGAAAGGTAGAGGACAGAGCGTCGCCGGGGGAAGGCAGATCCCTCCATCGCATTGCGGAATGGCAAGCAGCAAGTGGCGTTACAGGCCGGAGGCGGCGGCGTTCGCGGGGCTTACGGTTGTTGAGCTGGATGCTGCCGGGAACGGGTATTGCGCCGCGCTCCGGTTGTGAAAGAATTAAGTTGCTCTGGTGTTGCGTTCTGTCGCCCTTGACCCCTTTTGGAAGGTCTGGCATCTCCGCGCGCCCCGACTATGAAGCCGCAACGCCTGTCGTACGCGCCCACGCGCAGCCGCCGCCTGAATGAGATCTTCGGGCTGGCCATGGTTGCCGCAGCCGGCATCCTCCTCCTCTCTCTTCTGACGTACCATGCCTCCGATCCTTCGCTGAACACGGTCGGCGGCGGGCTGAATCCGGCGCATCCGGCGCGCAACTGGACGGGGTTGCTGGGGGCCTATTGCGCCGATCTGACACTGCAAACAGTTGGCATTGCGGCCCTGCTGATCCCCTTGGTGGTCGGGCGCGTGGGCGTGTCGTGGATGCGCTCGCAAAAGGTAGGCGCGGGGATGGTGAAGGCTGCCGGGGTGCTGCTCTGGCTGGTGTTTGCGCCGGCGGGCGTGGCTCTGCTGCCGCTACACTCCCGGTGGATGGGTGCGCTTCCGCTGGCCGGCGCCGAGGGCCTGGTGGTGGCGCAGACGCTGGTGCACCTGCTGAATGCGCCCGGCGCAGCCATCCTGACCGGTCTGATGATTGCGCTTTCGCTGTATCTGGCAACCAGCTTTGCGCTGAGTACGGCGCCGCAGTGGTTTACCGGGCAGTTCGCCTTTCTGCGCAGCGGGCGGGAAAAGATGACGCAGCGGCGGCCGGAAAGGGAGCCGTCTGTTGCGGAGGTGGTTGTCGCACCGCTCGACCAGACTGGCCGCGAGGGGGCCGGCAACAGCCATCCGAACTCTCTGCTGGGCGTGCTGCTGCAGCTGTTCAGCCGCAAAAAGGCGAAGGTGGCGGCCCTGATCGCGGAGCCGGAGGCGGAGAACGCCGATGAATCGCCTTCGCTGTGGGAGAGCATGCCCCGAACGAACGTGGATACGCCCTCGCTGGAAGGCTGGGCGGCAGCGAATGCGGCGGCGGCACCGTTTGCCGCGCAGCTGGCCGCGGCCTCCGCGCCGCTAAAATCCAGTGAGCGGCCGGGTGAGCGGTCCAGCGAGCCGGAGATCGTTGCATTTAGCGAAGGGCTGGAGGGAGGGAGCGAACCCACCCCGCGGCGTGTGGCGGCCATGGAGGACGACGGCTGGCTGAACGCGCCAGAGCGGCCATCCTTCACGCCGATCCTGAACGACGAGGCGGCTGCGGCGGGTTCGGGTCCGCAGCTGGTGCGCAAGGCATCCACGGTACCCGTGCCGGAGCCTTCACCGTACCCGATACCCTCGCCGTTTCCGGATCCTGCGCCAATGCCGCAGCCTACACCGGTGCCCCCGGCGATGCGGGAACGGGCAGCTCCGCCTGCGCGTCCTGAAGCGCCGGTCACTCCCAGGCCGGTTTCGCCAATGGCCGATCTGCGGGATCAGAATATTGCCTTTGGAGCGCGGTCCGATGCGCACCAACTGCGTGGATTTCAGCCGGTAAAGTCCGTGAAGGGCTATGAACTGCCGCCTTCGACGCTGCTGCACCAGGGCGGCAACCAGACCACCGTTCGTGAAGATGCGTTGCGCGCCGAGGCGCAGGTGCTGGTAGAAAAGTGCGCGGAGTTTGGCGTCGCCGGGCGCGTGGAGCAGATCAACCCCGGGCCGGTGGTAACGACCTATGAGTTCCGGCCGGACGCGGGCGTGAAGTACAGCCGCGTGACCGGGCTGGCCGACGACCTTTGCCTAGCGATGGCGGCGGAGTCGGTGCTGATCGAGCGCATGGCAGGTAAGTCCACCGTCGGCATCCAGGTACCGAACCCGGATCGAGAGACGATCTGGCTGCGGGATGTGGTGGAGAGCCCGGACTTTGCGAGCGCGAAGTGGAAGCTGCCGATTGCGCTGGGCAAGGACATCGACGGGCGCATCGTGACGGCGGATCTGGCGAGCATGCCGCATGTGCTGATTGCGGGCTCGACGGGGTCGGGTAAATCGGTGGCGATCAACGCGATGATCATGAGCGTGCTGTTCCGGTCGACGCCGGAGCAGGTGCGCATGATCCTGGTGGATCCGAAGCGCGTGGAACTGGGGATGTATGAAGGAATTCCACACCTGTTTACGCCGATCATTACCGAGGCGAAGCTGGCGGCGAACGCGCTGAAGAATGCGGTGAAGGAGATGGAGCGACGGCTGAAGCTGCTGGCGGCCAATCATGTCCGGAATCTCGACCAGTTCAATCACCTGTTCGATCCGGGGTCGGACCACGTGTTTGAGGACCGTAACCAGGAACCATTGCCGTACATCATCATCGTGATCGATGAACTTGCCGATCTGATGATGCTGGACCGGTCGAATGTGGAAGAGGCAATCACACGGCTGGCGCAGATGGCGCGCGCCGTCGGGATTCACCTTGTGTTAGCGACGCAGCGGCCTTCCGTGGACGTGATCACCGGGCTGCTAAAGGCGAACGTGCCGACGCGCATGAGCTTCCGGCTGGCGACGAAGATCGATTCCCGGACGATCATCGACACCAATGGTGCGGAGTCCCTGCTGGGCCGCGGCGACATGCTGTTTCTGCCGCCGGGCACCAGCCGTCTGCAGCGCGTGCATGCGCCGTTCGTGACGGAAAAAGAGATCGCCGGCGTAACGGCGTTCTGGAAGGCGCAGGGCGAGGCCAACTACGTGGAAGGCTTCCTGGATGGGCCGAAGGACGACAAGGGCGAGGACGGCTCCGGGTCAGCGAACGAGAGTGCCGAGGCAGATCCGATGTTTGACGATGCGGTGCGACTCGTTTTTGAGTTCGGCAAGGCTTCGACGAGCCTGCTGCAGCGCCGGTTGCGCATCGGGTACGGCCGCGCGGCGCACTTGATCGACACCATGGAACGCGATGGGTTGGTGGGGCCGGCGGATGGGTCCAAGCCGCGGGAGCTGCTGAAGCCGCCGAGCTACTTCAGCGAGGTGGATGCGGCGATCCGGTAGGGGTGGCAGCCAAGACGCAGATTCCTGCGGGAATGACAACCGGAATCACAACCAAAGAGGCACTCAAAAGGAACTTTATGGCGAACCCCACTTTTTTGCAGTCTCTTCTTCTTCCCGAGCTCGAGGCAGAGCTCGGGAAGACGCGCAAGATGCTCACCTACGTTCCGAACGGACATAACGACTTCAAGTCCGCCGAAAAGTCCATGCCCCTGAGCCGCCTGGCGGGCCACACGGCAGAGTTCGCCAGCCTGGTTACGGTGATCCTGACGTGTAACGATGTGGACTATGGGACGCCGTCGGACCCGCGGCGCATCCTGCGGATGGAGACCCAGGAGAAACTGCTGGCGGAGTTCGATGAGCTTGCCGCGGGTGCCCTGGCGGCCATGCGCGCGACCGACGACGAGACGCTGCTGCAGACCTGGCGGGCGTCGAAGAAGGGCGTGCCGGCGTTTTCGCTGCCGCGCTACAACGCCTATCGCAACATGGCGATAAATCACATGATTCACCATCGGGCGCAGCTTGGGGTGTACCTGCGGCTGCTCGGTTTGCCGGTGCCTTCCACCTTCGGTCCGACAGCAGACGAGGCGGCCTGAGGCGGTTCGAAGCTAGCGGGGGCGCAGCGGAGCCACGAGCGTATGCGTGCGTAGATACGCGAGAACGGTCGCACGCAGGTGCTCGTAGGTGGGCTCGCCGTGGGGGTAGCGTGCGACCGTGCCGTGGGCGGCGCCGGTGTACCAATTGAGCGCGAGCGTGCCCTTGTCTTCCCGAGCTTCCGGCGCTGCTGCAGCGGTTGATTCCGGTGTGCCGATGCGGAGATCGCTGGGGTGCAGCGCGGCCTGGGCGGCGGCGGCGTTTTCAAGCGAGATGTAGGCCTCGACGCGGCCTGAGGGCGAGAAGCGTTCGAAGTTGTAGACGGCTTCGGAGCGGCCGAGGGGCTCGAAATAGGAGCGCACGACCCAGCGCTGCGGGCCGACATCGAAGCTGTCGATCACATCGCTTTCGCGCGGGCTGATGCCGGGGGCCTCGCGCTGGCGGGCGAGGCGCAGGACCGTGCGTTCACCATCGAACTCCTCCCAGCGGCCGAGCGCGGCTTCGACGACCACGAGATTTTTGTGGGCCTGCCAGAGCTCCGGTTGTTGGGCGACGACGGCGCGGTAGGATGCCTCGGCGAGGGCGTACTGCTTGAGGCCCAGTTCCGCATCGCCCAGGCCGAGTTGCGCCTGGACGTCGCCCGGATGTTGCTTCAGGGCTGCCTGGAAGAAGTTCTTTGCCGTGGTGAACTGCTTTGCCTGCAGGAGGATGCGGCCGGGGCGGAGGTCGGGTTGGGAGGGGGCAGAAGCGGCGGCAGGCGGCGCCACGCTCTGGGCGGCGAGCTGCATCCCGAGGGAAAGCAGCAAACCGAGGCCCAGGAACAGGGCTCGCGGAAGATCTCTCGGCTGGACCGTCCCCCTACTCTCTTCTTTTTCTCTCGATTCCGATGTCAACTCCGGTGGCCCTCCGCTCGATGTTGGACGAACTGCAGGACGGTTCCGCCCATCATGCCGGTGCAGGCCATGACGAGGATCCAGAAGAGCTCCGGGTGGCGGCCGAAGAAGGGGCGTGTGTCGCGGCGGGGCGTCCAGCCCGGGTTGCGGATCTGCGGGCCGAGTGAGGCGGTTGGGGTGGAGGCGCTGACCTGCGGAGCGTCGACGTAGAACGGGGCGACGAGCGCGGGATCGCCGTAGCGGAGCGTGTAGGTGGAGCCCGTGGAAGCAGTAAAGCAGAGGCGGCGTTCGCGCATCTCCAGCGTAGCCGAGGCCAGTGGGGGCGGGGGACCGGTGCCGTTTGCGACGGCGACCTCGACCGTGGCGGAGCTGGCCAGGGTGGCACCGAGGGTGGAAGGAAAATCCGTCTCTTCGACGTCGATCGGATTGAGCCGGGGATCGCCGGAGGGCAGGTGTGTCTCTTGGAGGAGTCCAGCGTCGAGCGTCTCCGGCTCATTGAACGGATCGTCGTCGGAGCGTGCCGTGAGGACCACGTCGCCGGCAAAATTGGGGTGCGGACCCGGCTGCAGAGCGATGTGCAACTCCTCGACGGGCACATGCGCCGGCACGTGCAAGGTGGCCACGGTGGCGCCCCCGCGCTGGGAAAACAGCGTCGTGGTGGCGACAGCGGTATAAGCGGTCTGACGCTCGCGGCTGGGTGGGACGGCGACGGCAGCGACGAGCGTAAGCGGCGGATCGGGGATCGGCTGGCCGGCGACGGTGCGCAGGGCGAGCGTGAGGTGCAGGACCGGGGCCGTGCTTTCCGCCATCAGCAGCGTCGTCCAGCGGCCCAGGCCCGCGCGACGGAGATCGAAGATGCCGAAGTGGCCCAGGGAAGCGGGTGTGCCGGCACCCTTTCCGGGATGTAGGCTGTCCGCGGTGACGAGGACGGTACCGACGAAATCCCGGGAAAGATCACCGGGATTGAGTTGCAGGCGCAGTTCGGAGTAGGCGCGGGGCGGCATGAGCAGATCGAAGTGCAGCTCGGCGTTCTTGCGTGCGATGTTCGCCGGATGGATGGTTACGGCGTCGACGGGCTCGGGGCCGCTTTCGGTGAGCAGGTAGGGCACCTCCGCCTGCAGAGCGGAGCCGGGGTAGCCGCGGTAAAGGCGCAGGTCGCTGCCGCCCGCCACAGAATGGGCAAGAGCGACGGCATCGAGCACGGTGCAAACGACGTGGTTGCCATCGCTGAGCGACGGCAACACGATGGCCCGTTGATAGCGAAGGTGTTGCGGGTCTGCCGGAGCGCCGATATTGACCAGCAGCGCCGTTTGCCAGAGGAGGGCCGCGAGAAGCAAGGGTCTCAGCGTCACGCGTGCGGTTCTCGCCGGAGAAGCCCGCGGAACGGGAAGTGCCGGGCCAGTATCAGGTGCCAGGCAACGTCATCGGAGCAAGCCTCGCTCCGGAAATCACCGGCGAAGCACCGCGCGCCACCGCCATTGCCATTGCCCGCATGGCTGACCATATCTCACTGTACCCCGTGCATCACCCCGTATCACACGTCCGTGGTAGAGCGTGCCTAAAGGGAGGCAGAGTGGGTTAAATAGCTTTCATCTTCGATGTATTGTCACTAAAGAACAGAGATTCAGTGTCTACGGAACCGATAACCCGAAGCCGCACGCTAGTGGTGGATGATGACGCAGTCATGCGCGAGGTTCTGCTCGCGCTGTTGGACATGCAGGGCCACGAGGTTCATTTTGTCGACTCCGGTGACGAGGCCCTGCACAGGCTGGCCACCGGGCCCGCGCCGGACTTTGTTCTGACCGACATGGTGATGCCCGGCATCCATGGCGGCGCGCTGGTGGAGGCATTGCGCGGCGCGATGGCGCCTTCGACGCGGCTGGTGGGCATGAGCGGCAGCCGTCCGCAGCAGCGCGTGCTCGATAGCCTGGATGCGTTTGTGTTGAAGCCGTTCGGGTATGCGGATCTGGAAGCCGTCCTGCACTCCGCGGCCGCGCCGGATTCCCATGCGCCGGGGCAGGCAGCGCAGGGGGAGCCCGGAACAGAGCCGGAGAGTGCGGCCAACCAGCCGGTCTCCGGAGGGGTGCTGGACGAGGCGATCTTTGCCTCGCTGCGCGGGAGTTTTCGGTCGGCGCAGCTGGCCGAGTTATACACCATGACGCTGAACGACGTGGAGACGCGCCGGAAGCGGATGGAGGAGTTCACCGCTGCAGATGATCTGGAGGCGGCGCAACGCGAAGCGCATTCGATCAAAGGACTTTGCGGCATGGTTGGGGCGCGGGAGTTGGGCGACCTGGCCGGTCGGGTGGAAGCAGGTACAACTTTCGACGTATTCGCGATTCATGAAATCGAAGTAGCGTGCGCGCGGCTCCGGCGTATGCTTGACACCAAGTTCGCCAACCATATAGCTCCCGCAGGAGAGCACGAATGATCACAGCTCCGCGTAAACCTGGCTCCTCCGTTATGCCCACACCGCCGCCATCGTTGAACCGTGGCGGCAATATCCGGATCGTCGTGGCCGACGACCATCCGGTCGTCCGGTTCGGCGTTAAAAACATGCTGATGCACGACCCCGGGTTCGAGGTCGTAGGTGAGGCCGAAGACGGCGACAAGGCCGTGCAGGAGACCCTGGAGCTGGAGCCCGATATCCTTCTGCTCGACCTGGCGATGCCGAGGCTGCCGGGCCTGGAAGCGATGCGGGCGATCATGAGCCGCTCGCCGCGGGTGAAGATCCTGCTGCTGACGAGCACGATCTCCACGCAGCAGATCATTGAGGCTCTACAGATTGGCGCGCGCGGCATCGTGCTCAAAGAATCCGTGGCGGCCGACCTCGGCGAAGCGCTGCGGGCGGTGCTCAACGGCGACTACTGGATCGGCGGCAAGCGGGTGGTCAACCTGCTGAGCGCGCTGCACGAGCTGATGCAAAAGGCCGCGGCCGTACCCGAGCGCAAGACCTATGGTCTGACGCCGCGGGAGCTGGAGGTGGTGACGTGCATCGTGGAGGGCTGCTCAAACAAGGACATTGCCAAGCAGTTCACCATTTCGGAGGAGACGGTGAAGCGGCATTTGTCGAACATCTTCGATAAGACGGGTGTGTCGACGCGGCTGGAGCTGGCGCTGTTTGCGATCAGCCACAAGCTGGTGGATATCGACGCGTAATGCGCTTGCAGATACATGAGTGGAACCCCGGAGATAAACTCCGGGGTTTCTCTTTTTAGCGACGCAAGCCCCGGTTCGGTTCCGCCCAGGCAGTCGCCGTGGACCACTCGCCGGCATGCTGAAGAGGCTTCAGGGGAGGCGCTGTTCCTGCTCGTCTGAGGTGTTTGTGTGAATCAATTTAGTCCGACAGGGTCCAGCTGAATCAAGC
>CAXSBL010000026.1:41619-51666 GCA_964235515.1 uncultured Bryocella sp.
GAGGTGTTTGTGTGAATCAATTTAGTCCGACAGGGTCCAGCTGAATCAAGCGTAGTCCAGCTGAATCAAGCTTAGTCCAGCAAGGTTTGCGATCGGGGGTGGGGGGGCGCTTATATACTTTGGGTGGAGTTCCTGAAGGAAAACGCTATGTCGCAACGTGAGTTTCAAACTGAAGTAAGCCAGCTGCTGCAACTGATCATTCATTCGCTGTACTCGCATCCGGAGATCTTTTTGCGGGAGTTGATCTCGAACTCCTCGGATGCACTGGACAAGCTACGTCACCTGTCGTTGACAGACGAACAGTACAAGGCGCTGCCGTTCGATCCGCGCATTGACCTGGATTTGGACGAGGCAACCAACACGCTGACGATCGCCGATACGGGCATCGGCATGAACGAGGAAGACCTGGTCTCGCACCTGGGCACTATTGCGCGCTCGGGAACGAAGAACTTTCTTTCGCAGCTTTCGGGCGATGCCAAGAAGGATTCCAACCTGATCGGGCAGTTCGGTGTGGGTTTTTACTCGGTGTTCATGGTGGCCGACCAGGTCGAGGTGATCTCGCGCAAGGCCGGCGAGGAGCAGGCGTGGCGCTGGACCAGCGACGGCAAAACCGGCTTTGCGATTGAGCCGGCGGAGCGCGCGGTCGCGGGCACGACGGTAATCATTCACCTGAACGAGGAAGGCAAGCAATACGCCAACAGCTGGCGGCTGCGCGAGATCGTCAAGAAGTACTCAAACCACATCGCCTTCCCGATTTTCCTCACCTTTGACAAAAGCGAGTGGAACGCCGAGACCAAGGAGTCCGACAAGACCCGCGTCACCGAGCAGGTGAACGCGGCGAGTGCGTTGTGGCGGCGCTCCAAGAGCGAGCTCACGGACGAAGATTACAAGGAGCTGTACAAGTCGATCTCCGGCGATCCCGAAGATCCGCTGTTCTGGTTCCATACCAAAGCGGAGGGTTCGCTGGAGTACACGACGCTCTTTTTTATTCCGGCCAAGGCGCCGCTGGACCTGTACCAGGCCGAGTACAAGGTGGGCGTGAAGCTTTATGTGAAGCGCGTCTTCATCATGGATGATTCAAAGGATCTGCTGCCGCAGTACCTGCGCTTTGTGCGCGGGATTATCGACAGCGAAGATCTGCCGCTGAACGTGAGCCGCGAAATTCTGCAGCAGAATCGCGTGCTGACGAGCATTCGCACGGCGAGCGTGAAGAAGATCCTGTCAGAGCTGAAGAACATCTCCGAGAACAATGCCGAGCTTTATCTAAAATTCATCACGCAGTACAACCGTCCGCTGAAGGAAGGCCTTTACGGCGATTACGCCAACCGCGAGACGCTGCTGGATCTGGTGCGCTTCAAGTCGACCAAGGTGGACGGACTGACCAGCCTGGCGGACGTGAAATCCCGCATGGCCGAAGGCCAAAAGAGCATTTATTACATCACCGGCGGCAACGAGACTTTGCTGCGCAGCTCGCCGCTGCTGGAGATCTATAAGAAGAACAACTACGAGGTACTGCTGCTGGATGACGAGATCGATGAGATCGTCTTTGGAGGCATTGAACAGTACGGCGACATCGAGTTGAAGGCAGTAAACAAGAGCTCGACCAGTGAGGATTTGAAGGATCTGCAGGACGAATCCGAGCCGGCAAAGGCAGAGGCGTTGCAGCCACTGCTGGACAAGCTGAAGACCATTCTGGGCGACCGCGTGAAGGATGTCCGGGCATCGGTGCGGCTGGCGGACAGCCCCTCCGTTATCGTTACGGATGAGTCGGAACCTTCATTGCAAATGCAGCAAATTTTGCGGCAGATGGGGCAGACCGATGTTCCGGCACCCAAGCCCACGCTTGAGATCAACCCCGATCACGAGATCGTAAAGAAGCTGCTGGCACGGCCGGAAGACGCGATTGCCGAGGACGCTGCCTGGCTGCTGTTTGACCAGGCGCTGCTGATGGAAGGGGTCGCGCTGAAGGAGCCGGCGCTGTTTGTGCAGCGATTGAACCGGATGCTGAATCTTTCGGTTTAGCAGAGCTGTTTCAGCAAGTTCAGCAAGTAAGTCCGGGGAAGCGAGAGACGTGGAGACTCGCTTCCCTTCTCTTTTGCGTCGTCGATAAGGCTCAGGCATCGTACCGGATGTGCGCTCTGCCAAGATCAAGCTTTCGCTCGAAGTTCCCTCCCCGCTGCAGCCGCGCGGCTGGTCCAATCCGGTTATTCCGGGCGATCATCCCGATCCCACGATCATCCGGGTGGGAGGTACGTACTGGGCTTCCTGCACGTCGGGTGAGTGGTCGCCGCAGTTCCCGCTGTTCCGTTCCGAAGATCTTGTAAATTGGGTGCTCGCCGGCGCTGTATTTCCGCAGCAACCGGTGTGGGCTGAAGGCTCGTTCTGGGCTCCGGAGCTTGTGCACGATGAGGCGAGCGGGCGATTTCTGGTCTGGTACGTGGGCAAGCAGCGGGGCGGGACGCTTTGTGTGGCGGTGGCCTCGGCGGAGGCGGCAGCCGGACCCTACACGGATCATGGTCCCCTGATCTGCGAGCCGGACGGTTCTATCGATCCCTGTTTTGCGCGCGACGAGCACGGGGCGCCCTACCTGATCTGGAAGGAAGACGGCAATGCGCAGAACCGGCCCACGCCGATCTGGGCGCAATCGCTCTCTGCCGATCTGCTGCAGCTGACCGGCGAAAAAACGATGCTGATCGTCAACGATCAACCCTGGGAAGAGGGTGTGGTCGAAGGGCCGTACATCCTGCGGCGGCACGGCTGGTTTTACATGTTCTATGCGGGCAACTCCTGCTGCGGCAAGGAGTGCAAGTATGCGGAGGGCGTGGCGCGGGCCCCGCGCCTGCTGGGACCATGGACGAAAGCGCCGCAAAACCCGCTGATCGGTGCCAACGACCGCTGGCGGTGCCCCGGGCATGGCACCGCGGTCCGCACGCGCGGTACGCAAAACCGGCGCGCGGGTGATTACCTGCTGTATCACGCCTATCCCGCGGACGGCACGGTGTATGTGGGGCGGGAGGCGATCCTGGATGAGATCACCTGGAGGGGTGAGCGCGATGGCGGACCCGGTTGGCCTGCCCTAAACGCAGGACGAGGTCCCGGCGAGCCCTCCCCTGTGTCGCCCGTTCACTTCGCCGACGACTTCAATGCAGCTGTGCTGGCGCCTTCCTGGCAATGGCCGGTGAACACGCTTCCGGAGGTCAGGCTGGCAACCAGGCAAGTGCGGCTGGGCATCCCGGCCGTGTCCTCCCTGGCGCCGCGGCCGGTGGAGTCGGCGTTGATTGCGATCGCCAATCCAGCAGCCGAGCACTACGTGGCAAGTGTCACGCTGCGCGTGCCGAAGCTCCCCGACCCGGCATTGTGGGCGGGACTGGTGGTGGTGGGCGATCCGTTCAATACGATTGGCCTGGGCATGCGCGGCAGCCATAGCGGTGCCGGGTTACTGCAGCTGTGGCAACGCCGCGGTGCTACCCAAAAGGTAATTTGGGAGACGGCCGTGGAGGATGCGGGCTCTCTTCGTTTGCGCGTGGGCAGTACACGGACGGTGCACCATCTGCAGTTTGCGTTCAGCATGGATTTCACCGTGGATGATGCGGTTTGGCAGAATGCGGGCGATGTGTATAACGCCGAGGACCTTCCGGCATGGGATCGCGCGTTGCGGATCGGGCTGATGCTGGAAGGTCCAAGGGGACTGGCGGCGATCTTTGAGCGGTTTCGGCTGGATGCGGGATCACAGCCAGAACTGGTTAGGTACGTTGAAGACAAAGCTGTACGTTGAAGAGGTGGAACTCATCGACGACCTAGTGTTTTGTTGGAGAGCTCGAGAGCGGCTCGGGAACGCGGCCGAAGAGACCGTCGAGCAGCCAGTCGCTCAGGATGCGACCCTGCTGGCCAAGGCTCGGCATCTTGGCCAGATACACGGCGCGCCACATGGCCCAAGCAAGCAGACCCGAAAAGTTCTGTCCATAGACACGGGCTACACCAGAGTGCCGGCCGACCAGCGCGAGTTCCCCGAGCGGTTTGAAACGAAATGGCCTTGTCGGCTCGCCGCGCAAGTAGCGCACGATGTTTTGCCCGACCAGTTTGCCTTCGCGGGTGGCGTTCTGCGCGGTCGGCGCGTAGGTGCTCTTTGTGGCCGGGTCAGGAATTTCGGCGCAGTCGCCAAGAGCCCACAGACCCTCAAAATCCTTGACCTGGCAGGAGCCTTCGACGAGCAGACCGTGATGTTTGCCCTTCCTCGCGGGTAGGCTTTCCATCAGTGGATTGGGGGTTACGCCGGCGGCCCAGATAAAGGTGCGCGCCGGTAGGACTTCCCCGTTCTTCAGCGTGACCGAGTCCGCACTTGCGGCGACGATGCTGGTGTTGAGGATCACCTCCACGTCACGTTCCTTCAGCTTTTCCGTGGCGTACAAGGCCAGCTCTTCTGAGAGCTCCGGCAGTAGTCGGGAGCCTGGTTCCACGATGATGGTTCGCACCGCGTGAGAGCCTTCACCTGTGAACTTTTCGGCGTGATCCCGCACGAGATCGTTGATCGCGGCCATCGTCTCCACGCCGGTATACCCACCGCCGGCGACGACGAACGTAAGCAGCGCCTTTCGCTTGGCTTCATCCTGTTCCAGAGCCGCGCTTTCCAGGCAAGCAGAGACGCGCTCGAAGGCCTTGCGTGCATCCGCGAGGGTCTTCATGGAGATCGAGTACTCGGCCGCGCCCGGTGTGCCGTGGAAGTCGGTCACCGAACCGAGGGCGAGAATAAGGTGGTCTGCGGTAAAGCTCTGCTTGCCGGCATTCAGCTCAGGGGAGCCGGTCTCGACGTCAACGCTCTTGTTGCCGAGATTTATGGAGGTGATGCGGCCCTGGACGAAGCGTACCCGTGGTTCAAGTACCCGTAGAGGGCTAACGATGTGCCGAGCTTCCAACTCTCCACCGGCAGCCTCGGTCAACATGGGGGTGAAAAGCAAATAGTTGTCCTGGTCGATGAGGCTGATCTCTCCATTGTCCGCGCCGGGAAGCAGACGTGCGAGTTCCTGCGCGACGGCCGCACCGGCAAAACCGCCTCCGAGGATCAGAAAACGCTTGCCGCGTCCGAGGGCGGCGTTGGCCGTACGCTCCTCCATGCGCCGCAGCGTCGACCAGACGGTGTAGACGGAGGCCAGACCGGCGGTGGCCTGAAGGGCGGAACGGGTAAAGCTTCTTCGGCTCATGAGTGCATCATCTCCCAGACATCTTCTTGCGGCGCTGCTGCCGATCGCCCGACAGGGACCGGCGCAGACAATCTACACGCGGATCACAAGGCATCAGATGCAACGTAGCTTCCTTGCGGAAGTGAAGAAGCGGGACGGGCAGGCACACGATTCAGAAGCAGGAAGCCACGTTCGGGGCGCTATCGCACAAAGTGCAGGTAGCCCCAACGATCCGGAACGTGCATATCAATCAAGCCCTGTGGCGACCACACCCAGTTGTCCTCTTTGGGGTTGCCGGGGGTCCACTCCACCCGGCTGAAGTTGATACGCCAGGTGGTTCCTGTCTGCGGAACGGGCACATCCTGCCTCGTCTTAAAAGCATTCAGGGGATAGGCGATCTCCACCGTCCAACCCTTGTCGATGTCGGCGGAGTTGTTGAGTGTGCCCTGGACGTTCACGGCGGTACGGAGCCCGTCGATGTTCCAGCTGTTGTCCGCATGTCCGCCGAAACGGTAAGGCTCGGCGAGAAAGAGATCCCATCCGGTATTCAGGGCGTTGATCTCAAATTCATAGTAGCTGGGCGTGTCAGGCAGGGGCTTTACGAAAACTTCGAAGTCGTTGTCTTTAAAGATGATGGAGTCATGCTGGGTGAGCGTCGCTTTTACATCCGGCTCCTGCATCTGCGCGGCGATGTACAGATAGTTCTTGTCCCAAAGCATCTTCACACGGGTGCGGAATCGTGGTTTTGGTTGCGATGCACCCTGGATGTCCACGAAGTCGCTGGTCCACGGCGCGGCTTTCCAGGCAGGGTCGTCGAGCTTGCCGTCGATGGTGGGCGGCTTGAGAGTAAAACGGCAATCGTAAGCGAGCGGTGCCGGAGTAGGGGCCTGCGCACCTGCCTGCGCCTGCGAGAAGCCTGTGGGCAGTAACAAGAGCCCCACGGACAAGGCAAGGCAGGCAGAGGGTCGCTGCAGAACAGACGGCCGCACGCGACGAGTGGACATCGGAAAACGAACAAACTTAAGCAATCAGCACCTCAACATGGGCTTCGGCGAAGGACCGCACCGCGTCCTCTGCGATAGCATCATCCGTGATCAAAACATGGATGTCCGACACGGGACAGATGACGGCAGGGCTGGCGAGGCCCACCTTGCTGGAGTCGGCGACAACGATGACCTTCTTGGCGCGGCGGACCATGGCGCGAAAGACGGCGGCCTCTTCCGGTTCGATCGTGGTAGCGCCTTGGGTGGGATCCACGCCACAAACGCCGAGGAAAAGCTTGTCCAGCACAAGAGAATTCAATGTTTCGAGCGCAGCTGGACCGATCAGCGAAAAGGCGCCGGGCCAGCGCAGGCAGCCGCCGGTCAAAATCGGCTCCAACCCTTCCACGGCGCTGAGTTCCATGGCGATATTGACGGCATTGGTCACAACCCGCAGGCCTCCGTGCAGACGCAACGTACGGGCGACCGCCGTGGTCGTGGTACCGGCCGTAAACCCGATGGTCTCCCGCTCTCCGATGAGCCCCGCCGCAGCTACGGCGATGCGTTGCTTCTCCGCAGCGAAACGATCCTCGCGCACCTGGAACGAGGCATCAAGACGGAACGGCTCGTAGGTTTGCCCGGCGAGCATGGCACCGCCGTGCGTACGGTGCACCAGACCGCGTTCCTCCAAACGGGCGAGGTCGCGACGAACGCTGGCCGCCGAGGTGCCGAAGACCTCCGCCATCTCCTCGACGGAGGTCTTGCCGCGGCTCAGCAGCAGATGCAGCATCTCTGTGGCGCGCTTTTCCGTCTTCGAAGCCATGGATCTCAACACCTCGACAGAATGTCAGCGCGCCGCGTCCGATGCTAGAAGCGGTAGTTGGCCGAGAACTGCAGGCGGCGCTCCTGGGAGCGAACCGCCTGTTGGATACCACTGGCCGACCCTTGGCCCGAGATATTGCCGAAGTTCGTACCCACAGTGTTGGTGTCGGTAATGCTTGTGTCCGGGTTCCCGTAGCTGACGATGTTGAAGGCGTTGAAAGCGTCGAATCGCACCCCAAAGGTCTGCTCACGGAAGGTATGGAAGTCTTTGAAAGCGGAAAGATCCACGTTGTAGTATCCGGGGCCACGGAGGTTACCGTTACTTGCCGTGCCGAACGTGTTGGGAGCGGGACTGCCGAAAGCACAAACACCGTTATCTACGCCTGCGGTAGTACAGGGAATGGCGGAAGGGTCGGTGCCGAACCAGTGGTCGATGCTCTGGTTGACGATCTTGAGAGGACGATACTGGTTAGGGCGGGCGTTGCCGAAGCTGTTGGAGTTGTTGCCAGGACCGTTCGCGGTTTCAGCGAAGCCACTGTATGCGATCGCGGCTGTTGAGATGCGCCAGCCGCCGATGGCTTCATCCACGAAATGGTTAACGCTGGCGAGGTACCTCTTGCCTTGGCCTACTGGTAAAGCGTACACGGCGGTCCCACTGAAGTTATGGCGGAGATCGTAAGCAGCCGGACCCCAATCTGCGGCGCTGTTGTAGTAGTTCTGAAACGCACCCTGGCCGAAGTTTGAGGCACCAGAGGTGTTGACGGGGTAATTGCCCGCACTGTTGGTAAGCGCCTTGGAGTACGTGTAGTTGAATGTGAACTCGATCCCATTGTTGAGGCGCTGCCGCAGTACCGCCTGTAGGGCGTTGTAATCGGAGGCCGCACGTGACTCCGTGATCAGCAGGCTTCCATTACCAACTACGGAAGAGAGATATTGGTTGTTTACATAAGGAGCCGTGCTTGGGTCGCCATTGACGAGGTACTGGTTCAGGTTGCCGTAATCCTCGATGTGTTGACCCTGCTCGCCAAGATACCCGACCTGAACGGAAAGCGAATGAGTCAGGGCATATTCAACCGTGAGGTTAAAGTTCTGCACATAGGCGGGCTGAATATTCTGGGGATAGACATTGAAGGTGCCTCCCAGCGCGATCGAACTGTTGGCAAAGCCTTGCTCGGCAGTACGCGGTGTACCTCCCGCATTGCCTGAAGTTGGAGTGACCACGTTAAAGTTAATTGCCTGTATGAAGGGAGTGATTGAGGTCAGCCGCTGGTTTGAGGAGTTGCCCTCGAAAAAGCTGGTCGCGCCGTAGCCACCGCGAATGACGAACTTATCGCTTGCCTGATAGGCAAAGCCCAGGCGAGGCGTTAACTGGCGATAATTTGCCTGATAGCACGCCAAGGTACTGCAGAGACCTGAACCAGCCGGCGCACCGGCAGGCACAGTGCCCGCGTAGATAACCTGACCGGTTGCGATGTTAATGTTACCGGTTTTGTTGTTCGATTCGATCCAGGGCTGGTCATACTCGTAACGCAGACCGGCGTTGAGGGTCAGGCGTCTTGTGGCCTTGTAGTCGTCCGCAACGTAACCTGCATCGCGCCACTGGCGTTGACCGACATTGATGCTGGCGAGCGTGGCGCTGCCGGAGGTGACGCGATCGAGCAGGAAGTCGGCCGGACCATAACCAACTCCAGTCAACGAAGCCGGATTGGTCGTAAAGGCTCCGCTATACGTCAACGAACCGAGATAACCATTGTTATTGCTGGTGGGATAGTTGTTTTGGTAGCGGAGTGCCTGCACGCCCATGTGGAAGGTGTTTCTGCCACGCACAAGCGTGACGTCATCGATGTAGCTGAAAGTGTTATCGGTGAGGCTGCCGTTATTCTGTGCAGCGTTGCCGACGCCACTTACTCCATTAATGCCCTGTGAGGTAAACCCCTGGTAAGCCTGATTGGGGAAATTGATTCCCACGATCGCGTCGCCATTCTCCCCAAACTGCCCCGTTCCATCGACGGGCAATCCCTGAATCCAGTTAACGCGGGTGAACCCGATCCGAGCGGTGTTCACCAAGCTTGGTGAGAAAATGTGGGTCCAAGTAGCCCCACTCACTTTGCTCGGATAGGTGCTGCCGTTAGGGAATGTGATCGGTAGAACGGAACTTGAGCCATCGAAGGCGGTGGACATGGAATAGAACCCTGTCACGATGTCTTTGCCTCCTACGTGGTACTCGATCTTAACGTCCCCCTGATTGTTTCCGCGGAATACCCGCTGCGGACCCGTCAGATTGTTGTTAAGGATGCTGTTGCTCTGCACAACCGTATTGGGCAGGGGATAGAGGTTCGGATGAGCGAACAAATATTTAGCAACAGGGTTGATGATCGGAACCTGGTTGTTTACATAAGGAGCAAAGTTCTTTTCCGGATCGTAGAGCTGGATGGAAGGCAGAAGGGCGGAAAAGTCACCACTGCGCATGGCCTGAGTGAGCACCGTGGCCTGTCCCAGGCCGCCTTGGTGGTATCTCGCGCCGAGGTAATCCACGAAAAAGAACAGTTTGTCGTGTTTGATGGGACCGCCAAGGGTGCCCCCAAACTGGGTTTGCTGGAAGGGATTGATCGGATTGCCGTCGTGCTTGTTGGTCCAGGAGTTCGCATCAAGGTGGTAGGTCTGAAGGTATCCATATGCCGAGCCGTGGAAGCTGTCCGTCCCGCTCTTGAGCACGCTGACCACACCGGCGCCATTCACGTTGCCGTAGTCGGCGGGCGAATTGGCAGTGAGTACCTTTACCTCCTGCAACGATTCCGGCGCGGGGCTGTAAGCAATGACGTTGTTGAACGTCTCGTTGAGGTCAATGCCGTCGAGTGTGTAATTGTTGGCTTGGGCGCGATTGCCATTCAAATTGACGGAATCTGTATAGGAATTACTACGCTCGATGCTGGTCGTGCCGGAGGTGCCAACCGTGCTCACGGCACCGGGCACATAGAGCGTCAACGCGGAGAAGTCTAGTCCGTTTAGCGGCAAGTTCTGGATCGTATTTGCCGTGAAGGTGCCGCTGAGCGTGGCATCCGTGGTGT
>CAXSBL010000027.1:0-7970 GCA_964235515.1 uncultured Bryocella sp.
CCCCGCCGACTAGCTCCTTTCGTCTAAGTCATACGCTAGAAAGCCGATTACATCTAATAGCAAAAAAGGCAACAACATACTTGGCGCACAGGCTGTTTTCGGCTAGTCCAAGTCGTTGTGAGCATCACAATAATTTATTTCCTTGGTATCGGGATTAGCCAAGAACACGCAAAACTCGGTGTGCCGAGTCATGCCGAATGCGTCTTTGTACCGGAAAGTTCCGTAGTAGAGGATTTGCCTTCCGGATTGGATTTCCGAGAAGTTTTTTATAAGAGCGTTTTGCCCTTGAATTTCTTCTGGTCTGTCTGGAATGATGACCCCGCCGCCGCCCCGCAAGGTGTAAGACCCTGCGGGGGCAACAGAGGTGGAATGTATGTATGTCAAATGTTGCAAATCCTGCGCCGATGGTCCAGCGATCACCGTATAGGCAGTCCGATACCGGAGAGCTTCTTGGATACCCCGAGCGGGACTTCTGCCGGTGTTGCAGAACTTAATGAATATAGAAACGGGCCTATTTCTCTCAAAGGCGCCAAGTTCTACGCCGCACACGCCCAGCCAAGCCCTCTGCTCTTGGTGGAAGTTGTCTATGGTGGCTTGCAGCGCCTTTGCGGAACTGGCCTCGGAAGACTCTCGGGCCAACTCGGTAGCATTTGCCTGTGCTTGCAGGCGTCTTACAGCGTCACTTACGCCTTGGTTAATTCCTGTAGCGCTGTTAGCGAAACTCCTAGATGCCGCGACGTTCTGCTGCGCAGCATAAGCACTAACGCCAGCGGCAGTGATCAGTTGATCAGTCTGGAAAGAACTGGATTTGGAGTTGTGCCAGTTGACTACAGAGATGCCCAAAATCGACGCGGCTATAGCAAGCTCTATGACTCGGTCGGGCTTCTCTTTCCAGATGCGCTTCCATGGGGAGCCGATGCCGTTCTTTTCTTCATCCTCGGTCAAGGGTGCGTATTCTCCTTATACGGCGCTCTGGCCTTTTGCCGAGGAGACGTATGCAAAGAGCAGCATTTCTACTCACTTCGGCAATTCGCTTGTGGCTATTAAATTATTGGACACGGTGAATATGGTGGCAAGACATGAATACCACGAAGGACCAGAATCACTGGATAGATTCAACAAATTGGCACGAAGCTCTTTCGTGCCCGAAGCCAGATGCGAAAGAGCCTCCGAAACCTGGCGTAAACTGAAGGAACCCAGCAAAGACTAGCGTTCACGCCCTCCTCGTCCTTGCCGCGCTTTAGGGTGACGTGGCGGCTCCGACGCCGATCAGATCGTTATAAGTGAGACGATGATTTGCAACATTGCTCATGATGCACTCGAAGCGGCCTTAACCATCGAGGTTCTTGCGATTGTTGTAACGGAACGTCTGCTAATTGAATAACGAAAATGAACCGGTTCGATGCTCACCTAGCTACTGTAATACCGCGCTTCAGCAGCGGCCGGAAGTTTTCTAAGCCGTCGGTGTGGAAGCGACCTTTGACGTGTTCGACGGCGCGATCCAGAACGGCATGAACGTACTAGCTGGCAAGTCCTTCATAGGAAAGCGGCGCGTCGGCGTACAGGACCGCGCCAGCCTCAACATGCTTTTGACTTCAGCCTGAAGAGCAGTTTTCTTGCGGTTCGGGACATGGTGGTTACAACCGTGCCGCCACGCCCAAGGATGCCCATAACGGCGGTCTTATCTTTCGTTCCCGTTCCGGTGATGCGACGGGCTTTCTTCGCAAGATGCGTGTTGCGAGCCTTGCCGCCGATGAAGGTTTCGTCAGCCTCGACTTCGCCAGAGAGCGTGATGGTGGAGTCATCATGCAGGGTCGTACGGATGCGATGCAGCGTGAACCACGCACTCTTTTGTGTGACGCCGAGTGTACGGGCGAGTCCGCAGGAGCTAACACCGTTCTTGCTGTTGCAGAGAATCCAGTAAGCGCACATCCACTTGTCGAGTCCGAGGGGGCTGTCTTCGAAGATGGTTCCAACCTTGAGGCTGAATTGCTTTTTGCATCCCGAGCAGAACCATACACGGCGAGTCTTGATAAAGGACTGCTTCTCAGAACCGCAGCGAGGGCAGCTAACTACACCGCTCGGAAGGCGCATGTTGAGCGCGTACAGGAAAGCACGGTCAGCGTCCGAGAAGTAGATGACTGCTTGCTGAAATGCGTGAGGCGCTTCCGCTCCTTAAGGTAAACGTTCAAACGCGTTGTGTATCACATATATAGCTGCCTGAGCAGCACCAAAAGTTCTCAATTCACCAGCAAGCGCAATCGCTTCAACCCAACAGACCCGCTCCACGTGCGTCGCAGTCCTCAACTCTTTCCGACACCGAACCGCTTCCACCACCGACTTGGAAGCCGCCCGCATCTGATTAACTAGCAAGAGAGAGATCGTGGCGAAACCAGAATCCAGTACGACCGTGAAAGCGTCGAAACGCCGCGGCGACCCAGCCCCCTCCCCAACGGCTTCCAACGAAACCTTCGACGCCCTCAGTCTCTTCCACCCCATCACCGCCGAATGGTTCCGCGCCGTCTTTGAAGGCGCCACCCCGCCCCAGCGGGAAGGCTGGCCCGCCATCGCCCGCGGCGAATCCACCCTCATCCTGGCCCCCACCGGCACAGGTAAAACCCTCACCGCCTTTCTCTGGTGCCTCGATAAACTCATGCTGCAACGGCCGCCGGCCTACGATGAAAATCCCGGCTGCCGCGTCCTCTATCTCTCCCCGCTCAAGGCCCTCGCCGTCGATGTCGAGCGCAACCTTCGCTCCCCTCTGCAGGGCATCGCCAACATGGCCGGGCGAGCCGGCGTCGCCGTGCACATCCCGGAGATCAGCGTCCGCACCGGCGACACCCCGCAAAAAGACCGTGCCCGCTTCAAACGCCACCCCGGCGAAATCCTCATCACCACCCCCGAATCCCTTTACCTGCTCCTCACCTCCGACGCCGGCGAAGCCCTCCGCTCGGTCGAGACCGTCATCATCGACGAAATTCACGCCCTGGTCCCTACCAAGCGCGGGGCCCACATGGCGCTCTCCCTCGAACGCCTCGAAGCCCTCACCGGCCGCCGCCTGCAGCGCATCGGTCTCAGCGCAACGCAGCGCCCCCTAGAAGAGGTAGCCCGCTTTCTCGGCGGTGCCAATGCCACCCAGCCCTCCAACGCCTCGCAAACAAACTCACAACTCAAAACTGAACCGAACATTTCATCACTCACGACCCCGGAACAAAACACCTCAAAGCTCAGCACCTCGCAAAGAACCTCAAAACTCAAAACTGAACCGAATATTCCATCACTCAAAACCTCGAAACAAGACACCTCAAAGCTCAACACCTCAGAGCTCATAGCTCATGAACACCCGAACGCCGTCACCGACGATCGCACCGTCCACGCCATTACCAGCACAATTGGCCTGAGCGCCGAAATGGCCGAGGACTACACCTCCGCCGAAGCCGCCGAGACGGAGCAAACTGCCGCCGGGCCACGCTACCGCCCCGTTACCATCGTCAACGCCGGGGCGCGCAAACGCCTGGAAATTCGGGTCGAAGTTCCCGTCGAAGACATGGCCAAACTTGGCCAGATCGAGGATCTTCCCAGCGGCCCCGCGTCGCAGGGGCCCAAACGCACCAGCATCTGGCAATCCATTCACCCGCGCCTGCTCGAAATCGTTCGCGAGCGCACCTCCACCCTCATCTTCGTCAACGCTCGCCGCGTCGCCGAACGTCTCGCCGGAGCCATTAATGAACTCGCCGGGGAAACCATCGCCCGCGCCCACCACGGTTCTCTCGCCGCGGCGCAACGCTCCGAAATCGAAGAACTCCTCAAGGCCGGTCGTCTCAAAGCCCTAGTCTGCACCTCTTCGCTCGAACTCGGCATCGACATGGGCGCTGTCGATCTCGTCATCCAGATCGAAGCCCCACCGTCCGTCGCCAGCGGTCTGCAGCGCATCGGCCGCGCCGGCCACCAGGTCGGCGCTCCCTCCAACGGCATCATCTTCCCCAAGTACCGAGCCGATCTCGTCGCCTGCGCCGCCGTCACCCAGGCCATGCACGAAGGCCACGTCGAACACACCCGCTTTCTCCGCAACCCGCTCGACATTCTCGCCCAACAGATCGTCGCCATCGTCGCCCAACCCCCACTGCCGCTCGCTGAAGTCGAAGCCCGGCTCCAGCGTAAAAAGAAAACCGTCAAATCCAAACGCCGCGACGGCACCCAAACCGGCTATGAAGCCGAACTAGAGGAAGACGAAGCTCCCGGCATCAGCTACGAAGCGCTCTCGGATCTGGTCCACTCCTCCGCCTCCTTCGCCGGCCTCTCCACCGCAGTCTTCGACGGCACGCTCGACATGCTCGCCGGCCGCTATCCCTCCGACGAATTCGCCGAACTCCGCCCCCGCGTCACCTGGGACCGCCAAACCAATCGCATCACCCCCCGCGGCGGTGCCAAACGCCTAGCCATTCTCAACGGCGGCACCATCCCCGACCGCGGCACCTACGGCGTCTTCCTCTCCGGCTCCGCCAACAAGCCCCTGCGCGTCGGCGAACTCGACGAGGAAATGGTCTTCGAGGCCCGCACAGGCGACACCTTCATCCTCGGTGCCTCTACCTGGCGCATCGACGAAATTACCCAGGACAAAGTTCTCGTCACCCCCGCCCCCGGCGAACCCGGCAAAATGCCGTTCTGGCACGGCGACCAGGCGGGCCGGCCCATCGAGTTCGGTCGCCGCATCGGCCAGCTCGTTCGTGAACTCCGTGACATGCCCCGCTCCGTTGCGATCACCAAGCTCACTCGCGAGCACGACCTCGACGAGAAAGCCGCCGAAAACGTCCTTCGCTACCTAACCGACCAAGCGCTCGCCACCGATCAGGTTCCCGACGACCGCACAATCGTCATCGAGCGCGTCCGCGATGAACTCGGCGACTGGCGCGTTTGCTGTCTCACCCCCTTCGGCTCTCGCGTCCACGCCCCCTGGGCCATGGCCGTCAGCGCCAAAATCAAAGCCGCCGGTCTTGACGTCGAAACCATGTGGTCCGAAGACGGCTTCGTCCTCCGCTTCCCCGAGACCGACCAGCCTCCCGACGCCGACCTCCTCCTCCTAGAACCCGCCGAAGCCGCCGAACTCGTCCAATCCCAGCTCGGTGCCACGGCCCTCTTCGCCGCCAAGTTCCGCGAGGCTGCCAGCCGCGCCCTTCTGCTTCCCCGTCGCCGCGCCGATGGCCGTACCCCGCTCTGGCAACAGCGCAAACGCGCCTACGATCTCCTTTCCGTAGCCTCCCGCTACGCCAGCTTCCCCATCCTCCTCGAGGCCTACCGCGAATGTCTTCGCGACGTCTTCGACATGCCCGCGCTAGCCGAAACGTTGCGCGCCATCGGCAACCGCCAGATCCGCACCCATGTCGTCGACTCCCGCACACCCTCCCCTTTTGCCGGGGCTCTCCTTTTCAGCTACGTCGCCAATTACATTTACGACGGCGATGCCCCGCTTGCTGAACGTCGCGCGCAGGCCCTCTCCATCGACCAGGACCAACTCCGCGAACTCCTCGGCGACGCCGACCTCCGCGAACTCCTCGACCTAAACGCCATCGAGGAAACCCAGGAACAGCTCCAATCTCTTGCCGACACCTACCGCGCCCGCTCCCTCGATGGCGTTCACGACCTCCTGCTCCGCCTCGGTGATCTGACCCGCGCCGAGCTCGCCCAGCGCACCACCGGCGTCGATCTCGACGCCACCCTCGAACGCCTGATCCGCGCCCGCCGCGCCATCGAACTTCGCATTGCCGGCGAAAAGCGCATCCTTGCCGTTGAAGACGTTGCCCGCGTCCGCGATGCCCTCGGTGTTCCCCTCCCTCCCGGCCTTCCAACCGCCTTTCTCGAGCCCGCGCCCGATGCCCTGCTCGACATCATTCGCCGCTACGCCCGCACTCATGGCCCTTTCACCACCCCAGAACTAGCCCGTCGCTACGACCTTCCAAAGGAGTCCGTCGAATCCGTCCTGCAACGCCTCGTCGGTACCGGACGCGTCATCGAAGGCGCCTTCCTACCCGGTGGCACCAATCGCGAATGGATCGACGCTGAGGTCCTCCGCACCATTCGGCGCAAATCCCTCGCCCGCCTCCGCAAGGAAGTCGAACCCGTCACCCAGGCCACACTTGCCCGCCTGTTCACCCGCTGGCAGGGCGTGGTGCAGCCCCGCCGCGGTCTCGACGCCCTCCTCGACGTGATCGAGAACCTGCAGGGAGCCCCACTCCCTGCCTCCATCCTCGAATCCGAAATTCTCCCTGCCCGCATCTCGGGCTACAAATCGGCCGACCTCGACACCCTCATCGCCGCCGGCGAAGTCACCTGGGTCGGCCTCGAACCGCTGGGTGAGCGCGACGGCCGCCTTGCCCTTTACCTGTCCGAGAAGCTCCCTGGCCTTTGGCCACCTGATCGAATCCTTTCGTCTGCACAGCAGCATGCCAAACCCGCGCCCTCTTTCGCCACTAAAAAGAGCGAAGAAGGGACGAATGTGCTTCCCGTTTTGGGAAGCCCCATGCAAGGCTCAACACAGCGTCCCGAAACGGATCAGGATGCCCTCTCCGAGCGCGAAAATTCCATCCTTGCCTATCTCCGCCGCTCCGGCGCCAGCTTCTTCCAGCCCCTGCACGACGCTCTCGGCGGCGGCTACCCTGGCGAAACCATCGACGCCCTGTGGTCTCTTGTCTGGCGCGGTCTCCTCACCAACGACGCCCTCCATGCCCTGCGCGCCTACACCGACCGCTCCGCCTCAACGAGCGCCCGCAGCAGCGCAAAGCCCACCCGCCGAGTCCACAATCAACAGGGCTTCCGCAGCCGCCGCACCACACCCCCAACCGCACAGGGCCGCTGGTCTCTCAACGAACCCGCTTTCGCTCCCGAACCCTTGCCCGCTACGGCGGCGAACCCGAATCCTCGCCAGACCGCTCTCGCCGCCCTCACCACGCGCCAGACGGAGTGGTCGCACGCCATCGCGCAACAGCTGCTTACCCGCTACGGCGTCGTCTTCCGCGAAACCGCCCACGCCGAAAATCTCCCCGGCGGTTTTAGCGCCATCTACGACGTCCTGAAAGCCTTGGAAGAGTCCGGCCGCGTCCGCCGCGGCTACTTCGCTGCTGACCTCGGCGCCACGCAATTCGCCCAACCCGCCGCCGTCGACCTCCTTCGTTCACTCCGCCCCGGCGAACACAACGGCGCCGGCGCAAGCTACGCCGAAGAGGGCCGCGAAGCCGTCCTGCTTGCTGCCACCGATCCCGCCAACCCCTACGGCACCTTGCTACGCTGGCCCTCTGCACCCGCCGACCCCGGCACTGACACCGCCTCCACCCTCACCCGCTCCGTCGGCGCACGCGTCCTGCTCATTGATGGCGCCCTCACCGCCTATCTCCGCCGCGGCAACCCCAATCTTCAGGTGCTTTTACCCGAAGAAGAACCCGCCCGCGGCAACGCCACCCGCGCCCTCGCCGAATTTCTCGTTCAGACCGTGCAGCGCGCCGAAGCCGAATCCGGCCACGACCGCAGCCGCACCGGCATGCTCATCGCCACCGTCAACGGCACCCCCGTAGCCGAGCACCCAATCGCCCGAGCCCTGCTCGACGCCGGCTTCCAGGCCGCCCCCATGGGCTTCAACGTCCGCCGCAACCTGCCCATGTTGCCTGGCCGTGCCAGTTCCCCGGTTCCAGTGCAAACCTGACGCTGCGGCACAATCTGTCACCCCTAAAACGAAAATACAGGCCCCAACTGAAATGTCGGATTGCCACGCATGATGAAATTTTCCTTCGATAGCCAGCTAAGGTACGGCGGCGTTCCTATCCCCGGGGCATCGACTTTGTCCGTGCGATAACGGACCACTGCGTCGTCCAGACCCACACGCGAGCCGAAATGCCGTGAAAGCCGATAGTCCGCTCCCAACGCAAAGTGGTAACAAGAATCGGAGTGGGACTGGTCAGATAGGCCCGCGTGTAGTGCAA
>CAXSBL010000027.1:8070-14102 GCA_964235515.1 uncultured Bryocella sp.
AAGTGGTAACAAGAATCGGAGTGGGACTGGTCAGATAGGCCCGCGTGTAGTGCAACAGGCCGGGCCGCAGAGCCGCGTGCACCGCATAATACCGCCACTGCTTTGTGGCTCGCAATCCGAAAATTTCCTCCGTCAGATTGCCCCCGGCACGATCGCTAGGCAGCAGGCTTGCATTCGCGTGGTAAGACACCGCCACATCAAACGAAAGCCAATCGCGAACGCGGGCGCTCATCTCCATGCCGGGACCACCCGTGCTTGCGCGGCAGTTGAAGCAGCCGGGCGTATTGGAAGCAATGCTAATCCGGCTGTAATACGGAGCAATCTGGAGATGCGGCGGCTTTCGCCAGGCTGCCTCCTCCTCGTCGGGAAAGCAGCTGACTCGTGAGGTCTGCACGAACGGTTCCTGGGAGTCCCGGTATCAGGCCCGTTTCCAGCGCAACCAGTTTGCAAACGAACGCGACGGTGTCAGTGCTCCCCGCACAAACCTGGGCCAGTACTTGCCCGGATGTTGGGCCTGCAAGCGATCATTAATATATTTGTCGATTACATCTTCCCCCCACGACCCACAACACACCTGCCGTCGGGGTCACAACGAAATCTAACCCAGCCGGTGTTGTTGGTATAGTGGTTACCAAAATGGAAGTTGCTGCTATTACAGTGATACTGGCAATTCACCATAGGTGAAGCCGCCTTCATTGCCGACACCAGCGTCGCCTGCGGGACTGATCTCTGAATGTGTGCTGTACACCGTTGCCCAGAGGAGTCCCTTGACTCTCGACTTTGCGTAGCCCGGGTCGCCCCACTCCAGCCGCGCCTGGCTTGGGCTGTTTTGTATCTCGATATCCGCCGCAACCGCCCCATGCAACGAATGTCCTATGTAACTCACAATGAAGGTGCCGCCGTCGTTCCAACGCCGCATATTGAACTGGTGCATAGAAGCAAGCCAGTCATGCCAATAGGGCTTGTGCGCCAGATCATCCCGGATGACCCGGTCAGACGATGCACGGGAAACCGTTCTCGGCTACGTTGAACTCAACGGATTGCCAAATTAGTCCACGCCATTGATATCCCCTGCTCGCCGCCTCAACCTGAACAAATGCTCCTGTGCGCGGCCCTGCTCCAGTCCCCTGATTGTCTACCCTTCCTCCCGTGCAAATCAGCACAGCCTGCGAGAAGAACTGCCAGGGAGGTAAGTGGGCGTACGCAGGAATTCGGCAGTGCACGTCTTAAAAAAGACACGCCGCTTCAAAAATGTTGAGATCAGGGAACAGCTCCTTACAGGGTCTCAGGCCCGCAGGGGAGCCCTCGTCCGTCGCTCTGGTAGCCCACGAACTCGGCTCACTACGTTGTTCCCCTTTTTTGGGGCCGCTTACTGCTGCCATGCCGTCCGGCGAACACCGATAAGGCTTTCAATCTCATCCAATCCCCATGCCTGAAGGCGACACAATCTACCGAGCCGCCCGCGCTCTCCAAAAGGCGATCGGCAACAAAGTCGTTACAGCCTTCGACGCCAACGTCGCCACTCTCGCCTCCGTCGCCGACTCCAAAGGCATCGTCGGGCGCACCGTCGAGAAGGTCGAGGCCCGCGGCAAGTGGTGCCTGATTCATTTCTCAGGCGACCTCATTTTGGTCACCCACATGCTCATGTCCGGCTCCTGGCACATCTACCGCGTCGGCGAAAAGTGGTTTTCCCCACGCTCCAGCATGCGCTGCACCATCACCACGGGTGACTTCATCGCGGTTGCATTCAACGTCCCTGTCACCGAGTTCCACACCGCCCGCTCCCTCGAGCGCTACTCCCAAGTCCCGAAACTCGGCGTCGACATTCTTAGTGACGCGTACGACACAAACGCCGGCATCGCCGCCATGAAGACCTACACCCAGACCCATCCCGAAGCCGAAGTCGGCGTCACCCTGCTCAACCAGCGCGTCATGGCCGGTCTCGGCAACGTCTACAAATCCGAGGTCGCCTTCGCCGCCGGCGTCAATCCTTTTCGCCAACTCAGCACCGTTTCTGACCGTGAATTCGAAGTCATGGCTGAGGTCTCGGGCCGTTACATGCGCGCCAACATCAACAACGGCTCCGATTCGAACAACACCGACGGCATCGTCACCTACAGCGGCAATCGCCGCACCACGCACTCGATGAACGCCGGCGATCGGCTCTGGGTCTACGGCCGGCAGGGGCAGGAGTGCCGCCGCTGCGGTGCGCTGATCATGATGCGCAAGCAGGGGGAACAGGTCCGTTCCACCTACTGGTGCCCGCAGTGCCAGCCCTGGCTCCCCGCGGAAGGCCAGACCGCTGAAGCCCCGGTCGGACGGCAAATTAAGTTGCTGGGGCCGCGCCGCCGAGTGGGCTGCTGAACCTATATCGCCGGCTGACCAGCTAGCCTGAACCGGCAAAGCCGAACGGCTGGCTTGAACAGGCTACGGAGCCACTCGAACGAAGCAGACGCTGTCCGCGACCGGCATCGGCTGCGGACAGCGTTTCCATTTCGCTGCCAGATAGTTTGCCAGCAGATGATGGCGCATCAGGGGCTCCCAGTCGATCAGGACCTCGATGCCGCGCCTGCTCGCATCACCACAGCATCGAGTCCGGCCACATAAACGTCGCCAGTGGCTGAAAGCCCGTCGCCGGCTGTCCGTAGTTGTAGCTGATCTGGTGTTCCCGGGCCATGTGGTCCGCCACCGTCAGCATATAGAAACCATCTTCGCCGACCGGCTTATCCCCGAGCCAAGGCCAGCGTGTTCCCGTCTCACGCGTTTGAGGAAAACCGGCGACGGCATGCGTCGTCAACAGGCCTGCGTAGATCAAAAACAGTAATGAAAAGACCAGACACAGGCGTCGCAGCATAGCTCAAGATGACTCGAAGATGAGCTAAATCTACTGGACATCCCTGGTGCGGTCTCTACAACTTCAGCGTGGCGATTGCGGCAACTGCGGTCCAGCCGGTCGCGCTGTCACAGGAGGCCCGGCCGGAGCCGGCGGCGGTATCTCGTCCTCGGGCGCGGCACCGCCGTACAGCTGGCTGCCCAGGGTCTGCGCATCCACCCCCATGTGGGAGCAGGTGCTCTGCGGCACGGTGCCCGTCAAAAACGCCCCTTCAAAGGTGTTGCTGGGGCAACTGCCGTCCGCGGGCAGGTTACTGACGCGGTCAATCGGCACGAGCTGGACGCCGTCCGGCGGCGGCAGAAAACCCTTCATATCCGAATACTGCGGCAAGCGAATCGCCCGATTCATAAAGGCTGCCCAGATGGGCGCCGCAGCGTCAGCCCCCTGCAATTTAAGATCGGTGTAATCGTCATTGCCGATCCAGACCACGCAAAGCAGGTTTGAGCTGTACGCCGCAAACCAGGCATCGTGCTCTGTTCCGGTTTTGCCGGCGGCGGGTGCCGTAAAACCGAATTTGCGTACCGAAGCGCCGGTTCCATAATTGATTACGCCCTGCATCAGAGACTGCGTCAGATAAGCAGCACGTGGATCGAGTACCTGCTTGGCTTCTGGTGTATAGTCCGCAACAACATTCCCATTGGTGCTGCGCACGCTTGAAAGTAGCCAAGGGGCCAGGTGGACGCCGCCGTTCGCAAAGACCGTGTAGGCGCCCGCCAGATCGAGCGGCGTGGCATCATAGGCGCCGATGGCTACCGACGGGGTGGCTCTTGCGCTCGTAATACCGGCAGCCCGGCCCAACGCCGCAACACTCTCATAGCCAACGCGCTGCGCTAGCGCAATAGTGGCAATGTTGAGGGAGTGCGCTAGAGCATTGGCCGCCGTCACCATGCCTGGAAACTCCCCGTGCACGAAATTACCCGGAATATACGACCGACCGCCCGTACCAAAGTCCTGCGGATCATCATTCAACTGCGTGAGGGGCGTGAAAGCGCTGCCATCGCTCAGCCCGCCACCATTCAGCGAGGCAGCGAAGGCGTCCGCATAGACCAGCGGCTTAAAGGTGGATCCCGTGGGCCGCTTGCTCGTGGCATGATTCAATTGCGAGGCCGCGTAGTTTCGGCCACCCACAAGAGCCAGCACCTGGCCGGTGTGCGGATTCAGCGCCACAAGTGCCACCTGCGGCATCACCGTGGGTGGCCCACCCTGGCGATGCTGCGCCCGCACCAAATCATCCACATGCCGCATACCGGACTCGACAGCATCGGCTGCCGCTCTCTGCAACTCCGGGTCAAGCGAGGTATAGATGCGCAGCGAGGAATGTCCTGAATCGTAGTCTCCGATCCGCTGCACAATCTGATCGTGCACCAGGTCAACGAAAAAGGGCGCCTCGCTGGCATCCACATCCGCCGGGGCCAGCTTGATGGGCTCGGCTTTGGCCGCATTCGCCTGCGCCGCCGTGATCGCTCCGGTCTCCACCATCGAATCCAGCACCAGGTTGCGGCGCTGGGCCGCCCGCTCCGGGTGCCGATACGGTGAGAAGTAGTTCGGCCGCTGAATCATGCCCGCCAGCAGCGCGCACTCGGCCAGGTTCAGCTGCTTCAAATTTTTGCCAAAGTAGGCCTGCGCGGCCTCGCCAAACCCGTTCACAGCGAACGATCCACGCTGCCCAAGATTGATCTGATTGGCATACATCTCAAAGATCTGCTGCTTGCTGAAGCGATCCTCGAGCTGGTACGTGATCATGATCTCGGCTATCTTTCGCTTGTACGTCTTCTCCGGGGTCAGGAAAAATCCACGCGCCAACTGCTGCGTTAGTGTCGAACCACCGCAGCCCATGTGGTGCGAAAGCACATCCTGCACCGCACATTTGAACGTGCGGACGTAGTTAACTCCGGAGTGTTCAAAGAAGCGGCGGTCCTCGATGGCCAGAACCGCCTGCACCATGCGCGGCGGGATTTGGTCGTAGGTCACCATGCGCCGCTTGGTGCGGTTCTTGTCCTCGCTCAGCGCTGTAATCAGCTGCGGTTCCAGCTTGTACGCACTCAGCGCAGCGCCGTTATCCGCGGTAATCGTCTGAACCACCCCATCCGGCGCGGAGATGGTCGCGCCATCGGCAGCAAGATAGCTCTGAGGCCCCGGTTTGACGGAGATCTCTTCCCCACTCAGGGAGTAGTGACCCATTGTATTGCTCTGCCCGTCATCGCCGTAACCCGCCCGGCGCAGAATCGCCGCAATCGTCTCTGCCGAAAGATGCTGCCCCGGACGGACCTCCTGCGGCGCGGCATAGATCTGCGCCGTGGACGCAAACAGCGGTCCCTGTGCCAGTCGCTCGTCGACCAAACCGGCATATTGGTGGTATTCCACGGCAAAGATGATCCCGCCGGCAACGGCGAGAAGCAGCACCAGGGCAAGCACCACGCGAAGCGCCCGCCATAAAAACGAGCGTCGCGGTTTGCCGTATTTCACACGAACGGGCATAAGTGACAACCAAAACAAGTGCTGCTCAGCAAAATTTCTTTTAAAGCTTGGAGGCCGCCACGATCTCTGCAATGTGGGCTGCGGCGCCTTCTACCGGCAACTCCCGGCTCTCGCCGTTAAGCCGATCCACCAGTTCTATGGCACCCTCCGCCAGGCGCTTGCCGATGTTTACACGAAAGGGAACACCAATCAGATCGGCATCTTTAAATTTCACACCCGCACGCTCATCCCGGTCATCCAGCAGAACGTCCACCCCGGCACGCGAGAGCGCCTCGGCCAGATCAATGCCGGCCTCGTTCAACGCCGCTTCCCGCGTGTTGGTGATGGACACAACAATCTCATAGGGCGCAATCGAGGTCGGCAGGGCAAACTGCTCAGCCGGCGACTTACCAACCGTCTCTCCAGCCCCTGTTCCGGCTCCGGCCGCAAACGCCGCAGCGGAACTTTCCATCGCTGCCGTCAGAATGCGCTCAACGCCGATGCCATAGCTGCCCATGATCGGCGTAACTTCCTTGCCGTCACGGTCCAGCACGCGCGCCCCCATCGCCTGCGAGTACTTATAGCCAAGCTTGAAGATGTGGCCGATCTCCACGGCCTTGCCCAGCCTCAGCGGCTCTCCCCCCACCGGATCCAACTCGCCCTCGTTGACGTTCCGGATATC
>CAXSBL010000027.1:14202-22543 GCA_964235515.1 uncultured Bryocella sp.
CCATCGCCGGTCGGCGCAAGATCCTCCACTGGCGCCAACTTCGAGGTGGCCTTTTCCAAATTGGCCGCGTAGCCCGAAACCGAGCTCGCAATCAGGTCTTCACCCGCCTCCGTGTACACCATGAACTCCTGTGATTGCGATCCGCCCATCGCCCCGGAATCGGCATCCACGGCCACAAACTCCAGCCCGCAGCGCGTAAAGATGCGACGGTACGTCTCGTCGTGCAGGCGGTAGCTCTCATCCAGTCCTTCAGCGTTCAGGTCAAACGAGTAGGAGTCCTTCATCAGGAACTGCCGCACCCGCAACAACCCGCTCTTGGGCCGCGGCTCATCGCGGAACTTGGTTTGGATCTGGTACCAGATCTGCGGCAGCTGCTTATAGCTGCGCAGTTCGTTGCGCGCAATCGAGGTCATGATCTCCTCGTGCGTCATTGCCAGCGCCAGCTCCGCACCTTTGCGGTCCTTCAGCCGGAACATGTTGTCGCCCATGCCTGTCCAGCGGCCGCTTTCCTCCCAGATCTCACGGGGATTCAACGCCGGCAGGTGAAATTCCTGCGCGATGCGGTCCATCTCCTCCCGCACAATCCGCACAATCTTGTTCAGGGAGCGCTGCCCCAGCGGCAGATAGCTGTAAATACCCGCGCCCAGCTGCCGCACGTAGCCCGCACGCAGCAGAAGCTTATGACTGGCCACCTCGGCATCGGTGGGCGCCTCGCGCAGGGTGGGGATGAAGAGTTGAGACCATCGTTGCATGTCGGGTTTGATTGTAACCAACCGCCCACAAGGCGAACAGATTACGAAAGTTTCTTTTCGGGTTCAGCCACTGCCGCAAACGGTACAGCCGCAGTCGCCCCTGGCGCCGGCCCCAGCGCCTCGAGCAGATCATGCATGTGCACCACGCCCAGCACCGGGCTGCCCTCAGAGGCATCGCTCACGATCAGCGACGTAATCTTGTGCGCCTCCATCAGCGCCAGCGCGTCTTCGGCGAAGGTCCCGGCGATCACGCGACGCGGCTCGCGGTGCATCACCTCCGCCGCGGTCCGCCGAAAGGCCTCCGGTCCCTCACGCTCCATCAAGCGCCGCAGATCGCCGTCGGAGAGCACCCCCAGCAGCCGTTCACCGTCCTGCACGGTCGTCATGCCCAGCCGCTTGGCGCTCATCTCGTGCATGATCTCCGGCAGCCGCGCCTTCGGCCCAACCGCGGGCACCGCCGGGCCGATGTGCATCAGCTCCCGCACGGGCATCAACCGCCGGCCCAGTTGCCCGCCGGGATGCAACGCCGCAAAATCCTGGGGAGCAAACCCCAAACGCCGGCTAAGCTCCACCGCCAGGGCATCACCCATCGCCAGCATCGCCGTGGTGGAGGCCGTGGGCGCCAGCTGGTGCGCACAGGCTTCACGGTCCACGCTCACATCCAGCACCGCCTCGCTCGCCCGCGCCAGGGTCGAGTCAAGGCATCCGCACAGACTGACCAGCGCCACGCCGAGCGCCCGCAACAGCGGCAGGAGCCGCAGCAGCTCCTCGGTCTCGCCGGAGTATGAGAGCGCCACCACGGTATCCCCGGCGCGGAGCTTGCCCAGATCGCCGTGCATGGCCTCAGCCGGGTGCAGAAACAGCGCCGGCACGGAAAGCGAGATCATCGTCGCCGCGATCTTCTGCGCGATCCACCCGCTCTTGCCCATCCCGCACAGCGCCACGCGCCGGTCGTTCCCCACGGTCTTCGTCAGCCGCTCCAGGGCGTTCGCAAATGCCGTCGCGCCCGCGCCTTCCAGCCGCTGCGCGAGCACCTCCAGCGCCGCAGCCTCCAGGCGAATCACCGCTGCCGCGTTTCTGCCCAGGCCAGTGCTATCGGCTTCGGGAAGGGCCGCAGCCGCTTCACGTCTCGGGTGTCCCTCGCGGCTCATTCACTGCGCATGCTAGCAGAGCCGGAACCCTCGAAGCGCTACACTAAAGAACGAAGGTAGACGACGCACTGGGTCCGCCCGACTCGCGAAAGGAAACACATTTGGCGCGCAGACTGGCTGTTCTTGGATTAATGCTTCTGGCGATCGCCCTGCTGTTCTGGTCTGGGGTTCACAACCTCCGCGCCCGCCGCGCCGCCGTCGAAGCCAATCACATTGAATTACAGCCCGCCGATGGCAGCGCCGCCAACGCCGCACCGCCTGACTTCCAGGGCGCCAATCTCCGCGGCAGAACAGCCCCTGCCTTCACACTAACCGATACCGACGGCAAAAAGGTCTCCCTCAGCGATCTGAAGGGCCACCCCGTCGTGGTGAACTTCTGGGCAACCTGGTGCGGCCCGTGCAAGCTGGAAATGCCCTGGTTTCAGGAGTTTGCGACCAAGTACAAGCCACAGGGGCTGGTGATCCTCGGCCTCTCGCAGGATGACGGCATCTCGCCCGCGGAGGTCGCTCAGGCCGCCAAAAAGATTGGCGTCAGCTACCCCGTCCTCATGCCCGATGGCAAGGACACCGTTGCGAAATCCTATGGCGGCGTTGACTACCTTCCCGAGACGTTCTACGTCGATCGGGGCGGCAAGATCGTCAGCGTGAACGCCGGCGCACCCTCCAAAGACCAGATGGAAGCCGAGATCCAAAGCATCGTCGGCACGGCCGGCCAATGATCGGCTTTCTGAGCATCGCCCTGCGCCGAACCGGGCACTTACGTACGGCCTGCACGGGCTCCGCCGCGATCCTTTGCGCCCTCAGCCTGCCCGCCGCCTCGCAGGAGATTCACTTCGACACAGGTCTGACCCCGAAGCCATCCAAGGTCCAGCGCGTCACACTCGAAACGGAGAGCGTCACCGTCGAACCCGGAAAGCCGAACTGGATTGAGCTGCGCTTCCGCATCGCCCCGGGACTACACATCAACTCCCACCTGCCCAAAGACGAGACCCTAATCCCAACCACCTTTCAGGCCGAGCCCTCCTCTGGCCTTCGCCTGCTCCACACCGAGTTCCCCGCCGGCGTTCCTTTTCGGCTCACGGTCGGCACGGGAGAGGTTCTGAGCACCTACCAGAACGAGCTCCATCTTCGCATCGAGCTTGAGGTGGTCGCCAAAGGTGATACCGTCCTGGCCGGCAAACTGCATTACCAGGCCTGCGACAGCGCCTCCTGTTTCCCGCCGCGCGACCTCCCCGTGCAGCTGGCGATGCACGCCCGCTAGCGGATCCTGCACAGCGCCTGCATCTTCGGTACACTCGCCGTAACCCTTCCCCGGAGCGCCCGCCTTTGGCACGTTTCACCGGTCTGCTCGGCCTCGTCGTCCTTCTCGGCCTGATGTATGCCTTGTCTTCCAACCGCCGCGCCATCAACTGGCGCACGGTCGCCTGGGGACTCAGCCTGCAGGTGCTCTTCGCCTTTCTCGTCCTCAAATGGAGCTACGGCCAGACCATCCTCCGGGTAGGCGCCGGCGCTGTGACCGCCCTGCTCGCCCATGCGGTCGACGGCTCCTCGATGGTCTTCGGTAAACTAGGCGACCCCTCCAGCCCGCTCGAAGTCTTCGCCTTTGCCGTTCTGCCCACCATCATCTTCGTCTCCGCGCTCTTTGCCATGCTCTATCACCTCGGGATCATGCAGGTGGTCATCCGCGGCGTCGCCTGGATCATGCAGCGGACCATGGGCACCTCGGGAGCCGAGTCCACCAACGTCGCCGCTTCCATCTTTATGGGCCAGACCGAGGCCCCGCTCACCATTCGCCCCTTTCTCGACAACGCCACCCGCTCCGAGCTCATGACGATCATGACCTCCGGCATGGCCCACGTCTCCGGCGGCATCATGGCCGCCTACATCAGCTTCGGCATCCGCGCCCAGGACCTGCTCTCCGCCGTCATCATGACCGCCCCCGGCACCATCCTCGTCGCCAAAATGCTGATACCCGAAACCCAGATCCCCGAAACCCTCGGCACCGTCAAAATCCCTGCCGAAGAGCAGCACAAAAACGAAAACCTCATCGGCTCCATCGCCCGCGGCACTATCGACGGCGGCCAGCTAGCCTTCAACGTTGCCATCATGCTGATCAGCTTCCTCGCCATCGTCGGCCTGATCAACGCCATCATGCTCGGCATTTCGAACGAGCTCTGGGCGCTCGGCCACATCCCTTTTCCGCACTCGCTCGGCAACGCCCTCGGCACCCTCTGTGCCCCGGTCGCCTGGCTCATCGGCATTCCCTGGGCAGACGCCCGCAAAGTCGGCGATCTTATAGGAACCCGCGCGGTGCTCAACGAGTTCATCGCCTACACCCAACTCGGCCAAATGGCCCGCGCCGGGGAGGTCTCTACCCGCACCCTCGCCATCGCCACCTTCGCGCTCTGCGGCTTCGCGAACCTCGGCTCCGTCGGCATGCAGATCGGCGGCATAGGCGCCCTCATCCCCAAACGCCGCAACGAGCTCGCCAAACTCGGCCTCCGCGCCATGCTGGCCGGCACCGTCGCCAACCTCATGAGCGCCAGCATCGTCAGCATGCTCCTGCCGCGCTAGCGATATACTGCTGCTATGGAAATGCGGGGTGAGCGTACAAGTGTCGATCAGGAGAAAGTGCAAACTGTCCTGGCTCGTCTCACACTGCCACCTGAGTTGGATCGTGTAGAAACAAGCTACGGGGCAGACTACACCGGTGACCCCGCGGTCTTTCTCACCTTCTTTCTTAAGCCGGATGTTCGAGTGGAACGTGAAGAAATTAGGCCTCTCTCAAGGTTCATCTCGGGCGTGGCAAGAGAGCTTCTGAACGCCGAGGTAGGCGGATTTCCCTATACCCGTCTTGAAGAAGCGGCATGAGCCTGCCCCGGGATCTTCTGGCACTCGCAGATCGTCTCGCTGGACTGGAGCAGCGGCGCCCAAAGCAGGCAAGCCTCCGTCGATCCGTTTCAACGGCGTACTATGCACTCTTTCATCTCCTCACGGCAGGAGCTACAAATCTGATCGGCCCAAAACTGAATGCCTCTTCCTCAGCGCGCCTGCAACGTTGGTTCGATCACGGAGAGATGAAACGAGTCTGCGTTCTGTCCTCAACAGCGGCACCCCCGAAACCCATCCTCGGCATCTTGCAAGCGGAGCCCTCATCTGACCTGCAACAGGTCGCTCTTGCCTTTGTTCAGCTTCAAGCTGCACGCCATGCGGCCGACTACGACCTGGCATCGCGCTGGACCCGCTCGTCCGTTTTCGATTCTGTGCAGATCGCCTGGGACGCCTTCGACGCCTGGGACGCCTTCGACGCCTGGTCCCGCATCCGCCGCTCCCACGAAGCCAACGTCTTTGCCCTCGCCCTGCTCTCCCCTAAACTCTTCGAGAAAGAGCGCTAATCATGCAGGACGTCTACGCCCGCGCCCAAACGGCCGCCCATTACATCCTCAGCCGCCATCCCGCCCACCACGCCTTTCAGCCTACCCTCGGCATCATTCTCGGCTCCGGTCTGGGTAACTTCGCCGCCCACGTCCAGGACCCCACCACTATCCCCTACCTCGACATCCCCAACTGGCCGCGCCCCACGGTGGAAGGCCACGCCGGGCAGCTCATCCTCGGCACAGTGAACGGCGTAAACGTCGTCGTCATGGCCGGCCGCGTCCACGCCTATGAAGGCTACCCGCTCCCCGAGGTCACCTTTCCCACCCGCGTCCTCGGCCTCCTCGGCTGCCGGACCCTGGTGGTCACCAACGCCGCCGGCGGCATCAACACCGCCTACACACAGGGCACCCTCGTCGCCCTCTCCGACCACATAAACCTCACCGGCACCAACGCCGCGCTCGGCACCAACGAGCCCCGCTTCGCCACCCGCCCCGGCGCAGGCCAGCGCTTCTTCGACATGACCGAGGCCTACTCCCCCACGCTCCGTCAGCTCGCCCACGCCGAAGCCGACCGCCAGGGCATCCCTTTGCCCGAAGGCGTCTACCTCGCCGTCCTCGGCCCCAGCTATGAAACTCCCGCCGAAATCCGCGCCTTCCGCACCCTCGGCGCCGACCTCGTCGGTATGAGCACCGTTCACGAGGTCATCACCGCCCGCCACATGGGCCTCGACGTCCTCGGCCTTTCGCTGGTCACTAACATGGCCGCCGGCCTTCTCGACCGCCCCATTCACCACGGCGAGGTCATGGAGACCGGCAGGCGCGTCGAAAAGCAGTTCACCGCACTACTCCGAGCCCTGATCCCCCAGATAGCTGCCGCCACGCCAACGATTCCCGAGTAGATCTCGATCGGCAGTCCTTTGCTTTTTTTCCTGTCACTCCCGGAGGAAGATCTGCGGTTCGGCCCGCAACGGCCGTAGCAACAGTTCACCTCGCGGGCTACATCTCCAGCGACGCCGTAGGCTTACCCTGCACGATGTTCGCCGCCATCCAGCCCGAGACCACAATCAGCAGCCCACCCAGCACCATGTAGATCGTCGGTCGTTCACGCCAGATCAGAAACGCCAACAGCGCGCCTGTCAGCAGCTGCGTGTAGTGGAACTGCGAAACCGTCGCCGCCGACGTCCGACGCAGCGCCAGAAAAAAGCACAGCCCCCCGGCAAGTGAAACGACCGCCGCCGCCGCGAACAGTCTCGCCATCGGGAAGGTCACCGGCACGGCATGGCCCAGCAGGATCCCGATCCCGGTCGCCGCCTGCACCATGCTCGAAACAAACGTCAGGCTTTCCGGGCTCTCTCCCTGTGTCAAGCGCCGCGACCACACCATGTTCGCCGAAAAGCACGCCACACACACCAGGCATGCCAGGTAGCCCGTCCGATCCCCCGCCCGCGCCGTCCCCCACGGATCCACCGCCACCACCACGCCGGCAAAACCGGTCGTCACCGCCATCCATCGCAGCCGTCCCAAAGGCTCTTTCAACAGCGCCGCTTCCAGCAACGTGGTCACCGCCGGCGCCAGAAACACAAGAATGTAAAACAGCGCCAGCGGCAGGTGACGCAGCGCAATCACCACGCAAACGTTATTCAGCAGATCCAGCCCCGAGCGCAGCAGCGGCCGCAAAGGACGCCTCGGCCACAAAACCCTCATACGCCCGCGCGCCGCGGCATACCCAACCAGCAGCACAAGCTCCAACAACGCTACCGAGGACACCACCTCGTACACCGGCAGGTGGAAGCCAACCAGCCCCTTGATGCACGTATCCGCCAGCACAAAGCAGGTAAACGCCGCGATAGCGAGAAACACGCCTCCCATCTGCGATCCAGCTTGTGATCCGGCCTGCGCGTCAGGCTGCAATCCGGCGTGAGCCTCAGGCTGCAATCCGGCTTGCGCATCAGGCGTTGCTTTCGATGGCGATAGGGACGAACTCATGCGCTCCACGCCCGCACGACACCGCGGTCTCTCTCGTGAGATGGCGCCGGCGCCCGATCCACAACCCGCCATCTCACCTTCCTCCGCTCTGCCGCAAAAACCGGCGTACCCCTCCCACCGTTACACTGAAAGCCGTGAGCCAGCCCGAACAACTCACCTTCCCCCGTCGCCCCGTCATCCTAGGCATCGCCGGCTGCTCCGGTTCCGGCAAAACCACCCTCGCCCGCGAACTCGCCTCCACCCTCGACGCCACGCTCTTTCCGCTCGACTGGTACTACCGCGATCTCTCCCAGTTCCCCCTCGACGACCGCCACAAACAAAATTTCGATCACCCCGACTCCCTCGAGTCCGAGCTCTTCATCCCCCACATCCGCTCCCTCGCCGAAGGCCACCCCATTCAGCGCCCCCGCTACGACTTCGCCACACACTCCCGCATCCCCGACACCTTCGACGAGATCACCCCGCGCCCCTTCGTCATCGTAGAAGGCATCCTCGCCCTCCACTACCCCGACCTGCGCCCCCTCTTCGACCTGTCCGTCTACGTAGACGCTCCACACGACGTCTGCCTCACTCGCCGCATCCACCGAGACACCCGCGAACGAGGCCGCACCGAATCCAGCGTCCGCGCCCAGTTCGAAGCCACCGCCTACCCCATGGCCGTGCAGTACGTCCTACCCAGCCAAACCCGCGCCACGGTCACCGTAAGCGGCTGCGAATCCATAGACTGGTCCATAGAAGCCATCCTACGAGCTCTAAACACTCGCAAACTGCTCCAATAGACTGAGCCGCCAGCCACTCAGTAGCCCAGCCAGCCAAAAGCAGCTTTCCTTTTTGTCATTCCGCAGCGAAGCGGAGGAATCTACCTCTCGAGCCAGCAACACCCTCGGCTAATTGTCTTTTTCTTGTCACTCCCGAAGGGAATCTGCGTTTAAGCAGCAAGACACTCAGCCAACCCGCTTTTCCTGTCATTCCCGACAGGAATTTGCGCTGGATCTGTCACGGCTTCCGGTACACCTCGCGCCGGTTTCCGACCCGCACCACAAAGATCGTCATGACACCGTCATCAAGACTGCTG
>CAXSBL010000027.1:22643-47210 GCA_964235515.1 uncultured Bryocella sp.
CCGGTTTCCGACCCGCACCACAAAGATCGTCATGACACCGTCATCAAGACTGCTGAAAATCCGGTAATCTCCCACGCGTTATTTCCACAATGCGCCTAGTTTGGAGCCCTTCAACGCTTCTCCAAGGCTGCGAGGATCTTCTAATACCGCGAGCCGGTCATGCAGGAAAGCCAGGACACGACGCGCAATCTGCCGGTCAAGCTTAGACAGGTCCCGCACGGCGGCCGGCGTCAGTTCAACCTTCCAGGCCATATTGCTTCATGACCTCTTCCAGCGGAATCGCCTTCAAGCGTCCGGCCCGAAGCTCAACCATCTCCTGTTCGGCAAGGTAAAGGTCCTCCAGATCATCCAAATGCTCCAGGATGGCCTCGCGCGCATGAAAAGTCTTACTACGCCCCGTCTTCCGGGCCAGAGCCTCCAACCGGTTCTCCACATTCTCAGGCAGCCTGATCGCCAGCATCTCCACCTCGCTATACAAAGATAGGCATACCCGCCCTCAGGTAAGCATAAGAACGTTACCAAGGGCGATTAGCATGTGGAACGTAGACCATCGCTCGCAAGAGCACAGATTAGGTCACGATCCAAGCTGTTACGTTTACCAATAAGAAAGGAACTTCAATCGAGCCTTCATAGCTGGAACAGATACAGCGAAAAGACTCGCAAGGTCAACGTACGAAGTAAGCCCGCTATCAAGATGCCGGCGTACCAGATCGGCTGGCATCAGGAGGTCGGCTGCCTTGTTGTTAGCTGCAGATTCTTCTCGAGTGGAGACATTTGCGCTTCTATAGAGCCCGTCATCCGACAGTGCATCGCCTATCTTTTCGCGATGCAGAAGATAGTGGGCAACTTCATGCGCGATGGTGAACCGTTGCCGCGAATAGGAATCAGCGGCATTAACATAGATGTTGTAGCCGCTGAGATTCAGCCCACCCAGATCACGTTCGATCTTGCCAGACACGCCTGGTGGTAAATCCGTCGTGTCATAAACAGGGATGCCGAGCCGATTAGCCAGCGAGGTAATATCGATCGGTGCCTCAATCTGGCTGCTTTTTACGATTTCTTCTTCCCTTGCCGTCATCTTCTTCCCCCTTCCGTAGTTTCAAGTCGGCGTCATCCTTCATCCGGGTCGTAAGCTTCGTGCTCGGATTCGAAGCCTTTCTTCTTGCAGGAGGCGGAATACTCTGCAATATTGACGACGCTTGTTCCTGCAGCCGACCTTCGACCAAAATCTTTCTTGCACTCTCTTTTGCCACCTTTATTGCAACTTCATCAGCTCTTTGAACGGCTGCTTGAACCACATTGTCTTTGAGTGAGCTGTACCCGAAGAAGGCAGCTACTGCAATCAAAATTGTCACGAGCCCGGCGACCAGCGTCAGCACCGCGATCATGGCACCGAGAAGCGCAATCATGATCTCGATCACGGCGTCTTGGCCCAGGGATGATACCCGGACATGCGTGAACAGGTCGACTAGCCATTGCACGACTAAATACTCGCATCTGGCCTTCTACTCAGCAAGTGCGATTTGAGAGATGCACCTCAACAGGTCACGAGACCACGAGTTCTACGCGAAACACACTGAGCGGAGCAGAATGATCTGCAGTCCCTTACGCCACCACCAAATCCAACTTCTCCGCAAACGCCTTACCCTTGCGCGCCGCCGCCGCCTTCGTATGCCACGCATACCCCGCGATCAACGGAAACGCGATCGTCGCCTCAGAAAACACCATCTGCTCCTGCGCGAGATCCACCTTGCCCCACGAGCTCGCTTCTTTCAGCGTGGAACCTGAAAGCGCACCGTCGCGCGCATCGGCCACCGTGATCTGAATCGCGTACTTGTGCATCGACGCCTCAACGCCCAGGATGTCTGCCGCCACCACAATGTCCTGCGCAAAGTTCTTCGGCACGCCGCCGCCGATCATCAGCAGGCCCGTGGTCGGATTCTGCAGCTTGAACTGCGTCAGCTCGTAAAAGTCCTTGCCCGAATCAATCGAGCACATCGGCTTGCCCTGCCGCGCATGCTGGTGCGCCACAATCCCGAACCCGAACGAGCAGTCCGAAAACGCCGGCACGAAGATTGGCACATTCTTTTCATACGCCGCCAGCACGATCGAATCCGCATTGCCCTTCTCCGGCGTGCGGCCGTTCTCCTGCAGGTATCGCCCCATCTCGCGGATGTACTCGCGCGAGCTGTACACGCCCGGCTTCATGCCGTCGATGATCTTGTGCGTCGTCTCATCGCAGATCCGCAGCTCTTCTTCATCGATAAACGTGTCGTAGATACGGTCGATCATCAGCTCGCGCAGCTCGGCATCGCCGCCGCCGTACTTGTACTCTTCCCCGGCCACGTAGTGCCGGAAGCCCAGCGCCTCAAAGAAGTCCTGGTCCACGATGTTCGCGCCCGTCGAGACAATGGCATCCACCATATTGTTCCGCACCAGATCCACAATTACTTTCTGCAGCCCCGCCGAAATCAGCGACCCCGCCAGGCACAGGATCACCCCGCACTCCGTATCGCGCAGCATCGCGTCATAGATCCGCGCCGCCCGCGCCAGGTCCCGCGAGCTGTAGGCCATATCGGCCATCGCCTCCACCATTGGGACAACGTTGTACGCGGAAATATCGATGTGCTTGATCTGCTGCTGAAGGAGTTCCTGTTTGGTCGCCATGTCGTCTACCAGAATATCGTGTTTGGGGTGGCTCCCCTGTCCGCAAAACCCACTTTTACGCTACTTTTACCGAATCGGAACGCTCCCGGGCCGCCTGCGCCCCTGTTTCCCACCTTGGGACATCCCACAGCCAAAGCCGCCGCCAGACGCGTACACTTCCCTCCATGAAAAGGTCGGACGATTTCGCCCCAACAATCCGAGCGAGCCGCCCGATACTCCCGGAAAAAAGGAGTGACGGATGAAGCTTCAACGTCAACTCGGATTCACTGGTGGCTTGGCGGCAACGCTGGCCCTGTTTACCTCCCTCTCCGCTGTCGCAGGTGCGCAACAAACCACGGTTGAAGGCCTCGTCATCGGCAGAGACGGTCCCACCCTCTCCGTCAAAACGCATGACGACCCGCGCGTCACCGTCCTTCTGTCTGACACCACGCAGGCCACCGAAAAAGGCGGCTTCCTCGGTCTCGACCGGAAGCACCCCGGCATCACGGAACTCGTGCCCGGCCTCTTCGTCAAGGTGCAGGGAGCCTATGATCCCGACCACAAACTGCTTGCCAAAAAGGTGATCTTCTCCCACAGCTCGCTCAAAACCGCGCAGCAGATCGATGCCGGTCTCAATCCCATCGCGCAACAGGTGGCCAAGGCGCAGGATCAGCTCCGCAGCCAACGCCGCGACATCGACGCCAACGGCCAGGCCATCGCGCAAAACACGCAGGACATCGCCGCCAACCGGGAAGGGCTGGCAGCCAACGGCCAGGCCATCAGCAAAGCCAACGGGCGCTTCGGCCAGCTCGATCAGTACGAAACCAAGGGCAGCCTCACCGTCAACTTCGCCAATGGCAAGTCCACAATCACCCGCAAGGACCGTGACGATCTGACTCAGTTCGTCAACGCCGCAGCCAATACCCCGGGCTTCATGATTGAGGTGCAGGGTTACGCCTCGGCCACCGGCTCCCCCAACCTGAACCAGCGGCTCAGCAGCGACCGCGCCAATGCGGTATTGTCTGTCATCCAGCAATCGGGCTCCGTTCCGCTCACCCGCATCCTGGCCCCGGCAGCCATGGGTACCACCAACCAGGTTGGCAGCAACCACACACGGAGGGGCCAGGCGGAAAATCGCCGGGTCGTCGTCACGGTTCTTGTGAATCGGGGCATCACCGGCTAACAATTCATCCTGCAGCGAGACTCGCCGGACCAACAGGCGCTCAAGGGAAATCTTCCGCGGGCGCCTGTTGTGCTTTACCACTCCGCTACTCTGATCTCAGCCATGAATGTGAATTTCGCCGAGCGCGCGCACAACCACAACTGGAAGCTCGACCCCATCGTCCGCTCCCTGCTCGACACGGACTTCTACAAGCTGCTCATGCTGCAGTTCATCTGGAAGAACTTCCCGCAGACCCGCGTCACGAGCGAGGTCCACAACCGCACGGTAAAGGTCCGCCTCGCCGACCGCATCTCCGTCTCCGCTCTTCGCGAACAGATGGAGCACGTCCGCAGCCTCCGCTTCCTCCGCTCCGAACTCATCTGGCTCGCCGGCAACACCTTCTACGGCACCCGCCACATCTTCGAACCCGCCTTCCTCGACTGGCTCGAGCACGGCTTCCGCCTCTCCGACTACACCATCAGCGAACAGGACGGCCAGCTCGGCCTCCACTTCGAAGGCCTCTGGAGCGAGGTCACGATGTGGGAGGTCTACGCCCTCGCCATCGTCAGCGAGCTCAAAACCCGCGCCGCCCTCGCCGAACTCACGGAACTCGAGCTCGACGTCCTCTACGCCCGCGCCAAGACCCGCCTCTGGGACAAGATCGAGCTCCTGCGCCACGTTGAAGGCCTGCGCCTCTCCGACTTCGGCACCCGCCGCCGCCACAGCTTTCTCTGGCAGGAATACGCCGTGGGGGCCCTGGCCGCCGCCCTCGGCCCGCGCCTCACCGGCACCTCCAACACCGCGCTCGCCTATAAGCACAATCTCGAAGCGATCGGCACCAACGCCCACGAACTCCCGATGGTGCTCGCCGCCATGGCCTCGCAGCAGTCCGACGATACCGACGAAGCCCTCCGCTCTTCCCAGTACCGCGTCCTCGAACTTTGGGGGCAAAGCTACGGCGGTGAACTCCTGATCCTGCTCCCCGACACCTTCGGCTCCACCCAGTTCCTCGAACACGCCCCCGACTGGGTCGCGGGCTGGACCGGCGAGCGCATCGATTCGAAAGATCCCTACGAGGCCGGCGACGAATACATCGCCTGGCTCGAGTCCCGCGACCAGGACCCAAGAACCAGGCGCCTCATCGCCTCCGACGGTCTCGACGCGACCGACATCGTCAAACTGCACACTTATTTCAACGACCGCATCCGCTTCTCCGCCGGCTGGGGCACCCTGCTCACCAACGATTTTCGCGGCTGCCACCCACGCGGCGCAGCGGCGGCGCAAGCCAGCTTCGACCCCATCTCGCTGGTCTGCAAGATCACCTCCGCCGACGGCATCCCCACCGTAAAACTCAGCGACAACCCCAACAAGGCCACCGGTCCCGTCATCGAAATCGCCCGCTACCGCAGGGTCTTTCACTCGCCGGTTCTCGCACCGCAGGCCGTCCTGGTCTAGATCTGAAAGGCACTTATGCGATGGCGCAACAACCCTCATATCCAGAATTCTCATCCCGCAGCGCAGAGGAGGGATCTGCTTTCGCGGTCGCGATGACAACGGACAACCGCGTCCAACGCCCACAATCCGCACGGCTTTCCCACACTTCTCGTTGACAAAGCCGACTCACACCGCTCGTATACTCACCCTCATGCCCACGACCCTCCGCCTCGCCAGCGCAGCCATCCTGCTCGCCTCCGCCACCCTTCTCAGCACACCCCCCGCCTGGGGTTGGGGCAAGGACGGCCACGAGATGATCAACAGGCTGGCCGGTCAAAACCTGCCGGCAGATGTTCCCAACTTCCTCCACAATCCCAACGGTCTCGACATCCTGCAGTACCTCGGCCCCGAGCCGGACCGCTGGCGCAGCCGCGCCGAAGAGGAGCTCTCCAGCACCCAGGCCCCCGATCACTTCCTCGACATGGAATGGGCTGACCTCGCCGGTACGCCCTGCACGGCCGGCACCCCCGGCTGCGGCACCGACGGCATGATGCTGCCTAAAAAGCGCTATGACTACATTCGAGCCCTCGCCGCCGCTCAGATCAAGCATCCGGAACTTCCGCTGCAGCCCGACAAGGTCGGCATGCAGCCGTGGCAGGTCGAAGAGACCTGGGAGCGACTGAAATCCGACATGCGCGACTACCGCCACCTCGTCGCCACCAACGGCGACCTCGCCCCGGTGGAAACGGTCATCCTGTTTGAGGCCGGCTGGCTCGGCCACTACGTCGCCGATGGCTCGCAGCCCCTGCACACCTCCATTCACTACAACGGATGGGTAGGTGCCACCAACCCGAATGGCTACACGAAAGACCACAAAATTCATTCACAATTCGAAACTGTGTATGTCTCCGCCAACATCAGGCCCGACGACGTGGCCCCTCTGGTCGCAGCCGCGAAACCTGAGGTCATCGACGACGAGTGGACCCAGTATCTCGGCTACCTGCACCACTCCAATGCCCTCGTCGAACCGACCTACGCCCTCGAAAAAGGCGGCGGGTTTACCGGCACCGGCACACCAGCCGCCAAATCCTTTACAGAAGAACGACTTGCGGCCGGCGCCATCGAACTCCGCAATCTGATCTATTCCGCCTGGGTGCACTCCGCCGATCCCGTCCCGGAATTCCGAGGACCGCAGTGATCTTTTCAGGCCGCACAGTAAACTTTCGTACATCCAACGCGTTACTCGTGGCGTACACCTAGGTAATGCAATTCTGGCATCAATCCGTCCGCGGCCTCCGGGTCGTCGCTGCTTTCGGCGTCTCCCTTACCGAGTTGCTGGTGCGCCGCCCCAAAACGCGTCCCGCACGCGCGGCCTGGCTCACAACGTTCTGTCGCCGTGTGCTCCGGGCCGCCAACGTGACCTGGAGTACCTCCGGCCCGGTGCCGTCGACCGGAGCGGTGATCACCAATCACCTCACCTATGTGGACATCCTGGTCCATGCCGCGCTTCGTCCCTGCGTGTTTGTCTCCGCGATTGAGACCCGCAAAATGCCGCTGATCGGCTGGATCAGCATGATGGCCGGCACGGTCTACGTGGTGCGTGGCGCCGGGGGCAGCGCCGCAAAGGCCGCCGGGGGCATGGAAGAAGGCTTCCGCGATCACCTGCCCGTTGTGTTCTTTCCCGAAGGCGGCACCAGTCTGGGCGACGAGCCAGTGACCCCGCTGCGCAGCGGCCTGTTAGCCACCACGATCGAGGCGGGCGAGCCGATCACCGCCGGTTTTCTCCGCTACACGCTTTCAAGGGCGGATCTCGCCGAAGGCCGGACCACCCGGGCGGATGTGCATTGGGGTAAGCAAACCTTGCCTGCCCATCTGTGGAACTTCTTCGGGCTACACGCGATACACGCGCACTTTCATTTTGCTAACGGGCCCATTCAGTTCTCCGCAGCCGCAGTGGCGGATCGCAAACTCGCCGCTGAAGAGGCACGCACCGCCATGGTCCGGCTTTCACAGCCATTAATCGACCATGCTCCTCCACTACCAAAGTAACGTTGTTATGCTTACTTTTGTTGTTAACTGCATGTACGCTAAGCACTCCCTATGACTCTGGTGATCGTCGCCACCCTCCTGTTCCCCGTCGCCCTGCTTGCCGGCTTGTCGACGTACACCCTCCGGCAGCGCCGATCATGCGCCCTGCTGCAGGTTGAAGTGGATCAGTTGCGAAGCGAGGCCGCCCAGAGTCAACTCGTCCTGCGCGAACGGACTGAGCTCGATTCTGTAAAAGATGAGTTCATCTCCACCGTCTCCCATGAGCTGCGTACGCCGCTGACGAGCATCCGCGGTGCGCTGGGACTGCTCTCCGCCGGCCTCATGGGCAAGGTGGACGAACGCGCCGCCAACCTCCTGCGCATCGCCAGCTCCAACACGGACCGCCTGGTTCGCCTCATCAATGACATCCTCGACCTGGAAAGGATGAGCTCCGGCAGTGCTCCCCTGCAGCTCCGTACCTGCTCCGTGCGGGACCTCATCCTCCAGTCGGTGGACACGATGGCGGCTATGGCGACGGAGGCCAAGGTCACGCTGGTGATCGCACCGGAGGCCGGCAACCCTTCGCAGATGTCCGAGGTCGATCCCGACCGCCTGCAGCAGGTCTTCACCAATCTGCTTTCCAATGCCATTAAATTCTCGCCGCCGGGGGCCGTCGTCCGCATCCGCACCGAGTCCAAGGGCGGGGAGCTCACGGTGTGCGTCAAGGACGGGGGCCGCGGTGTTCCGGCCGCCAAGCTCGAAAGCATCTTCGAGCGCTTCCAACAGGTAGAACCCTCCGACGCTCGGCAGAAGGGCGGCACGGGGCTGGGTCTCGCCATCTGCCGCAGCATCGTGCAGCAGCACGGCGGACAGATCTGGGCGGAACGCAACGACGCGCGCGGCACCGGCGAGGCCGGGACCACGCTCTGCGTCCGGCTTAACCGTCTTGATGCCCCTGTGCTGGCGTCGCCCGCCCTTCCCCGCAGCCGGGGCGCTATCCTCATCGTCGATGACGACGCGGGCGTTCGCCACATCGTCGCAGAACACATCCGCCTGCACGGGTATGAGGTTCTGGAGAGCGAGTCCGGCCAGGGTGCACTGGCTCTGGCAGTTAAGCAAAGCCCCGCCGCGATCCTGATGGATCTCTACATGCCGGGCATGACGGGCTGGGAGACGGTCGAACGGCTCAAAGCGAATCCGGCGACCGCCAGAATCCCCGTCATCATCCTGAGCGTGCTCTCCCCCTTGATGCGCCACGGGAATCTGGCCGCGATCGCCGACCATACGGAAGGCTGGATCCAGAAACCCTTCAATCCCACCCTTCTGATGGCGGAGGTCGGCCGCGTCCTGCACCGCAGTCAGGACCCCGGCCGCATTCTGCTGCTGGAAAGCAGCTCCGGGCTCAGCGACGCCGTGATTGCCAGCTTCAGCCGCCTACCGCAGACCAGAAAGCTGGATGTGCAGATCGTTCCGGGTGTGCAGGAGGCCATGGCCTTCTGCGAAAGGCAGGTCCCAGAGGCGTTGATCCTCGATATAACCCTGCCGGACGCCGCCTGCTTCGGCCTAATCAGCTGGCTCCGCCGCCAGCCCGCTCTCTGCACGTTACCGCTGCTCGTCTACTCTCGCCGGGAGATGACCTCGGAGGAAATGGAACAGCTACGGCTCGGGCCAACGCACTTTTTGACCAACGCACGCATTCAGCCCAAGGAGGTTGAGGAGCTCGTGTTCGCCATGGTTCCCCACATGCACTTCCCTTTCCGGGATCAACCCTCAGCTTAAAGATTCATTGCATCCTGCTCTTAAGAAAAGACCAACCCTATGCGCCGCATCCTGATCATTGACGACGAGGAAGATATCCGCGAGGTCGCCGCGCTTTCGCTCGAAACCGTAGCCGGCTGGAGCGTTCTAACCGCCAGCTCCGGCAGCGATGGCATCCGCAAAGCGGTATCCGAGCAGCCCGACGCCATCCTCATGGACGTGATGATGCCCGCCATGGATGGCCCCGCCACCTTTCGCGAGATGCAACGCACCCCCGGCATCGAGCACATCCCCGTGCTGCTGCTCACAGCTAAGGTGCAGGGCGTCGACCAACGCCGATTTGCCGGCCTCGGTGTCTCCGGTGTGCTCTTCAAACCCTTCGATCCCCTCACGCTCGCGGACCAGATGAGTACGGCGCTGGGTTGGAACTGATCCGTCGCTACACACCTTTGCCGCCCCATAGCCAAAAAGAATTATCCAACTCTCCATCCGGGTGGGCTAGGCTATGCGCATGGCCGCTCCTCCCCACGTGACGCCGCGCGGTACTCCGCAGCAGATCCTGGCAACCGTATGGCAACGCAACCTGCCGCTGGTTCGTCAGCGCATTCGCACTCTAAGCGCAGCCGCCGACCACCTGCAGGCTGGCCCTCTGACGGCGGACGACCGCATCGAAGCGTCGGAGATCGCTCACAAACTCGCCGGTTCGCTCGGCATGTTTGGCTTCCCGAAGGGCAGTGAGATCTCAAGAAATCTGGAACTGTTGCTGGACAGCGAAGCTCCGTTGTCGCCTGGCATCTTTCAAGAGCTCACGACCCAGCTGGAGCAGGTGCTCAGTCTCTGAGCGATATCCTGCCTGAACCCTGGCCCACCTGCACGCTGTGGTTGTCATTCCAGAAGGAAATCTGCGTTTGCTCGGCGAGTCCCTTGGCTGTCATCCGCCCACGGCGGTCCCCATGTACTCCATCCCGCTGACTACGGCGTAAGGTCGCACTCCACCGCGGTCCACACACCCGCTGCCGTCCCCGAAGGGTAATCCACCCGCAGATCCAGAAACTGCCCGGCCGTGATCGACACAGACCCAGTGACCGAGCAACTCCCAGCAGAGCCGGCAGGATAGCAACTCAAGGCCGTGTCCGCCATATTGCCCGGCGTGCCTGCCCGTATCGTCACGCGAATGCTTCCGGACTGCTGAGAAAACACATCCAGTCGCGAGGCCGTGCAGCCTCTGGGCATCCATGCCAGGATGGAGGCGTTCTCAGAGGCACTCCCATTGGTCGTGTTGATCGAGTAGTAGTTCGCCGCGTAGCTCACCGAGTGATAGACGGCTGCGGCCATCGGCTTTGCGGTGCTGCTGGACGTCCCGCCCGAGCCGCCGGTTCCCGCTGCCCCCTGCGGAATGCCGAAGTTCAGCACCGCGGCGCTCCCCGTGCCCGTGTTGGTCACCGTGGCCTGCGCTCCGGCCGCCAGCGTTGTCACCGAACCCACGGCAACCGTAGCCGCCGGGCCCGTGGGTCCGGCCACGCCCTGCGCTCCGCTGCCCCCGGCCTGCGCCAGAACCGACCAGAGCTGGGGCGCCTGATCGGGCTGCTGCCTCGAGTTCTGCGAGAGGGCAAGGTAACTCGATCCCGCAAACGTGACGGCATCGTTGACCAGGTAATTGCTCGACAGCGTCCAGGCGCCCCGGAAGTTGATCCCCACTGCGCCGGCAGCCCCGGTCGGTCCAGTTGAACCCACGGGTCCGGCAACGCCCTGGGGGCCGGCAATCCCCTGTGCGCCGGTGGCACCCGTAGTCCCGCTCGGGCCGGCGGGTCCGGCGACACCCTGGGCAGCCAACACCGACCAATACCCCGGCGAAAAACTCGGCGTCTGCCCGTGGTTGCTCGCCACCAAGGAAATATAGCTAGACCCGCCGTAACTCACCGCATCGCCGGCGTTGTAGCTGTTCGCCGCGCTGTAGTTGCCAAGGAAGTTCACGCCCGCCACGCCGGTAGCTCCCGTAGCTCCTGTGAAACCCGTGCTGCCGATCGCTCCCGCCGGCCCAACGGCTCCCGTCGCCCCGGTTAGCCCGACCCCCGTCGCTCCGGTTGCGCCGACCGCACCCTGCGCTGCGAACATCGCCCAGGCCGCCGGGCTTTGGTCCGGCGCATTGCCGTGATTGCTGTTGATCAGCGAAACCCAGCCCGCTCCCTGCCAAAGCACACCCTGTCCCAGGCTGTAATTTGTTGCAGAGCTGTAACTCCCCTGAAAGCTAAGCCCCGTCGGCCCGGCCGGTCCAATCGGTCCCATGGGCCCCTGTAAACCGGTCGAGCCGGTTACGCCGGGAATGCCCTGTGCGCCGGCCTGCCCGGCGATCCCCTGGGCACCCTGATCGCCCCTCTCTCCCGGCGGCCCCGTAGGTCCCAGCGATCCGGTGGCTCCTGTCGGTCCCGCTACCCCGGTGGCGCCCGTCGCCCCGGTCGGTCCCTGCGCGGTCAGCACGCCCCACGTCCCCGGCACCAGCCCTGGCGTATTGCCGTGATTGAACGAGATCAGCGAAGCGTAACTCGCACCGTTCCAAAGCACCACATCGCCCAGGTTGTAATTGTTTACCGAGCTGTACGCCCCCTGGTACACCAGCCCCGGCGTCCCCGTGGCCCCCGTATTGCCGGTGGCGCCCGTCGCGCCGGTCACTCCCTGGATCCCGAAGCCCGGCGGTCCCTGCTGCCCGGTTGCACCCGTCGCGCCCACAACACCTGTCGGACCAGTTCCTCCCTCCGCGGCCAGCAACCCCCATCCCCCGGCAAATCCAGGCGTGTTGCCGTGATTTGAGGCCATCTGCGAGATCCACGAGGAGCCCCCAAAGGTCACCACATCCCCATTGGCATAGTTGTAGGCCGAGCTGTACACGCCCAGGTAGTTCACCAGCCCGGCACCGGCCGCGCCCTGCGCTCCGGTGGCCCCCGTCGAGCCGTTGGCACCCGTGGCTCCCGTCGCCCCTCGCACACCCGCGACCCCGGTGGCGCCCAAAGCACCGGTAGCTCCCGTAGCACCGACGGCTCCCGTTGCCCCCGTAGCACCGGTAGCCCCCGTAGCTCCGGTCGCGCCCACGCCGCCATTGCCTGTCCCGCTGCCGGCAGCCAACGCAACGTCCAGCTGCGGCTGGTGCGAGGTCTCATCATTTTCCTTGCTGTCGAACTGGACTACCGCAGTCGGAGCGCTCAGCGCGACGCCGTAGTTGCTGGACGGGCTGTTGATCCAGCCCTGCACAATCGACGTCACATCAAACGTGACAAACGTCCCCGCCCCGCTCACCGCCGCCGTCGCCGCGCTCGAACCCATCGTCGGCTCCGACGCGTAGGTCAGCCCCGATTCCGTCCAGGCCCCCGTCACCGGTTGCAGTGTCACCGTCCCGGGCATGTCGGCACGATTGCAAAAGACCGTCAACGTGGCACGCGTGACGCCCGCGGCGGTTGTGTTCGCCGGCAGCGTTCCCAGGTCAAACTGAATCAGCGCGGTGTACCCGCCGCCCACGTTCAGATTGCTGAGGCCGCCCGCATTCACCGCCGGCTGCCCCGACGAGACATGCGCATCCGCCACCAGCGTCGCCTGCACCGCCCAGGCCGCTTCCGTCTGCCAGAGCAGAATCGCCAGCAGCCAGATCGCGCGACATCGCCATTTTTGGGGAACTTTCCCCTTCACCCTTGCCCCCGGAACAGCTCAACGTCAGAGACGTGCCGCCCTCGCCAAGAGCAAGGAATCTTGAGCAGAGTTCGGCAACTCTCTCGTTCTACGGCCTGCGGGGGGCTGCCACCATCCCCCACCCGGGGCCCGGTCTACTACTGTCCGATGCCTCCACCAAAGGTCTGGCAGCTGTCCATGTCGCCCGACTGGAACCCACGCTCAAACCATGTCTGCCGTTGCTGCGAGGACCCATGCGTCCAGCTCTCCGGGCTCACCGCGCGCCCGGTCATCTTCTCCAGGTGATCGTCGCCGACCGCCGCCACCGCGCTCAGCGCCGCCGGAATATCCCCCGCATCCAGAATGTGCTCCGCCTGCGCGTGGTGCGCCCAGACCCCGCCGTAGCAGTCCGCCTGCAGCTCCAGATCAACCGAAAGATGGTTCTGTTGATCCGGTTCCTGCTGCTCCAGCCGCTGCACCTTGGCCTCGATCCCCTGCATATTCTGCACATGGTGGCCCAATTCATGGGCCAGCACGAACGCCTGCGCAAAATCCGCCGTCGACCCGCCAAACTTCTTCAGCTCATCCCAGAAACTCAGGTCGATATACACCTTCTGATCCTCCGGGCAATAAAACGGTCCGGTCGAGGCCTGCGCCTCTCCGCCGCAACCCGCCTGCGTCTCCCCCCGGTACAGCACAACGTGCGCCTCATGGTACGGAATACCCTTGGCCGTCAGCGTCGCCCGCCAGAACTTCTGCACATCGCTGTTCACAAACGAGATCAGCTGCGCATCCCGGTCCTCGCCCGCCGGATGCGCCTGGGGTGTCCCGTTTTGAGACGTTTGCACCTGTTGCGTCTGCACCGGCCCACCGCCCGAGCCGCTGTTGAACATGCCGCCCAGAAAGTTGTGTCCCGTAACGAGACTCACCACCACAAGAATGATGAACCCGACGATTCCAATCCCACCGCCGCCGAAGCCAAAGCCTCCGCCTCCACCCCCGCCGCTGTCGTCCCTGCGGTCTTCAATGTCGCTGCTCAGGCCACCCGGCTGCCATTCCATATGCTTACCCTCTGCATGAATCACTCTCACCAAGCGTTGAGGCTGATTTCCTTCCCCTTCGCCATGGCGCGTCGTACTCTGATGCTAACCCGCCCCGTCCTATGCACACTGCCCAAGCCATGTTCACGTCCCGGGATCTCGCCTCCACGCCGTTCGGAGGCATTCCGTTCAGAGGAACGCCGCTGCGCTCCGTGCTCCGTCTCGCGGTGCTCTTCGCCTCGCTCAAGCTGCTGCTGCAATTCGTTCTCACCCTCTGGAGCGAGCACCTCGGCTACGGCTACTTTCGCGACGAGTTCTACTTCCTGATGTGCGGCCGCCATCTCGCCTGGGGCTACGTCGACCAGGGCCCGATTGTCGCCCTGCAGGCTCGGCTCGGCGAACTGCTCTTCGGCGATTCGGTGTTCGGCATTCGCGTACTCTCGGCCTGCGACGGGGCCGTGGCCGTCGGACTCTGCGGTCTGCTCACCGCCGCGCTCGGCGGCAACCGGTCCGCGCAGTCGCTGGCCATGCTCGGCCTTCTGGTCGCCCCGGTCTACCTCGGCGTGGACGGATTTCTCTCCATCACCTCGCCCGAACCCATCTTCTGGACAGGCTGCATCCTCGCCCTGGTGCTGCTGCAGCGCGGCGCCCCGGCACGGCTTGCGTGGCCCGCGGTCGGCCTTTGCGCCGGAGTCGGCCTGCTGAACAAACCCTCGATGGTCTTCTTCTTAGCATCCCTGCTGCTCGCTCTGGTCCTCACGCCGCAGCGCCGCCTGCTTGGGACGGTCTGGTTTCCCGTGGCGGCGGCGGTCACCCTCGCGCTGGTCTCCCCGTACCTCGCCTGGCAGGCCGCCCACCACTGGCCCACCTGGGTCTTCCTTCACAACGGGGAGCTCGAAGGCAAAAAGATCGTTCTCAGCCCGCTCGGCTTTCTCTGGGCCCAGATCAGCCAGATGGAGCCCCTCACGGCGCTGCTGTGGATCCCCGGCCTGGTCGCCGTGCTGCGCGGCGGCCGCCTCCCTCACCTGCGCTGGATCGGCCTCACCTATCTCCTGTTCCTCGCACTCATGTTCCGGTTGCACGCCAAGGACTACTACCTCGCTCCGGTCTACCCCATGCTCTTCGCCGCCGGCGCGGTCGCCTGGGAGCGCCGCTTCGCGCATACCGGGCGTGTGCGCGGGAACAATATCTTCGCCTTTCCGCTTTTTGAGACCGCCCTCGTCCTCACCGGTCTCTTGATCCTGCCCATGGCTTCGCCCGTCCTTCGACCCGCCGCCTGGGTGCGCTACACCCACGCCCTGCACCTTCGCCCGGATGATTCGGAAGCCGCCCAGACCGGTCCCCTGCCGCAGTTCTATGCCGACCGCTTCGGTTGGACCGGCCTCGCCCAGTCCGTCGTCAGCATCGAACGCGCCCTGCCCCCAACCGAGCGGCAGGGTATCTGCATCCTCACCAACAACTACGGCGAGGCCGCCTCGATCGAGTTCCTCGGCCGCAAACTCGACCCCGGTCTGCCGCCGGTAATCTCCGGCCACAACAACTACTGGCTCTGGGGCATGCGCGGCTGCAGCGGAAACGCCCTGATCGCCGTAGTCCACGACAAGCCGGAGGAGCTCAGGAAGCGCTTTCGCTCCGTCACCGTTGTCGGCCACACCGGCGACCCGCTCTCCATGCCCTACGAGCACAAAAACATCTACCTCCTGCAGGGCGAGCTCTACCCGGAGGCGCTCGACTGGAACGCCGAACAGGACTACATCTAATCCCTAGGTAGTTTCAAGGAAAGCGGTAGACAGAATTTGAAGAACAGCGGAACCAGACTAGGCCAGAACTTTCTGGTGGACGAGGCAGCCTGCCTGCGCATCGCCGCTTCGATCGGTGACGACCGCACCCGCACCGTCGTTGAAATCGGCCCCGGTCACGGCGCCATCACCGCCCCGCTCGCCGCGCGCTGTGGCCGCTTGCACTGCATCGAGTTCGACCCCGCCCTCGCCCGCGAGCTCGCCTTCCGCTTCCGCAACGACCCACACGTCACCGTGCACCACGCCGACATCCTGAAGACCGACCTAAGCCCGTTGGCCGCCGAAGCAGATGGTCCGCTCGACGTCGTCGGCAACCTGCCCTACTACATCACCTCGGACATCCTGCTGCACCTGTTCCGCTTCGCCCGCGAGGGCCTCGTCCGCCGCGCCGTACTGATGATGCAGCGCGAGGTCGCCGTTCGCATCGCCTCGCCCGCGGGCGCCAGCGACTACGGCCCGCTCTCAGCCCTCAGCCAGCTCCACGGTACCGTGACCGAGCTCTTCACCCTGCCCCCGGGCGCGTTTGACCCACCGCCGGAGGTCTACTCCACGGTCATCCGGCTCGACTTCCAACCCCGATTCGCCGAACTCGGCCTCCAGTTCGAGACCTTCAACCCGTTCTTACGCTCCACCTTTGCCCAGAAGCGCAAAACCCTGGCCAACAATCTCCGCAACGCCGGCTACACCGCCGCTCAGCTCACCTCTGCCTGGCCCGCCTACCTGCCCGCCCAGGTCCGCTCCGAAGCCGTCAGCCTCGAAGACCTCGCCAGCCTCTACCGCGCACTAGCCCTGACCGTGCCAGCCTGACCACGTACAAACTTGTCCTCCTAAACAAGCTGTACCGGCCCAACCAACCTCAAACTTGTCATCCTGAACGAAGTGAAGGACCTGCTTTTGCCCGCCGCTCCACTCCAGCTGACCCAACGCTCAACTGCCCGCAGCAGCCGTAGGCGCCACGCCCGCCGTCTCCAGCAAGTGCGCCGCCTTGCGCCGCACCCGCTGCATTACCCGGTCGTCGTTCTGAACTGCCTGCAGTACCGGCGCAATATTACCCACCTCCAGCGCCCGGCCGTCGTTCAGTGCGGTTTCGAGCCCTTCCATCTCCGCATCCAGCCCTAACCGGTCAAAGCGCAGCTTCGCCCTTAGCCTTTCGCCGTACTGCATCGTCTCGGCAACGGCTTCAAAGACGATGGTCGCCGCGTTCACACGGTCGTCTTCGGAGTAGTTGTAGCTGCACTCCGCAGTCGTGCCATCCCGCAGCAGTCGCAGCGTCTTGATCCCCGTCTGTGCAACATTTTTGCGATGCGAATCACAGCGGTTGGACCGCACCAGCGGCACCGCCGCAAACGCCTTTTGCAGCACCGCCGGCGACACCGTAATCGGCACATCCCCCTCCACGCCGGGTGATCCCGCGGAGCCTGTCTGGGCCGGAAGCGCCGTAGAAGCCGCAGACGTTGCAGAAGCCGCACCTCGGTACACGCCCTTGCCCGTCGCCTGCTCCAACTGCACCGAATAGTGCGCCGCCGCGGCCCCGGTGCGGTCCAGCGTAAATGTCAGGCTCGCTCCCGCTGCCACCTTCGCATCCTGTGCCCGCGCAGCCCCGCAGAGTGCCGCGATCGTCAACCACGTCCCTAACTGCCTCAACGCTTCAAGACCTCTGCCGTCTGGGCATGGTGAATGTGGCAGATCGCAATCGCCAGCGCATCCGCCGCGTCCGCCGGCTTGGGAATCTCATCCAGTTCCAGCAACCGCGCCACCATAAACCCCACCTGATCCTTCGCCGCCAGGCCATAGCCCACCACCGCGCTCTTCACCGAAAGCGGAGCGTATTCGGCCACCGGCAGACCGCAATTGGCCGCCGCCAGCATTGCCACGCCCCGCACCTGGCCCAGCTTCAACGCGCTTTTGGCGTTATTGGCAAAAAAAACATCCTCGATCGCCACGCACGCCGGCTCCCACAGCGTGATCAGCGCCGTCAGCTCCGCATACACCTGCGCCAGCCGCACCGGCGTCCGATCCTTCTTGTTCAGCCGTACCGCGCCCGCGCAAAGGTGCCGCAGCCGGGGCGTCCGCTCCGAGGGGTCCGCCTCCACCACGCCATACCCCGTGAACTCCGTCCCGCAATCGACCCCGAACACCCGCATGCGACTGAGTGTACCGCCACGGCCCCGGACTTCCTCCCACGGTGGAGAAGGAGCCAGTTACAATCGGTGGGACCATCACCACCCCGGTGTGCCTCCACTGGTGCCGGCCTCACCGAAGCGATCGAGAACCCTTACGCCTTGACCCTCTCCCCGACATCTGGCCGCCGCTCCCGCGCAAAGCTCCCCCGTACGCTTCTAGCCGTCACCCTCGCCGGATTCTCCACCTCGATCCTCCCTGGGCAGCAATCCGCAAACCCCACGCCGGCCCCGGTCGTTCGCGTCGCGCGGCGGCCTCCCGCGCAAACCGCAGCCACGCCAGCCCAGACCCCGGCCACACCGGCGCAAACCGCAACCAAACCGGTGCAAACCAGGTCAGGGCCCGCCTTGACGCCTGCCACCCCGCTCACACAATCCGCCCCCGTCACACACCATCCGCGGCCCGTCAGCCCCACACTTGGCACCGCTCCCGCACCTTCACCGACCGGCGCCGGGAGCCCCGAGACATCGGCAACCCCCGACCCGGTTCACCCGCACTCTCACCCGGCACTACCCTCTGCCACGCCAGCGACATCCGGCACATCCGCGGCACATCCCCTGTCCTCCCCGCCGGCTTCTCCGGCCAAATCGGCAAAACCCGCCCCCGAGCACCCGTCCAACACCATCCACGGCCTCAACCGCAACGTAATCGTGCTCGACCCCGGCCACGGCGGCACCGATGCCGGCGCCCGCATCGGCGACAACACCCTTGAAAAGAACGTCACACTTGCCCTCGCCTTCCGCCTGCGCTCCCTCCTGCTCGCCCGCGGCTTCACCGTCGTCCTAACCCGCGACAGCGACGCCGCCACATTGCAAACCACACCGAACTCCGCACCCACGCCCCTCACGCTGGACGACCGCGCCGGCATCGCCAACCACGCCCACGCCTCCGCCTGCCTTCTGCTGCACGCCACCGGCCGCGGCACCGGGCTGCATATCTATAGCTCGGAGATCGCCCCCGCCCCGGCCGAGCCCTACCTCGTTCCCTGGCTCACCGGCCAGGCCGCCTGGATGCCCGCCAGCCACGCCCTCGAAGGCGGCCTGAGCGCCGCGCTCGGCCGCTCCGGCATCCCTCTGCTCGCCAGCACCGCCTCGGTTCGGCCCGTTGATTCACTCACCTGCCCCGCCCTCGTGCTCGAACTCGCCCCGGAAAATCAAACCCCGGCCAGCATCAATGACGCCGGCTACCAGGAACGCATCGCCTCTGCCCTCGCCGGTGCGCTCGTCGTCTGGGAAAATGCCGTGCAGCCCCCGCCGCGCCTGCCCGCGCCCGTCCACCTAACCCACCACACCGAAACGCTTCACACCGAAAGCCCAAACACCGAAACCCCGGCTAGCCCCAGTAAATCGTCCGTCAGCGCCCCGGAGACCCAGCCATGACGCCCCGCCGCATGCGCATCGTTCTCTGGTGCCTGATCGCCTCCATCCTCGCCATGGGCGTCGTCCTCTTCGTCGAGCGCCAGCGCCAGCGTGACAAGGTCCGCGACATCGCTGACCAGTCCCCGGTCGATGCTCCCTACACCGACGCCGAACCCATCATGCTCGATCTCGCCGACGACAACACCGGCGCGGTCACCGCCACCGAACGCCACATCGCGCTTCCCACCGAGGCCAACGCCCGTGCCCGCGCCCTGCTCGACCACCTCGTCAACGAGTACGCCCTGCCTAACTCCGCGCACGCACTGCCGCCCGGCACCATGGTCAACGAAATCTTCCTCCTGCCGCTCCCGGTGGTCGGCCACGAGATCGATTCACACGCTCCCGCAACCACCGACGGCCGCGTCTCCACCGTCCCCGTCGCGCCCACCGATCCCGCAGCCCTGCAGCCCTCCGCGCCCGGCGGCCAGCTCGCCGTGATTGACCTCCGCGGCACCTTCGTCAACAGCCATCCCTCCGGCGTCGAAGTCGAAGCCCTCACCCTAGCCTCCATCCTCGGCACCCTGCACACCAACCTCCCCCAGATCGAGCAGGTCCGCTTCCTCGTCGACGGCCAGCCCCGCGAAACCCTCGCTGGCCACGCCGACCTGCTCCGCACCTACCCGGTCCGCGACACCGTGACCCCGCCCGCAGGCAGTGCGCCGTGAACTCCGGCTCAGCTCCCGCCCCAACTGCGGCCCAACCCCATTCCGAACAGCCCTCAGCCGGCAGCCTTCGAAAACGCACGGTCGGCGTCTTCGACTCCGGCTTCGGCGGCCTCACCGTCCTGCGCGCCCTTCTTCCCAAACTCCCCGGCACCCACTTCCTCTACCTCGGCGACACCGCCCGCCTTCCCTACGGCGCCAAGTCGCAGGCCACCGTCGCCCGCTACGCCGTTGAAGCCGCGCTCTACCTCGTCGCCCGCGGCGCCGAACTGCTCGTCATCGCCTGCAACACCGCCACCGCCCTCGCCCTGCCGGAAATCCGCGCCGCCGTCCCCGTACCCGTCATCGGCGTCATAGAACCCGGTGCCGAGGCCGCCCGCACCGCCGCCGCGCACTCCGGAAGCAAAGACGTCCTCGTGCTCGCCACCGCCGCCACCGTCCAATCCCACGCCTACCGCGACACCTGCGCCACGCTCGGCCTCCACGCCACGGAGATGCCCTGCCCGCTCCTCGTGCCGCTCGTTGAAGAGGGCTGGACCGACCACCCCGTCACCCGCGAGGTCCTCCGCCTCTACCTCACCGAGGCGCTCGCCGCCACCACGCCCTCCACCGTCCTGCTGGGCTGCACCCACTACCCCCTGATCGCTCCCGCCATCGCCCAAACCCTGCACGACCTGGGCTCTCAGGCCACCGTAGTCGACTCCGCCGAAGCCACCGCCGAAGCCGTCCGCCAATCCCTCGGTAAGCTCCCCCCTGATGCAACGCCAGCCACCTTCGACTGCTTCGCCACAGACTCCGTGGCCAAATTCGCCCGCCTGGGCAGCCACTTCCTAGGCCGCCCTATCCCCCAAGTCCACCCGCTGGACCTAGGCGGCTGAAGCTCGTTGTAGGTTCTAGATTGTAAGTTGTGGCTGTAGGTTCTACGTTGTACGTTGTAAGTTGTACGTTCTAAGTTGTAGGTTCAAGACATCCAGATCTCTACGCCCTAACCTAAGCACCACCTAAGCCGTCACCCTCGCCACCCAAGACCCGCTAAAAACACGTACAACGTAGAACGTACGACTTAGAACCCACAACCTAGAACCCAAAACTCCCCATGCCCTACCTCCTAAAATCCGAACCCGACAAATACTCCTTCGACGACCTCCTCCGCGACGGCGAAACCACCTGGGACGGGATCAAGAACCCCCAGGCCCTCATCACCCTGCGCAACATGAAGCCCGGCGAAGACTGCATCATCTATCACTCCAACGTAGGCAAGGCCGCGGTCGGCACCGCCAGGGTCGCACACGTCGAGCTCGCCGAGGACGGCAAGACCCCGCTCGTCACCCTCAAAGCCGGCAAACGCCTCAAGCGCGAACGCTCCCTCGCCGAAATCCGCGAAGCCGGCGTTTTCCAAGGCTCAATCCTCTTCCGCCAATTCCGCCTCTCCGTCGTCCCCCTCACAGACGAGCAGTTCGACTGGCTACTCCACGGCTAACCGTCGTCCCGCAGCGAACCGTCGTGCTTTCCAGAACTTGTCATCCCACAGCGAACCATCGTCATTCCTAAATTTGTCATCCCGAGCACAGCGAAGGACCTGCTTTCCCCCGCAGTGCCTCAAAAGCGCCGATAACGCGTGCTGACATCAGCTTTTCTGATCTGTCATCCCGCAGGGATCTGCTTTCCGCCGAACGGGCCCCCAAACCCCAGGCCGGACCCAACCACACACGCATCTCACCACCCATGACGCCCCCCAACGCCGCAGCCTCCGGAACCTTCAACCTCGGCGGCGACCTCCCCGTCCACCGCATGGGCTACGGCACCATGCGCCTCGTCGGCGAAGGCGCCTGGGGCGAACCGCCCAACCGTGAAGACGCCCGCAACGTCCTCCGCCGCGCCGTCGAGCTCGGGGTCAATCTCTTCGACACCGCCGACGCCTACGGCCCCACAATCGCTGAAGATCTCCTCGCCGAAGCCCTGCATCCCTACCCCGCCGGCATCGTCATTGCCACCAAGGGCGGCCTCACCCGCCAGGGCCCCGCCAAAGCCAAGCCCTGCGGCCGCCCCGACTACCTCCAGCAGCAGCTCGAAATGAGCCTCCGCCGTCTCCGCCTCGAGCGCATCGACCTCTACCAGCTCCACCGCATCGACCCCACCGTCCCGCTCGAAGACACCCTCGGCGCCCTCCGCGACGCGCAATCCGCCGGCAAGATCCGCCACATCGGCCTCTCCGAGGTCACCCCCGAACAGATCGAAGCCGCGCAAAAGGTCGTTGCGATCGTCAGCGTCCAAAACCGCTTCAACCTCGCCGAGCGCAAAAGCGAACCCACCCTGCGCTTCTGCCAGGCCCACGGCATCGCCTTCCTCCCCTGGTACCCCGTGAACGCCGGCAAATTCGCAAAAGCCGCCGCCGGCAACGAAGAAACCAACCACCCCGTAGCCGAGTTCGCCCGCCGCTACAACGCCACGGTCACCCAGATCGCCCTCGCCTGGCAGCTGCAACACAGCCCAAACATCCTGCCCATACCCGGAACCTCGAGCATCGCGCACCTTGAAGAAAACGTAGCCTCCGCCGCAATCTCGATCCCCGCAGACGACTGGGACGCACTCGAACTCATCGTGGACACACAGGCCAGCTGAAACCCTGCAAGTACAGTCGGCAGCTGTAACCTCTTCTTTGTTGTCATTCCCGCAGGGAATCTGCGTTGGGCGCGGCAAACTTCCAACCAGCAGATCCGGCCACAGGCACCGAACACCCCAAAATCAGAGGACACGTTGCACAAATCAGCTCGACGCACCGCAGTCTGTCTAAGCCTTCTTCTCGCACTCGCCACAGCCGGTTGCCGCCGCTCCCCCTCGGCCCGCGCCGCCGCCGCGCAGGCGCAGCTCACCGGCAACCGCACCCTCCACATTGAACCCGACGCCGGCTTTGACTGGCTCTACGCCCTGATCAACAACGCCCACACTTCCGTCGACATGACCATGTACGAGCTCGTGGACCCCACCTTCTCCGCAGACCTCGTCAGCGCCTGCACCCGCGGCGTGCGCGTCCGCGTCATTCTCGACCAGTCCCTCGAGAAAACCGCTAACACCCCCGCCTACACGCAGCTCAACAGCGCCGGCCCGCACTGCTCGGCTGCCTGGTCCAACCCGCAATTCGGGGCAACCCACGAGAAATCCCTCGTGGTTGACGACACGGCCGCCGTGATCATGAGCCTCAACCTAACCACCCGCTACTACCCCTCCACCCGCGACTTCGCTCTAGCGGAGGACGACGCAACCGATATCCGTGCCATCGATACCGCCTTCACCACCGACTTCAACTCCACCACCGACCTCAGCTATCACCCCAAGAGCGGCGACGACCTCATCTGGAGCCCCACCACCGCCCAGCTCGCCCTGCTCAACATCATCCAAAGCGCCAAAAAGACCCTGCTCGTAGAAAACGAGGAGCTCAGCTCCTCCACGGTCGTCGAAGCCCTAGAACGCGACTGCTCCCGAGGCGTGGACGTCCGCATCGCCATGACCGACACCAGCCCCGCCTACCACGCCAACTACAAGGCCCTGCAAACCGCCGGCTGCGGCGTCCACATCGGCCCAAACAACCCCACCGCTCTCTACATCCACGCCAAAGCCATGGTCGCCGACCTCGGCACCGCTGGCCAGGTAGGCTACGTCGGCTCCATCAACTTCTCCGACGCCTCCATAAACCGCAACCGCGAACTCGGCCTCTACCTCTACGACCCCACCCTGCTCACCCAGCTCAACACCACGCTCGCGAAGGACTACGCCGCCTTTCCGGCCTTTCTATAGAGCCGTCCGGGCATCGCCGCCCTGCTATCCTAGCCAGCGTCCCAGTTCCCCGAAAGTTTCCGCAGTTCCTTGGAGTGCAACAGAATGATCGACATGCAGGGCCAGGTCGCCGTCGTCTTCGGCGTCGCCAACAAACGCAGCATCGCCTATTCCATCGCCGAATCGCTCGCCCACGCCGGCGCCACGCTCGTCCTCTGCTACCAGAGCGACCGGCTTAAAAAGGACTCCGAGCAGCTCCTCGCCGACCTGGGCCAAAGCGAAAAAGGCCGACTCATCCAATGCGACGTCACCTCCGACGAGCAGATCGACGCCGCCTTCGCCGAAATCAGGGCCGCCTTCCCCGTCCTGCACACCGTCGTCCACTCCATCGGCTTCGCGCCCAACATCAAAAACCCCGTTCTCGAAACCCAGCGCGCTGACTTCGCGCTCGCCCATGACATCAGCGTCTACTCCCTCATCGCCATCGCCCGCGCCTCCGCGCCGCTGATGACCGAAGGTGGCTCGCTGCTCACCCTCACCTACTACGGCGCCGAAAAAACCTTCCCCAACTACAACATCATGGGCGTCGCCAAGGCCGCGCTCGAAGCCACCGTCCGCTATCTCGCGATGGAACTCGGCGGCAAAAACATCCGCGTCAACGCCATCTCCGCCGGCCCCATCAAAACCCTCGCCGCCCGCGGCATCGGCGACTTCAACACCATTCTTGACAAGGTCACCGAGCGCGCCCCGCTCCGCCGCAACGTCGAACAAACCGAGGTCGCCGGCGCCGCCCTCTTCCTCTCCTCAAAACTCGCCAGCGGCATCACCGGCGAAATCACCTTCGTCGACTGCGGCTTCAACACCACCGGCATTTGATCGCTGCAGGGGAGCTTACCTCCCCTCCCCTGGCCACCTCGGGCAGCGGAGGGATCCGCTGTTGCCCTTCTGGTTGTCTTCTGGTTGTCTTCTGGTTGTCATTCCCGGAGGGAATCTGCGTTCCCCGGGCCA
>CAXSBL010000027.1:47310-50556 GCA_964235515.1 uncultured Bryocella sp.
TACACCGAAGCCCAGCTGGCCGCCGCCGTCGCCGAAGCCCATCGCACCGGCTCCCGCGTAGGCGTGCACTGCACCGGCGAACCCGGCGCGAGCTACGCCGCGGCCGCCGGCGTGGCCTCCATCGACCACGCCTACCAGCTCTCTCCCGCCACCATGCAGGCCATGCGCGACAAAGGCATCTACGCCGTCCCCACCTTCGCCATCACCGAATACTTCGCCGACCACGCCCCCACCCCGGCCTACGCCGAACGCGAACGTGAAGCTCAGGCCTTTCACGCCGCCCAGTTTAAACGCCAGATCGCCGCCGGCGTCCCCTTCGCCGTGGGTTCCGACGTAGGCCCCTTCCCGCACGGCACCCAGGCCCGCGAGTACGAGCTCATGGTCCAATACGGCCTCTCCCCCGCCGACACCCTCCGCGCCGGCCTCCTCAACGGCGCCAAACTCCTCGACTGGGCCGACGACATCGGCCAACTAAAACCCAACTTCTACGCCGACATCATCGCCGTCCCCGGAAACCCGCTCGAAAACATCTCCGTCCTCACCCATCCCACCTTCGTCATGAAAAACGGCAGCATCGTCCGCAAAGACTAGAGCTAGTTCCCCCGCAGGTGTAGACGGGCCACTCCTCCACAACCTGTCATCCTGAGCGAACTTGCCATCCTGAGCGAACTTGCCATCCTGAGCGAACTTGTCATCCTGAGCGCAGCGAAGGACCTGCTGTTTGCTTCAGGCCTCCTACACCGCCTCCGCGATCGGCCCCAGAATCCAGGCTGAACAGCGTCCGCCCCACAATCCGCAGCGCCAGCAGCAGCATGTCCGCATGGATTGCGGACACCTCGCCATTCCTCCAGCCCGCGGCCGTCTTCGCCGTGGCTTGCGCAATGATCTCGCCATACCCCTGCAGCCGGGCCCGGTGGAACGCCGGCTGCGCCAGCCGGCGCTGCCGCATGTGCAGCGGCTCCTCGCTGGTCAAAAGGCCATCGCCCAGTATCACCTTGCTGCGCCGCATCACTAGGCTGCGCTGGTGCAGCCGTTCATTGCGCTGCAGCATTTCGCCCACCAGCTCCGGGTGGTTCAACTGCAGCACCTCGTGCCCCAGCGCCCGAAACCGCACCAGATTCCCGTATCTCCGCGCATTGCTCAACAGGTACTCGGCCGCATCTGCCGCCACAATTCACCGCTGCGCACCCGCGGCCAAAGGCTAGGCCCAGCCGGCCGCCCCGGACCACGCCACCGGAGATCAGGTTCAGGAAACGTCATCGTTCCAACCCGCAGCCTTCCCTGCCTTTGCTCTTTTTTCTCTTGTTCGCAAAGGCAATCTTTTGCACTTAGATTGTCATTCCCGAAGGGAATCTGCGTCTTCTTTTGCCTTTTCTGTCATTGCTGTAAGAAACCTGCTATTCCCCTTCCTCAACCCACCTTTTCCCCCAACGCCACCCAACGCTCCAGCAGCGCATCGTGCTCCGCATGCGCGGTCTCCAACTCCGCCAGCGCCTTCACCAGCGCATCCGCATCGGAAGCCACATCGCCCACAAGCTCCTCGGCCGCCGTCACCTTCGCCTCCGCCGCCGCCATCTTCGCCTCGAGCCCGTCCCACTCACGCTGCTCCAGATAACTCAGCTTCTTCTTCCCACCAGCAGCCCCACCCGCAGCCGCGCCGTTCGCCGTCGGAGCAGAACCCTTCGCCGCCGCCTCCATCTCCCGCGCACCCGGCGACCCCAGCCCCCGCCACTCCTCCCACTGCGCATAGTCCGCAAACAGCTGCGCATCGCCATGCCCGTTCAGCCCCAGCACCACGTTACTCACCCGGTCCAGCAGATACCGGTCATGCGTCACCAGCACCAGCGCGCCCTTGAACTCCAAGAGCGCCTCTTCCAGCACCTCCAGCGTCGGGATATCCAGGTCGTTGGTCGGCTCATCCATCATCAGCACATCGGCCGGCTGCAGCATCAGCCGCGCAATCAGCACGCGCGCCCGCTCGCCGCCGCTCAACCGCTCGACCGGCTGATTCAGCTGCTCACTCGTAAACATGAACTTCGCCGCATAACTCGCCACGTGCACCACATTGCCCTGGTACACCACACCATCGGAATCCGGTGCCAGCGCCCGCCGCAGCGTCAGCGCCGTGTCCAGCTCGCGCATCTGGCTCAGGTACACCACGCGCAGGCTCGGCGCGCGCTTCACCTGCCCCTTGCTTACAGGGATCTCCCCCGTCATCGCCCGCAGCAGCGTCGTCTTGCCGGACCCATTCGGCCCCACCAGCCCCAGCCGAGCCCCGTTCACCAGCACAAAGCTCACATCGTGCACAATGTCGCGCCCGCCCAGCGTCACCGTCACACCGTCCATCTCGATCAGCCGCTTCGTCTGCCGGTCCGTGCCGTCAAAGCCGATCCCCGCACTCGCCGTGCGCATCCGGCTGTTCACATCCGCCAGCTGCCCAATCAGATCGTGCGCATTGTCGATCCGCGCCTTCGCCTTCGTACTCCGCGCCTTGGGCCCGCGCCGCAGCCAGTCAATTTCGATCTTTACCCGGTTCTGCAGCCCCTCCTGCTGGCGCTGCTGCGCCTCCATGTACCCCGCCCGGTCCTCCAGAAAGCGCGAATAACTCCCCCGCACCCGCAGCAGACCCTCCGCATACACCCGGTTCAGCTCCACGATCTCGGTCGCCGTATTCTCCAGAAAGTACCGGTCATGCGTCACCACCACGACGGCAAAGTTCGCCCCGCGCAGCGCCCCTTCCAGCCACTCAATGCCCTCAAGATCCAGGTGATTGGTAGGCTCATCCAGCATCAGCACATCCGGCTGCAGCACCATGGCCTCGGCAATGGCCAGCCGCTTGCGCCACCCACCCGAAAGGCTGTTCGCCTCCGCATCCATGCTCAGCTTCGGGTCCGTGCCGGCGTCCGTAAACCCCGCCCGCCCCAGCGTCTCGCGCAACCGCTGCTCACGATCTTCGGGCGGCACGCCCGCCGTCTCCTGCGCGGCCGCAATGACCCCACGAACAGTGATCTTCGGTGCGAACTCCGAAATCTGGCGCACATACCCGATCCGCGCCCGCTTCCGCATGGCCAGATTGCCCGTATCGGGCTCCATCTCCCCAGCCAGCACGGCCAGCAGGGTCGACTTGCCCGCCCCGTTCGGTCCAATGAATCCAATGCGATCGCCATCATTCACAGCGAAAGAAATATCCTGAAACAGCGGAACCGCGCCAAAGCGCTTGCTCACGCCCTGAGCGTTAAGAATCGG
>CAXSBL010000028.1:0-24048 GCA_964235515.1 uncultured Bryocella sp.
CATTGGTGAAGAAGCCCTGACCGTTAGGGTGCCGGCCAGATCCCAATCCGTAACGCCAATGTATGGTCCGCCGTGCGACTGCTAGGGGAAGCGTGGTCGAGAAGGCAAGTCTGCGCAAATGTATTCGGCCTTTGAATGGAGACTGGTTCTCCTGGCCAGGTTGAGGTGCGCGCGTGTCGGTCCTTTCAGCTCGCTCGGTCAAGGAAGACCCTTCGCGGTACCAGGCTGCTGACACGCCGTTGTGACTGTTCTTTCGTCCTTGTTGCCCTGGGCAGACCTCGGTGGGAAAGCTTTACGAATCGTCGTCGTGGTGCGGGAAAGTGGGATCGTGTAGCGCTTCCGAGCCGCAGGCGTGCTTTTCCGCGCTGGCTAGGCTGGCACGGCTGATCGGTAGTGGTTTTGAGCCGGAGGCTGCATACCTTTAAGCGCATCCTGCTACGCTTGCTTTAGGTCGTTGTCAAAGCTGCTCGGATTCCTGAGTACCCCGCACAAGTCTCGCCTTAAACTCAATGTTTGACAGACTTTGCAGAAAAGGTACGGGGGGGGAGGGGTACCCGGCAAGATCCATGGCAGCGGTAGACTGAGAATATCGCTGCCAAAGCCAGTCCGCGCCTCTTCCTCTCCGCCGGCGAAGCCTCCGGCGACGTCTACGGCGCCCAACTCATCACCGCACTCCGCCGGCAGCTCCCGGCAGCCACCTTTACCGGCCTCGGCGGCCTCGCCATGGAAGCAGCCGGCCAGCGGCGCGTCGTCCGGGCCGAAGATGTAGCCGTCATGGGCGTCACCGAGATACTCCGGCACGTTCCCCGCATCTACGCCAGCTACCGCAAGCTAGTCCGCTCCATCCGGCAGCAGCACCCCGACATCGCCGTTCTGATCGACTTCCCGGACGTAAACTTCCGGCTCGCAAAGCACCTGCGCAGGGCAGGCATCCCGGTAATCTGGTTCGTCTCCCCGCAGCTCTGGGCCTGGAAGCACAGCCGTCTGCGCTGGGTGCAGCAGCGCGTCGACCGCATGCTGGTCATCTTCCCCTTCGAGGAGCGCTTCTACCGTGAGCGCGGCGTGGACGCCACCTTCGTAGGCCACCCACTCGCCGACCAGCCGCTGCCCACGGTCTCCCGCGAGGACTACGCCACAGCGCACGGCCTGGACCCGGCCAAGACCTGGATCGCCCTCCTGCCCGGCAGCCGCTGGAAGGAGGTCCACGCCAACCTCCCCGCCCTGCATGAGCTCGCCATGAGCGACCTCATCGCAACCGCCTCCGCACGCACGGTCTTCAACGGCGTCGGCCTGCTCACCCCAACCGATCCAGCCGCGCACACCCGCTACGAGTTCCTCCTGCCCGTCGCCTCCACCATCCGCAGGGCCGACCTCGAGGCCTATATCGAGGAGCTCAACCGCGACCACCTCCGCTACTGGGGCCCCGAAGCCCGCAGTCTTCGCCTGACCCTCGTTCCGGACGCACGCCCGGCGCTGCACCACGCCCGTGCCTCCGTGGTCGCCTCCGGCACCGCCACCGTGCAGGCCGCGATCATCGGCAACCCTTTTGTCATCGTGTATCGGGTCAGCGCCCTCACCTTCGCCGTCGCGAAAGGCTTGGTTGCTTACCCTGCGGAGTTTCCTCCGCTGCGGGACCTGGACGGCAACCTCGCCGTGGGCATGGTGAATCTCATCGCGGGCAAGCGTCTGGTGCCGGAGCTGTTGCAAGGCCGCTTCACCGCCGAAAACGTCGCCGCCGAGCTCGCCCCATTGCTGCAGGACGGTCCCGAACGCGACCGGCAACTCGCTGGACTGGATCAGGTACGGCAACGCCTGCAGGCCACAGGCGATGCCGATACCACGGCCATTGACCGTGTCGCCTCCGCCGTCATTGAGACTCTGGCTCATGCAAAGAACGCGTAAGTCCAGACTTGGGCCCGAAACGTCTAAGGTAAGAGCAGCAGATTTCGACAGGCAGAGCCGTGGCTGAAGGCAGCCGCGGCTCAACTCAACCTCCGAACAGCCTCTTAAAGGTCCTCACGTATGCGTTCTCGACTCCTTCGCGTGTTCTCCACCGTTCTGGTCGCGGCATCCACGTCTGTGGTTCTCGCAGCGCCCCCTACCCGGGCGCAGGTCGACGTTACCAGCTACGTGATTCATGCGGACCTGGATCCGTCCACAGGGAAGTTGTCGGCGACCGCCACCGTCGTCTTTACCGCGCTTCAGGACCTAAACACCGTCAGCTTCGGCCTGAATAACGGTCTGCAGGTCACGAAGCTGACGGATACCACCAACACAAGCCTCCCATTTGAGCGCAACACGACCGACTCCACCGTCCGGATTACGCCGGTGGTCGCGGTTGCGAAGGGCACCGCGGCGACCTGGACGTTCACCTACGCCGGCGCACCGACGGCCGACACCAGCCCCGTCGAAGGGATTGATTTCGCGCAGGTGGCCGACCCGGTCAGCATCCTGCTCTATCCCGGGCGCTGGTTTCCCATGAACGGTATCTTTACCGACCGTTTTACCGCCGAGGTCCACGTCACGGTACCTGCCGGAGAGCGGGTGGTCGGCAGCGGATTTACCGGCCAGCACAAGCTTCCCGGGAACCGCACGGAATACGTCTTCAACTGGACCAAACCTGGCTTCCCCGGCACCATTGTCGCCGGTAAATTTCTTCCGCCCATCAGCGCCCCCGATGCGCCCAACGTTCACGTCTTTGTAACCGAGGCAAACAAGGCCAAGGCGCAGGACATGGCCGCCACGGCCTCCAAAGAGTTCGAGTTCCTTACCAGCCAGTTTGGTGGGGCTGAGTCGTCGACCATCAACGTCGTGGAGCTGCCAGGTACCTCGGTCTCCGCCGCCTGGGCGCCGGAGATCGTGGCGGTACGCCCGGAACGTGCCAGTGCACGCCTGCTTGCCAATACTCTGGCGCACCAGTGGTGGGGCTCCGAAGTTTCACCAGCCACCCTGAACGACGCCTGGATCACCAACGGCATGAGTCGCTATGCCGAGTTGCTCTATCTCGAAGACGCCAATGGCAAACAGGCGCTGCAGACGGCAATTACCGATACCGAGGCCGGTGCCCTGGCCTACGATACCGAGCCGCTGACGACCCTCGGGCGTCTGGACCCGTTCTCCCCGCAGTTTCAGTCCGAGACCCTGGAGAAAGGCGCGATGGTCTTCCACATGCTCCGCTGGGAGATGGGCGACGAGACCTTCACAAAGTTCCTGCGCGCTCTTCTGTCGCAGTACACCGACCAGGGCATCCGTACAAGCGACGTCCAGACAGTGGCCCAGGCGCAGTCAAATTTGCAGCTTACGCCGTTCTTCTCCCAGTGGCTCGATGGCACCGGCGCACCGGAGTTCGGCGACAAGTATTCTGTGTTCCGGCTCAGCAACAACAAGGGCTTCCGTACCACCGGCGACGTCACCCAGGATCTGGATTTGTTCCGGATGCCCGTCCAACTACGCGTCGAGACCGAAGGTCGCACCGAGGACCGTCGCGTGGACCTTTCGGGAACGGAGTCGCCGTACACCATTGAAACCTTCGGACGTCCGCGCCGCATTGTGCTGGATCCTGATAACTGGCTCCTGAAATCCACCCCTGACCTCTCCGTTCGCGTAGCCGTCCTGCGGGGCCAGCAGGATGTACAGCAGGGCGACCTGCTGGGTGCCGTAACCGAATACCAGAAGGCGCTCGATTCCAACCGAGGATCCTCCTTGGCCAACTACCGCCTCGCGGAGGTCTTCATGCTGCAGAAGAACTACCAGTCTGCGGCCAACAGCTTTCGCGATGCGCTGCGCGGCGACGGCGACCCGAAGTGGACCGAGGTGTGGAGCCACATTAATCTGGGCAAGATCTTCGACATCACCGGTCAGCGCGAGCGTGCAGTTAACGAGTACCGCCAGGCGATTCAGACCAACGACAACACCCAGGGAGCCGTGAATGAGGCCCGGTCTCTGCTGCAGAAGCCGTTCCAACCAGCCCAATCCGGCGAGTGAGCGGTTTGGCCGTGCTTACGGCACTTAACTTGCCCAACTTGCCTGATGAGGCGTCCAATTTGACGGTTAGATCAATTGCTTTTGTCGTCGCGTCGTGCTCTGCGACGAGCGGCGACCCTGGATCCGCCAATGCCGAAAGCGCCCACCAAGGCAAAGCCCAAAACGGCAATGAGGATCACCAGGGTGACCACGATGCCGACCCCTGCCAATAACGCTGCCACGGCAGCCGAAAGGCACGCTTTGATCACGGCGAAGATAGTGTGAATAAGAACCAAAACGTCAGCGAACCCGCAGCTTTGACTTCATTAGACACGAATTCTTACAAAGCTGCGCGTTGCTGAGGCCATCTGCACGCCTCCCAGGTGCTCTCGCTGGCACTCTGCAGCAGTGCCAGCTTGCGACTACTCCACCGGGAGTTTTGCTCGATACCCGTCCCTGGCTACGATGGAGTACTTGAGCGGCCTTCCTTTTTCATCCTGCATTTTGAGCGGTTTGCCTTCGTTGTCGACCAGGTAGACCTTTACCTTGCGGTAGGTGCCGTCGTTTTTGGCGTTGGTAGGCCTGTAGCTCAGCACATACTTGTCACGGATGGAGTCGTTGATCTGCGAGAAGATGTTTGGCAACTCGCCTTGAAAGACTGGTGAAAAGTAGAGACCGCCCGTCATCTGAGCAAATGTCCGCATCTCGTTCTGGTCTTGCAGCGCTGAGATGCTTTCGCGGCCCATCTCGCGCCGGAAACCGCCGGTGCTGATGGTGAAGATGGTGGTGTTCTGCGCGCTCTTCACCTTGGCCAGGATCTGATCCAGGGTCAGCTTGGAAAGCGTGTCCCTTCCGCTGGAGATCAAAATGACGTACTTTTGCCCGTCCACACGGCTCAACCGGTCCAACGTCTCGTAGAGCGCGTCGAACTCGTTTGTCTCGTGCCAGGTTGGCATGATCAGGCTTTGCAGGGCTTGCGCCACCGTTTCGCGGTTGTTGGTGAAGTCGCAGAGCACGTGGGTACGAATGTCGTAGGTCTCGACGGCAACGTAGTCATTCGGCTGCAAAGTTCGGAAGAAGGCCACCGAGGCGTTCTGCATGTCGTTGATAAAGGCGTAGGAATTGGCGGCGAACTCCAACAGCATCACGGCGGTGATCGGCGCCTTGGTCAGGCGGACATCCTGTATGCGCTGCTCCACACCGTCTTCCACTACGAGGAAATTGTCCGGCTTCAGCCCCGGGACGAACTGGTGTGTCTTGTCCAGCAGAACGCCTACGTCCAGATTCACGATGGGCACATCTACACGCAGCGAGTAAATTGCGCCGTTGGGGTTGCGCGGACGCTCCTCCGCCGGTGCGGGCGGGGGTGGGGCGGGCTCGTCCTTCTTTTTGGGCAGCACAATGCCGTTACTGTCGTCGACCGGGCCGCCTTCGTCGGGAGACGGAGTAGCCGGCTTTGTGACCGGCGGCGGCGTTCCCTGTGGGGTCTGCGCGTACAGGCAGCCAGCGGAGGTGAAGGCGAGAGCGAACAGAGCTGCCGCCGCGATTTGGCCCTTGATCATTGTGAAAACTCCACCTTGGTGCGGAGGTACGGGAATGTCAATCTCAGGATCTCTTCTACCTCAAGATCACTTCCTATAGACGAGCCGCAGCGCCGCTTGGCTCCATTGGAGCCCGCGGGCAGACGGCGGTCAACTTCGCGAGGTCGAACGTGCTTGCCTTTAGGATGGGTAGCGTGCGCTTTGAGCTCTTTATCGCGGTGCGCTATCTAAGGGCGCGGCGGCGGCAGGCCGTTGTGGGCCTGATCACCGCCATCTCCGTGCTGGGCGTGACCGCTGGCGTCGCTTCACTGGTCATTGCGCTGGCTGTGACCAACGGCATGCGGCGCGATCTGCAGGACCGGCTGGTTGGGGCGACGGCTCACGTGGAGGTGCTGCGGGTGGCCGGGGATGGGATTCGGGACTGGCGCCCGCTGATGGCGCGGCTGGCGGCGGTGCCGCATGTGGAGGCCGTGGCGCCGGGACTGTATGGGCAGGTGCTGATCTCGCGCGGGCCGCGCTCGGGTGGGGCGCTGATCAAGGGCATCGTGCCCGCGGACGAGTTGCGGACCGGCAACCTGCTGCAGGCGGTCGATCAGGGATCCTACGCGGAGCTTGCACCGTTGCCGGAAGGGCAGGTGCCGGATGCCTTCTCCACGCCGCCCATCGTGATCGGGCACGAGCTGGCGGTTACGCTGGGGGCTTCGGTCGGGGATACGCTGCTGATTACCAGTCCGCAGGGCGAGCTTACGCCGTTGGGGCTGGTGCCGCGATACCAGCGGTTTGAGGTGGTCGGAGTATTCTCTTCGGGGTTTTACCAGTACGATTCGGCCTATGCGTTCACGCGGCTGGCGGACGCGCAGCGGCTGTTCTCGGAACCGGACCTGATCAGTGTGCTCAGCTTTCGGTTGGACGACCTGAACCGGGCGCCGGCGGTGGCTAGGGCGCTGGACCGGGCGGCAGGAGCGGGGTACCAGGCGACGACCTGGCAGGAGCAGAACCGGGAGCTGTTCCGGGCGCTGAAGCTGGAGCAGGCGGTAACGTTTGTGGTGCTGGCGTTGATCGTGGTGGTTGCGGGGCTGAACATCCTGAGCGCGCTGACGATGATGGTGATGGAGAAGACCCGAGACATTGCGGTGATGATGAGTTTTGGCGTTACCGCGGAGCAGGTGCGGCGGATCTTTCTGCTGCAGGGTTTACTGATCTCGGCTGTGGGCACGGGGCTGGGGCTGTTGGTGGGTTACGTGGGCAGCGTGCTGGGAGCGCATTACCGATTTATCCAGCTGGATCCTGGGGTGTACTCGATCGATCACCTGCCGTTTGCTCCGCGGGCGCTGGACGCACTGCTGGTGGCAGGCGTTTCGATGGGTGTGGCTCTATTGGCTACGTTGTATCCTTCGGCTTCGGCGGCTGCGGTGCTGCCTGCGGAGGCGTTGCGGTACGAGTAGTCTCCCTCCCCCTACTTTCTTCCAAAGTCTGTGGATGATTGGGCTTAAGTTGAGTAGCTCGATGTGTCGGAACTCCTAAACGCAGATTCCCCGCGGGAATGACAGCCAAAATGGTTCACCTTTTTGATGGTCGCGAGTGTGCGGAGGTGATGTGCCATTGCTATGCCGGATAGCGCAGCCCGCAGGTGGCCGGAGTTGATGGTCAGACCTGTCTTCCCGGTACACTAGCCCGGATGAGCGAACGGCTTCGTTACCCCGAGTTGGCTCCCGAAGGCGTTGCCTCGTTGCGCAGCCTGGAGCATTACCTGAATGCCACGACTTCCCTGCCCGCGGTGCTGCTGGAGTGGGTGCGGCTGCGGGCTTCGCTGCTGAACGGTTGCAGTTTTTGTGTCGGGCATCACACCCAGGAGTTGCGAAAGCACAACGAGCCGGAGACGAGGATTGAGGCGCTGCGGGACTGGGAGCCTTCGGAGGCGTTTACGCCCCGGGAGCGGGCGGCGCTGGCGTGGACCGATGCGGTGACGAACATTCAGGGGAGTCACGCCTCGGATGCAGAGTATGAGGCGGTTTCAGCCTTTTTTCACGAGAAGGAGCTTGTGGATCTGACGCTGGCCATTGCCGGCATCAATGCCTGGAACCGGATGTCGATTGCGTTTGCGGTGCAGTGGGATCCTTCGCGAGGCCAGAAGACGAAAGACATGGCTGCGGGCCAGTTCACAGTGTCCGGCGCGGCGAATTCCGAGCCCGGTTCAGCCGGGGAGTCTTCGAGCGCAAGCCCGCAGGCCGAGGTGCAGGCGACGCCTCCCTCGAACGGAACCGCAAGCTCGCCGAGGGAGACCACGCCCGCGCACCAGGATGCGCCGACGCGGGACGTTGTGGACGACGACGGCGGCAAGGTGGCCCAGGATTAGCTTGCTTCCTTTAAGGCCGGCTCCCCTGCCCGGATCGCGGACGAGAGCGGCGACTTCCCTTCCGGTGTTGCGGGCGGAGGGCCTTTCCAAGAGCTACCCGGCGCGGCCTGGAAACGCGGGTGGCGGCGCGGGCGAGCTACAACTCTTCCGTGATCTGGATTTCGAGGTGGGCGCGGGTGAACTGGTGGCCATTATTGGCCGCAGTGGCGCAGGCAAAAGCTCATTGCTGCACCTGCTGGCAGGGTTGGACCGGCCAAGCGGCGGGCAGGTGTGGATTGGAGAGCAGGAGCTGACGCGGCTTTCAGCCGAGGACGCGGCGCGGGTGCGAAACCGGGCGATCGGATTTGTTTGGCAGTTTCACTACCTACTCCCGGAGTTCACGGCGCTGGAGAATGTCGCGCTGCCGCTGCTGGCGAGGGGGGATCGAAGGCCTGATGCGTTGGCCAAGGCGCTGGAATGGCTGCGGGTGGTGGAGCTGGAGACGCGGGCCGGGCACCGGTCCGGAGAGCTTAGCGGCGGAGAGCAGGGACGGGTGGCGCTGGCGCGGGCGCTGGTGACCGAACCCCGGGTGTTGCTGGCCGATGAACCTACGGGCGATCTGGACGATGCGACGGCGGACCACCTGTTCGGTGTGCTGCAAGGGGCATGCCGCGACCGCGGGCTGGGGGTGGTGCTGGTGACGCATAACGTGGAGCTGGCGCGCCGGTGCGACCGGGTTTTGCGGTTGTATGAGGGCCGGCTAGTGGTGGCTTAGCGCTGAGTGTGTCCTGTTTGGCTGGAAGAGGCAAAGTGCTACCGCAAACAGCAGGTCCCTTCACTTCGCTCAGGATGACAACTGAACTTTTTGTCCAGGTTCTTTTCGTCCTTGTCGCGAACAGGCCGCATTCCCGATTTGGTTCCGCTATCGCGTGAATGAGGACGGTTTGGAGCGGCGCAACCGATCTGGCACAGCTTCGTCAAATCTATGGTAACCATCGTGGGTTCCGGCTGCAGCTTATGTGAACGGCGGGATACACTGGTGCCAACTTCCTGACTGCCTTCACGGCTTTCAGTCCATTTTCCGCCGCGGAATTTTGCGGCGGCCACGGTTTTCCATCGCAGACCACGCCCTCCGCTCCACGGGCGAGGGCGGTGGTTCGAAGGGGGAGCATGTTCGAACGCTATACGGAGAAGGCGCGGCGGGTTATTTTTTTCGCCCGCTACGAGGCGAGTCAGTTTGGCTCGCCCTACATTGAAACCGAACACCTCCTGCTGGGCTTGTTGCGTGAAGACAAGGCGTTGACCAATCGCTTTCTTCGCTCGCACGCCTCGGTTGAATCCATTCGTAAACAGATTGAGCAGCACACCACGGTGCGCGAGAAGGTTTCGACTTCGGTTGACCTGCCGCTGAGCAACGAGTGCAAGCGTGTGCTGGCGTATGCGGCTGAAGAGGCTGAGCGGCTGAGCCACAAGCACATCGGTACCGAGCACCTGTTGTTGGGTCTGCTGCGCGAGGACAAGTGCTTTGCGGCGGAGATCCTGACCGAGCGCGGGCTGCGGTTGCCGGCGATTCGCGAAGAGCTGCAGCGTTCGACGCAGGAGAAGCCGCAGGGTGGAGCGTCCGGGGCGAGTTCGGGAGGATCTAGCAAGCAGCGTGGCGGCCAGCAGCAGGAGCAATCCATGCTGGCGGAGTTCTCGCGTGATCTTACGCAGGCGGCGAGCGACGGCACACTGGATCCGCTGGTTGGACGGGATTTTGAGCTGGAGCGCGTGATCCAAATTCTTTGCCGGCGCACGAAGAACAACCCCGTGCTGATCGGTGAGCCGGGTGTGGGCAAGACGGCGATTGTGGAAGGCCTCGCGCAAAAGATCTCCGATGGAGAGGTCCCCTCTTTCCTTGCGGAAAAGCGGGTGCTGTCCCTGGATCTAAGCCTGATCGTCGCTGGAACAAAATACCGTGGACAGTTCGAAGAGCGACTGAAGACGATCATGAAGGAGCTGATGGAGAATCAGAACTCCATCGTGTTCATCGACGAGTTGCACACGCTGGTGGGCGCGGGTTCGGCGGAAGGGTCGCTGGATGCGGCCAACATTCTGAAACCGGCGCTGAGCCGTGGTGAGATCCAGTGCATTGGAGCGACGACCCCGGCGGAGTTCCGCAAGTCGATCGAGAAGGACCGGTCTTTGGAACGGCGTTTTCAGGCCGTGAAGGTGCCGCCGCCGAACGAGGAAGATGCCGTGAAGATCATCATGGGCATCAAGGAGAAGTACGAAAAGTTTCATGCGGTGAGCTATACGGACGATGCGATTACGTTCTCGGTATCGCATTCCAGCCGGTATATTCCGGACCGTTTTCTGCCGGATAAGGCAATCGATCTGATCGACGAGGCGGGGGCGCGGGTAAAGCTACGGCAGACGACACTTCCCGAAGAGCTTACCGAGGTACAACGGCGGATCAAGCTGATTGTGCACCGGATGGAGAGCGCGATTGCGAACCATGAGTTCGAAAAAGCGCGGTTCTACTCCGACGAGGAACGCAAGGAGCGCGAGAACCTGCGGGCGCTGCGGGACAAGTATCACCTGGATGAGTCGAGCTCGGGCATTGTGAACCGGGACGACATTGAAGAGGTGGTGGCGCGTTGGACGGGTGTTCCTGTGACCTCGATCAATGAGGAAGAAACGCAAAAGCTGCTGCGCGTCGAGGACGAGCTGCACAAGCGGGTGATCGCGCAGGACAAGGCGATCAGCGCGCTGGCGCGGGCGATTCGGCGTTCCCGGGCGGGGCTGAAGAACCCGGCACGGCCGATTGGGTCGTTCCTGTTCCTGGGGCCGACGGGTGTGGGCAAGACGGAGGTGGCGCGCACGCTGGCGCAGTTCCTGTTCGGGTCTGAGAAGAGCCTGATCCGGTTCGATATGTCGGAGTTCATGGAGAAGCACTCGATCTCGAAGCTGATCGGTTCGCCTCCGGGCTATGTCGGGTACGAGGAGGGTGGACAGCTGACGGAGCGGGTGAAGCGGAGCCCGTACTCGGTTGTGCTGCTGGATGAGGTGGAGAAGGCCCATCCGGATGTGTTCAACCTGCTGTTGCAGGTATTTGAAGACGGGCAGTTGACGGATGGACTGGGCAACACGGTCGACTTCAAGAACACGATCATCATCATGACGTCGAATATCGGCGCCAAGCACCTGATGAAGCGTGAAAGCCTGGGCTTCCAGTCTTCGAAGGAGGATGTGGTCTTCGAGAAGATGCAGGAGATGGTGATGGGTGAGGTGAAACGTACCTTCAACCCAGAGTTCATCAACCGGCTGGACGAGGTGATTGTCTTCTCTGCCCTGACAGATAACGAGCTGATGCAGATTATCGAACTGCTGGTGCAGCAGCTGAATACGAATCTTGTGCACAAGGCGATTACGCTTTCGGTGCAGGAGGAGGCCAAGCGCTGGATCATGCAGAAGACGCTGGTGGACCGGTCCTACGGGGCCAGGCCGCTGCGCCGGGCGCTGCAACGGTTTATCGAAGATCCGCTCTCCGAGGCATTGATTGCCGGGCAGATTCCCGAGCGGCCGGCGTTCCTGGAGATTTATCTCGATGGCGACAAGCTGTTCTATCGTCCGGTGTCGCCGGATGGGAACACGGAAGAGCCGGCGGTTGGGTTGGCGCTGACGACGGTCTAAGCGTTACAGCGGTAGCGAAAAATCAGGCCCTATCTTCGGATGGGGCCTGATTTCGTGGGGTCATCGAATTTTGAGGCGAGAGAAAGCTACATCAGGCGGGAGGTAGCCTTGCCGACCTTGGAAGTGGCCTTCCGGGTGTAGTCCTGAGCTGCATCGACGGCGTCGTCTAGCTGGGATTTGCTGCCATCGACCAAATCCTGGGCCTCTTTGGCGAGGCGTTCCGCCTGCTCTTTGAGGTAGTCAGCGGCATCGCTCAGGTTGTCGCCGAGGTCTTCGAGGCCGCGGCGAAGCTTTTTCCGTGTGGATTTGCCAGTCTGCGGGGCGAACAGTGAGACGGTCACGCCGGCGAGCAGAGCGCCGACGGCCAGACCAATCCAAAAACTTTTCATAGAATCCTCCTGTTTGGGACTTGGATTCACACAGGTAAACAGAGGTTGACCCGGCGTTTGTCGGATCTGAGTAGGTGCCTGCGTGACGATTGGGCCGGTGTGGGCGGCGTGGCAGTAATTTGAGCACGGAGGGAACTGGGATAGTCCGGGGCCGGGATGGTATGGTGGTCCAGACCTGTACGACGGAGATCGATTTCCTAGCATGAACGCAGCTTCACGCGGTACCGGCCCTTTACCGCGCCCTACACCTCCGAGTTTTGTAAATTCCGGGCGCTTCACGCCGTTGTTGATTGCCGTGCTTTGCCTGGTGCTGGTGGGCGTTGCCTGGGAGCGAGGCCGCGGGAACTACCACCGGATTCGCACGGCGGTTTTGCGCGACGACACGGCATCGGGTGCCACGGCGTTCGGTGGGCAGGAGCCGATTCGGCTCCTGCGGACGCCGGGTGCGAACGAGGGCGAGCCGGAGTTTGTTTCCGCCACCCTGCTGCCGGGCCGCGGCCTGAATGTGCTGCAGATTACAGCCAGGATCCCAGGCCATGGCGAGGTGCCGTTGCTGGCCTCGCCGGCTCTTCCGGAGGTGGCGGCGATGTTGTCGGGCTCAGGCGCGGATGCGAACGGGGCGTTGGCTTCGACGATCGGCGGAGCGTTTATGATGCCGTGGGCGGGGCGGCTTTCGGGCAGGCCTTCGGACACGCCGGGCGTGCTGCAGACGGTTTGGGTGGGACAGCGATTGACGTTTCCTGCCTCGGCGCCGGGAAGTCTGCGATCCACGGCGGGTTTGCTGCTCGACCGGGGGGCGGACACGGCCAAGGCGGATGTGGTGCCGGGCGGACAGTCGGTGGATGCGACCTTCCATCCGGGCACATTTTCGGGTAATTGGCCGGCGACCGGCTCGGTTCACATTAATGCGACTATGACCGGGCACGTGATGGATCTAACTGTGTCCGTGCAGAATACGGGTGATGCTCCAATGCCGGTCGGCATCGGCTGGCTGCCGCACTTCAACCTCGCAGGCGGCAACCGGCAGCATATCCAGCTGGTGGTGCCTTCGACGGAACGGCTGGAAGTGGATCGCAACACGGGTCTGCCGACCGGGGCCACGGTGTCTGTGGCGGGGACGGCACTGGACTTTTCGAGTGACCGCGGTTCCAGCTTGGGAGTGGCCGGCGTGGACGAAACGTATGCTCACCTGCTCTCCGGGCCGGGAACACGGAGCTCGGCGGAGTTGCGGGATACGGATTTTGGCTACGGTCTGCGGTTGACACCTATGTCCCCGAGTATCCGGGCATTGCATGTGATTGCCCCGGCTGATAAGCCCTGGGTGGCGATTGCTCCAGAGACAAATTACGACGATGCCCTGGGCGCTGAGTGGACGGGGGTCGGAGGTTCCGGCATACGTACTCTGCAACCGGGTGAATCGCTGCAGTGGAAGGTGCGTTTGGAGCTGTTCAGCCTGAAGGCGCGTCCTTAGAGAATTGAGCCGCGGGCAAGTTTGACCCGTTCTGCGCCGACTCGTATCCTTAACTGAAGACGGCCGGCGTCCTGCGGCCTGGTGCGCTGCCCTATCGCGTCCAGGTTCGCTTGTTAGCTTGAGAGCCCGTGCCAACCAGATCCGCTTGGAAGAGATCCCCATTGACAACTGCTGATACCCACGAAGAGACCGAGACCTCCGCTGCCACCGAGAACACGCCGGAGTCGACCACGGCGCTTGCGAACAGTGCCACCGACACGACTGCGAACGGGATGATGGAGCACGATCACGGCCATAGCCACCAGCACGCCGCACCGGCGATGAACCCGGAGCTGACCCGCACCGTTGAAGTGGAGGCGCCTGCCGAGGATGTAGACGGTGCGTTCCGCAAGGTGGTGAAGCGGTACAGCAAGCTGGCGCGCATTCCCGGCTTCCGCTCGGGCAAGGTGCCGGATACGCTGATCCGTTCGCGCTTTGCGAAGGATATCCGGCAGGAGGTGCTGGAATCGTTGGTAGCCGAGCGTTTCCGGACGGCACTGCAAAAAGATTCGTTGAACCCGGTATCGCAGCCGCAGATCTCTGAGTTGCAGTTGAACGAGGGCCAGCCGCTGCGCTTCCGCGCGACGTTCGAGATCCTGCCATCGATCGAAATCGACGGCTACGACAGCCTCACCGTGCAAAAGCCGGACGCTACGGTGACCGATGAGGAGTACCAGGCCGAGTTGAGCGCTCTCCTGGACCAGCATGCCACGGTAGAGGCCGTGGAAGAAGAGCGTGCGCTTACCGATGGCGACTGGGCGGAGATCAGCTTCCAGGGCCGGATGCATCCGGACACGAAGGTCGAAGGTACTGAGTCTGAGGAGCTAACTGAGCCGGGAGAGCAGCCGGAGCAGCCCGAGATTAAGGGCGACGAGATCCTGCTGGAGGTTGGCGGCAAGAACACGCTGCCGGCGTTCTCCGACGCGCTGCGCGGCACCACCGTAGGCCAGGAGATGGCGTTCGAGGTGGAGTACCCGGCAGAGTTCGGTGATGCCCGGCTCGCGGGCAAGACCGTCAGCTACGACGTGAAGGTGACGGCGCTGAAGCGCAAGACGATGCCGGAGCGTAACGACGAGTTCGCCAAGGGAATGGGCGCCTATGACAGCTGGCAGGAGTTCGAAGACAAGCTGCGCGAGCGCATCGCCGAGCGCAAGAAGGAAACGCTTGAGACCGAGGCGCGCGACAAGATGCTGGATGAGCTGATCGGGAAGTTCCAGTTCCCTGTTCCCGAGACCTTTGTGCAGCAGCAGATCGATGTTCGCCTGGACCGTGGACTGCGTGCGCTCGCGCAGCAGGGCATGACGCAGGAGCAGATGCGGCAGCTTGACTTCGCTCGCCTGCGGGAGGCACAGCGGGATCAGGCTCTGGCCGAGGTGAAGGCTTCGCTGATCCTGGATCGTATTGCGGATCGCGAGAACATCACGGTTTCAGACGATGACATGGAGCGCGAGCTGCTGATGGCTTCCCTGCAAGCGCGGGAGCCGTTGGAGACGCTGCGCAAGCGACTGAACGATGATGGATCGCTGCAACGGATTCGCGAACAGATGCGGCGCGAGAAGACCGGAGCGGCGCTGTACGAGAAACTCGCGGCGTAATGTTTGGCCGCAAAGGGGCGAGGCACCGGGCGTTGCAGGGCAGGACGGCCGGTGGCTTGGACTGTTAGTCTCAGCTAGGTTTGAAACCGCAGTACAGGAAAGAGAGTGTTATGGGACTTATACCGATGGTGCTCGAGCAGACGAGCCGGGGCGAACGCTCCTACGATATTTACAGCCGTCTGCTGCGCGACAACATCATCTTTCTCGGCACCCCGATCGACGACAACGTCGCCAATCTGATCATTGCGCAGCTGCTGTTTTTGTCCGGCGAGGATCCAGACAAAGACATTCAGCTTTACATCAACTCTCCCGGCGGTTCTGTCTCGGCAGGTCTGGCGATTTACGACACGATGCAGTACATCAAGAACGATGTGCAGACCCTTTGCATTGGCCAGGCGGCTTCGATGGGTGCGTTCCTTTTGATGGCGGGTAAAACCGGCAAGCGATTCGCATTGCCGAACTCGCGGATTTTGATTCACCAGCCGCTGATTATGGGCGGCGGTATCCAGGGCCAGGCGACGGAGATCGACATTCATGCACGGGAGATCCTGCGTCTGCGCGAGCGCATGAATCGCATCATGGCCGAGCACACAGGGCAGACCTTCGAGCAGATTGAGCGTGATACGGATCGTGACTTTTCGATGGGTTCGCAGCAGGCTAAAGAATACGGCCTTATCGATGACATCATCACGCGGCCGCGCACGTAGATCTGCAATCTGAAACCACACCGTCCCGCGTGAATCTTATAGGCGGGACGGTGTTTCCGTTTGGGAACCACTGGTACCCGCTCCGCCATGACCTTTGTTTTCGCCGAAGGCCGATGATTTCAGCTAAGGTGTAGACTTACACAGCTTCCGGGGAATCCCCTGTACACGCGGTTCCGGAAGAAAAGGAGTTGCACGCATTTATGAAGACCACTCGGGGCCCGGAAGAGTCGCTGCGCTGCTCGTTCTGTCACAAATCGCAGGACGCCGTTGCGAAGCTCATCTCTTCGCCTTCAGATTATCCGCGAGCATATATCTGCGATGAGTGCGTTGCTGTCTGCAACTCCATTTTGGAGGACGACAAGACCACGGAGACGCAGCCGGGAGCGGCTCCGCAGCATCTGCCCAAGCCTGCCGAGGTGAAGGCATTTCTGGACGAGTACATCATCGGTCAGGACTCAACAAAGAAGAAGTTGGCCGTCGCGGTTTACAACCACTACAAGCGCATTCAGATGAATCGCATGCGTGGCAATGAGGTAGAGCTGGCGAAGTCGAATATTCTGCTGGTGGGACCGACGGGTTCGGGCAAGACGCTGATGGCACAGACGCTGGCGAAGATGCTGGATGTGCCCTTTGCGATCGTGGATGCGACGACGCTCACCGAGGCCGGTTACGTGGGTGAGGATGTGGAGAACATTATTCTGAAGCTGCTGCAGGCCGCTGATAACGATGTGGCGCGTGCGCAGGCCGGCATCATCTACATCGATGAGATCGACAAGATCGGCCGCAAGGATGAGAACCCCTCGATTACGCGCGATGTTTCGGGTGAAGGCGTGCAGCAGGCGTTGTTGAAGTTGCTCGAAGGCACGGTCGCCAACGTTCCGCCACAGGGTGGACGCAAGCATCCGCACCAGGAGTTCACGATTGTGGATACGACGAACATCCTGTTCATCTGCGGCGGTGCTTTTGTCGGGCTGGAGAAGATCATTGGCCGGCGCATGGGGAAAAAGGCGCTCGGCTTCAAGACCACCGGCGATGCAGAAGAGAAGAAGCTGACACCGATCCGGGCTCAACGCGATACCGAGATGCTGCGCCAAGCGGAGCCGCAGGATCTGCTGAAGTATGGATTGATCCCGGAGTTTGTGGGGCGCTTGCCGGTGCTGGGCATCCTGGATGAACTGGACGAACCTGCGCTCATCGACATTCTTACGCGTCCGCGCAATGCCTTGCTGAAGCAGTACGCACGGCTGTTTGATTACGAAGGTGTAAAGGTTACATGGACGGACGCCGCCATTTCCGAGATCGCCCGTGAGGCCTTAACGCGCAAGGTGGGTGCGCGTGGTCTGCGTATGATTCTGGAAGAACTGATGCTGGACCTGATGTATCACGTGCCGGGTAACAAGAAGGTGAAGGAGCTGGTTATCACCGAAGAGATGGTGAAGACGCGCGAGATCACTTTACCGGTGCTGCTCGAAAAAGCTGGCTGATCCGATGACTTCGCGGGAGCGTTAGCTTTCGAGATCAACAAAGCGAATGTTGATGGCCTGCATCACCGTGTTACGCGCGGAGGGTGCAGGCCATTCGTTTTTTATGCGGTAATTCGGAGTTTTTGAGCCTCAAGTATGGGTGCTGACCCGGTTCGGGGGATCACATGAGGGCATCAATACGCGTACAATCTGGCCAAGCCGTGCAACGCATCCAAGCGCTGCAGCGCACGTCTAATCGGGAGGCCCATGACAAACGACGAACGCGATTTGAACACCGGTATCCAGCGCAAACTCCCGATGATGCCCATCCGCGAGATGGTGATTTTCCCCCAGATGATGGCTCCCTTTGTAGTGGGCCGTGAGTCCTCCGTGCGCGCTTTGGAAGAGGCGTTGAACGGCGACCGCAAGATCTTCCTGGCCACGCAGCATGACGCCTCAGTGGATGAGCCCACGGGTGATGATATCTACAAGGTTGGTACGATCGGCAACATCGTGCAGTCTGTAAGGCTCTCGGACGGCAATATCCGCGTCCTGGTAGAGGGCGTGGAACGTGCGCGTGCGACCGAGGTGAACGATGCTGACGGTTTCTTTGTTGCGACGGTGCGTACCGCGAAGGCGGAGTTGCTGAACACGCCACAAACCGACCAGCTGGTCGCTCGTGTGCACCAGCTGTATGAGCAGTACAGCAAACTGCAGCAGTCGCTGAACCAGGAGGCCGCGGCGACGCTGCGGACGGATGAGCCCGCGAAGCTTGCCGATCTGATCGGCGCGAATTTGCAGCTTTCGATTGAGGAGAAGCAGCAGCTGCTGGAGGTGTTTGATCCGGAGATGCGTCTGGCGCGCGTTGCCGATGTTCTGGACATTGCGATTGAGAAATTGAATGTGGACCGCACGATTCAGTCGCGCGTGAAGCGGCAGATGGAGCGGGCACAAAAAGAGTATTACCTCAACGAGAAGATCAAGGCGATTCAGAAGGAGCTTGGGCGGGGCGAAAAGAGCGAATTTGATGAGCTGAAGAAGAAGATTGACGAGGCCGGCATGCCCAAGGACGTGCTGGAGAAGGCGACGCAGGAGCTGAAGAAGCTTGAGGCGATGCCGCCGATGTCGGCCGAGTCGACAGTGAGCCGGAACTATCTGGACTGGCTGCTGGCGGTGCCGTGGCGTAAGCGATCCAAGGAGATCCGCTCCATAGAGAATGCCGAGCAGGTGTTGAACGAAGATCATTATGGCTTGGGGAAGATCAAGGAACGCATCCTTGAGTTCTTGGCCGTGCGGCAGCTTGTGAAGAATCCGAAGGGATCGATCCTCTGCTTTGTCGGGCCTCCGGGTGTTGGTAAGACGTCACTGGGTATGTCCATTGCGAAGGCAACGGGACGCAAATTTGTGCGCATGTCGCTGGGCGGTGTGCGGGATGAGGCGGAGATTCGCGGGCACCGCCGTACATACATCGGCGCGTTGCCGGGGCAGATCATTCAGTCGATGAAGAAGGCCGGAACGAAAAATCCGGTGATCATGCTGGATGAGATCGACAAGATGGCTTCGGACTTCCGCGGGGATCCGGCGTCGGCTTTGCTTGAGGTGCTGGATCCGGAGCAGAACAACAGCTTCCAGGATCACTATCTCGATGTGGAGTATGACCTGTCGCAGGTGTTGTTTGTGGCGACAGCGAATGTGCTGCATACGATTCCCGGACCGTTGCAGGATCGTATGGAGATTTTGCGGCTTTCCGGATATACGGAACTTGAAAAGCTGGAGATTGCCAAGCAGTACCTGGTGAAAAAGCAGCTCGAGGGTACGGGCCTGAATGACGGTCAGGTGACGCTGGACGACGACGCTCTGCGCGGCATCATTCGCAACTACACGCGTGAGTCGGGCGTGCGTAATCTGGAGCGCGAGATTGGCAATGTCTGCCGCAAGGTGGCGCGGCGCGTCGTGACCAATAGTGAGCACAAGGAAGCAGTTACCGGTGAGAACCTCGGCGATCTTCTAGGTGTAGCCAAGTTCCGTGACTCGCAGGTGCATGAGCGGAACGAGGTCGGACTTGTGACGGGGCTGGCCTGGACGGAGATGGGCGGGTCCATTCTGCAGACCGAGGTTCAGGTGCTGGACGGCAAGGGCAAGATGACGGCTACCGGACAGTTGGGCGATGTGATGCAGGAGTCGGCCCAGGCCGCGCTGACTTATATTCGCTCACGTGCGCATCATCTTGGCTTGCAGAAAGATTTCTATCGCAACATCGACATTCACATCCATGTGCCGGAGGGTGCAATCCCGAAGGACGGGCCGTCTGCTGGGATCACGCTGGCGACGGCATTGGCCTCCGCGCTGACCAAGATTGATGTGCGGCGGGACATTGCGATGACGGGAGAGATTACGCTGCGGGGCAAGGTGTTGCCGATTGGCGGCCTGAAGGAGAAGCTGCTGGCCGCTCATCGCGCCGGGATCTTTGAGGCTATTCTGCCGGCAGACAATCGGAGGGATCTGGCAGAGCTGCCTGAGTTGATCAAATCTTCCATGAAGTTGAACTTCGTGGAGACTATGGATCAGGTGCTTGAGATTGCCTTGGCTGGCAAGCTTCCCAAGCTCGAAGAGGAAACGCCCGAGGTTCTGGACGTCATGCCTCCTCCGCAGGTAGAGAGCGGTGTGCACAATGTCGCCCGGCAATAGCAACTGGCACGGCAGTAAGAGTCCATGCTGAACAAGAAAAGACCCGGTTTGATTCCGGGTCTTTTCTTATGCAGACCGGCCGCGGACGAAGTGCAAGATTAAGGAGATGACCGCCAAGATGAGGAGAATGTGGATGGCGAATCCGGTCACGTGAAATACGACGAAGCTGAGAATCCAAGCCACGAAGAGAATCAAGGCCAAAATGAGAAACATGGAATTTCCTTTCTGCCGCACCAAAAACTAGCCGCGGTATTCCAGTGGTTGAGAGCCTTACAAAGGCTGGCGCGTTGCTTGCGAACTTGCCTGGCGACCGAAACCATGCCGGGTCACACTGCAAGCGGCATAGGCAACCATCCGCTCATCATTGTACGGAGAATGTCCTGGAACTCATCATCATCATTGTTCTGCTTGTACTTCTGTTCGGGTCCTTCCCTGCCTTTCCTTACTCTCGCGGCTGGGGCTATGCGTCCAGCGGAACGCTTGGAACCATTCTGCTGATCGTGATGATCCTGTTTTTGTTTAAGGTGATCTAGTCTGGCTGGCGTAGGATGAGGGTGTGCTTTCTGGCACACCCTTTCTATGCGCTCCTCTCTGATCGCGTCCCCCGTCCAGAAACTTCGGCTGAGTGAGTTGGCCCCAGGCAACGTGCAGTCCGAGATCCGGGCCATGTCGCTGGCCTGCAGCCTGCAGCTTGGCATCAACATGGCACAGGGTGTGTGCGACACGGAGGTACCGCGTTCTGTTACGGAAGCCGCGCAGGAAGCCATTCGTGCGGGTCACAATATTTATACCCGGCTGGACGGGATCACTCCCCTGCGCGAGGCGATTGCGGAGAAGTGCGCGCGTTTCAATCGATTCCGCGTGGACCCCGATGCGCAGGTTCTGGTGACGAGTGGAGCTACCGGAGCACTGCATTCTGCGCTGATGGCACTGCTGAATGCCGGAGACGCGTGCATTGTCTTCGAACCCTTTTATGGATACCACGTCAGCACGTTGCGCTCGCTTCGCATGGAGCCGGTGGTGTTGCAATCGCATCAGGATCTCGAAGAGATACCAGACGAGGTGCTGGAAAGGTTGCGGGCGATCATCCTGAACACGCCTTCCAATCCGAGCGGCAAGGTTTATGCGCAGGAAGAGCTGGAGGCCATCGCAGAGTTTGCGGTACGGCATGATCTGTTCTTGCTGACGGATGAGATTTATGAGTACTTTGTGTACTCCGGCGCGCGGCACCGGTCCATCGCGGCCCTGCCCGGGATGGCGGAGCGTACGGTCACCATCTCGGGATTTTCAAAGACCTTCTCTGTGACCGGGTGGCGACTGGGATACCTGACGGCTGATCCACGCTGGATACCGGCCATCAGCTATTTTCACGACCTCACCTATGTTTGTGCGCCTGCCCCCCTGCAGTATGGCGCGGCTGCGGGACTGCTGCAGCTTCCCGACAACTTTTATTCGGAGATGGCCCTTGAATACGAGGGCAAGCGGAGCCTGATCTGTGAGGCGCTGACGCAGGCCGGGATGACGCCTTCGGTGCCGGAAGGCGCCTACTATGTGCTCGCCGATGCGACGCGCATACCGGGCGCGGATGCGAAGGCGAAAGCGAGGCGTCTGCTTGCGGATACGGGCGTCGCGGCGGTGGCCGGCTCGGCTTTCTTCGCTACGAACCAGGCAAATGGCACGAACTGCGGAGATCACCTGTTGCGCTTTTGTTACGCGAAGAAACACGATGAACTGGTTGAAGCCTGCAGGCGTTTGAGCGCGTATGAGCCGAACACAGTGTGAGTTGTTTGCGTGAGTTCGAGGAAAAAGAGGCGACCCTGTGGGCCGCCTCTTTTTTTGAGCCATTGCGAATTATCATGCAGAACCCCCCGCGATGGAGGGGATCAGCATGACCTCGTCTCCGTCCGCAAAGGGGTGGGTGTCGCCGCCGAGAAAGCGGATGTCTTCATCGTTGATGTAGACGTTGATGAAGCGGCGCAGCTTGCCGGTGTCGTCTTTCACGTTTTGAGCGAGCGCGGGATAGCGTGCATCCATTTCAGTTAACAGTGATGGAAGATCTATGGCTTCCGAGGCGAAGCTCTTTTGCCCTTCCGTGTGCCGCGCCAATGCTGTCGGCAGAATGACTTTTACGCTCACTTACCTTCCTCCTGCGAGTACGAGTTCCCCTGCTTCGACCGGGCTGCCGACGAGGGCGCCGTCGATGGCGCGGATGTATTCGTCAAAGGCGGCCAGCTTGGGCTTGACGGGTTGCGCGATGTCGAAGCGGCCCTGGAGGACGTCAAGCGTTTTAAGGCCGTTGCCGGTGATGCAGGCCACTGTGAGTTCATCCGGGCTGATACGGCCATCGGCGTAGAGGCGCGCGGTGACGGCAGTGGTGACGCCGCCGGCAGTTTCGGTGAAGATGCCCTCGGTTTCGGCGAGTTCCTGAATGCCGGAGACGACCTCTACGTCCGATACGTCTTCGGCGTAGCCGTTGCATTCGGCGATCATCTTGGCGGCAGCGGGGCCATCGGCGGGGTTGCCGATGGCGAGCGAGCGAGCGATGGTGTTGGGGCGCTGCGGCTCGATGAAGTCCCAGCCCTGCTTGACGGCGTGGGCAATGGGCGAGCAGCCGGTGGCCTGGGCACCGAAGAAGCGGACGGGCTTGTCTTCGACGAGGCCTAGGTAGACGAGTTCCTTGAAGGCCTTGCGGATTTTGCGAATGAGCGAGCCGCCAGCCATGGGAACGACGACGTTGTCGGGCAGGCGCCAGCCCAGCTGTTCGGCAATTTCATAGCCTACGGTCTTTGAGCCTTCGGCGTAGTAGGGACGCAGGTTTACGTTGACGAGGCCCCAGTTGTATTCGTCGGCGATGAGGGTGCAGAGGCGGTTGACGTGATCGTAGTTGCCCTCAATGCGGACGAGTCGCGCGCCGTAGACCTGGGTGTTGAGGATCTTGGCCTGCTCAAGATCGGCGGGGATCAGGATACAGGCCTTGAGGCCGAGTCGGGCGGCCTGCGCGGCTACGGAGTTCGCGAGATTGCCGGTGGAGGAGCAACCGACGACGGTGAAACCGAAGGCCTGTGCGTTGGCAAGCGCCACGGAGACGACGCGGTCTTTGAAGCTGAGCGTCGGGAAGCAGACGGCGTCATTTTTGACGTAGAGATGGCTGGCGCCGATGCGCTTGCCTAGAGATTTCGCGCGGATCAGGGGCGTAAAGCCTACGGGCAGATCGGGCTGAAAGCCCTGCGGGATGGGAAGCATTTCCTTGTAGCGCCAGATGTTGGCGGGTCCTGCGGCGACCGAATCGCGGGAGACGCGTTCTCGCATTTGTTCGAGGTCATACTGCACTTCAAGCGGGGCGAGACACTCATCGCAGGCGGATTGAGGGCGGTTGCCGAAGCTTTTGCCGCACTCGTTACAACGCAGCTCGTAGCCGGTACAGGAATACTCCATAAGTCACTCCGGTGAGTGAGGGGTGCTGCTGGCTGTGACGGCTCTCGCTTGGTTCGGGATACGGAGATGCGTGGAGGCAGGACGATCTTTGGGGTGCAGCTCTGCTCCACCGAATCTCATGTGTCCTGTCGCCAGGCGAGAGTTGACACCGGTACTGTGTTCTGTCCGGTTGTCGTGGCGTCACAGGGCTCGTCCCTCAACCACTCTGCATGAAATTCGAACCGCTCATCACGGTTGGAATTGCTTACTTGTAACACGCTGATAGACGCGTTGCAAGTCACTCCGCGTTGCTTTTAGCGATATCTTCGCTGGCGTGATGGCGGGCTTCGTTTGCTTTTTTTGTATTGGCTACGTATTGCTTCCCTTCCCGGGAGCCGCGTACCTTTTTGTCGTCGGTGGCTTTCTTTTCTTCCGGCGAGAGCTCTTTCCAGGCCTCATCGGGGAGGTAACGATGGGTTTCTTCGTGCCCCTCCGCGTCGTCGCGGATGGCCGGTTTCTCATCGGCGGTGTGCCAATGCTCATCGCCCCACTGCTTCAGGTGCTGCTGGGCCTCGTTGCGCGGGTGCTTATAGCCTCCGCCTTCGGCGACGTATTCATGGGCAACTAGCTGAGCTTTACGGGCGCTCCACTGGCCGGGCTTGCCGCCCTTGTCGCCGGCCATGACCTCTTCCTTGATGTGCTCGCGGAGTTCCGGCTTTGTATAGTTGTCGTCGTTATGGGTGTGGGAGGCTGATTTCTTTGCCGTGG
>CAXSBL010000028.1:24148-36357 GCA_964235515.1 uncultured Bryocella sp.
GGCTTTGTATAGTTGTCGTCGTTATGGGTGTGGGAGGCTGATTTCTTTGCCGTGGCTTTCTTTGCCGTGGTCTTTTCTACGGGAGCTTTCTTTGCGGCCGTCTTTTTCCCCGCGGCTTTCTTTGGGGCGGATTTCTTTGCTGCAGCCTTTTTCGTCGCCATCAGTAGCCTCGTGTGTCAGCTTTGGATGCCGGGTGATTTGAACGCGGTCGACACACAACTTTGATGATGCTGCCAAGGACGTACCCATGCGACGACTTCATGCAAAGTTTGAGGCGATCTGGTTGTTTCCCGGTAAGGTTTGCGGGACCCACACTGCAGATTCCTCCGCTTCGCTGCGGAATGACAACCAACGCGGGATTAGCTCACCAGGGAGCGAAAGCATTCCTGCAGTACCCAATTCCGCTCAGGCTTCTGGATCGTAGGCAAGGTTTGGGCCTAGCCAGCGTTCCACCTCGGCGAGGTGCATGCCCTTGCGGCGCTGGTAGTCGGCGACCTGGTCTCGATCGATCTTGCCGAGCGAGAAAAAACGCGATTCGGGGTGCGCGAAGTAGATGCCGCTGACGCTGGAGCCGGGCCAGATGGCGAAAGATTCGGTGATCTCCATGCCGGTGTTTTGCTGCACGTCTAGCAGGCGCCAGATCGTCCCCTTTTCCGTGTGATCGGGGCAGGCGGGATAGCCGGGGGCGGGGCGGATGCCGCGGTACTTCTCCTGGATGAGTTCGAGTGGCGTGAAGGTTTCAGCGCAACCGTAGCCCCACTCGTCGCGGACGCGTTTGTGGAGGCATTCAGCGAAGGCTTCGGCGAGGCGATCGGCGAGGGCTTCGGCCATGATGGCGCTGTAGTCGTCGTGCTGGGCCTTGAAGCCGTTGCCGAGCTCCTTGAGGCCGATGCCGGTGGTGACGGCGAAGGCACCGATGTGGTCAGGCAGACCGGTCTCCCAGGGGGCAATGTAGTCGGCGAGCGAGCGGCAGGGTTCGGCACCTTCGCGGTGGGCCTGTTGGCGCAGAAAATGGAGTTTTTCGCCTGCCTGCTGGCGGGTGGCGTCAGTGTAGAGTTCGACGTCGTCGCCGACGGCGTTGGCCGGAAAAAGACCGTAGACGCCGCGCGCGGTGAGCAGCTTTTCCGAGACGATGCGGTCGAGCATGGCCTGGGCGTCGGCATAGACCGAGCGAGCCTGTTCGCCCTGGCGTTCGTCGTCGAGGATGCGCGGGAAGAGACCTTTGAGGCCCCAGGCGTGAAAGAGCGGCGACCAGTCGATGTAGTCGCGCAGGGTGCCGAGCGGAAAGTCGTTCAGGACGCGGACGCCGGTAAAGGAGGGCGCGGGGATGTCTTCGGGGCGCCACGTGATGGGGGTCCGACGGGCGCGGGCCTGCTTGATGGGCGTGAGGGGCTGTTTGGGGGCCTGGTGGGCCTTGCGGAGGGCTTCATATTCGGCGTTGTGCTGCTGGACAAAACCTTCGCGACCTTCTTCGCTGAGCAGGCTGGTGGTGACAGGGACGGCGCGGCTGGCGTCGGTGACGTGGATGACGGGCTGGCGGTAGTGCGGGGCGATTTTGATGGCCGTGTGCGCGCGGCTGGTGGTGGCGCCGCCGATGAGCAGAGGCACCGTGAAGCCCTGACGATCCATCTCCCGGGCGACATGCACCATTTCGTCCAGTGAGGGCGTGATGAGACCGCTGAGGCCGATGATGTCAGCGTTGACTTCCCTGGCGCGGGCGAGGATTTTTTCGGCGGGGACCATGACGCCCATGTCGATGACCTCGTAGTTGTTGCAGGCGAGGACCACACCGACGATATTTTTGCCGATGTCGTGGACGTCGCCCTTGACGGTGGCGAGGACGATTTTGCCCTGCGTGCGGACGACCTCGCCGGCGGCGGCCATCTCGGCTTTTTCGGCTTCCATGAAGGGCGTCAGGTAGGCGACGGATTTTTTCATCACGCGGGCAGACTTCACCACCTGCGGAAGGAACATTTTGCCGGAACCGAAGAGGTCGCCAACGACGCTCATGCCCGACATCAGCGGACCTTCGATGACGAGCAGAGGACGGCCGAGCTTGGCGCGAGCCTCTTCGGTGTCGGTATCGATATAGGTGTCGATACCGCGAACGAGGGCGTGCGCAAGGCGCTCTTCGACGGTGCCGTTGCGCCACTCTTCTGCTTTTTTCTCGGTGATGGCCGTTTGGCCGGAGCTGGCGGCTTTGAGGGCCTCGCCGTGGTCTACGAGACGCTCGGTGGCGTCGGGACGGCGGTTGAGCAGAACGTCTTCGACGAGGACTTTGAGCTCGGGTTCGATGTCCTCGTAGACCTCGAGCATGCCGGCGTTGACGATGCCCATATCCATGCCGGCGGCTATCGCATGGTAGAGGAACGCGGAGTGCATGGCCTCGCGGACCTTGTTATTGCCGCGGAAGCTGAAGCTGATGTTGGAAACGCCGCCGGAGACCTTGGCGTGGGGCAGGTTGGCCTTGATCCAGCGCGTGGCGTTGATGAAGTCGTTCGCGTAGTTGTTGTGCTCCTCCATGCCGGTGGCGACGGTGAGGATGTTGGGGTCGAAGATGATGTCTTCGGGCGGAAAGCGGACTTCGTCGACGAGGATGCGGTAGGCGCGCTCGCAGATGCGGATCTTGTCTTCGTAGGTGGCGGCCTGGCCCTGCTCGTCGAAGGCCATGACGACTACGGCGGCACCGTATTTGCGGACGGTGGCGGCATTTTTGCGGAACTTGTCCTCACCCTCTTTAAGGGAGATGGAGTTGACGATGCCCTTGCCTTGCAGGCATTTCAGGCCGGCTTCGATGACCTCCCATTTGGAAGAGTCCACCATGAAGGGGACCTTGGCGACCTCGGGTTCGGAGCCGAGCAGCTGCAGGTAGCGGGTCATGGCGGCGACGCCGTCAATCATGCCCTCGTCCATGCAGATATCGAGGACGTTGGCGCCATTTTCTACCTGCTGGCGCGCTACGCTGACGGCTTCTTCGTAGTGGCCCTCCTTGATAAGGCGGGCGAACTTGGGCGAGCCGGCGACGTTGGTTCGTTCGCCGAGCATGATGAATACCCCGGGCTGCTGCGTAAACGGCTGTGAACCGGAAAGGCGGAGCGGCTTGCTTTCGGGCGAGGCTGCCTGTGGGGTCGTGCTCATGCGTAGACCTCAGACACCGACGATATCGGCCGGGGTTCCCTGCCTTCGAGCGCGTGCGCGATGGCGGCGATGTGCTCGGGCGTGTTGCCGCAGCAGCCGCCGGCGATGTTGATCAGGCCTCCACCGGCGAAATCGCCGAGGTAGCGTGCCATGTCGGCGGGTTCGAGATCGAAGCCTGTTGGCGAGAGCGGATTGGGCAGTCCGGCATTGGGATAGCAGGAGACGGCGACGTTGGCCTTTTGCGAGAGCTCGGCGAGGAAGGGGTACATAAGGTCAGGACCGAGGGAGCAGTTCAGGCCGATGGAGAGCGGGTTTACATGGGCGACCGCGTTCCAGAAGGCCTCAATGGTCTGGGCGGAGATCATGGTTTCGCCACCGCGGCCGACAGCTGCGGAGATCATCACGGGGAGTTCTTTTTGCTGCTCGTCGAAGACCTCGCGGATGGCCACGAGCGCGGCTTTGGCGTTGAGGGAATCGAAGATGGTTTCGACGAGCAGCAAGTCGGAACCGCCGGCAATGAGTGCCTTCACCTGGTGCACGTAGGCCTCGCGTACCTGGTCAAAGGTGACGACGCGGAACCCGGAGTCATCCGCATCAGGCGAGTTGGAGAGCGAAACGGTGAGCGGGCCGATGGCGCCGGCGACGAAGCGCTGCCGGCCGGTGTCGTTGCCGACGCGGTCCGCCCATTCGCGGCATTGCCGGGCGGATTGTTCGTTGATTTCCCAGGCGAGATCGTTAAGGGCAGGGTCCTCGAGAACTTTCTGATAGAACTCTGGGTCCTTGCGGCCGCCGTGCTCGCGCGGGTCGTCGACGAAGAACTCGCTCTGCGAGATGCCGGTTGCGCCGAAGGTATTGGTCTCGATGATGTCCGCGCCGGCTTCGAGGAAGCGACGATGGATGTCGCAGATCATCTTTGGCTGCGTAAGGGAGAAGAGGTCGCCGTTGTTCAGCAGATCCTTGCCGGCACTTTCGAAGCGGCCCTGCCGGATGTCGGCTTCGGCCATGCCGTAGGTGCGGATGGTCGTGCCCATGGCGCCGTCGATGATCGCGATGCGGTGTTTGAGGATTTCCTGGAGTGGGTGAAGCGTGGGACGGGCCATGCGATCAGCCGCTTTCTGTGTGGCACAGTCCTGAGGGAAACGGCCGGGACGATCCGGGATCAACGCCACAGCAGCAGCAGATCGTCCTTTCGAAATTTCAGGGTGAGACGCGCAAGGAGGATCATTCCGCCGGACCTGCGGCCCATTCTCACCAGGGCAGACCGGGGACGCGTTAGCGCAGAACCTCGACCTCTTCATGAGGCGAATGCGGCAGCGCCGTTGGCACGGGAACGAGCATATCTTCCTTGCGCATGACCATGTTAGTCGCGTTCAGGCTGGCGAGCTCGAAGCCGTGGCCGTGGGTGATGGCGTCCGTCGGGCAAGCCTCGACGCAGTAACCGCAGAAAATGCAGCGGTTGTAGTCGATGTTGTAAACCTTGGCGTAGCGCTCCGCCGAGGAGATGCGGACCTCTTCGGTGTTCTCCGCGGCTTCGATGTAGATACAGTTTGCCGGGCAGGCTGCCGCGCACAGATAACAGGCTACACACTTTTCGAGGCCGTTTTCGTCACGCTGCAATTGGTGTTTGCCGCGGAAACGCTCCTGGAACACGGCGCCACGCAAAGGACCCTTGCCGTCAGGGTAATTCTCTACTTCGGTGGGCTGAAAGGTCTCACGGAGCGTGATGCTCATGCCCTTTGCGATCGCCGCTGCATTGCCAAGGATTGACATAACCTGAGTATAAAGCCTAATGGACCGCCAAAGACCGGCTGCTACCGACCCGATTCTGTGGGATAGCGGACGTTGGGGGTGGACCAGAAAGCCTGCGCAGGAACCGGGCTTTCGCTTTTGAGGACGAGCTTACCCTTTGTGCTGAGCGGAGGCCAGCTTTTCGTCCGCCACGCGGGAGACGGCATTTGCTTCGTCGTATTTAGAGCCGTCATCGCCAGCTTCATTCCACAGCTGCTGGGCGTGCTGCTGCTCGGCGCGAGCCTCGTTGGCGTCAATCTGGCTGGGTCGCAGCGCCTGCTCCGCGAGGATGGTGACTCGCTCCGGGAGGACTTCGACGAAGCCCCAGGCTACGAAGAACGTCTGCTGCCCGGCGGCCCCACCGTGAAGGCGAACTTGGCCGGCGCCTAGTTCGGCGAGCAAGGGAGCGGCACCGTACAACGCCTCAAGGTAGCCCGACATGGAGGGCAACTCGACGGCCTCGGCCGTTGTGTCCAGCAGGACCTGGTCGGGGGTGACCAACCGCACCTGCAACAGCCCTGATTTGTTTCCTGCATCTGCCATACACAGTTCACTTTCGCCGTTGCCTGGGGTGAACATCTCCAGACAACGGCCGTTTTGTTCGTTACGCCGAAGCCTTCATCTTTTCGGCAGCCGCGATCACGTCCTCGATGCCACCTTTGAGATAGAAGGCCTGTTCCGGGAGCGCATCGTGCTTGCCTTCGATGATCTCCTTGAAGGAGCGCACGGTGTCGGCGACCTTGACGTAGGCGCCGGGGATGCCGGTGAAGATTTCGGCGACGTGGAAGGGTTGTGAGAGGAAACGCTGTACCTTGCGCGCCCGGGAGACGGTGAGCTTGTCCTCTTCAGAGAGCTCGTCAATGCCGAGGATGGCGATGATGTCCTGCAGATCCTTGTAGCGCTGCAGGATGCGCTTTACACCCTGGGCGACATCGTAGTGCTCCTGGCCGACGACGCGCGGAGAGAGGATGCGCGAGGTGGAGACCAGCGGATCGACGGCCGGGTAGATGCCAAGCTCCGACAATGGACGGGACAGCGACGTGGTGGCGTCGAGGTGGGCGAAGGTGGTGGCCGGCGCGGGGTCGGTGAAGTCATCGGCAGGCACGTAGACGGCCTGTACGGAGGTCACGGAGCCGGACTTGGTGGAGGTGATGCGCTCCTGCAGCTCGCCCATCTCGGTGGCCAGGTTGGGCTGGTAGCCCACGGCGGAGGGCATACGGCCAAGCAGCGTGGAGACCTCGGATCCCGCCTGCGTGAAGCGGAAGATGTTGTCGATGAAGAGCAGGGTGTCGGCGTGCTCTTCGTCACGGAAGTACTCGGCGACGGTGAGGCCGGTGAGGGCCACCCGGAGACGCGCCCCTGGGGGCTCGGTCATCTGGCCGTACACGAGTGCGGCTTTGGATTTCGAGAGGTCCTTGATGTCGATGACGCCGGACTCCTGGAACTCGTGCCAGAGATCGTTACCCTCGCGGGTACGCTCGCCTACCCCGGCGAAGACGGAGAAGCCGCCGTGCTTCAGGGCGACGTTGTTGATCAACTCTTGAATGACAACGGTCTTGCCGACGCCGGCACCACCGAAGAGGCCGATTTTGCCGCCCTTCATGAAGGGCTGGATGAGATCGATGACCTTGATGCCGGTTTCAAACATCTCCTCGGAGGTGGACTGCTCGTCGAAGGCGGGCGCGAGACGGTGAATGGGACGGTGCTCGGTGGCATTCACCGGACCGAGTTCATCGACCGGTTGACCGAGCACGTTGAGCACGCGGCCGAGCGTGGCGCGGCCGACGGGAACGGTGATACCGGCTCCGGTGTCGACGGCCTTCATGCCGCGCACCATGCCTTCGGTGGCCTCCATGGCGATGCAGCGCACGCGGCCTTCGCCCAGGTGCTGCTCGACTTCTACAATCACATCGAGCTTCATCGGGACGTTGAAGCCTTCGCTGGTGATGCGAAGCGCCTGGAAGATGGGAGGCATGGTTGCCTCGTCGAATTGGATGTCAACGGCCGGGCCGCTCACGGCGACCACGGTTCCTACATTCTGGTTCTCTGCCATACACTCTCTCTTGGGAACGAACAGTGTGACGAAACGTCGCGGTTATCCGGAGATTGCCGCGGCTCCACTGACGATTTCGATAATTTCCTTGGTGATGGCTGCCTGCCGGACCCGATTCATGGTCAGGGACAGCTTGTCGATGAGGTCGCCCGCATTTTTGCTGGCCGCGTCCGTGGCGGTCATGCGCGCGGCGTGCTCGGCAGCGATGGATTCGAGCACGGCGTGCAGAATCTGGGTGGTGACGTAGCGCGGCATCAGGTGGCGGAAGAGGCGTTCCGGATCCTGATCGTAGATATAGTCGACGTCGGCTGTGCCGAACTTCTTGGCCTCGGCCTCGATCTGCGTCTCTTCCGGCTCGTTGATGGAAATGCCGGCCTCCGTGGCCGCCTTGGCCGCGGCTTCCCTCTGCTCTTCGGTCATGACCTCGGCGGCGCTGATCTCCGGTTCGCCGAGCTTGCGGATGGGCAGCAGCTTTTCGGTGACTACGCGCTGCTGAAGGACGGATTTAAATTCGTTGTAGACGATGTAAACGGCGTCGATCTCGGCCTTTTCGTAGCGCGCGATGATATGGTGCGCCATCGCGGAGATGTCTTCCACGTTGGCGCGCAGCAGCAGGTCCGGATGCTCGGCGGCTACCTCTATCTGCTCGGCGCGACGGCGATTGTCCTCAAAATGCACGGAAAGATCGTTGTCGTAGTGCTCTTCCTTGTGCTCGTAGACGGCCGCGGGAAAGCGGCGCTTGTACATCGAGATCGCCTTCTTGCCGACGGGTTCGAGATCGATATTCTGACCGCGACCGCGGCGTTCATCGATGAAACGGGAGGCGGCTTTGCCGATGTTGGAATTGAAGCCGCCGGCGAAGCCCTTGTCCCCGGCAATAACGAGCAGAAGGACGCTCTTTTCTTCGCGTTCCACGAGAAGTGGGTGGCGGACCTCACCGGTAGCTTCATCGAGGAGGTCAGTGCGGCGGACCAACGAGAGGAGAACGTTGGTGAGCATCTGCGCGTAGGGCCGCGCCTGCAAGGCACGCTCCTGGGCACGGCGCAGTTTCGCAGCCGAGACCATCTTCATGGCGCGGGTGATCTGCCGCGTGTTCTTGACGCTGCGGATGCGTCGGCGTAGGTCGAGTACGTTGGCCATGGCTTACGCCGTCACCGCCGCGGCTTCTTTGTGCTCGGCCAGGAAGTCGGCCTTGTACTCCTCGATGGCAGACTTCAGCCGGGCGCGGAGATCGTCGTCGAGCGCTTTCTTGGTAGAGATGTCAGACAGGATGTCCGGGTGGGCGGTGTCGAGGAAGCTGTAGTAGCCGGCTTCGAAGGCCTTGATGTCGGGAACGGGTAGATCGTCGAGCAGACCCTGGGTACCGGCAAAAAGGATCGCTACCTGCTGCGCGGCGGAGAGCGGCTGGAACTGCGGCTGCTTGAGCAGTTCGGTGAGGCGCTGGCCGCGGTTGAGCTGCTGCTGTGTGACCTTGTCGAGATCGGAGCCGAACTGTGAGAAGGCGGCGAGTTCGCGGTATTGGGCGAGGTCGAGTTTCAGGGTGGAACCGACCTGCTTGGTTGCCTTGATGGCGGCGGCGAAGCCTACGCGAGAGACGGAGAGACCAACGTTCACGGCCGGGCGTACGCCGGAGTTGAACAGGTCGGTTTCAAAGAAGATCTGACCGTCCGTGATCGAGATGACGTTGGTCGGAATGTAGGCGGAGACGTCACCGGCCTGGGTTTCGATGATGGGCAGCGCGGTGAGCGAGCCGCCGCCTTTTTCCTTGGACATCTTGGCCGAGCGCTCGAGCAGGCGGGAGTGGAGATAGAAGACGTCGCCCGGATACGCTTCACGGCCTGGCGGACGACGGAGCAGGAGGGAGATCTCACGGTAACTGGCAGCGTGCTTGGAGAGATCGTCGTAGATGATCAGCGCGTGCTTGCCGTTGTCGCGGAAGTATTCGCCCATCGCGGTGGCAGCGAAGGGGGCGAGGTACTGCATCGGGGCGGGCTCGGAGGCCGTGGCGGCGACGACGATGGTGTAGGCCATGGCGCCGTAACGCTCCAGGGTCTGCACGACGCCGGCGACGGAGGAGCGCTTCTGACCGATGGCGCAGTAGATGCAGATGAGGTCGTTCTTGGCCGAGTTGATGATGGCATCGAGCGCGACGGCGGTCTTGCCCGTCTGACGGTCGCCGATGAGCAGCTCGCGCTGACCGCGGCCGATGGGAATCATCGTGTCGATGGCCTTGATGCCGGTGGCCATGGGCTCGGTGACGGACTGGCGGTCGATGACGCCGGGAGCGATGCGCTCGACGGGCAGGGTTTCGGTGGTGTCGATGGGACCCTTGTCATCGATGGGCTGGCCGAGGGCGTTGACCACGCGGCCGATGAGCGCGTCGCCAACGGGCACGGCCATGATCTTGCCGGAACGCTTGACCTGATCGCCTTCGCGCAGCTCGGTGTAGTCGCCGAGCAGTACGGCACCGACCTGATCCTCGTCGAGGTTCATGGCGAGGCCGGCCACGCCGTGGGGGAAGTCGATCAGTTCGCCCGCCATGACCTTGTCCAGCCCATGGATCCGGGCGATGCCGTCGCCCAGCGAGACGATGGTGCCGACCTCATCCACGTGGACGCGGTCTTCGTAGCCTTCAATCTGCTGGCGCAGCAGCTCGGTAATCTCGTTTGCCCCAATGCTTGGCATGGTTTTCTTCTTCTTCCCGCTCTAAAAAGCTCTTCAGTTCAGCGGCCCCGGTAAACCCGGTGGCCAGACTCTAAGTGGTGGCAGCCAACATGCGTTGACGCATCTGTTCCAGTTGCCCACGGACGGACCCATCGTACACGGTGGACCCCAGGCGAATGACCGCACCGCCCAGCAACGCCGGATCTTCATGAAAGGAAGCCCGAACCGAGGAGCTTCCGGAGAGCCGCAAGATGCTGTCCTCCAGCATGCGGCGCTCCTCCTCATCCACGGGGCGAGCGGTGGTGATTTCCGCATCGGCCACCCCGCCGCTGCGGTCCGCGCGGCTGAGATAGGCGTCGACGATGTCCTGCAACTCCCCGAGGCGGAGGTGATGCATGACCACCGCGAGGAAATTACGGACTGTCGGATTTATGCCGGAGCGGGCTGCGATGGCGTCAAGAACACGCAGTTTACCGTCTTCGGGAATGGAGGGATTTTCGAACGCCTCACGGAGCTCGCTGCTGTCCGCAAAGGTGCGCAGAAAGTCGTTCAGCTGCGCTTTGACCTCCTCGCGGGAGAGGTTTTTTTCGAGCACGACCTCGTCGAGGGCGCGGGCGTAGCGTAGATCGACGACTGCCATTAGTTCTCGCCTCCCAGATCACCGTTGAGCCGCTGAGCGAAGCCCTGAATGAGCCGACGGTCGGTCTCGGCGGTGACGACGAGGCGCTTTGCGGCGTGCCCGATGGCCAATTCGGCGGCGTGGCGCTGCAGTTCGCGACGGGCCATCGCCGTGGCGGCCAGGATCTCGCTTTCAGCGGCGGCGACGATCTTGGCCGCTTCCTCTTCGACCGAAGCTTTAATTTTGCGCTCTTCGCGCTCGGTTTCGGCCTCAATCTGGCGACGCATCGCGGCGATCTCGCCGTCCAGGCGGCCAAGACGACCCTCGATCGCGTTCAGGCGGGCGCTGGCTTCCTCGGTGGCGCTGCGGGCTTCAACCAGATGGCGCTGGATGGAGGAGCTGCGCTGACGAAAGACCTTGGGCAGCAGCTTCAGTGCAAAATATCCAACCAGGGCCGCGAGCACGAGGAAATTGAGGATCTCAAATGCGGTAGCGGCCTGTGCCGGGCCCATGCCGACCACCGAACCGAGTTTGGTGACCGCCTTGGAATGGCGGTAGGCGTCGTTTTCGTCGACCTCCTGCTCGCGCTTTTCGGGAGACGCCTCGATAGGAGTCGATTTCTCTCCCACACTCGCACCCGCATCGGCGGGGGTCTGAGCGTGAAGGGAGAGGTGAGGTGCGCTGATCAGGAGCAAGCCGAGCAGCACGGCGCGGCAAAGCCACGAGGGAAACCGCGGGGAGTGAAGGTGTGAGCTGCGGTGCGTCACCGTTGCACCCCGTTTCCCGCTATACCAACGGGCAGGAGAGCCTGCACGATCCGATCGCCGAGTTCGGCGACGGAGGCTTCGATCTGAGAGCGGGCGCTCTCGGCAGAGCGTTCGATTTCGGCCGTGGCCACGCGCACACGGGCGGCGGCGGCATCGCGGGCGGCATCCAGGGCGCGCTCGCGTTCCGCTTGACGCTCCTTGATGCGTCCGGCGCGCTCGGCGAGCAGTTCGGCACGGGCGCTGCGCAGCTTGTCCTCATAGACGGCAGTCTCGGCTTCGGCGGCGGCAATGGCGCCGCGCGCCTGCTCCACGGCGCCGGTGGTGCGGATGCGGCGCTCCTCGAGGGTGCGCTCGAGCGGACGGCGGACCAGGAGGTTATAGGCGAGCACGAGCAGAATAAAAAGGATCATCGTCGGCACGGAGCCGACAATCAGTGAACCCAGTTGATTAAGAATTTCCATGAACCTGCTATTGAGTACGAAGACCTATTGAACGTGGGCAATGGCCGTGCAGCCGAGACGCACCCTCAATCCTAAACACATTTGTCTCCCACCTTTGTAGCAAAGCGGTGAATGAGGAGTCAAAGCAAAGTTGAAGGAATTTGCAGCGAGCGTCCCCGGATCAATCGATTTCTTGCGAAGGGGCGCCGGAACCAGGGTGCCGCTCGAAGCTGAAATAGCCCTGGTGGATGGCTCAAGTATACGACAGATGTATTTCCGGATCAGTGCGGGCCGGATGGGGCTGTCTCAGTAAGAAGTTACCTCCACTGCCTTCTAGCCAGCAAACTTCAGCGGCTTGTCCGTTCAAGGTTCTGGCTTTAGGCTTGCCCGAGTGCCCCGTCGCTGCTTTCGTCGGGACAAGATACACCGGCTCGAGCCCGGTGAACTAGGCGGCCACCGGCACGGCACGTTGCACGGAAGCACGAGGAGGCATCTGGAGCAGCTTTTGCTCCTCCAGCGCACGTTGCGTCGAAGGTCCGTCGCGCTCCGCTCTCCGGCCGGAGTGCTCTACCGTGGGACGGCAGCGCCGGAGGGGGAAGCTCCATTTTCCGCCGAAGCTGGCCGCGCCTCTGTTCGTGCATCAGGCCGCGGTTCCGGCCGGCCTTCGCCGTGGGGCGCACGGCCACTGACAACCGTGGAGATGGCGTGTTTGAAGATCAGCTGCTCCTGCGCGTTGTTCT
>CAXSBL010000028.1:36457-48945 GCA_964235515.1 uncultured Bryocella sp.
CTGACAACCGTGGAGATGGCGTGTTTGAAGATCAGCTGCTCCTGCGCGTTGTTCTCCAGCAGGACCGAATACTTATCAAACGAACGAATCTTGCCTGTGAGCTTGACGCCACTTACCAGGTAGATCGTGATGGGGCTCTTATCCTTGCGGACCGTGTTTAAAAACGTGTCCTGGATGTTCTGCGCCGGCTTGATGTCCATATGGCCGATCTCCTGTTTTCTGGTGTGCGGGCCATTCCGGGAAGGAAGAGATGCTGGGTACATCCGAGCAAAAAAACCCGCTCGCCTCGCGAGACCACCCTACAGATTTTATCGAGCAGGCACAAGCATGCACCGTCGGGTGCCGCTGCCCACGTGGCTGCAGGCATGCTGACGCTATTCTATCGAGATGGCGAGCGCTTCCCTTTCCGGCCAACTTACCGTACCTCTTCTGGATCTCAGCCGCGAATACGCGGAGATACGCGAAGAGGTGCTTGAGGCTATCGCCGCGGTATGCGATGGGCAAAACTTCATTTTAGGACCGGCGGCGGCGCGCTTTGAAGCGGCAGCGGCGAAGGCCTGCGGCACGGCGGCGGGCATAGGCTGCGCGAGTGGAACCGATGCCCTCTGGCTGGCGCTGGCCGCGCTCGGCATTGGGCCCGGCGATGCCGTGATCACGACGCCGTTCAGCTTTTTTGCCACGGTCAGCTCGATTCTACGCGTGGGGGCTACACCGCTGCTGGCCGATATTGACGACCGCACCTTCAATCTTTCGCCGGGTGCGGTGGCAGGAGCGCTGCGGCGAGCCGATGCGCTTGGCATTCACGTGAAGGCGATTCTGCCGGTTCACCTTTATGGGCAGGCGGCGGATATGGACGGGCTCGGCAAGCTGGCGGCAGAGCGCGATCTGCGCTTGATCGAGGACGCTGCCCAGGCATTTGGAGCGCGTTGGGAAGGCAGGCCGGCCGGCTCGCTCGGCGATGCGGCGGCTTTCAGCTTTTATCCGACAAAAAATCTGAGCGCCTTTGGGGATGCGGGCCTCGTCACCACCAATGATCAAGCGGTGGCGGAGAGGGCGCGGGCGCTGCGCAACCACGGCATGCGGCGGCGGTATTACCACGACGAGGTCGGATGGAACTCGCGGCTGGACGGGATTCAGGCGGCCGTACTGGAGATCAAGCTGCGGCGACTACCGGCCGGCAATGCGAAGCGCCGGGAGCTGGCCGCACTTTATGACGAGCGGCTCACAGGGGCAGGCCTGGTGGGCGATTCGGCGGATTTCGGGGTTGTGCTGCCGTTCGTCGATCCGCGCGCCGAACCGGTGTTTCACCAGTACGTTCTGCGGGTGCCCCGGCGGGAGGCGCTGCGGGCGTTCCTGACCGAGCGCGGTATCGGCACGGAGGTGTATTACCCCTTACCGCTGCATCTGCAGGAGAGTCTGCAGGTGCTGGGCTATAAAGTCGGCGAGTTCCCCGTTGCGGAGAAAGCCGCCGAGGAGGTTCTGGCTCTTCCCATCTTTCCAGAGCTGCGTGAGGATGAGCTGGAGACCGTGGTGGAGGCGATTGCGGAGTTTTACCGGGCGGGCTGAAGGCTGAGCTGAGGATTCGAGCGGTCTTCGGAAGGCGAGGAAGCAGGGAAGCGTTGCCCTCGTCGATCTTTGTCCTTAGGTGCTTCGGCCCTGCTTTTGGCCCTTTTTGCTCTAACGATGGTGGCGTTTGAGTTTGTCCTCTTTGCTGGGTTCGGGGTTGGGGTGCAGCAGAGCCAGCGGTGGCGCGTTGGGAGGGGCGATGCGGCGGCAGACATTGCCTACCAGCCGGATGGCATCGTCGATGGTGCCTTTGGGGTGAATGAGACCGGTGACCGGGTCCGGTGCGGGCAGGGCGGCGTTCGCCGGGAGCACGCGCACGGTAAAGGTCGGTAGAGCCTCGATGAAATGCGGATCCTTGTTGTACGGATCTTTTTGCATGCTGATGGCTACCGGAAGATAACCGGCGATGTTGTGCTCGCGGTAGGCGGTTTCATAGCGATGCTTTTTGACGTTCCAGATGAAGACGCGGACCTGGTCGAAGTCATAGGGCAGGCCTGCCTTGAACGGTGAGAGCACAGTGACGTACTCGGGGATGCGCGTCACCGGCTGGCCGTTGTTGACGATGTTCGATTCGGGGTCGTCGACGTAGGTGAGCACATAAGCGCCGACGATGCGCTGGCCTTCGGCGTAGCGGGCGAGCGTATCCGGTTCGCTGACATCGATCATGCGGGCGTAGATCCAGCCGGTCTGGCCTTCCTTATCGCGCACCAGCCACCAGTCTTCCATGGCGGGCGGCGGCGGGCCTGCGGCTTCCGTGGAGGCGGCCTCTGCCGCAGCCTGCTGCACGTTGGCCGCCCCGCTATCCCGCACGGGCAGTTTGGCGGCCGTGGGTTTGCCGGCGTTCGCAGCCGCGCCGGGGGCCAAGGGCTTGGGGACCGAGGCGCGTTCGAGCAGGGTAAGCGGCTCGCTCTCCGGCAGGCGGAAGAAGTGCATCGTCTCGCGGCCGGGGGTAAGGTGCAGGTAGACCTCATCGCGCGTCACTGCCGTGGCCACGGCGCCATCATGGAGATGCGCCTGCTTCAGGGTGTCGAACTGGTCGGCAGTGCCCTGGTCGGCGGTGAGCTTTTCTTCGATCCAGCCTTCAGCGCCCGAGGGTGTACGGACCTTCAAGAAGCGGCGTTGATGGCCGAGAACCTGGAGCTTTTCTCCGTTGCTGACCTCGCCCGTGCGATTGCTGACGGCGGCGATGCGGTCCCGCAGGTAGGCCTGCTTCGCGGTCACATAGACGTCTTCACTCACGACGGCTTTGCGCACCCGGGTACATCCACCAAGGGAAAGGGCGGCGCAGGCAAGCGACACGGAAGCGAAGAAAAGAGCACGAGGAGAGATTGGTTGTGCCGGGCGGACCCTCAGGGAGGGAGGGCAGGGGGTGGAACGAGCTTGCATGATGCGGGTAACGCCTCCAACACGCGGGGTAGCCACGCGGGGATGGCCTCGCGCAGCTTTTAGTGTGTCATGGCAACCAGCGCCGGTAGCACGGTATTTATGCCGGAGGCGGCGGTGGCTACCTGCGTGAGCACCCCCGTGGACGAGATGGAATAGAGCCGCACGCCGGTACTGGCGTCGTAGCCGACGGCCACCATATAGACCCCGGTGTTGTCCACGCCCAGCGCGGACACGTGGGCCGGCCCAGCGAAGGGCTGGCCGGTGACAGCATTCAACGCACCGCCGCTGCCGATGGCAAAGGCCGAGATGTTGCCGGTGCCCTCGTTGGCGGTGAACAGGTAGTTATCGGTCTTGTTCAGCGTGATACCGCGGGGCGCCGTGGCTGCCGTGCTGTAGGTCAGGTTGCCGGTGTTTGTAATGGTGGAGGCGATGCTGTACACACCCACGGAGCTGGTACGGGCGATGTAGGCATAGTCGTTGGCATCGAGCACCACGGAGAAGTCGCCACTGGCGATGCTGCTGGAGGGGATCGTGCTGTAGCCGGAGCCGGTGATGCCGGAGGAGCTGCTGTAGGTGAAGACGGCGTCGCCGCTTGTGCCAAGCGCGACGGCAACGTAGGTGCCCGAGGGAGAGACGGCGACCGAACAACTCTGGCTGGCCGGTGTGCCGAGGCCCAAGGCGCAGCCGGAGGGCGCGGGCAGAGTGATGGATGAGGCCCGGTTCAGGGCGCCTGTAGTGGAGTTGACCTGGTACTCGTTCATGGTGATGCCGGAGCTGTTGACGGTAAACAGCCAGTTTCCGTCGGGGGAGATTGTCATGGCGGCTACGGTATCGGTTGCCAGCGCGGTGCCGTTATTGGCCGCGGCCAGGACGCCGCTGCTGGCGGTGATGCTGTACAGGTACACGCCGGGGCTGGTGGAACCGGGGGCGGAGGCGACATAAAGAAAGCTGTTGCTCGGTGCGACGGCGAGGGCGACCGGAATATAGCCCAGCGTGATGTTGCCGATCGAGGTAAGGCTGCCGGCGCCCACGTTGTACTCAGATAAGGACGTGCTGCCGGCGCTGCTGTTGGCCACGTAAGCGTAGTCGCCGGTGGTTGCGGGGTTCGAACCGGTGGTGGGCGTTGTCGTCGTGGTCGTAGGCTTGACGAAGAAACCGGCACAGCCGGCCAATGGCAGCACGAGGAAGGAGAGAAGAGCGCTCCCAACGGTGAGCGCGGTCAGCCCGGCTGACGAGGCTTTTTCCCGGCGCTTTCCGGCTTGTTTCTTCACGGCGGCACCCTCCCAGGCTTCCAGCGAATCCCCCTTCCCTTCTCTGACCTGGCCTTCACTGCGATCAAAGGCGGGGCCGGTTCAGGGTTGGGCGGACAGGAGATAGGACGCATGGAACAGCGAAGTGTTTCGGGCCTTGGCCTGGAAAAGCTGGTCCTGCGCTCCCCCTCAGCAGGACAAAGGCGGGTGAGGTGGGTTTCCGGGTTGGGCGATGGACGTGTGCGCGTACGCCGAGTCGCCCATTTTTCGCCGGAGCAGCCGTGGTGCCTTTCCCGCGCAGGCCTTATCATGGGAGATCGTATGCCAAGCTTTGCCGACAGCATCTTCCTCTTCGTGTTGGCGCTGCTGCTTTTTGGCCCAAAAAAGCTGCCGGTGCTGGCGCGCGAGTTGGGCAAGTGGGTCGGCGAGTTCCGGCGGGCTTCCAACGAGTTCAAGATGCAGATGGAAGACGAGCTGCGCGCCTCCGAACAAACCGAGCGGCAAAAGCAGATCGCCGCGATGGAGGCTGCCGCACCCATTCCACCGCCCCTTGGCGAGCCTGCCGAGGAAGAGCATCCGCATCTGCGGCCGCCGGCGAGATCTACGGCGCCGCCACCGCTTCCGGAGCAGCCGGAAGCTGTCGCTGGCGAAGGTGTCGCGAGCGAGCACGTCGTCCACGAAAATTCTGAAAGTTCTGAAATTATTCCTAATGTTTCCGCAAATCTTGCCGTTAAAGGGAGTGAGGCGATTTCTGATGACGTGCGTCCACTGCCCATTGCGACCTCCGGCGAGCTGCACATGATGCCGCCGGCGACGGGGCTGCCGACGCCGCGTAGTCGGGGGGCGAACCCCCTTGGCGGAGGGCTGTTGGAGGCCATCCCGGCGACGGCCCCCACGACTCACGAGGGAGATGCTCCGTTGAACGATGGTACGTACGAAACCCGGGAGAGCAGGCAGGAGATCACCGCGCATGGCGACTGAGCTGGTAGACCGCGCTCGCGCGGCGGTGCACGACCGCGTTGAGCTGCCCGGCATGAGTTTAATGGAGCACCTGGAAGAGTTGCGTTCGCGGCTGTTCTGGTGTGTCGGGTTTCTGATCGCGGGCTTTGCGGTGGCGTACATCTTCCACGTTCGCCTGTTCAATTATGTGCAGAAACCGGTAACCGATCTCGGTTTACAGCTAAACTTCACGCATCCCACCGACGGACTGAATCTCTACCTGAAAACTTCCTTTGTCGGTGGGGCCATTCTGGCGTCGCCGTTCATTCTGTACCAAATCTGGCTGTTTATCTCGCCCGGGATGTATGCGAGTGAGAAGCGTTACGTCTGGCCCTTCATGGGCGCCACGATTGCGCTGTTCCTGTCAGGTGCGTGGTTCGGCTATCGCTGGGTTCTGCCCAAGGCCATTGAGGTCCTTGTGCTTCAGTTCGGCAAAGCATTTCACCCAATTCTCACGATCGAGGACTACACGGGCTTTTTCCTGGCCGTCATCCTGGGGCTTGGGGCTTCGTTTGAGCTCCCGATTCTGATCTTCTTTTTGGCTCTCTTCGGGATTGTCGATGCGAAATTCCTGCTTCGCAATGCGCGTTACGCAATTTTGGCCATCTTCGTTGTGGCCGCGGTGATCTGCCCCACTCCGGACCCGATTGGGATGTGCCTGTTTGCCACCCCAATGCTGGCGCTTTACTTCCTTGGGGTCGGCGTCGCCTTCCTGGTCCATCCCAACCGCCGCAATCGCAAGCTGAAGGGGGCCGCTTGAATCCCACGGTTCGTCCTCGTGCGGTGTGGCCCATCCTCGTCGCAATTGTTAGCGCGTGCTTTCCAATCGTCTGTGCCGCTGCAGTCCCTGCGCACAGCGGCGGCGGCGTCTCGGGGCAGAGTGTGCTGCGGCTAACACAGGAGTTGCTGGCTGCGGCTCCGAAGCGCTTCAACGGATCGCCGGGTCATGCAGCGGCGGAAAGTTTCATCAAAGCGCACTTCGCTCCGGAGGCTGCCAAGGGCGATTTCATCACCGACAGCTTCTTTGCGAACACGCCTGCCGGGCCGCAGTCGATGCAAAACCTGATCGTGAAGTTTCCGGGCAAGCGCGACGGGGTGATCGTGCTGGCCTCGCACTATGAGACCAATTACAACCTGCGCGACATCAACTTCTTCGGCGCGAACGACGGGGCGACGACCTCTGCGCTGCTGATCGCGCTCGGGCAGCACCTGCGCGAGCATCCACCGGAGGGGTATTCGGTGTGGCTGGTGTTCTTTGACGGCGAGGAGTCGGTCAGCGGCAATTGGAGCGATGCGGATTCGCTTTACGGCAGCCGGCATCTGGCGGCCAAGTGGTCGGGCGACGGCACCCTGCCGCGGATCAAGGCGCTGCTTCTGGCCGACATGATCGGCTGGAAGGAGATGAACATCACCCGCGATACCAACTCCACGCCCTGGCTGGAGACGACCCTGGCGCAGGCGGGGCGCGAGACCGGAGACTCGAAGTATCTGTTTCGCAACTCCGAATCCATGTTGGACGACCACATGCCATTTCAGCGGCGCGGCGTGCCGGTGCTGGACATTATCGATTACGAGTACGGTCCGCCGGAAAACCGTGAAGCGTATCACCACACCGAGGGCGATACGCTGGATAAGCTCAGTGCGGGGAGCCTGCAGGTTTCAGCTGACCTCTTTCTCGCGATGATCAGGCTGATCAACCAGGGCCATTAGGCTCCGGATGACGTTCCCCTCCTCACCCCTGTTCCCGTGGATCGCGTTTCACCTGGCGGTCCTTCTGCTTCTGACCCTTGAAGGCCTGATGCGGCGCTGGGTGCCCACACCGCACCGTCGTGCAATCTACGCCACCGTGCTGTGGACGGGCGCTTCGCTGGCCCTGTTCGGGTTGATCTGGCGCGCATGGCACAGCGGCCCGGCGCTACAGTACATTGCCGGCTACGCGATGGAAGAGGCGCTGTCGGTCGACAATCTTTTTGTGTTCCTGCTGCTGTTTCGACTGTTCCAGGTGCCGGAAAACCGGCAGGGCAAGGTGCTGTTCTGGGGTGTGGGCGGGGCGATCGTGCTGCGGGGGCTGTTCATTGCGGGCGGACTGACGCTGCTGGAGCGGTTTGTCTGGATTGACTATATCTTCGGGGCCCTGCTGCTGGTGGCCGCCGTTCGGCTGTTGAAGCCGGAGGCCGAAGAACCGGCCGGAGCGCCAAAATGGGTGCGGTGGCTGACGCGGGTGTCACCGGTGAGCCCCAGCGTCGAAAGCTTCTTTGCCCGCGAGAACGGGCGAATGCTGCCGACGGTTTTACTGCTGGCGCTGGTGGCCGTGGAGCTTACGGACGTGGTCTTCGCGCTGGACTCGATCCCGGCGGTGCTCAGCATCACGCGCAGGCCGTTTCTGGCCTACACCTCCAACATCATGGCGGTCATGGGGCTACGTTCGCTGTACATCCTGCTGGCGGCGATGCTGAGCCGGCTGCGGTTTCTGCATTACGGCCTGGCGGGTGTGCTGGGCTTTGCGGGGTTCAAGATCCTGGCCGAACGCTGGATCACGGTCGGCCCTTTGGTTTCGCTGGCGGTGATTGCGGCAACGCTTGCTGTCACCATCACGGTCTCGCTGCTGCGGCCGGCAACGGGCAAGCGACCGGCGGCGCCACAGGCTTGACGGCCTGCGGCAGCGTATTCTTGGGGGATGCGCACTTCGGGCACAAACGTCATGGAGACCACGGTTGCGGTGCGTACGGCGACGGCGGCGTACGACGTTGCGATTGGGCCGGGCCTGCTGGAGCAGGTAGGTGAACGGCTGAATGCGCTGCTTGACGGGCGGCTTGCGCGGGGCGAGGTCCGGTTGTTTGTGGTGACCTCACCGGAGATCGACGCGCTTTGGGGTGAGGCCCTGCGGCGCGGGGTGCGCGCGGTTTCCGAGACAGCGGCGCCTGTGCTGCTGGTCCCTGCCGGGGAGGAGCATAAGCGGCTGCCGACGGTGGAACGGTTGGCCGAGGAGTTGGCGGCGCTCGGGGCGGATCGCGACTCGGTGCTGCTGGCGTTGGGCGGCGGTGTGCTGGGTGACCTGGTCGGCTTTCTGGCGGCGATCTACATGCGCGGCACTCAGTATGTTCAGCTCCCGACGACGCTGCTGGCACAGGTGGACAGCTCCGTGGGCGGCAAGACCGGGGCAAATCTGGCGGCGGGCAAGAATTTAGTCGGATCCTTTCACCATCCGCTGGCGGTCTATGCGGATGTCGACACGTTGGGCACGTTGCCCGCTGCCGAGCTGCGAGCGGGGCTGCAGGAGGCCGTGAAGGCCGGGATCATCCGGGACCGCTCGCTGTTCGATCTGCTCGACCGAGAACGCACGGCGATTCTGGCGGGCGATCCCCAGTTGCTGGCGGAGGTGATTGCACGCAGCGTCCGGGTTAAGGCTGAGGTGGTCGGCCTGGATGAACGCGAAGGCGGTCTGCGCATGATCCTGAACCTGGGGCACACGCTGGGGCATGCGATTGAGGCGGCTACCGGCTATACGCGGTTGCTGCACGGCGAAGCGGTGGGTTGGGGCATGCTAGCGGCGCTGCACATCGCGAGGGGGCGTGGGCTGGTGGGCGAGGCGGATGCTGAGCGGATGAGCAAAGTAATCCAGGCGTACGGTCCGCTGCCGCCGTTTACCGCGCTGCCCGAGCAGCTGGTGGGGCTTACGGCCCGGGATAAGAAGAATCGGGGCGGTACGCGATCCTTTGTGCTGCCCTGCGGCATCGGGGACGCAGTGGTCGTGCGTGATTTGACCGAGGCGGAGCTGCTGGGGGCCGCGGCAGTGATCTGCTCGATGGCGGAGCGCAGGTATGAGCGATGAGCGATGAAACTGTGAGCGACGGAACCCCAAACGGCAGGACCTCAAGCGAGCGGGCCTCAGAAGACCGGGTACAGATCAATCCGGGAGCGCGGCCATCGGCGGAGGCTACGGAGTCCGAGGCGGCGGATCACGTTCGCTCGTTGTTTGATTCGATTGCACCGTCGTATGACCGGCTGAATCACCTGCTCTCCTTTGGGCTTGACCGGCACTGGTGGCATAAGGCGTCGAAGCGGTTTGCCGAGGTTTTGCGCCGGCCGGAGGCGCGGGTACTGGATATTTGCTGCGGCACGGGGGATATGACGGCCGCTCTGCTGAAGGGCCGTCCCGCTGCCGGCGAGCCGGTGACGGGACTGGATTTTTCACCGCAGATGCTGGCGCGGGCTCGGGAGAAGTACGTTTCCGCGAAGGCCGAATGGGTGGAAGGCGATGCGATGCACCTGCCCTTTCCGGATGCGAGTCTGGACCTGGTGACCGCCGCCTTCGGATTTCGGAATTTGACGAACTATGCGGGTGGTCTGCGCGAGATCGCACGGGTGTTGCGTCCGGGAGGGCAGATTGGCATTCTGGAATGCAATCAGCCCGACGGCCTCAACGGTGTGCTCTACAACCTGTACTTTCACCGGATTCTGCCGGTGGTGGGCGGAACGCTTTCCGGCGATCGGGCGGCGTACCGGTATCTGCCGGCTTCGGTGGCGCGCTTTCCGCGGCCGCCCCAGATGCTGCGCATGCTGGCCGAAGCAGGATTTGCGCAGGCCGGCTGGGACGGTTACCTGCTGCACGCCGCGGGCCTCTATCATGCGGTTAAGCTGTAAGCTCGCTCGCCGCGGACGGCCGGATCGCCATGCACTCCCAAACACGCACAACCACACCAAACGACGTGCCAGACCATGTGCGGCGCAGCACCGCCAAGAGCTCTGCCGCGATGAGTTCCGTGCTGGCGGCGTTCGGGATCACGCTGTTGAAGCTGATCACGGGGGTGCTCACCGGATCGCTGGGAATGCTGAGCGAGGCAGCCCATTCCGGCATCGACCTCGTCGCCGCCGCCATCACGCTCTTTACCGTGCGGGTCTCCGATCTGCCCGCGGATGCTGAGCACAATTATGGTCACGGCAAGCTGGAAAATGTTTCTGCGGGGATAGAGATCCTGCTGATGAGCGCCTCGGCCGTGTGGGTGGCCTGGGAGGCGATTGGGCGCATCCTGCACCGGCAGCATCTGGCGCTGCGGTTTTCGGTCTGGCCGTTTGTCGTTCTGCTGCTTTCGATTGCCGTGGACCGCACGCGCTCGCGCAGCCTGCAGCGTGTGGCGGAGGAGGAGCGCAGCGAGGCGCTGCAGGCGGACGCCGCTCACTTCGGCACAGACATCTGGTCGTCGGCGGCGGTGTTGCTGGGACTGATGGCCAGCTACCTGGGCCAGCGGTTTCACCTCGCCTTCCTGGAGTTGGCGGACCCGGTGGCGGCGCTACTGGTTACGGGGGTGATCGGGTATGTGACGGTAGGGCTGGCGCGCCGGACGCTCGATTCCCTGCTCGACGCAACCCCTCCGGAGGTGCGCGAGCAGCTGCGGACGACGGTGCTGCCGGAGATCGAAGCCATTCCGGATGTGGTGAAGGCGGAGCGCATGCGGGTGCGGCGGTCGGGATCGGATATTTTCGTCGATCTGACGCTTGGGCTGCCGCGGAATCTGACGTTCCAACGGGCGGAGCAGGTGACCTTTGCCGCCACCGAGGCAGTTACACGGCACCTGCCGGGCGCTGATGTGGTAGTCCGTACCGTGCCGGTGGCCAGCATGGGGGAGAGCGTCTTTGAGCGGATTCGAGCGGTTGCGGCACAGGCCAACCTGGCGGTGCATGACGTCAGTGTGCAGGACCGCGAGGGCCGGCTGGCGGTAGAGCAGCACCTGGAGGTACCTGAGACGATGCTGTTGCGCGACGCGCACACGCTTGTGACGCACCTGGAGGGGTCGATCCGGCGCGAGGTGCCCGGCATCGCGACGCTGCTGACCCACATCGAAAGCGAACCCATCACGATTGCGCCGACAGCCCTGCTAGGTGCCAGCGTGAATCTGGAAAGCCAGCTGCGCGAGACCGCCGAGACCTTTCCCGACATCCTGGATGTGCACGAGATCACACTTACCCGTGGTCACGGCGGTGCGGCGCTGACCGTGCAGGTGAACTGCCACTGCACCCTGCCCGACGACCTGCCAATGTCGCGCGTGCACGAGGTGATCACGGACCTGGAGAGCGAGTTCCGGTTGCAGCACCCGCATGTGTCCCGCGTGCTGATTCACCCGGAGCCCGCTACCGACAACCGCCGCTAGGGGCCGGCCGGGAGCCTCGAGCTAGGCTCGAGGCTTGGCGGATAGGCTTGGCGGCGAGGCTTGGCGCGCCAAAGCCTGGCCGCTGCCTTGACCGGCAGCGCATGTATTCTGAAGCTCTCTATGTTTCGTTCCCTGAAGGTCACCGTGGGCATCCTGGCGATGATCCTGGTCATGTTTATTGCCGCGGGTGTCACGCTGCGGCTGGCGCTGCACGCGGGTGAGGTGCGCATTCCCGAGCTCTCCGGACTTACGGTCGCCGAGGCGTCCGATGCGGCGTTGCGCGGCAGCCTGGATCTGAACATCGAAAAGCAGATGTACTCGACGACCGTTCCTGCCGGCCGCATCCTGTCGCAAGCTCCCGCGGCAGGCTCCAAGGTGCGGCAAGGCTGGCAGGTACGCGTGGTGGAGAGTCTTGGGCCGCAGCAGGTTACCATCCCCAACGTGGTCGGCGAACCGACCCACCAGGCAACGATGGATCTCCGCCGCGATCAGCTGGATCTGGGGACCGTGATACACCTCGAGGCGCCGGGCTCCTCCGACTTTGTGCTGGCGCAGACGCCGCCTCCCGACGCCGGTATCGATCAACCGCGGGTGAACCTGCTGCTCAGCTCCCCGGCTTCGGAGACGGCTGCCGGGTTTGTGATGCCCTCCTTTGTGGGCATGGGCTTCCCTGCAGCGAACCACGCGGCCATTGCGCTCGGACTGCGTGTGGCCAGCATCGGCGGCATACCTTCCACGCCGGCACCCGAGAGTGTCGCGCCCACAGGTGTGGATGCGAGCGGGCAGGCGCTGCCGCCGACCGTGTCACCGCCACCGGTGTCAACAACACCTGTAGGTCCCGTGCTTTCACAGATACCCCAGGCGGGATTTCGCGGCCACGATGGACAGACGATTCGACTGTACTTCTACCGTGCATCGGCACCGACTGCCCCGACGGAGGGCTCTGTTGCGGTACCGACGGCACCTGCACAACAGTAAAGCTAGCCTGTGATCTCGCACCGACGCTCATATCGAGTCTTCGACCAAACAGCAGGTCCTTCGCTACGCTCAGGATGACAACACATAGAAGATCGGCACTTCATTCTCTACGACAAAGCAGCTCTATCGCATGTGCCTTAGCTCTATCGCATGTGCCTTA